>NZ_JAIMFO010000005.1 GCF_019795105.1 Collinsella ureilytica | reverse complement strand
CGTATTGCTTCGAGCCAGAGCTGCAGTGAGCGAGGTTGCCCGAAAAACCCAGCTTGCTATTAACGGGCTTGAGGACAAAGCAGCGGCGTAAGGGGAGTACGGGCGCGGGTTTAGGCCATGCAAGGTGGATACAGAAGGGAGATTGCCATGGCAAAGAAAAAGGTGCTGTTTGTTTGTGCGACAGGCGTTGCCACGTCAACCGTGGTGGAAGAGAAGGTCAAGGAGTATTGCTTGGAGCACGGGCTTGACTGCGAGTTTGATCAGCGTAATGTTGCCAGCGTTGCGCAGATTGGCGACGAGTTTGACCTGATTGTGGCAACCTGCCAGGTGCCGGCAAAGATCAAAACACCGGTGG
Source organism: Collinsella ureilytica (assembly GCF_019795105.1). Classification (GTDB taxonomy): domain Bacteria; phylum Actinomycetota; class Coriobacteriia; order Coriobacteriales; family Coriobacteriaceae; genus Collinsella; species Collinsella ureilytica. The sequence goes on along the minus strand of NZ_JAIMFO010000005.1, from coordinate 368,033 downwards.
TAATGGGCCTGCCTATTCTCATGGGCTTTGGTGCCGAGAAGACGTATCAAGAGATCGAAGACATTCTCCGATCTTAGGCGGCGGCCAGCCGTGCTTATGCTTGTTTCACAAACGAGGTGACTCGCTGAGTTCGCCTGAATGGCATATGAGTGCGAAGTGAGCTCGTAGCCTCTGTGGGCGTACACGTACAAGGCGTGCAGCTCAGCAGGCTTCAACCGCACACGTGAGCAGTCGAACGGCGACACACTGCACCGCTCACCGGTCTCATTCAAAAAACAGTTGAACACAGGAAAAGGGGTGCTTGCCACCCCTGAAGGACTCGTCTGCATTTTTAGATCGATCAAGCGTATTCAAAACCTATTGGCACACAACAACAAACACGGGAGGAACCATGGAAGAGTTTGCATCAACCCTAAATGAGGTTGTGCAGTATGTCTTGAGCTTTGATGCAACAGTCATGCTGCCTTGCGTGATTTTAGTCATCGCGCTGTGTTTTCGCATCAAGCCTCAGAAGGCATTTCGTTCAGCCCTTATGGCGGGCATCGGCTTCGTAGGTGTTTTCACCATCTTTAACCTGATGGGAAGCGTGGTTGGCCCTGCGGCTCAAGCCATGGTTGAGCGCACCGGGCTTCACATGCCCGCAGTGGATCTTGGCTGGACACCGCTTGCAGCCATTACCTGGGGAACTCCTATTGCCCCATTTGCAATCGTGCTTACGTTGGTCATTAATCTTGTGATGATTGCCTTTAAATGGACGCGCACGATCGATATTGATATTTGGAACTACTGGCACTTTGCTTTTGCGGGATGCCTCGTTTATGTCGCGACAGGCAATTTTGCCCTGGGTCTGGTAGGCGCAGGAATTGCAGCAGTGGTGATTATCAAAATCGCTGACTGGAGTGCCCCGCTTGTGCAGAAGCACTGCAACCTGCCTGGGGTTTCTCTCCCCACCCTTTCAAGTGCGGTGTTCTTCCCAATCGGTTTGCTCGGCAACTGGTTAATCGACAAGATCCCTGGTCTTAATAAACTACATGCAGATCCTGAGACCATTCAGAAGCGCTTGGGTATCTTTGGTGAGTCGATGATGATCGGATTCTTCTTGGGTCTGATGCTTGGTTTGCTTGCCGGATATGACTTCAATAGCCTGCTCAAGCTCGCAATTACCTTGGGCGCTGTTATGTATATCCTGCCGCGTATGACGCGTATTTTGATGGACGGCCTGATTCCACTTTCTGATGGCGTGCGTGAGTTTATGGCAAAGCGGTTCCCCGATCGCACTGACTTTAATATTGGTTTGGATATTGCAGTTGCAATTGGTAACCCGGCCATTATTTCAACGGGATTGTTGTTAACGCCGATTGCAGTCTTGTTGGCTTTTGTAGTGCCGGGAAATCGCACGCTGCCCGTTGCCGACCTTGCCAACATTGCAGTCTTTTGTTCCATGATTGTGGTTGCCTGCAACCAAAACATTGTGCGTGCGGTAATCGTGGCAATCCCTTGCCTGATTGGGGATCTGCTCATTTGCTCGGCTGCTGCTCCTTTGATTACGCAGCTGGCGCAAAACGTTGGCTATGATACGTCTGCTTCTGGGAGCCTTGTTACGGCATTCTTGGATGGTGGCAATCCCTTCCGTTACCTCATCTATCAGGTATTTTCAGGTAATTACCTCGCCATCGGCGCTGCTATTGCAGTAGGTGTTTTAATTGCATTTACTTGGAAAGTAACACGCCGTCACGCATATGACATAGCGGAGGCTGGCGAGTAAAGAGCTAGAAAGCCCAAGAGGTGTGCTGGTACGGGTGCGGGCTTTCGCAAGTTGAGGCTGCACCGAAAAACAAGACGGAGCTTTGAAGCAAAAAGTTGCTCTCTGCTCCGTCTTGGTGCATCACAAAGGAGAGGGGATGAGATCTATGGAGTATGCGATTGGAATTGATGTTGGAACAACAAACAGCAAAGTTTTGCTGTGCCGTCTACCTGCCTGCGATGTTGTGCACCTTGAGAAGTTTGCAACCCCAAAGATCGAAGACGGCACCTATGTAGATTTTGATGTCCATGCACTTAAGCACGAGCTTGCTCGCGCTCTAACTGCGTGTGCCGATGTTGCTGATATGGTGCCGATCAGTTTTATATCGGTGGCAAGCGTCGGAGAATCTGGAGTACTTGTTTATCCAGATGGTTCTCATGATGGATCGTCAATCGCATGGTTTGACACGCGTGGGCGCGAGTATGTGGATGAACTGCACGCCGATGGTTCGGCTGCTGTGTATTACGAGCGCATGGGTATTCCTGCGCATTCCAACTATGGCCTGTTTAAGCTTTTATGGATGCGAGACCATGGGTCGCAGGTTGCAGGCGCTACCTGGCTTCCACTTGGAGACTTTGTTGCTTGGTGGCTCAATGGTGAGCGAGCCCAGGATGAATCGCTTGCTTCTCGAACCTTTGTGATGGATGTCGCAAGTGGAAAGACCGATACTTCAATTCTTGAGCGCTATGGCTTGGATGCCTCGCTTTTTCCTCACTTGGTGGAAAGCGGCGTGAGCCGAGGTGCCGTGCGGCCAGAAATTGCACGACGTACTGGCTTGCCGGCAAATTGCCAGGTATGTGTGGCTGGCCATGATCATATGGCCGGATCAATTGCCTGTGATCTTGATCCTGATTCTGAGATTCTCAATTCCACTGGTACATCTGAGGGCATTTTGCGCCTGAATCGTGAGCCAGTGCTTACGAATGGCTCCTTTCAGGCACGTTTATCTAATGGGCGCTATGTGCGCGATGGGAGATTTTCCTACTATGCATCTTTGCCCACGGCGGGTTTTGCCCTTGAGTGGGTGGCCGAGATGATGGGGATTGATCAGGACACCTTTTTTGATGTATTGCCTGCGCGCATGCACCGCCGATACCTCGCGGATGAGTTTGTTGGCCGCGAGCTTGTATTTATTCCGCACTTACGCGGCAGTGGGCCGCCGAGGCGCAGTGTCCACGCGAAAGGCTGCCTGTATGGCTTTTCCGACACAACAACGCGCGAGGATCTCTTCTATGGAGCAACGCTCGGCCTGGCGCTTGAGCTCAAAAACCTTTACGACCATATGCTGGGCAATGAGGGATGTCGAGTGGCGAAGGTCATCGGCCCTTCTATTAAGTCGCCTCTCTGGATGCAGCTGAAGGCAGATGCTCTTGGTGTTGAAGTGCGCGCGTGTCGGGTGCGTGAGTCGGTGGCGCGAGGAGCAGTGATGCTTGCGGCTCAAAAGGCGGGTCGCGAGGTGGTTTCTGAGTTTGAATCCACGGTGTACACCTGCAACCCAGAGCGCCATTCCTATTTGAGCGAGCTATTTTCTGAACATTATCGAGCAGTTGAAGAGGTAATTGCGGCAATCGAGCCGTAGGCGGATGCATCTTTTAACCGAGAGGAGCGATATATGGCAGAGTTGGCGTTTAGCGAGGATTTGGTTCTCATCTTCGCTGAGGATGAGATCCAGGCGGAGGAAGTAGAGGAACGCCTTGCGAATATGCTGCTTGAGCGTGGGCTCGTAAAGGACTCGTTTCTTCCAGCTCTGTTGGATCGCGAACGGAATTTTCCTACGGGGCTTGAGGTTCCGGATGGGATATGTGCAGCGGTACCTCACTGCGATCCTGAGCATGTGGAGCGTGGGGCAATCTGTTTAGGCGTGCTCAAGCACCCGGTAGTTTGGCGCAAGATGGATGACCCAACAGCCACGTGTCCGGTGAGCTTAGTCGTTATGCTGGCGCTGCCCGAGGCACATGCACATTTAGGGATGCTCCAGCGGGTTATCGGCCTAATTCAGGATCAGGAACTTGTGAAGCAGATTGTGGTATCTGAGCATACGAGCGAGGTATTTCGTTTATCAAAAGCTGCACTCGCGTAAGACATGTTGCAGTGAGGTGTGCAGCTACGAGCGTGCAGTTGAGAGCAGCGAGTCCGGGCAGCGCACAGCACAACAAGCCTGGATAGCAGCGCGTCTTATAAGCTTAATCAAAGGGAATAGAACAGCGAGTTCGAAGAGCTCGGGGATAAGCGAGTTCGGGTAAGCGCGCGGAGTGAATGCGCGGGCAGCGGCACCGCTAGGTGTGTTTCCCCTTTTCCGCCCGCCATCCACGCCTGCTGATAAGCCGCTTGTCCGTGAACATTCCGTAGCGACTCCTAATATGAGAGCCATCCTCTCTACTCGCGTTATCATGACCGCGAGGATAGGTGTTGTGAGGTGTATCGCTCATCAGAAGATACAGCTCGCAGCACCGCGTTGGTCATTGAGCTCGGTTTGAGAGGAGCATCGCTCATGCAAGGGGATGCGGGGTCGCATACGTATGGCCCGGCTGACCTGAATGTTGTGCCCATGGCGGGCTGCCAAACGAGTGAAGAGGCGGAGCGGAGTCGCCTCATTGCAGAGAAGCGTAGCTCTCGGCCAGGGCGGATCCGATTCTTTTTGGTGCTCAACTTAGGTCTTCTGCTCACGGCAGTTGCCATTGTGGTGTTTAAGGCTCCGAATGGCTTTGCATTTGGTGGAACCTCGGGTCTATCCATTGTGCTCATCAAGCTGTATCCGAGCTATCCGGTCAGTGCGTTTATGTGGGTAATTAACGCGGTACTGGTTGCCTTTGGTTTGGTCTTTTTAGATAAGCGCAGCGTCGGCTGGAGTGTGTTTGCTTCTGCTGCTCTTTCTGCCTACGTGTCGCTAGTTGAGCGGTTTGTGCCTGTGAACACCTCAATTACCGGAGACATGTGGCTTGACCTGTGCTTTGCCGTGATTCTTCCGGCTGTGGGCAGTGCGATCGTATTTGATATTGGAGCCTCGACCGGCGGAACAGATATTTTGGCAATGATTTTGAATCGCCGTACCAGCCTAGAAATTGGCAAGGCACTTCTCGTAGTGGATGTAGCGATTGTACTGGCGGCGGCAGTGCTCTACGGCCCGCGTGTGGGGCTATATTGCATCTTGGGGCTTTTTGCCAAGACACTCGTGGTAGATGGGGCAATTGAGAGCCTACATCTGCGTAAGGTTTGCACCGTCATTTGTTCAGATCCTTGCGCGGTTGAGCGGTTTATTGTGCGTTCGCTCAACCGAAGCGCCACCATCACTCCTGGCTACGGTGCCTATTCTGGCCGAAAGGTCATGCAGGTGATGAGCGTGCTTTCCAGACGTGAAGCCATGAAGCTCAGGCGATATGTACGTGAGCTTGACCCATCTGCATTTATGACAATCGTAAATAGCTCAGAGATTATCGGGCGAGGTTTTCGCGCATAAGGAGCCTTTCTTGCAGGGAGCTGTCTTGTGTAGCAGCTTTTCGCGCATAAGGAGTCTTTCTTGCAGGGGGCTGACTTGCGTCTGACGTTAAGCCGACGGTGCGTGCCTGTTCGTGCATCCTAAACCGTACTTGTAACTTTTAGAATCGCCTGACTATGCCCCCGCGTCGTGCCAGAATCCCTGGTAGAACCCGCTTTGTGTGCGCCCTCAGCTCGCTCAAGCTCGCCTGCGCGTTCCCGAACGGCACGCGCACCTCTTCAGATCATCTGTTTAGCACGATCCCTCCCATCCGCGCCCGCTTGCGCTTCCGGTGGGGGATGAGTTGTTTTTGGCTATGAAAATGTTACAATCCGGCAAGAATATATTATCAAATCCCCCCGGATAGCCCAGAAGGGAGACCGATGGACAACCTCGAGGATTTTAAAGCGCTGCTCATCGTATAGCTATATGGCAATAAAGAGCCATCTACGTGGATCAGAGCGGATCAGCTCGTAAAAGAAAACCTTCCGGGTGAACTCCCGGAAACATACAGCAAGGGTTCGGCTTTTTGCTGAAAGAAGGGAATGTACATGAAAAAGTTTTTATCATTTTTCTTAGCGTGCTTTGTGGCACTCACGCTTGGTGCCTGCGGCAAAGCTGCTTCTAACCAAGCAGGCAGCAATGCCGGAGCTGCCCAAGAGCAGACTAAAAAGACGGTAGTTGACGTGCTTGATCGTGAGGTCGAGATTCCGTCAGACGTAAAAAAAGTCGTCGTGACCTTTAACCTTGAGGAGTACTTGGCAGTGGCCGGCGAAGGCGGCGTCGATAAGCTGGTTGGTTACAGCCATGCATATTGGGAGGGCCGTCGTGAAGACGCATGGGATACCTATACAAAGGCATTCCCTCAGCTCAAAGAAATTGCAGACGTTGGATATAACGACGGCATTAGTGCAGAGTCCATCATCTCGCTTAAGCCTGATCTGGTCATTATGTCCGCTCCGGTGAACTTTAGCTACATCGAGTCCAGCTTGCCCCTCTTTGAGCAGTCGGGTATTCCGGTTCTTTTTGTTGACTACCACTCTCAGACGGTCGAGACGCATTCAAAGAGCACGCTTGCCTTAGGCGAGGCGCTGGGGCAAACCAAGCGCGCAAAAGAGATCGTGGATTATTACACTGAGCAGATGAAGGTTGTGACTGACCGCATTGCCAAGCTTTCCGATAGTGATCCCAGGCCAAATGTGTATATGGAGTTCAGCCGTGGTGTGAATCAGTATGGCAACAGCTGGGGCAAGAAGATGTGGGGTCCGCTCATCGCAACCTGTGGTGGCGTGAATATCGCGTACGACTTTGGTGATGGCAACAGCGTTGATGTAAACCCCGAGATGGTCATTGCTGCAAACCCCGATGTTGTGATCTTTGCCGCAAGCCCTCAGACGGATATTAGCGACAATATTGTTCTCGGCTATGGTGCCGATAAGAAGGCTGCTCTCGCTGCTCTTACGAGCTATGAGAATCGTGATGGCTGGGGTGGCTTGAATGCCGTTAAGAATCACCGGATGGGTGCCGTGTATCACGACCTGTCTCGTCATATCTTTGACTTTGCCGGTGTTCAGATGATGGCCAAGATGGTTCAGCCTGAGCTCTTTAAAGACATCGATCCTGAGGCAAATCTGAAAGAGTTCTTTGAGCGCTATATGCCAGTTAAGCTCGAGGGCGTCTGGACGGTGTCTTTAAGTGAGTAGCCAGAAGGCAGATCACAAGGCAGAGCTTGCTGCAGATACTCAGAGCATCAGAAAAGAGTACAAGCGCGGCGTGAAAATCCGCTTTGTATTTCCCATCGTGATGCTGGTGCTTTGTGCCTGCAGCTTGGTCGTGGATATCATGACCGGCCCTGCCATGCTGAGCTGGAACGAAGTTCTTGCATGCCTCTTCCAGCTCGGCGAGGTGCCGGTCAATACACAGGTTGTTGTACTGGGTATGAGATTGCCCATTGCGCTGATGGCGCTGGTAGTTGGGTGTGCGCTGGGTAGCTCCGGCGCAGTCATGCAGACCATCCTAGTCAACCCCTTGGCGAGCCCCTACACACTTGGTGTTGGTGCAGGGGCTGCCTTTGGAGCCTCGATAGCAATCGTCGTTGGTCTGGGTTCTGTTGGAACATCAAGCCTCGCATTTTTGTTTTCCATGCTTATCTGCCTGCTCATTTACTGGATGGGACGGCAGCGCGGCATGGCTGCAAACAGCATGGTGCTCTCTGGCATTGCGCTCTTGTTTTTGTTCCAAGCCCTGCAGGCGCTCGTTCAATATGGTTCTTCTGAAACGCAGAACCAGGCCATCGTATTTTGGTCGTTTGGTAGCCTGCAAAAGACCACCTGGCTCAAGCTTGCAATCACCGCTACCTGCACCCTCATCTGCGTGCCGCTGTTGTTAAAGGACTCTTGGAAGTATACGGCGCTTCTCTTAGGAGATGAAAAGGCCGAGAGTCTCGGCGTGAAGGTTGGCCGCGTAAAACTCCGGGCTTTTTTGCTCATCTCGCTGATCTCTGCAACGGCAGTTTGCTTTACAGGAACGATTGGCTTTGTTGGTCTTGCAGGCCCTCATATCGCCAGAATGGTAGTTGGTGAGGATCAGCGCTCATACATTGTCTCCTCCGCAATCTGCGGCATGACGATCCTCTCCGTTGCTTCCATCATCAGTAAGGTCATTATTCCGGGAATCATCTATCCCATCGGAATTATTACGTCCATCATCGGCGTGCCGTTCTTCTTTGTGCTGGTTATGCGGCAAAAAGGCGGTGCACGATGAAGCAGCTTGAGTTGGAACAGTGCGGATATCGGTATCACGGGAGCCCAAAGCCCATCCTAGAAGGCGTTTCTTTTAGCGCAGCTGCTGGAGAAGTAACCACGCTTTTGGGCGTAAACGGGGCAGGCAAGAGCACGGCCTTGCGCTCAATTGCAAACCGGAGCTTCCAGATCGGAAGAATCCTTTTGGATGAGCGCGATGTTTTGGAGTATTCGGCAGATAAATACAATTGGAGCATGGGTTATTTGACCCAGGATAATGCCAACAAGCCTGCGCTGACCGTGTTTGATGTGGTGCTGCTGGGAAAGATTAGCAGGCTTGGCCTCAAGGTTTCTGCAGAAGATGAAGAGAGCGTTTGGAAGACACTCGAGGCGCTGCACCTTGAGCCGCTGGCTGGTGCGCGTTATAACGCACTGAGTGGCGGTCAAAGAAAGGTTGTCGGCATTGCTCAGACTATTGTGAGAGAGCCGAAGATACTGCTTCTCGATGAGCCAACAGCAAATCTGGATATTAGAAATGAGCTGGAGGTTATGCAGCTGATCTCGGCTTATACCAAGGCAAGAAATACAATCACCCTCATTACCCTGCATGATTTAAACCTGGCAACGCAGTTTTCGGATAAAACGGTGCTGATGCGAAGCGGAGGCACGTGTGTTGAGGGAACACCGAGCGAGGTACTCACTGAGGAGTTGATCCTAGACGTTTATGGGGTGGAAGCATCCGTAACGCTGGGAGACAACAATATGCCTCATATTCACCTCAAACGATCGGTTCGTGAGTCTACCTATACTTTTTAGATTGCCCTTTTTAAATGCCCGGGCGGGGCTTTGCACAATCATTTCGATGTGCGACGCTCCGCCCCTTCTTCTGCCTGTTGCGACGATTCGCTATTGCGTCAACCCCCTAGGGCGTCTCTCCTAGATATATGTCACATTTCGGAGGTGACATTCTGCCGAGGACGCCCCTCTGTTGGGGAGGGGTTGCTATGGGCATCCGCTTCATGCGCCGTACGATAAGCGAAACGCTCAGATCGTGGCCCGTTCTTGTGATGCTTATAGTTTTGCAAATCTTACTCCTGTCCGGGCTTTTCTCTACATTTCTTGGCGATGTAGAACGATCCAACGTAGAAATGAATCGTGAGCTTGCGTATCAGCCCACTGTTCCTGAGCCAGCTGATGGAGAGTTTAACCCAGCTCATCAGGTGCAGTATGAGCAAGCACAGAAGGCTCAAGAGGCGATGCGCGCAATCATTGCTGCGTGGGATGCTGGTGATCTTGCTGCATATTGTGAGGCGCGGGCGGACTATCTTCAGCTTGAATATGATGTCTCTGGTGGTGTGGGAACCTCAGAAAACCTCGGGCAGATAGCATTTTATCGAGCGCTGGAGCAGCGTCCGCATATTGCTTTTTATCGCACCAATGCAGACATGCCAGCGCTTACCTGGCTCGCAGCGGATAGCAAGGGAGTGGCGGATTTTGCACGGATGCTTCCCTTCATACAGCCGGGTGCTCGAGCGGGATCGGGAGATACGGCCGAGGCAAGTGTGGACACAATTGTGTGGGCATTGCCTGTCTTAACGCTCGCTACTCTCGGTGCACGCAGGCTTCGCCGCGAACGCTTAGCTGATCTTGCTCCGGTGGGAGACCGTTCTCGCTTTGCCTTCGCCGTCATAGGGAGTGCGGCTGCAGGGCTTGTTGTGGTAGCTCTGGCGCATGTGCCGAGTTTGCTTGTGTTCGGCATCCGCAATGGCATAGGCGACCTGGGCTATCCCGTAGTGTTTAACGATGGCGCTCGGGTAGTTGAGTCTGCTGTGGGGTTTGTGATCCTACAAATGATCTTGCTCACGATGTTGTTCGCGCTTATCTCATCGCTCATGGCGCATATTTCTGTGGCAGTTTGTAATCGTGCTTTGCCGGGCATTGCGCTTGTGACTGCAGTCATGCTGATTCCTTTTGTGTTCCGGGATTATTATGGTCGCTGTTCATCCTTTAGAGCAATTGCTCCGTTTTTGCCCTGCACCTATATTGACCTGCGCCAATCGGTTGGTAGTGTTACGGCTATACCTGCCTGGCATGAGCTGTCAGGCATTACGTTTGTACATGGAGTAAGCTCGCTGGGCATAACTGCGGTCGTGCTGGCGATTGTGCTGCTTGTTGCGGTGCGAGTGTTTCGCGCAAGTGGTGTGCGGCGAGTCAATGGTAACGATGATGAGCTTCCCCCGGCATGTTGGGACAAAGACCAGCATCGCAGTGACTCGGAGTTGCTAGGTCGCCATTTTCGAACGGATGCACACGAAGCTGACCATGGAGGAGCGGATTCAGGTAGACACTTTCGATCATCTCCATCTGCGTCTACGCGCCCTGGCTTTGGCACGTATCTGCTCTATCTCTCACGCCTGTTGGTAAAAGCTCCTGCCTATGGTGCAGCTGTGTTGCTGGTAGCGGTTGCAGCCCTGTTCCCGCTTGTGTTTTCGCTCGATCCCGATCTGACGGATTATTACCCATCGCGCTACGAGGGCGGCCCTATGCATGAGCTTGCGGATCGGGTTGCCGTTATGGATGAGCATGATCCTCGCGCAGCACGCATGCAAGAGCTCTACGATCACTTGAACGCCTTTGTTTACGCGCCTGATCCGGCGAGTCAGTTTCGAGCGCTTGGCGCTTTTGAGAGCTTGCGTTCTGAGCTTGTAGCTGAGGGAGCCACCGAGCTTGCAGGTAGGGATGGTTCTGCTCAGGCTGCCGCACGTGGTTTGCTGCTGAAGCACATGGCTGAGCTTTCTGATCCTGTTCTGTATCCGATTGCTCGGAAGATGCCCGCAGCGGTGTATGTGCCACATCTTTTGAGTATGCTTCCTTCGATCTTATGGCTGCTGCCTGTGTTGGCACTCTCTTCTGCAACTGCAAGCCTGATGGGAGGAGATTCTCTGGTTCGGCAGGCTCCAGTGCCGAGAGTGTGGGTGTCTGTAGCTGCCTTTTTTGCTGCAGGCGCACTTGCGGCTGTAGCAATTGCTGCGCCGCTTTTTGTTGGCTTTGCATGTGCTGCCGCCCTCAACGGCATTGGAGACTTTGCATACCCTTCTGCTTGCGTGTTGCTCGGCAGACCAGTCTCTGCTTTCTCGGCGCACATTATTGCTGGGATGATTGGGCGTGCGGGATTGCTGACTTTATAAAAAAGCGGTGCGTTCGCTTTCTCAGGCAATGAGACAGCAGGTAGTACTTGCGATCTCATACCTTACGGGTGCGCGCTACCTTCTGCTCGATGAGCCCATGAACGCGCTCGATCCTACAAATGTGGCTCGCCACACTGAGCTGTTGCGTAAGCGCGCTGCTGAGGGAAGCTGCATCGTGATCTCTTCTCATATTCTTGATAACGTTGACCGCGTGGCAGATACGGTGCTCTTTATTAAGGACGGTCGCCTGCAAGAGTTTGATCCTCGCCTCGGTGTCTCTTCACGCGAAATGTATGATCGCCTCTATCGCGGCGCTTGATTTTTATCAAGTTCACAAACAGCGCTGATGTAGTAAGTTCTCGCCTTGTGCGAGCTTGCTCTCGTATGTAGCGATTGCGCTCGGCTATTATGGATTCAAAGCACCGAAGGAGGCCATATGCCGATCCGCATTCCAGACGCTCTACCTGCATCCTCTGAGCTTGAGAGCGAAAATATCTTTGTTATGACTGAGTTTCGAGCACTGCATCAGGATATTCGTCCTTTGCGCGTGCTCATCTTGAACCTCATGCCAACCAAGATCGCTACTGAAACGCAGATCATGCGTCAACTCTCAAATACTCCCTTACAGGTAGAGGTTGAGCTTTTGCGTGCGGATAGTCATGAATCGCGGAACGTCTCTGCGACTCATCTTGAGACGTTTTATCGAACCTTTCGCGACGTGCGTTATGACCGCTACGACGGCTTGATTATCACGGGTGCCCCGGTTGAGCAGCTACGTTTTGAAGAGGTAGATTACTGGAGCGAGCTACAAGAGATCATGGACTGGAGCTCTACAAACGTACATTCAACCCTGCATATTTGTTGGGGCGCTCAGGCTGGTCTGTATCATCATTACGGTATTCCTAAGTATGCGCTCCCCGAAAAAGCGACGGGTGTGTTTGAGCATCACTTGGTGGAGCCGCGCTCTCCTTTGGTGCGCGGCATTGACGATACATTCCGAGCGGTTCATTCCCGCAATACTGAAGTGCGCAGGCAAGATATTGAGCGCGTGCCCGAGCTTGAGATCATCGCAGAGTCTGATGAGGCGGGACTGTATATTGTAAAGAGTACAGATAGCAGTCGGTTCTTTGTGTTTGGACATCCCGAGTATGATGCCGAGACCTTACGCCTTGAGTATGAGCGTGATCTTGCGCGGGGGATTCCGGTAGCAATACCTCGTCACTATTTCCCAGGTGATGACCCGAGTGCGGAGCCGCCAAATACGTGGAGAAGCCATGCTCAGCTGCTCTATACTAACTGGCTCAATTATTACGTGTATCAGACAACTCCCTATGACTTGCGAAGCATTGGTCGCGATGTACGGAGCCGATCTGGTTTGGTGTAGGACTGAGTGCGTGCGTGTGCGAGTTGCTGCAAAGTCAGGTCGCCACGCCTGCTGAGTCTGCGGTGCCAGCGGCTGAGTGTGCATGTAAGGTGCAGTAAGTCAGGCTATTTGCGAGCTTTTGAAAAGCTTGTTCGCTGTTGCCAGTGTTCGCTTGCGGCATGTGTTCCATCTTCCAAGATGAAGTAAGCCTCAGCATCTGGAATTGCACATACGATCTCTTGGCCGCGCTGGCTGCCTGCAACAAAAAGGGTGGTAGATAAGGCGTCGGCCAAGGCAGAAGACTCACAGATAACGGTGTCGCACACGAGATCAGTTTGCACAGGCATACCAGTTTTGGGATCCAAAATATGCCACCAGGTACCGGCGCTATCGGTAAAAGTTCGCTCATAGAGGCCGCTGGTTACTACCGATCCGCCGTCGGTGTGGATCGTGCCCACGAGTTCGGTGCCTCCGGGATGGGCGGGGTCTCTGATGCCCGTTGTCCAGCTATCGTGATCAGGTTTGCTTTCAAAATAGGCGATGTTACCACCAAGGGAGATAACAGCGGCTTCGATGATGGTCTGCTCGCGCAGGGTTTGGCAGAGTCGATCGGCAACAAAGCCTTTTGCGATACCGCCGAGGTCGATTTTTGCCTCGGGGTCGGTGAGCGTAACGGTGGCAGTCTCCTCATCAATATGAACATTTCTCCAGTTCACATGAGGTAGCGCGTTGGTACGTGCCTCATCGGTGGGACGGATGCCTTCCTTAAAGTCCCAAAGCATAGAGACCGCGCCAATCGTAATATCGAACAGACCATCGAAGCGCTCTGAATATTCAAGGCCGCAGGTAAGAGCTGCAATTGTGTCTGGATCAACGGTTGTAGGAGCGCCGTGTGCCGCATTAATGCGTGCGATATCGCTCGTTTCGCTATAGGGATCAAGCAGGGCGGTGTAGCGCTCGCATTCAGAGATCAACAGGGTAAGGGCTTCCTGCGCAGTGGCTTTGCCGGAGGTGTGCTCTGCGTGATTATCTGCTCCACCATAGATGGTGAACTCGCAGTAGGTATCAAAGGCAAAGGTTGATCCACGAACCAGGTTGTAATCGATTGTGTCTTGCTGGGCAGACCCGCCAAAAAGACGGGAAACCTCGCCAGAATGGCAGCCGGTGAGGAGTGAAGCTGCGCCCGTAGCAGCAATGCTGAAAGCGCCCAGTACGAGCGCTCGCCGATTCATCATGGAGCTACCATCAGGCTGACGGTGCCTGCAAGAGCAAGTTCTCTCATTGCTCGAGACTTCTGTCACCTCGACCACCTGTCTTGCTGGGGCAGAGCCGCCAGAATTGTGTGCGCAATAATCCCGATAGCTGCTCCGGCAAGCATTCCAGATGCTGCAAGGAGCGGTGCTGAGCCAAGTGCAACCTGTGGTGTGAGAAGCAGGGCAACAACCATGAGCTGACCTGCGTTGTGTGCGACTCCACCAAGCACAGAAATGGAGATGCACGAGAGCATTCGGCTTTTATATGCAAGTGCCATAACCAGCCACGAGAGGAGGGCTCCAACCAGGCTGAACAGCATGATCTGAGGATTTCCAAAAAGGATGGACGAGAGTACTGCTTTTGCGCTTGTTACGGCGAGGGCTCCGATTGTGCCCATGCGAACTAGGGTAACAAGAACAACTAGGTTTCCTAGGCCAAGTTTGATTCCAGGAATGGGAACAGGCGCGGGAATGAGCATCTCTATATAGCCTGCAACAAGTGCGAGGGCAACCAAGATTCCGTAGTGGGCGGCCTTCGCTCCTGCAGAGATCCGTTTGCTCGGGTGCGTAGCCTCTGAATTTGCGCACGTAGCTGCTGAACTTTGGTGTGGGGCTTCTGAGTCAAGGCGTGCGGTTTCTGAACTCGGGCACGTGGCCTCTGAACCCGGGCGTGCAGCCGCTGAGTTCGGGCACGTAGTTCCTGGCCCCGGGCGTGCGGCTTCTGAACTCGTGCACGTAGCTCGTGAACTCGTGTGCGTATCAGGGCGTATGTGGCGCTGAGATGACATGGGCTAAGTATAAGCCAGCATCACACAACCGGGCTTGCGAGCCCGAGCCTACGGGTTTCTTTTACCGGCTCGTATGCTTCTTGGTCGCCCGGCGAATCTGCATATTGCGCGGCGTGGTTCGTGTCATGAGGCTTGAGATGTTGTATTGGGCATACTGCGAACAGATAGCTCGCGACTAGGGAGGCGTTTGTGTCCGCACGATTGTTCAAGCGTCTTCGAGCGAGCGTAAGGTAGCAAGAGATAGGTGCGTGTTCTGCGTCGGGCGTGAAAAAGCATTTCGCGCGCCCGGTGCAGGTGCGATTAAAGGAGGATTGTATGGCAGGTTCAGTTTTGTTTCTTGAGTATCCGAAGTGCTCTACGTGCAGGAAGGCAAAAAAGTGGCTGGATGACCACGGTATCTCATATGAGGATCGCCACATTGTTGAGGCAAATCCCACGGCAGATGAGCTAGCTGAGTGGCAGCGTGCGTCTGGCCTTCCACTTCGACGCTTCTTCAACACGAGTGGCATGCGCTATCGTGAACTCGGCGTAAAGGCGCAGCTTGATGCCGGTATGTCTGATGAGGACGCCTTTGCCCTTCTGGCGACTGACGGCATGCTGGTTAAGCGCCCGCTCGTTATTGTGGATGGTGGAGCTCAGGTGTTGGTGGGCTTTAAGGAAGCCGCTTGGGAAGAGGCTTTGCTGTAGCGTGCGAGGAGTCCATGTGGCGTTGCGGCGCAGTAATGTGTACGCGGGCTCAGCGCGTGCAATAGCCTTCGTTCGGGTTCGACTCACATACAGGAACGTGTGTGCGGCAACGCTTGTGCACGCTCGGTATAAATTCGGCACACGCGCGGCATCGTGTGCGCACTCGGCATAAAAAGAGAGGAAAGCGGTTGATGAAGATTCTTTTCGCATCCGACATTCACGGGTCGGCATACTGGGCTGGGCGTCTCATCGCAGCTATTGATCGCGAGGCTCCCGACCGTGTGGTCTTGCTTGGAGATCTGCTCTATCACGGCCCTCGAAATGATCTACCGCGCGACTATAATCCCAAGCGCGTGATTCCGCTCCTCAATACCCTTGCTGATCAGCTGCCGCTCACCGCCGTGCGAGGAAACTGCGACTCTGAGGTAGATCAGATGGTGCTCAACTTCCCTATCATGGCTGATGCTGCTGAGCTCGTTTGCCCTGACAACTCGGTGCTTTTCCTGACTCACGGACATGTATATGGGGTTGGATTTCACAATAGCGTGAATCGGCTTCCCAAGCTCGCTCCAGGTTCAACGGTGGTATTTGGGCATACGCATCATAAGGTCAATGAAGAGGCACCAGACCATCCGGGAATTTGGGCATTTAATCCCGGGAGCGTGTCGATTCCTAAAGACGGTTCGCACTCCTATGGTATCTGGGAGGACGGCACGTTTTCTCACGTAGTACTTACCGAGGAGGCTTGATATGGGAGAACAGATTGATCACGGGACGGAGAGCCTAGTCTCGCTTATGGAGGCAGGCATGAGCGCGGAGCCGTCCGAGGTGGGCGAGGCCTTTCAAGAGCTCGTCAATATCATTTGGCGGCTTCGCCAACCCGATGGGTGCCCGTGGGATCGCGCGCAGACGCATACGAGCATTACGAAAAACATGATCGAGGAGGCTTACGAGGCCGTCGCCTGCATTGAAGATGGTGATACCGATCATTTGCGTGAAGAGTTGGGTGATGTTTTGATGCAAGTTTTGCTCCACGCTCAGATTGCCTCAGATGCTCATGAGTTTAGTTGCGCCGATGTTATTCGCACGCTCTCAGAAAAGCTCGTTCGTCGCCATCCACATGTGTTTGGCGATGTTGAAGCACATGATGCTCAGGAGGCCTTGCACTCGTGGGAGCAGGCAAAGCTCAAAGAGCGTGTTTCTGAAAAGATTAAGACTCCGTCCGGCCTGCTCGATGATGTTCCCCGTGCGTTGCCGGCACTTATGCAGGCTCAGAAGGTTTCGCGCAAGGCGGCTTCTGCGGGCTTTGAGTGGGATTCGGTTGATGCGGTGTGGGCGCAGGTAGCAGAGGAGCACGCCGAGTTTGATCGGGAGCGTCCTGGCAGTGCGAGCCGCGAAATGGAATTCGGGGATCTCTTGTTCTCACTGGTCAACGTGGCGCGGATGGAAGGGATAGATGCCGAGAGTGCCTTGCGGGCGAGTACGGCGAAGTTTCGTGAGCGTTGGTCGGCCATGGAGGCTGAGGCAGCGAGGGACGGCCGCGCGCTGGAGGATCTTTCCTCGGCTGAGCAAAATGAGCTATGGGATTATGTAAAACGTGCTGAGGCTTAGAGTTCCTGCTCAAGGAGCTGAGCTGATGGGGCGCGAGATCGCGTGCTGCGTACCGCGTGCTGGGGCAGAGGCATCTGGCAGCCGCTAAAGCCGGCACGGCAGTAAGGTTCGGCGGGATCACGTGAAACATGCTGGAGCCTTTTGCGGCCATCCAAGGTTGCACGGCAGTAAGGCGCGGCGGGATTGCACAACATGCACCGGTTCCAAGGTAGCCGCCCAAGGAAGCGGGGCAGCAAAGGACTGCAGGATCGTGTAAAGCATCTCAGGCTTGTGACAGTCGTTCAAGATGGCACGGCAGTAAGGTTTGGCGGGATTGCACAACACGCATTAAGGCCGAGGGCAGTCTGCGAACCGAGAGTCAAGACCGGATCACCCGAGCGGTACGGTTTTTCAACGCAAAGGGCAGATATTCGCCAAGATGCACGGTTCTCGGAGACTCAAATTGGGCATAATAGGAGATGTATGGTTCGGCGCATCGGAATGCCGAGCTGCGTCTTCAAGGGAAAAGGAGACTTGTATGAGTGAGATTCTGGACGTCTACGGTCGCGAAGTGCTCGATTCGCGCGGCAACCCCACCGTTGAGGTAGAGGTTGTTCTTGACGACGGCTCTTTTGGCCGCGCCATGGTGCCTTCTGGTGCCTCTACAGGTGCTTTTGAGGCTTGCGAGCTGCGCGATGGTGACAAGGGTCGCTATCTCGGCAAGGGCGTTTCTAAGGCAGTGGACCATGTGAACAAAGAGTGCGCAGACGCTGTTGTGGGCATGGACGCCTTTGATCAGCGCGGTGTAGACGCTGCTCTTCTTGAGGCAGACGGTACGCCGAACAAGAACAACCTTGGCGCAAACGCTATCCTCGGCGTTTCACTGGCAGTTGCTCGCGCTGCTGCTCAGTCCGCTGGCCTTGAGCTGTATCAGTATCTGGGAGGCGTGAACGCACACCTGCTTCCCACGCCCATGATGAACATCCTCAATGGTGGCGTGCACGCAGATAATAACGTGGACTTCCAGGAGTTCATGATCATGCCTGTTGGTGCCCCGAGCTTTACCGAGGGTCTGCGTATGTGTGCAGAGGTCTATCACACCCTGAAGGGCGTTCTGCACGAGGCCGGTCTTGGTGGCGGCGTGGGCGACGAGGGCGGTTTTGCACCTAACCTCAAGACCAACGCTGAGCCGCTTGAGTACATCACCAAGGCAGTTGAGAAGGCTGGTTACAAGCCGGGCGTAGACTTCATGTATGCCATGGATCCTGCTTCAACTGAGTTCTACAACGCCGAGACGGGCAACTATGAGCTCAAGGGCGAGGGTCGTACGCTCACCTCCGCTGAGATGGTTGATTACTGGTGCGAGCTTGTTGATAAGTACCCCATCATCTCCCTTGAGGACGGTATGGCCGAGGAGGACTGGGACGGTTGGGTTGAGCTCACCCGCCGCATTGGTGGCAAGGTTCAGCTCGTGGGTGACGACCTGTTTGTTACCAACACCGAGCGCCTGAAGAAGGGCATTGAGCTGGGTGCTGCTAACTCCATCCTCGTCAAGGTGAACCAGATTGGTACCCTGACCGAGTCCCTCGAGGCTATTGAGATGGCTAAGCGCGCTGGCTATACCTGCGTCGTGTCGCACCGTTCTGGCGAGACTGAGGACAGCACCATTGCTGACCTTGTTGTTGCTACCAACGCTGGCCAGATCAAGTCCGGTGCTCCTTGCCGTTCTGACCGTATTGCCAAGTACAACCAGCTTGTCCGTATTGAGGACGAGCTCAAGGAGAGCTCGGTCTACGCTGGTAAGGATGCCTTCTACTGCATCAAGTAAGTTGGCGTTCTGCTCATAGCAGGTGCTGAGTAGTTCTGAAGCCCCGTTCGCCTTGGTTTTCCAGGCGAGCGGGGTTTTCTTCTACCCATCGAGGGTGCGTGCTTGGCGGAGGTACGCCTCGGATGCGCGCCTCGGATGGCGCGTTGGATGGATGCGTGTTGGGTAGCTGCACGTTGGGCGGCCACACGTTGGATGGGTGCGTGTGGGTGGCTGTGCGCTGGGAGTGTGTACGTGGAGCGGCCAGACATTGGGCGTGTGGTGAGCGGCTACACGTTGGGTCGTGTGCGTTGGGCGGCCACGCGTTGGGCGGCCACGTGTTGGGCTGGTGCCGCGTCTCGTTTTGCTCGCCACCGGAGCGTGCATTTTGGTGTCGTGAGGAGCATTTTTGCCCGTACTTCGCGTCAAATCTGTGCCTGGCGGACAATAAATGTACTAAATATAACCCCCTATACCGGGAATGAACACATTTTTGATGACAAAATCCTGGCATTATGTCGTTCTCGATCGCAAGGATCTTGCTTTGCACCGTTTGCGAAAGCGCGGTTGAAGTGCGTGGAGAGATGGATGAGCTGAGATCACTGAGGGGCGAAAGGGGAGTCGCGTGGTAAGCTTTGGTTTGTAGCGCACAGGCACTTCAAACACACAAGGCGCAGATGACTATTTCGACTCGAAACAAAACAGGCTTCTCAGTCCACGCTGGCTTCGGGGGTATTGACAGCCGCCCGCGTACGTCTGGCTTGGATCCAGATGCAACAGGCAATCTCTCCGAGGCTGCTCGGGCAGCTGCTGCTATTCCAGCAGCGTCCATGCCGAGCCGATCAGCTGGTCGCTCGCAAGCTGGCAGCCGCACGCAAGCTGCCACCAATCGCCCGCAAGCCGCTGACAACCGCGGGCAAGCAAGTACAGCAAACACTCGTGGGGCACGCCGCATGCGCACCGCTGATCGCGCGAAAGAAGGGGCAGCTGCTCAAGGAGGGCGTCGCACACGTTCTGCTCGTCAGGTACCAGCGTCCGCAGCAGACATTCGCACGGAAGCTCACGGCAGCCGTGCACGTGCTACCGACCGTACGCAAGCCACTGACCGTACGCAAGCCGCTGGAGGCCGTTCGCGTACCACCGCACGCACCGCACGTACGCAAGCATCCGCAGCAAACGCCCGAGCTGCACGGCGATCCCGCTCGCGAGCTTCTGACTTTTTGCGATATGCGGGCGACAATCGCTTCGTTCGCGCGTGTAACGCGTTTACGACCGGGCCATACCGCGTGCTCTTCCGTACCCTTGTGGCGCTGGCGATTCTCGTCGGGCTCTACCTGCCCGCGCGCGACCTCTACATCGCTCAGCGGTCGCATGCAATCTTGACCGAGCAATTGGCAATCCGCGAGCGCTATAACAAGCGCCTCCAAAAAGAGGTAGATGTCTTCTTATCAAAAGAGGGGATTGAAGACACCGCTCGCAAAGAGCTGGGGATGGTGCATGCGGGAGAGCAGACCATCACCGTTACGGGCGTTGATGATGAGGGCAATCCGCTACCGGCACCAGAGCCTGATCCTGAGACACAAGCATCAGCAGAGCCTAAGCCCAATACGGACGCTGGAGCAGTTCCGGGAGATACAAATGCAGCATCAGTAGATCTGGCGAGCCTCTTGGGTGGCGCGGGAACATCGAGCCAGGCCGCTGCCGCAGCTGCTGCGGCTACTGCTGCTGGTCTTACCCCCGGTGGAATGCACACTCAATCAAATGGCACAGACGGTGATGCACAGGGTACAGAGCCTTCCGGAGAGCATGCTGGCGATGCAGCAAACGCCGATCAGAGCGCAAGTAATAATGGCTCCTCTGATGTGTCAGCCGAAGCTGAGCAGCATGCAGATGCGAAGGGCGCTGGTGAGTCTGGCAGCGCTGATGGAGGCAAGGGCAGCGATGCCGAAGCCAAGCAGGACAAGGATAAGTCCCGAGCCAACAAAAAGCATAAAGACGACGAGCCAACAACGTCTGCCGAGGTAGAGCGTGCGATGCGCGCGGTTTATGAGAATTCGCCATGGTATCTCAAGGTGCTCGACGCGTTCTTCTTCTTTACGGGCGTTGAGGGCCAGGCGGTTGTTTCAACGGGACATGGTGATACCGGGTCAGCAGACGGTTCAGCGGTAGGATCGGCATCCGGGTCAGCAGCCGATGCTGGCTCAAGTTCCAGCGGTGATTCACAAGGTACTTCCAAGGGAGACTCGAAAAGCGACTCGCGCGCCAAGAGTGGAAGCCGCTGACCTCGCAATCCCTTCTATAGAGGAGGCAAAAGTGCGCGTTGCAGCGGTAGATATTGGAACCGTTTCGTCGCGGTTGTCGCTTGCGTATGTGCGCGAAGGACGCGTCGTATCTGAGATGCGCCGGACGCGTATTACCGACCTAGGTGAGGGCGTGGATGCCACGGGTGCTCTCTTAGATACTGCGATTGAGAGGGTTCTTCTGGCATGCAAAAGCTTTGCGGGCGAGATCGCCGAGTTTGCGCCAGAGGCAACCCTGATGACGCTTACGAGTGCTGCGCGAGATGCGACGAACGGATCGCAGTTGCTCGGCAGCCTTGAGGCTTTGGGGTTTAAGCCCACGGTGATTCCTGGAACGGTTGAGGCCACGCTTTCTTTTTTAGGTGTTGCGGGCGGTATGCCTGGTCAGCGTATTGCGGTGGCAGATTCTGGTGGAGGTTCAACTGAGATTGCCACAGGTGTGCTGCAGCCGCCCGCTCAGCTTGCTTTCGGTGCCGTTGCGTCGATCGATATGGGGTGCCGTCGCCTGACTGAGCGCTATCTCACGCCAGCGCCAGCAACTGCGGAGCAGATCGCTGCAGCCGCAACAGCTGCACGCAGGGCATTTGAGCAGTATTGGGCTCAGTTTTCTGAACCGCGTACGCGCGAGGAAGAGCGGGCGTACGGACCAGAGTTCTCGCAGGTATCGGAGGGCTCACTTGCGACAGCGGGCGCATGCGTATCGGAGGGTGCATGTGTATCGGAGGGTGCATGTGTAGTGGATGACGCACCTGTCCCAGAGAATGCACGCCTGCCGAAATGCGCGAACGCCCCAGAGCAGGCATATGTGCCAAAGTGCCATCACGTGCCCGAGCGGCTTGTTGCGGTTGGGGGAACGGTTACCACGTTGGTGGCCATGTTGAAAGGCATGCAGGTTTACGATTCTCATGCTGTCCATCTCTCAACGCTGACCTTAGATGATATTCGCAGCATGATTGACCGACTCTCATATAAGCGAGTTGAAGAGATCGTCAACATGCCCGGTATTCAACCTAAGCGCGCGCCGGTGATTTTGGGCGGCGCGCTGATTGTGGAAGCGCTCGTGCAAACAGCAGGAATGAGTGAGTTGACGGTCAGCGAGGGTGGAATCCTGACTGGACTTGCTCTTGTGGCAGCTCACGTGCTGGAGCACGGAACTTCGCCGATTGATTGGGTGCCCAAGCTCTCGTAGCCAGGCTCAACAAAGCATTGACCGGCGAGCCCTACAGCTATTCACACATAGTAAGGATGGCGGGAGGGCGACGGAATTCGACTCCAGATGGTGGAGGCGTCGAGATTCGAGCCTGATGGTGGAGGCAATGGAATTCGCACCCAGATAGTGAAAGGGCGGCGGGATTCGAGCTCAGATGGGCAGTGCGGTTCAAGCTCAGATGGTGGGGGCGGTGGGATTCGAACCCACAATCCCGAAGGCCGAAGATTTTAAGTCTCCTGCGTATGCCGTTCCGCCACGCCCCCACGAGTGATAAGTCTAGCACGGCTTGACCGTTAAAGAAGCTAAGTTTGTCGCACAAACTATAATCCAAGCTTGACGCTTTGCAATAAAAACTCTCCAGATGTAATAAACGCCTACATCTGGAGAGAATTTAATTGCTCAGTAATGCTTGTGGGAATGCATTGAGCAGGATTACAGCACTTTACCTGCTGCTTTTATTGCTTACATATTGGTTAGGCCACCATCGGAAACCAAAATCAGGCCATTGATGTTTGAGGCATGATCGGAAGCCAAAAATACAAGGTTCTCGGCGATCTCTTTTGCTGAAGCGCTCATCTTATTGATATTTGCGCCTCTGCCAATTACCTCCATACCTTCGGTATCAATACCTGCATCAGGAGCTGTTAAGCTTGTTACCATCTCGGTAGCAATACCTCCCGGTGCAACGGCATTGCAGCGGATATTCTTATTGCCATACATGGCGGCTGTATTTTTTACGAGACCGTTTAGGGCATGCTTGGACATAGTATAAGCAGCACCGGCTTTACCACCGCGTATGCCTGCAATGGAGGAAGTCACTACAATACTGCCACCATCTTTCATCAGGGGAATAGCATACTTAAAGAGCCTTGCATTTCCTTTTACATTGACATTCATAATCCAGTCAAAGCTTTCCTCTGATAGATTAGTAATCGGCTCAAATTTATCCATAACGCCAGCGTTACACGCTAATACGTCAAGCTTTCCCTCTTGGGATTCAATGGTTGCAATAACCTTTTCAACGTCTTCTTTTTTGCCAACATCGCCCGCTGCCAGGATGATCTCACCGGGGTAGCCTTCAGATTTGCTTTTTTCAACTAGCTTTTGCAACCTCTCTACTCTTCTGGCAACGGCATATACCTTGGCTCCTTCTGCTGCAAAAAGCAGCGCAGCTTCAAAGCCGACACCTGAGCTCGCTCCTGTTAGAAGAACAATTTTGTCTTTAAACTGCATGTTTCTACCCTTCTCTTGCTGTGTTTATATGTACTCACCTGCACGTATAGTGCTTATCGTACTACAAGTGCTTTTGAGATAAGTTGCAGTACCTGTAATGTTTCCTACTTTGTCTACGCAATGCACTGCCGACGCAGTGCCCGCAAGCAGCACCACTAAAGAAAGCGAATCTAACCCATGTTGCTTGCTTCTCTTCATTATAGGCGTGACGGCATTAAACTCATAATCATTCTCAGTTTCTTTTCGTTACGTTTCGCAAACATAAAACAGAACATAGAAATAATCAGAGATCGCCATGCCAATAAAAATCGCCCACGTCCTATCTGAAAAACATGTAGCAAAAAATAAAAGCCAGGAATTTGCAACAACAGACTGTTCAAGTTTGAAAGGTCTTATTTAAAGACCTCCTTCGGATGTGTAACAACAGGCTATGCAAGCTTGAAAGAAGCCTCCGCATGCTGTACAAGCTTGAACGAGGTAGCAGCTTGCTGTGCAAGCTTGAAAAACACTGTAACAAAGCCCGAAAGCGCCCAATTATTTATCCGCCTAATGAGGGTAGGGGATGCCGTTGCGCTATCAACTGAGGATTGATTCAGGATACCAAGGACGTACACTAGTAGAGACGTATTGTCTAAAAAGGAGAGTGCTATGAAGAAGATTGTGCTCGCGTGTGGATCTGGCGTTGCTACTTCTACGGCCGTTGCTAACAAGGTGGCTACTCTGCTCGATGAGAATGACTACCGAGGGCAATATCGCATCGTGCAGTGCTCTATTTCTGAGGCAGCTGCTCAGTGCTCTGATGCTGACCTTCTGGTTGCTACGACGGTTGCTCCCGCGGGGCTTTCCTGCGCATTTGTGAGTGGCGTTCCATTTTTGACCGGCATAGGAAAGGCCGATGCTGAGAAGCAGATTCTGGAAGCCCTGGCTGGCTAGGAGCTCGGCAGGTTGGTAGGCAACTACCTGACCTGCTCGCGGCTCTGATGCTTCGGAGCGCTACATGTGCCGGGTAGCTCTGGCGCCCCAATGCACACCGCGCGTTTTCGCTTACAAGAGCCACGACCGATCGCGATGCTGACACGCCAGTACGTACAGGATATGTCTGTCTGTATGCTCACACACCTCCGTTCATTGAGGGAAGGAAGCAAATATGGAAGCTCTGCTCGGTATTTTTACCTTCATACAAGGATTAGGTGTATCGGTGATGATGCCGATCATCATCACGATTATCGGCGTTTGTTTAGGTGGAGGCTTTAGCAAGAGTCTCAAAGCTGGCTTGATGGTCGGCGTGGGATTCATTGGTTTAACCCTGGTAATTAATAATCTGCTCGGCGTGAACCTTGCTCCAGCTGTTGAGACAATGGTCGAGCGCTTTGGCCTCTCACTTTCTATCATCGACGTGGGCTGGCCTGCCTCAGCAGCAATCGCTATGGGCTCAACAATAGGCTCGCTGATCATCCCGCTTGGCCTATTAGTGAACGTGATTATGCTCCTGACGAACACCACACAAACGGTGGACGTAGATATTTGGAACTACTGGCATTTTGCATTTACGGGCTCGATCGTGGCGATTATCACTGATAACCTGGCCTTTGGCTTTGCTGCCGCTGTTATCAACATGGTGATTGTTCTCATTTTGGGTGATATTACCGCTCCACAGGTTGAGAAGTCTTTAGGTATGCCAGGAGTTTCGTTGCCGCACGGCTTTACTGCCGCGTTTGCCCCAATTGCAATGGCGGTGAACGCCCTCATTGATAGAATTCCGGGTGTGCGCGATATCAACCTTGATGTTGAGGCAATGCAGCGCAAGTTTGGCGTGTTCGGTGAGCCGCTGTTTGTGGGCACCGTCATTGGTATCGTTATCGGTGCAGTTGCATATTTTGATCCGGCAGATGTCGCTGGCTCCATTACAAAGATTCTGGTTCTTGGAATCTCTCTGGGCGCGGTTTTGGTCCTTATTCCGCGTATGGCATCCTTGCTCATGGAAGGCTTGCTGCCTATTTCAGACGCAGCGTCTGAGTTCATTCAAAAACGCCTGAAGAACCGTGGGCGCATTTATATTGGTTTGGACTCTGCTGTAGGCGTGGGTAATCCAGTAACGCTTTCGATGGCGCTGATCTTAATTCCTGTAATGCTGCTGCTTGCTGTGGTGCTACAGCCTTTGGGTAACCAGGTCATTCCGTTTGGCGATCTAGCAACTGCTACCTATATGCTCGTGTTGGTGACGCCGATTGTTGGGCAAAACGGTTTTCGCGGCCTGATCGTTGGTGTGGTGGTGCTGGCGATCGGCCTTTTGATTTCTACCTATATGGCGCCGTTCCAAACAACAGCTGCTCTGCAATCTGGATTTGATATTGCCAAGTACGCTGGTACGGCATCCGCACAGATTTCTTCTTTGTGCGATGGCGCGAATCCGCTGACCTTCATTTTCGTATTCTTGGGCGATATGAACGGCTGGCTCTGCCTAGGCGTAACGGGAGTCGGGGCAGCGGCGTTGGCGCTTTGGAATCGCAGCCGGATTCTAAAAGAAGCGCGTGAGTTGCACGATGAGATGCACGAGGCGGCGTGACGTTTAATGGCGAAACGCGTGAGCGACGATACGCAGGCGCGTGACGGCTTGGGCGGCAGTGTGAAGTCGCGCGATGGCTTAGGCGACGACACGAAGACGTGCGATGTGGAGCGGCCTGCTGAGTGGGAGCGCCAGAGCGACGTGGGGGCACCTGTGGAGCTTCCCTCCCAGGCATCTTGGGTTACAGACCAGGAACTCTCTGATGTTCGCTCAACTATGCTGCGGCTTGAGGGCTCTGGTACAGAAATCGAATTCCAGGTTAACGAGACCACAGACCAAACAGCAGAGGTGCCTTCTGTACCGCCATTCGGTAGAAGAGGTGCGTCTTTGCCAGCTCCACCCATAGGTAGATGGGTTGTTGATGCAGCGACCTATCGCTCTGAGGTGCTCATCCCCGGCTATGCGTCCCTCGTTTTTCCCTTGCTGGGTGCAGCTATCCTGGTCATGCGCCCAGACTTTACAGGCGGGGCAGCTCTGTTTGTGCATGTGGCGAGTGTGGTGATGATCGTTGCCGGTGTGTATACAGCCATGCGAACCTTTATAGGGCATGCGTATCCTCGCGAGATTCTGATTGAGCCAGATGCGATTTCACTCACTTCTTTTGGGGCAACTGATCGTTTTGAGCTGGCAAACTTAACGCGCTGTGCGGTTCGTGAGGGTGCAGCGGGTCGTATGCATGTACGGTTGGCAGGAGCGCATGCTCGTGAGCGAGCGTATTTCGTGAACCTCTCCAGCATGCACCGTGGCATTGCTAGGGGCAGCAGTGTGGATGATCTGCGTACGTATTTCTTTGCTCTTGAGGAATATCTCGATCCGGAAGGGATTCGCGTACGCGCTCGCCAGCGTTGAGCATATGCTCGTTGCCAGCCCGCTCATGATGAGTCGTAAAAACCATCTAGCCAAGGAGCCGCTGCTCGTGTATAGTTACCAACGCTTGCGGGCGTGGCGGAATTGGCAGACGCGTATGGTTCAGGTCCATATGAGCTCCGGCTCGTGAAGGTTCAAGTCCTTTCGCCCGCACCATTTGATTGCAAAGCCCCCGCTTGGGGGCTTTTTGCTCTTCTTGCTGCGTAGCCGGCGTGCACAGACGAGCCTTTACCTCTCATGAGTCTCGTTTCTGCACGAGCCACATTCTCTTATGAGCCTTGTCCTTTGCACATAGCAATACTGTTCTTAAACCGAGTGTTAGCACCCTTGCTGATACCAGATTTGTAAGGACTTGGACAACTGAGTCAGTTGCTGCAATGGATGCTGCCGTATGGGTATCCAACACAGTACGTGCAGACTCGTCGGCGCACGCGCGCCGCTG
The DNA here is from genome assembly GCF_019795105.1 of Collinsella ureilytica. Classification (GTDB taxonomy): domain Bacteria; phylum Actinomycetota; class Coriobacteriia; order Coriobacteriales; family Coriobacteriaceae; genus Collinsella; species Collinsella ureilytica. Next base: position 340,722 of record NZ_JAIMFO010000005.1, on the reverse strand, counting down.
ACTCAAGGAGGCTCCATGGAACTTGCTCATCTCAGAAAGCATGACCCCGACGTGGCAGCAGCACTCGATCAGGAGCTCACCCGCCAGCGCGGAACGATTGAGTTGATCGCTTCTGAAAATTTCACCAGCCCTGCGGTCATGGAAGCTACCGGAAGCGTGCTTACCAACAAGTACGCTGAGGGTTATCCTGGCCGTCGCTACTATGGCGGTTGCGAGAAGGTAGACATTGTTGAAGACCTCGCACGCAAACGTGCCTGCGAGCTCTTTGGTTGTGCGTTCGCAAATGTTCAACCGCACTGTGGTGCCAACGCTAACCTGGCTGCCTATGCAGCGCTTATTAAGCCGGGAGACACCGTCTTAGGCATGAGTCTTGACCAAGGCGGACACCTCACACATGGCAGTCCGGTCAATTTTTCTGGAAAGCTTTATCGTTTTATCCCGTATGGTTTGGATCTTGAGACGGAGACCATTGATTACAACGAGCTCGAGCGGCTTGCTCAAAAGGAGCGCCCGGCACTCATTGTGGGTGGCGCTTCGGCATATCCGCGCGTTATCGATTTTGAGCGCATGGCCTCCATTGCCCATGCGGTAGGCGCGCGCTTCATGGTGGATATGGCTCACATCGCTGGCCTCGTAGCAACGGGCGCACATCCTTCTCCTATGCCCCATGCCGATGTGGTAACTTCCACGAGCCATAAAACCTTGCGCGGTCCTCGCGGCGGCTTCATTTTGTCCAATGACGAAGAGATTGCACACGCGATTGACAAGGCGGTATTCCCGGGCACACAAGGCGGCCCTCTCATGCATGTTATTGCTGGTAAGGCCGTCGCTTTTGGCGAGGCGCTCCGTCCGGAGTTTGCCGAGTATATTGAGAACGTGGTAGAAAACGCAGCAGCTTTAGGCGAGGGAATTGCTGAGGGCGGCCTGCGGCTGGTCTCTGGTGGTACTGATAATCACCTCTGCTTGGTGGATCTTACCGAGAGTGGTGTGACCGGAAAAGACGCTGAGCGAATTCTTGAGGATGCTGGCATTACGGTGAACAAGAATGCAATTCCTGGAGATCCGCGCTCTCCCTTTGTAACAAGTGGCATTCGTGTGGGGTCGGCTGCTGGCACAGCGCGCGGCTTTACGGCAGAGGAGTTCCGCGAGGTGGGCAGCCTTATTGCTCGCGCGGTATTTCAGGCAGGCGACGAAGCAGCCCAGGTGGAGATTGCGGCACGTGTGCGCGAGCTATTGGCGGGGCATCCGTTGTATCCCGAGTTCTAACGGGCGAGTTTGTATGGCTGTCTGTTCGCGTGTGGGGGGCGTGCGAGGGTGCGTAGGTGTGCGGGCACGGAGCGCGAACTTTTGAGGAGCGGCTGGTGCGTACGAGGCTGAAAGGGTGTAAGCGTGAGAGTGGCTGGTGCTCGTTTGGTGTGCGTTCGAGCGTGAACCCTGAGAGATGTAAGGTGTAGATGCATGGCATGCCCCAGCAGGTGCGGGCAACTGCAAGGAGGTGTCTTGGTGATCGTGTACCATTAAGACGCAAGAAACGTGGTTCGGAACGAAACCTCTGATAGGAGAGTAATGGAGTTCTTTACATTTTTTGATCTGTTTGACTTCTTAGTAACCACCATCATCTTGATCGTCATTGCGCTCTTTTTTCTTCGGGGCATATTCTTTGTGGTTAAACAGCAGCATGCGGTCATTATTGAGCGCTTCGGAAAATTCCACCGTATTGTGCCTGCAGGGTTTCACATCAAGATCCCTCTGATTGACCATCGTGCTGCCACGGTGAGTTTGCGCACCATGAAGAATGGCTTTGATATTGACGCGAAGACTGAGGACAACGTCACGATTGGTCTTGAGGTTTCTGCCCAGTATCACGTGAGTTACGAGCGGGGTGCCGCGCCTGAGGATTCTGGCGTATACAAGAGCTACTACATGCTGCAAGAGCCGGTTGCTCAGATGCGCGACTTTATTACCGACGCTTTGCGCTCGTCTATCCCTATGTACACGCTGGATGAGGTTTTTGCCAAGAAGGACGACATTGCTCAGGACGTGAACGCTACGGTATCTGAGCAAATGTCAAATTACGGCTTCACCCTCGTTTCGACCCTCATTACCCGCATTGCTCTGCCTGCAGAGGTGGAAGATTCAATGAACCAGATTAACGCCGCTCAGCGCACCAAGGCAGCGGCTCAGGATCTGGCAGAGGCCGATCGTATTCGCCGGGTTACTGAGGCGAAGGCCGAGGCAGAGGCTATGGAGAAGGCCGGTGAGGGTATTGCCAATCAGCGCAAGGCAATCGCCATTGGTATTAAGGACTCGCTCGAAACGATTCAAGAAACGGGCGTGGGCAATGACGAGGCAAATCAGCTGTTCATGTTCACCCAGTGGACAGAGATGATGAACGAGTATGCTCGCAGTGGTCGTGCTTCAACAGTTGTATTGCCAACTGATTTTAAGCAGTCCGCCTCAATGTTTGAGCAGATCGTAACAGCTCATCAGGTAGAGGATGGAGTACAGCCACCTGCCCAGCCAAAGCGCGAGCGTCGTGGGAAAGACGCTAAATAGTCCCTTTGAGTTCGTCAGAAGCTCGTAAGCTAGAGCACTGCCCGAGCGCCCGCCTGAGCCATGATGGCTTGAGCGGGTGCTCTTGTGTTTCGATTCCATGGGGTTTGGACGGGCGCGCGGTGTCCTAGCTCCAGAAGCCGTCGTCTCCGTTCTCGTCCTCGCCGCGATCGACATAGAGCTGGCCGGTGCGCTTTTCAAGTAAGAAGGCTGCGATTCCAAAAACAACTAAGCCGCCAACGAATAGGACGGCTAGTCCCTCGCGGGTTCCAAATAGGAAGGTAAAAAAAGCGTCCATGAGGTGCTTCTCCGTTGCCAGACTGCGTTCAATATGACCATCAGTATATACTGGCACATACACTACGCGCCAACACTCGGAGGTCAGCATGCTTGACATGAAATACGTTCGCGAGAACCCAGATGCCATTGACCACGCAATGGCGAATCGTCAAACGTCGTGGGATCGGGATCGCTTCTTTGCGCTCGACGCCGATCGGCGCTCTGTGATCGCCGAGGTTGAAGAACTTCAGGCGAAGCGCAACGCTGAGTCTAAGCGCATTGGCACCCTCATGCGCGAGGGCGCTCGTGATGAGGCAGAGGCGGCCAAAGACGTTGTTCGCCAGATCAACGAGAAGATTGAGGGACTCGCTAGCCGTCGTGGTGAGCTTGACGCTGAGCTGGATGACTTCATGGCTCATCTTCCGAATATCCCAGGAGAGGCCACGCCGGTGGGTGTGGATGAGACAGAAAACCCTGAGCGTCGCCGGTGGGGTACGCCGCGTGATTTTGCTGCAGAGGGTTTTGAGCCCAAGGCGCACTGGGATTTGGGTACCGATCTCAATATTCTCGATTTTGACCGGGGCAATAAGCTCTCTGGGAGCCGCTTTACTGTGCTTGGCGGAGCTGGAGCTCGCCTAGAGCGCGCCCTCATTAATTACTTCTTGGATACGCATACTGCTCGCGGATTTAAAGAGTGGTGGCCACCGGTGGTGGTAAAGCGCCAGACCATGTATGGCACCGGCCAGCTCCCTAAGTTCGAAGATGACGCGTATCACGTGGGTGAGGATGAGTTCTTGATCCCCACGGCAGAGGTTGTGCTTACGAATCTTCACGCTGGTGAGGTGCTAGATGCAGAGGATCTGCCGCTGCGCTATACCGCGTTTACACCGTGCTTCCGTGAGGAGGCGGGCTCGGCTGGTCGAGATACCCGTGGCATTATTCGTCAGCATCAATTTGACAAGGTAGAGATGGTCAAGTTTGCCACTCCCGAAGATTCTGATGCTGAGCTTGAGAGCATGACGGCTGAGGCTGAGTATCTGTTGCAGCAGCTGGGTCTCCCATATCGGGTGATTTCTCTTTGCACAGGCGACATTGGATTCTCGGCTCGTCAAACCTACGACGTGGAGGTGTGGCTGCCCAGCTATAACGCGTACAAGGAGATTTCTTCTTGCTCTAACTGCGGAGACTTCCAGGCGCGTCGAGCAAATATCAAGTATCGTGACCCTGCTTCTTTTAAGGGCTCTCAGTTTGTGCACACCTTGAATGGATCTGGCTTGCCAGCGGGTCGTACCATGGCCGCGATTTTGGAGAACTTCCAAAATGCAGACGGCAGCATTACCGTTCCGGAGGTGTTGCGCCCCTATATGGGTTGCGACCGAATTGTTCCGGAAGCTTAAGGTGAAGTAGCGAGGCTGAGGTCTGGCGTACAGGCTTGGCACCTAGACCTGGCACCTAGGCTTGGTGCTCAGACCTGGCACCCGAGCACAGAGCTACAAAAAGGCGGGCTCGGAGCTCTGGTTCCGAACCCGCTTTTGTTGATTGTTTCATGCGGCTGAGAGGCTTGTGCTGAGCCCAGCGCTGATCCTCATGCGGCTGTCGTTGTGCTGACGCTAACAGCTTGCTGCCAACACCTGGCTGGCACGCTCGGTCGCCAACGCCTTCTGTCTAGCACCTGGCTGCCACTCTTGGCTGCCAACGTCCTCTGTCTTCAGCACCTGGCTGTCAGCATTCTCCCGCGAGTAGCCTGTTTGGCAATTTCCCGTCAATACCCTCTTGCGAGTAGTCTGCCGCCGCGCCCTGTCATCAGCGGCCTACTGCAGGCGTCTTCTCGCGCCACGGATGAAAGCTCCTATTCCGGATAGATCTCCTCAATACGTTTTGCGTCATAGCCAAAGATCCAAGTCAGGACAAAGCCACCAGCGTAGGCCAATAGCATTGCGATGGCATAGGAGATCTGGCTTCCAGGTTGCACAATCAAAAGACCAAAGAGGCCAGACACGCCCTGAGAGACGGTTCCCAAATGCAGGATGGACGCAGCCACTCCTCCAATGCCAGCGCCTAAGCAGGCAGTAATAAAAGGCCTGCCTAATGGCAGCGTAATGGCATACATGAGCGGCTCGCCAATTCCCAAAATAGCAACGGGTACCGAGCTCATAACGAGACGCTTAAAGCGGACATTCTTAGAACGCAGGAAGAGGGCAAGACCTGCTCCCACTTGTCCGCCTCCGGCCATCATTAAGACGGGCAACAGGTAGTTGATACCCTCAGTGGGTCCTGCAGGATTGTTGAGAAGAGCATGGATGGGGGTGAGCGCCTGGTGAAGACCAACGGATACCAAGGGCAAAAATCCTGCCGCCAGAATATAGCCACCAAAAACGCCGAGCTGGGTGTATACAAAATCCATCACAAGATAAATGCCCGAGGTGAGTGCCGTGCCAACGGGCTGCAAGAATACAACAGCAATGAGCGAGCCCACGATAGTTGTGATGAGCGGCGTCAAGAACGTATCCAAGATATTGGGCATGACTTTTCTGATCGCGCGCTCAAGTGCGGCGAAGAAGGCACCCATCAACAGTGCAGTAATAATGCCGCCAATACCAGCTACAAAAAATGAGTTGGTAAATGGCATCGCCACAGCTTGAGAGGCAAGTGGAAAGCCTGGAACCGCAGCGTTTAAGCAGAAGGCTCCACCAATGCCGCCAAGAATTGCCGTTCCCTTAAACTCTCGAGCAGCATTCATACCAACAAAGATCGGCAGGAACGTAAAAAGTCCCCAGCCAATTGTTTTAATGGTGAGATACCACCAGTGCGTGGTAAGAGCTCCAGAAGTTTGGAAGTCAATAACATTGCAGACGCCGTTAATGAGACCTGCCGCAATAATACCGGGAAGCAAAGGAATGAAGACGTTTGCAATATGTTGCAGTCCGCGTTGTAAGGTGTGGTCGTGTTTTGTCTTTTGATCGTCCTTATTTGATTGTGCAATATCGGCCAGATCATCTTCGGCTGCCTCAACACTTCCCAGCGGAAGACCGGTCAGCTCGGCAATTGCCTCACCGACTTTGGTAACAGTGCCAGGACCAAATACGATCTGTATCGTTTTTGCCTGCACAACTCCCATAACGCCCTCAACCGCGCGCAAACCTTCCATATCCACTTGTGAGATATCTTTGACCCCAATACGCACGCGTGTCATACAGACGGCGTTCGAAATCAGGTTCTTCCTACCGCCGACCAGATCTATCAGCGTCTCTGCAGTTTTAACGTAATCCATCCCTGCCTCCTAGTTCTCAAACCGGTCAAGAACCCAGGCGTAAGCCCCGGGCATGGTCTTTGTCCAATACGCCCAATTATGGTTGTCTCCGGTATCGCGCCGGTAGGTCACATCTGCGCCAGCTGTCCGAGCTGCATCCACAAAGACATCCACATCCGCTACAGGAACCGTTCCGTCGTCGGCCGTGGTGGCAACATAGAAGGCAATATCTTGAGCATGCTGATTAAGATAGGCAGCAGGCGAGAGGCGATCGTAGACGTCCCACGACCACGAGGTGTCCCCATCGCTAAAAGCGTGCTGAGACTTAAAGATGGCGTTATCTTCGGGGAGGCGCTGCCACACAGAAGGCGAGACCATAATCGCCGCGCCAAACTGATCGGAGTGCTTAAGCGCCAAGCGCGCCGCTCCATAGCCACCCATTGAGATGCCACCGATTGCATGAGCAGCACGGTCGGGGGAGACCCGGTAAGTCTTTTGGATAAACGGAATGAGGTCATCCATGATGGCGGTTTCCATCTGCATGCCATGTTCTGAGTCAACATAAAACGAGTTGAAGCCATCTACAAACACAACGATTGCTTCGGTGCCCGATCGGTTCATAGCACCGTCGAGCATCTGCTGAGAATTAAAACGTTCGAGTAGGTTACGGTGGTTGCCATATAGGCCGTGGAGCATGTACAGAACCGGATAGGTACGCTCGGACTTGGCGTCGTATCCGCGTGGCAGATAGACGTCGTAGTTCCAGTCAATTCCAAGTACAGGAGAGTAAAACGATGTTGCTTGCACGGCGCTGGGAGCCGTTCGTGTAGGTGCCGAGTTAGGTTCGGTGGCTGTGCATCCCGTGATCGGGATCGTAATGATCATGCTGCAAGCCAAAATGGCGAGCGCTACGATCCGTTTTTCAATCATCCGCTCCTCCTTTTTACAGGTGGGCTATACGGTCTGCCCACTGAGTTGCCCCGTCTTGCCAGCCGGGCAGGCGCGCTTGGGGTACGCACGGCCACATGTGAACTGCGGGCAGCCACGCTTGAGAAGCGAACAGCCACGCTTGAGAAACGAGCAGCCGCGTTTGACGTGCGAGCAGTCATGCACCGAAAGCTCAGAACTCGGCAGCTTGACCGGGGTGTATTTCGCACTATAGACGGGCGAATGTGGGTGCCGGCACGACTGGCCAGAGGTTGGAATGTTTGACATAGCTTTGTTTTGCGAGCGGTTGCTTCTTGTCGCTCAGCGGAAGTGATGGTTCTTTTCTACGATATATGTGAAACTTTGTACCAAGTTTAGTTTGAAAGCATGATCTAATCGTATTCATCAGTGTTTAATGAGGTGGGGTGCGCACGATCGCCTGCTAACAGAGCCGCTCGCTCGTATGGCTGCGCGCAAGGCTGCCTAAGAAGGCCGCTCGTGCGTGCATACCACCAGATGCAAGGGATTTTGTCATGCGCGGTATCTTGCTTAAAATTCGAGAGCTCAGAAGAAGCAAAAGCCCAGCTATTCGAAGTATTGCTGAGGAAATCTCGCGTGACCCTGCAAGCGCTGCGATCCAAACCATACGCGGCCTTGCCAAAACGAGTCACACCTCTCCCTCAACTGTTGTCCGCTTTTGTAAGAAGATGGGCTGTGCTGGTTATCGTGAGTTGCAGCGGGCACTTTTGTTTGAGCTAGCAACAATCGAAGATTCTGCCGACGTAGCCCTTGAGGGGATAGAACCTCAGGATGCGACTGAGGAGATCTTGGCAAAGGTGGTTCGAAGCACCGTTCGTTCGCTCGAAGCAACTCAGCGCTTACTCGATTCCGAGGTACTTGATGCGTGTGTATCGGCGCTTCAGGCGTGTCGCACTGCCTGCCTTTTTGGCGTAGGCGCGTCGTTGCTCGCCGCTCGCGATCTTGAGCTGAAGCTGAATCGCGTGGATAAGCAGTGCCATGTATACGAAGACTGGCACAGTCAGCTGCTTTGCGCTCGCAATTTACATCCAGATGACTTAGCGATTGTGTTTAGTTACTCAGGTCTTACACGTGAGATGGTTGAGATTGCGCGCTGTGCCAAAAAGCGCGGGGCACGCGTGATCGCGATTACGCGAGTAGTGGGCAGCGAGCTTGGCGATGAGGCAACGTGGGTGTTGGCGCTCGCAACGAGCGAGCCTTTGGTGAGAAGCGGTGCTATGGCATCGCGTGCCTCACAACTCATGATTGTTGACGCGCTGTACGCCTTATATGTTGCCCGCGACTACGAGCGCTGCACCCACATTATGCTGCATAACTTTGATGAGAAGCGACCGAAAGGGATGGATCATGCTTGATCTTGAGGCTCTCGTAACCGAGGCAAGAAACCCCTCCACCCTCGATTTAGATGAAATGAGTACACTTGAGATTGCCGAGGCAATGAATGAAGAGGATGCCCGCGCGGTGCAGGCTGTTCGTGAGGTTTTGCCCCAGGTTGCTCAAGCAGTTGAGTGGGCGGCCAAGGCCTTAGGCGCAGGTGCTCGCCTCATTTATATGGGAGCTGGCACCAGCGGGCGCTTAGGTGTGCTCGATGCAGCAGAGTGTCCGCCAACTTTTGGAGTTTCTCCCAAGATGGTGGTCGGCCTTATTGCCGGAGGTAGCCAGGCATTTATTACGGCGGTTGAGGGAGCAGAGGATAGTACGAGCTTAGGAAAAGAGGAGCTCATATCAATTGGTTTGACCTCACATGATGTAGTGGTGGGTCTTACGGCGAGCGGGCGAACTCCGTACGTGCTTTATGGTCTGCGCTACGCTCGGTCGTGTGGGTGTAAGACGGTTGCCATTGCGTGCAATCGAGGGTCTGAGGTGGGGCGTGAGGCCGATCTGGCCATTGAGCCGGTGCCAGGACCGGAGGTGCTCACTGGCTCAACGCGATTGAAGGCAGGCACAACGCAAAAGCTCATACTCAATATGATTTCAACAGCTGCCATGGTGCGCATAGGTAAGGTATACAAAAATCTCATGGTAGATGTGCAGCAAACAAACGAAAAACTCACCGTGCGGGCGCAAAATATTGTGATGGAAGCCACGGGCTGTTCGCGGTCTGCAGCTGTTGCAGCACTTACAGAGGCGACAGGCCATGTGAAAACTGCGGTGGTTATGTTGTTAGGAAAGATGGATGCTGCGTCGGCTCGCGTGGCACTTGACCAGGCGGGCGGCATGGTACGACGTGCCATCTCGGGCTCGTAATGTTCTGGGTGCCTGCGGCGGCGTTCTGAGCGGTGCGATGGTAGGGGATGTCTGCGGCGGTGCGTTGAGGTGCGTGGGGATTGCGGAGAAGCAGCGCGGAAGCGTGGGTGCTTGCGGAGGAAGCGTATGAAAACAGGAATCTCGCTTTATCTCAGTAGTGGAGCTCAAGCTACGAGAGAGGTGCTGGCGCGAGCAGCAGCGTCTGGGGTCTCGCTTGTATTCACCTCGCTTCATATTCCTGAGGACGCTGGTGGCATTTCACTGAGCGATGCCAAAGACCTGATCGAGCAGGTACGTTCAGCAAAAATGGAGCTTATGGTAGATGTGGGGCCAGAGACGTGCTCGCTTCTTGGTTGCCAATCGGTTGAAGATCTGGCGGCTCTTGGCATCACGAGTATTCGGCTTGATTACGGGTTTACGCATAATGAGGTAGCTGAGCTTTCTCACACATTCCGGATTGTTTGCAATGCGTCTACGGTGTCGCGGGAAGATATTCGTGCATGGAAGGCAGCGGGGGCAGATCTCAGTCGATTCACTGCTTGTCACAATTATTACCCCAAGCCGTTGACCGGTCTTTCTATGTCAGATCTTCGTCAGATAAATGAGCGTTTGAATGCATGGGGGCTTGAGGTATTGGCCTTTGTGCCAGGCGATGGAGAGCGTCGTGGGCCTTTGCATGAAGGCTTGCCCACAATAGAGGTTCATCGGGCGCACCCAGAGATGCTTGCCGAACAAGCGCTTGATCTGGTCTATCAGGGTGGCTGTGACGGAGTCATTGTTGGGGATATTGGGCTTTCCACAAACTCATGGAATCGTATGGCACAGATCTCACAAGGCTTTGTAGATCTCCGCTGTGAGTTTGAGTCTGGCTTTGAGTATCTGGATGGTCAGATTCATCATGACCGACCAGATTCCAGCAGCTATGTATTTCGATCTCAGGAGTCTCGATCGACTTTGCGGACGGTGGCTTCGAGTGCGTATGTTGACGCATCTGACTCGGAGCCGTTTGTCTGTGCCCAATGTGCTGACTCAGATATGCAGCCTGCCGACCTGGGCGCACAAGCTGCCTGCGTACAACCCGTCGTTGCTGGCTCGCAGCCTGTCGGTGTAAGCACGCAATCTGTCGACTCAAGCGTGCAGCGTACCTGTGCACGGCCTCAGGGAACTATTTCTATTGCGAATGCGGATTATCTGCGATACGAGGGTGAGTTTGAGATTGCGCGGCAAGATCTAGCGGGTGATCCAAGGCAGATGCTTGCGGGCAGGGTCTGTGCGCAAGACCTGCATTTGCTCAAGCTCGTACGTAGCGGTTTTGGTATTCGCTTTAAACGAGTTGAATAAGTGCTGCGCAAGCGGTCAGGTACGGCAACGTAACCAGCTCTAAGAGCTCAGCTTACCTTGTTGTATCAGCAGCTCTGGCAACACACGAGTAGGCATGACAACGTAAACAGTCCTACAATCGAAGCTCACGTTGCCGTTTCAGCAGGTCGAGTAACGCAGTTCGAACTAGGCGCTTCAAGATCGAGAGATCCAGTGTTGTATAAGTAGGTACGACACCGTAAGCAGCCCTTACAACCGAGACTCACATCGCTGTATAGGCAGGCCGAGCATGGAAGCTCGAACGAGGCATCTCAAGGCTGAGCCTGACGCATCATCTTCTCCTACCACCTTCTTCAGAATACTAAAAATATACGAACACATGTTCGCTTTTTATGATAGAATGACTATAAGAAAAAGGCACAGGAGGGAGCAAAATGCAGGTGTTCCAAGAAGTTGCAGTTTTGTTCGAGAGTTCGGAAGACGGGGAGTCTTTGCGCATTGATTGCGCGATGACGCGGGAGGGAGGCCTACAAATCATGCGGGTGAGTGAGGGTCCGCTTACGCAGTGGTGTTTTGAAGAGTCTCCTCATCCCGTTACCACCTTGGTTGATCCTGCCGGTACTTCATCGCTCATGGAATTTGTACAAGCTGATTTGAGTCCACAGCTTCCAGCGGTTCTTGCGAGTGAATTTACTGGTGTAGAGGCAGATGCCGATATTCGTGCTTTTTTGCGCAGGCTCAATATTGGCTACGAGGTTAAGGAGCCGCCGATTGTGCGTTAGTTTGCTAGCACGGGTTTGCAAAAGCATCGGCTCTCCAGCTAAAAGCCAGAGAGCCGTTGAATTCGCTGGCGGAGAGCTGGGGATTCGAACCCCAGATTCCCTTTAGGGGAATACTCGCTTAGCAGGCGAGCACCTTCGGCCTCTCGGTCAGCTCTCCGTATAGCCCAAGCATCATAACCCAGACGGCTTCATTCGTACAGTGTGCCAATTTGGATGTTCGTGTTTTGCCATCGTTTGTGTCGGCTGCACACATGGAGCGCACGGATTTCCGAGCTGCATTTCCTGTGCAATAAGCGCCTCGAGCGGAGCCCGTGCTCCCTTGAGGCGGTTGTTCAATTTTCCTCATGGGCTAGAGCTCGTGAGCACAGGGTAAGCGCTTTTCTCTTCAGGAGGTAATTCTGGCACGGTGCGTCCCGTTTGTAGAAATCGTTCGCGCTCGAGAGACTACCAGTTGAGTGAGCGTAAGACGACGCCAAGCTCGTCGTCGCCGATGATACGACCCATCTCAAGAACGCAATGCGCTGCTAGATAGTGAAATCCTGCATCGCAAAGTCGCTGGGATACCTCGATTAGAAAGGCAATGAGTTCATCGGTTGGAGGTGCATCAATGCCGCGTTTTGCAAGGGCAGCTTTTATCTCCTGAATAGCGGGAGGCTCGCTTAAACCCATCTCACTCAAAAGGTACTGCATTTCGGTACGAGCGGTTTGATCAAGATCATTACCAAGATTTGGCATCATGCTATAGCAGGCGAGAGCCCCGGTATGATCACCCTCAGTCCAGAGTGCAAATGCAAGGCGGTAGAGATAATAGGCGCAGTCTTCTAAATCGTAGGCAAAAGGCATGCCATGCCGAGCAACCTCAATGACCTCATCAAAGCGGCCAACATAGGCAAGCAGATTGATGAGGCTGAAGTGCGCACGGCTCGATACAGGGGCTATATCCAAAAGATTACGTGCTTCGCGGATGGCATCATCTGTTCTGCCAGCGTGTGCATAGAGGTTGGTAAGGCTCAGCTGTGCCTCAAAGAGAGCATGCGGCAGGCGATAGATTCTGAGATCAGGATCTTCGGCTTTGTATCCCATAAGCATGCGCTGCCAGAGTTCATCTGCATATCGGCTCACGAGCGGGCGGCTTGCAAGAAGCTCCTTAGCAGCACAGCTTGCCTGAATCTCTTCGATAATCCTTGCGTATTCAGCCCCTGCACGGTCTAAATCCTGAGATTCTCGTGAGCGCGTTTGCTGCAGCCTGAGCATCCAAGGATCATCTTCGCCATCCATGATGGCAAGCTCTTGAGCGGTGTCTGCAAGAAGCAGTCGCTGTAGGTCAGAGGGTAAAGCGCGCTCATCGGCGGCAGCAGGAGTTGCGAGGCCAGGTGCTGGCACGCGCAAGACATCAAGATCAGGGTGGTCGTGAGCAACTTCAAAGGGAGCCAAGACGTGAGAAGCATTGGCATCGACTAATGAGAAGCGATCAAGATTGTCTGAGGCAGAGAGGCAGTCAGAGACGAATGCGCCGCGCTCAAAGCTAAAAGATCGGGCTGGTTTGAGCGACGTCGTTTGCATCTGGACAGCGCAGCGCTCAATCGTTGCTCCGGACGAGAAGCATGCCGCAGCTAAAACGAGCGCCATGCGCGCTGCCATCTCATGTGCCATAGTCTCGCGTGTCGGCACTTCAAGATCGTGCCAGGAGTTGGTGGCAGCATCAAACGACCAGGCTTGCATGGCCTGTACATCAGGCTGGATAAACTGAATGCCTATCAAATTTTTTGCAGCGTGGAAGCGGAAATTGTATTCCAGCCTAAAGACGAGGTTCAAATGCTCGCAGGTGGATGCAAGCCGTGTGCGTACATCCCACTCGCCACCAGCCTCACAGGTATAGCCGCTTGGATTGACCGGGGCTGCCCATCGGTTGGGCTCAAACGCGCGTGCGAGGAGCTTTCGGCAGGAGCTTCCCACATCGCTCAGCACGCGCTTATCGATTGCGATGCAGGCCGCTTCGGTTGGTGACGCAGTAATTGGAGCAAGACCGGCTCCCATTGCATCAAGTACGCGTGAAATTCGGTTGAACGTAGCCTCGAGAGCAAAAAGAAAGGTCAGATCAGCAGGGCTGAGCTTTTCTTGATCAAGCTTGAGGTAAAAAGATCGCGTGCGTTCGATGCGTGCAAGCTGCAAATCGGCGCGCAGAGCGATTTCGCGGAGTTGGTTCAGGTCGGTATGCGCAAAGAGTCGCAAAGCAAACTGTTCAATTCCGGAAAGCTGCTGTGCCGTTTTGAGACGAAAAAGCAGAGCCTCAAGCGCGTCTGGTAGCGGCGTGTCATTAAAATGCTCAAAGATTTCTACCGGCGTATCAAGCGGCTGCTTCAGCTCGGCGTCGATCTCGTGAGCACGCAGGGAGACAGGAATTGAGGATCGTACATCTTCGTTTGGAAAAACCAGATAACGAAGATAGAGCGAGGCAATGAATGGACGAAGTGTCTGAGAACGATTGCACCCTTTGTCCGGGGTCACTTCACGAAAACCGGCGGGCGGATCTATTTCGTAGGCACCAACACGGGTCATTGAGATTCCGGGTACAGCAAGATAGATCCCGCCACTCCCGTTGTCGTGCTCTTTTGCAATGAGGAGTCCGGCAACCTCGGGAAATTCTTCAACTGGCTCAGTAACCGCAAGCACTCGACCATCTTTTGCCAGGCATGCAATGAGGCGAGCGTGAAAAGGATCGATTCGCTCCGCCAAGTAACCCAAGGAGTCTTGAGGCTGAGGACAGATGTTATTGACGAGCACATAGGTTGTATCTTTTGGCTGGCCAGGAAGGCGGGGAAGCCGATCGGGGCGAGGCAAAAGTGGTACCTCAACGATTGATCGATCAGTCATAGAACCCCTCCTTCCAAATCGGTGCGAACTTCTCATAGTATGCCCAATAGCAGCGACATATTGCTCGATTGCTCGTTTGTGCTCGGCCGTATGGGCGAGTATGTAGGCAGGCAAAGACACTACGGATCGCACGCTGCAAGATATTCGTGCCACCGTTCGAAATTCAGCCTAGATAGATGGCTCAATGAGGGGAGTCGATGGAGACAGACGGCAATTTGTAAAAAAGATGCTTGACGCACCCCTGCACGCGTGCGAATATATCTCTTGTGTTGCGGCGTTACCTCAGCTGGATAGAGGGTCTGACTACGAATCAGAACGTCACAGGTTCGAATCCTGTACGCCGCACCAGTCGTTTATAAAAGGTCGGGCTCCTCTATCGCCCGGCCTTTTCGCTTTTCATTTCAAATGAATCATGTGGTTTCGGTTGTCCTCTGGCGGCCTCGGCTACCCCATTGTCCTGCAGCGACCTTGGTCAAGCACGGGTAATCACTCATGGAGGCCCCTTTGACATACAGGTGCAGCGTCTTCAAGCATCGCTCATCAGTCCTTTCACTCGAAGGAGTCTCTTCACTTCAGAGCTTCCTAACAGAAAGCACTATTTCAAGAGGGCACTTTGTACTGATGAACCCTCGATGCTGCCATATTGCTCTTGAGCCTCTGTGGTAAGATCTTCGTACTACATCGTAGTACGAAGGGTGGAGGGCATATGGCTATGCGGGCGACTGCTATTCGGTTTACAGATGAGGAAAAAGATTGGATCAAATCCTGCGCCGACTTTATGGGAGAAAGTTTTTCTGAGTTTGTCCGGAAAAGCTCGCTTGAAAGAGTCGAAGAAGCAGCTGATCTTCAAGCATATCGAGAAGCTCTGGCTGAAGATGATGGCGTGACGTATTCAATGGAAGAGGTCATGCGTATGGCTATGATGGGCGAGTGACCTACAAAGTTGAATTTGCGCAACCAGCTGTAAAGAGTCTCCGTAACATACCGAAGAAGCAGCGTCTCATGATTTTGTCTTGGATTCATGAGCATCTACACGGATGTGAAAATCCGAGAATGGTTCATGGTGGAAAACAGCTTCAAGGAACGGCGTGCGGATGGCGTTGGCGTGTTGGAGCATATAGGATTCTCGGCCAGATACAGGATGAAGTTCTCACTATTCTGGCAGTTCGGATTGGTCATAAGCAGGGTGTTTATAAGAATCTACCTAAGCGTGCGCTTTAGGCTGAAACATCGATATTGAAGTTTTTTGTGGTGATGTGGCTTCGTGTTGTGCAAACGAGTGCGACGTCATTTTTATCTCCAAGGAGCTCGGTGAGCGTATCAAAGATCGTGCAAAAGTCCCAATAGTTGAGCTCGATAACTTCATGAGCAAAAAAGAAGTAGAAGAAAAGGTCATGGCATATCTCGAGTCTGCTCGTCAGTAGAAGGAGTGAAGAATTGATACAATTCTAAATTTCATTATCAATGAGATTTTTGGGCAAGGTGCTATTTTTATCGCACTTATCGCTATGATTGGTTTGATTTTACAGAGAAAATCGGTCACTGAGGTTGTTCGAGGAACAGTCATGACGGGCGTAGGTTTTTTCGTCCTCTCAACAGGTACGTCCCTTATTACTGGCAATTCAATTGATGGAATCTCCGCTGCATGTAACAGCATTATGCCTCAGGCAGTTAAATCTACGACAGTTAATATCAGTGCTGAGTATGGCACTGAAATCGGTATTGTTATGATCTTAGCGTTTGCTATTAACATCTTGGTAGCCCGTTTTACTAAATGGAAGTCTATATTTTTAACCGGGCATATGCTGTATTGGTTTCCCTTGGTTTTTATCGCGGCTGGTGTGGATGCCGGTCTTTCTGGAATAAAACTCATAGCTTTGGCAGCAGTATTTACTGCACTATATATGGTAGTTTTTCCAAATCTTATGCGTCCATTTGTGAAGGAGGTTACTGGAGATGATTCATTTACTATTGGGCATCCAACAACGTGCCTTTCTGCGATCTCAGGCCTTATTGGTAACAAGCGCCACTCAACTGAAGAATTGAGCTTCCCCAAGTCGCTTGGATTTCTTAGAGAGATTGCCATTACAGGCTCGTTTGCTATTGGAGTTACCTATATCGTTATGTACATTATTCTGGTTGCCAACGGGCAGGATCCAGCTGTAGTGTGGGGTTACGCTGAAGGGAAAACAGGAGCTTTTACTTATATTTTTACCCATGTAATTTATTTCGGCGTTGGTATAACGATTATGCTTCAGGGTGTTCGTATGCTTATTGCTGAAATTGTTCCTGCCTTTCAAGGAATCGCTGAAAAGATTGTTCCTGATGCCATTCCTGCCTTGGATGTGCCAGTAATTTTCCCGTATGCTCCCAATGCGCTGTTGATCGGGCTTATCGTTGCCATGATCACATCTATTTTGACGATTCTGATTACCGGTTCTATGGGCATTTCCTCAACAGTGGTTATCCCACTAATTTCCACGTGTTTCTTCGAAATTGGATGCGCTGCTATTGTCGGTAATGCCACCGGTGGTGTTCGTGGTGCTGTTGTAGGCGCTGCAGTATGTGGTGTGATTTTGTTTGCCTCATAGGATCAATTTTTGATTTAGAGCTAAAGGAACTGTCCCCAACAATTGTAAAACTGAATCATATTCTTAGAAAGCGGGCTCTGACATCGCTTCAACAGAAAAGATTGTGGGCATCTTCAAAAAGTTGTCCGTGTACGCATAGAACATATGCATACAGCGTATATAATCCATCCACAGTTTAGCAATATGAAGAAAAGCGACGCATTACATCATCTAAAGAGATGATCCGCTCTTTGATAGTGAGTAAGTGGGTATCCTGTGCTCGCTTACTCGTGCTCTTATCTGGAAGGAGTTTGATGATATGAAGTCAACGTATCAGCCCAAGCATCTAAAAGAGACGCCGCAGAAAAGGCATGTGGCGCTTCGACGCGTTGCGGCTTCAGCTGCAGTAACAGCTCTTATTGCAGGGTCAATCTTAAGGCCGTATACCTCCGCTCAGGCAATGGAGGCTTCAGCTGTTCAGGATTCTCACGCAGGAGCAAGCCCGGTTTCAGCGGGACTGGGCGGTGAGCCGGGAGCATCCACGGCTCAGCAGGACGCCGCACAACAACTTGCCGATGCCGTTGCAAAGGCGGAAGCGGCAAAGAAGGAGCGTGCGCAAGAGCTTGCAGACGCTCAAGCAGCTGCTGAGCAAACGGGCAAAGCTCAAGAAAAAGCACAAGCGGCATCAGATGCGGCAGCAAGCAAAGCTGCCCAGACACAGCAGCAAGCCACAGATGCATTAGATGCTCAAATAGATACAGCAGCCAAAGCTGCTCAAAAAGCAGACACAGCCCTCAAGGCTGCGGATGATGCCCAGAAAAAGGCAGCTGCTGAGGAAGAATCCGCCACTGCAAAACTGAGCGCTGCTCAAAAAGCGCAGGCGAATTCGGAAACTGCGGTTAAAGAGGCGGAGAAGAAGGCTGCTACATCCGAGCAAATCGACGCCGCTCAGCGTGAGCGCGATGCGGCGCAGAAGAGCGCAGATGCAGCGCAGGCTGAGTTGAAGAAAGCACGTGAGACAGAGCAAACCGCTCGTACTCAAAAAGAGGCAGCAGACGCCGAGCTTGCGACAACGACCAAGAATCTCGATGAGGCAACAGCGGCTCAGAAAAAGGCCGAGGCGAGCAAGGCTCAGGCTCAAAGTGATCTTGAGAAAGCCAAGACGGAGCTTGCCAAAGTCCCCGGCGATCAAAAGCAGGCCGCAGCTGAGGAGAGTAAGGTTCGCCAGGCAAAAGAGGCTGCTGATGCAGCCCAGGCGCAGGCTCAAAAGGATAAAGAAGCGCTTGACAGCGCTCAAGCTGCTCAGGCTGAGGAGCAAACAAAGCTAACGCAGGCGAAGGATAACCTTACAAAAGCAACCGCTGATGCTCAGGCGGCAGACGAGAAAAAGCAGCAGGCAGACAAAACATTTACCGCTGCTGAAGAGGCTCTCACGAAGGCAAAAGCTTCGGACACTGCCGCACGTGAAGAGAAGAAAAAAGCTGAAACAGAGCAAACAACAGCACGTGAGCAAAAGACGCAAGCGGACGAGGCTCTTATAACCGCTGATGATAGTAAAAAAGCAGCTGAGCAACAGCTTGCTCAGGCAAAAGAGGAGCTCAAGAAACAAGGGACGCCGGCAGCTCCGGAAGAGCTTGCTAAAAAGAGCGCAGTTGATTTTTATACATGGGTAAAAGACAACGCCGCTTCAGGGCAAGATGATGCACACTCTGCTCAGGCCGCTATCGATAATATACAAACAAAATCGCCCTCTAACGCGCAGTACACACATGTTGGCGATCCAAAAGACGCCACCTCAATTGCCAATATGAAGCCCGCTCTTGAGCAAATGAAGTTGCTAAATCAATATCGTCAGGAAGTTGGTCTTGAACCGCTTAAGGTGCAGCTTGCATTGATGGGCAGGGCACAATCAGATGCAAATTATTCTGCCAACGTACTGGGACATTCACCTCACTCTGGAAATGAAAATGCTGCATGGAATTCAAGCACAAATGCGAACTTTACAAAGCAATGGGTAGAGGGCGGAAAGAACGAAAAGAAAATTTTCGATGACGCGGTGGCAAAGATGGGCAAAGGCCCCATTGCCCCTAAGGATGTGCATGCGTTTTACACGGCAAACAAGGCAGAGCTTGAAAAGCTGGGCGCAGACTTTAGTACATGTGGGCACTATTACAATATAGTTGCGACTGACTACAAGGTTATGGGCTTTGGTGTTGCAACCTACAGCGATAAATTCCCTGTTACCGCTGTTGTTGATTTTGAACGTACTGAGCAGGTAGATGGTAAGCAGGCAAAGGCCTATACCGTCGATGAATTCGAAAAGCTGTATAATCAGTATGTCGACAGCCTATCAAAGACCGATCCTGCACATTCAAAGGCGGCCGAGGAAGCTCAAGCCAAGGTTGTTGAGGCTCAGAAGAAGGTTGATGAGGCGACAAAGAAGGTTGCTGAAGCCCAAAAGAAGGCAATGGATGCTGCTGAGGCACTTACACGTGCCGATGCTGCCGTGAAAGCTGCAGATGAAAAAATTGCACAAGCTGGATTAGAGGCTGCGCAAAAGACGCGTGATGAGGCATTTGCAGCTGCACAGAGCGCTGATGCACAAGTGATTCAGGCAGAAACCAAGAAATCTGATGCCGAAACAGAGGCTCAGCAGGCAGAAGCTAAAAAGACTGCCGCCGATACAAAGGTTCAAGAAGCACAAACCGCCTATGACGCTGCGAAAAAAGAGGCAGATGCCAAGACAGCAGCGCATAAGAAGCTGGCAGATGACTTCGATAAGACTTATGGCAAACTTGCTGAGCTTACCAAGGCTGTTGCAGATGCAGAGGCGGAACTCAAGAAAGCAACAACCGAACTTGAGACCGCTCAGGCCGCGCTTCCTGTGGCTCAACAAAAGCATGATGAAGCCATACAAGCCCAAAAGAAAGCTGAGGATGCTTACAAGGACGCGCAGACCACTGCAGCTCAAAGACAAAACGACGCTACTGCTGCAACGGAAAAGCTTGAGCATACAGGGAAAAAATTAGACAGTCTTACCCGGTCTCAGAGCGACCTTGAGGCTGCTCGTAAAGAGGCTGAGCAGGCAAAGAAAGACGTTGTAGACGCCGAAGCAAAACTCAAAGATGCAGAAGAAGGCAAGAAGAAGGCTGATGCTGCTCTGAGCGATGCTCAAAAGGCAGTCACAAAACCTCAGGCAGATCTCGCTGTGCTTCGCGCCATTGATCTCAAGAAGGCCATTGAAACTGGTGCTGTGGACGGACTTCCTGAAAGCCTCGCCGCGCTGGCAGCTGCTGCTCATGCTGCCAAGAATGAGGCGCTCGCGGCGCAGAAGACGCTTGAGGCTGCAAAGGCTGCTCATGCGCCGTTTGCACGCGCTGTTGCAGATGCGCAAGCCGCCTATAATCTTGCAGCTGCCGAACTCGCTCATGCACAGGCCGAACTTGCGCAGGAAAAAGAGGAGCAAGCCGCAAAGCAAGCTGCCTTGCGAGCTTCCCAGCAGGCTCAGCAGGCGAAATATATGAAGAAGGCTTCAGCAAAGAGCAAAAAGAGCAGTTCAGCTCATCTTCCCCAGACGTTTGATGGATCTGAGCTGTATGCATATGTGTCTGCTGTTGGTGTCTTTATTGCCTCTGCAGGCATGATGGCCTCGAAGCGTACAAAAAAGCATGATGAGAACCGCTAACCTGCTTGTCTCAGAGTAAAGAAGTTCAATGCATATCCCGCCTTCAGGCTGTGCGCTTGGAGGCGGGATTGTTTGTGTTGCTACCTTTGCTTGCATCGCATTACTTGCGAGCGACATTGCGCGCACGTCACTTTCTTGTGATCCGTGTCGCTTACGAGCCGCGTTGTCTGCACGTGACACCGCGTGTGAATCCCTACAAGCCGCGGTGCTTGTGAACCCTCACGAACCACATTGCTTACATGCCACATTGCCTGCAGTTACAGTGCTTGCACGTGACCTTGCGTGTACATGGCATTGTGCACACGACACATTTTCTTACAGGTACACTACAGCTTTTGGCCACGTGCACAGAAACAATACGAATCAAAGCTTCGTATAGATGCTCGTATTAATACACATAGCTTTCAGTAAGCCTTGATTTTTCAACGAGTCGACGGTACAGATCTGAGCTCTCCATAAGCTGCTGATGCGTTCCAACGCCGTTGATGCGACCTTCTTCAAAAACAACGATCTGATCTACATCCTCAATGGATTTCATACGATGAGAAATGATAATGACGGTCTTATTCTTTATCAGCTCGTTCAGGCTTTTCTGAATTGCCATTTCGTTCTCAACGTCCAGCGACGCCGAAATCTCATCAAGTAACAGAATAGGTGCATCCTTAAGAAAGGCACGGGCAATAGACAGACGCTGCCGCTCTCCTCCTGAGAGCTTGCTCCCGTTTTCTCCTATCATGGTTTGGTAGCCCTCAGGAAGTTTGAGAATGAACTCTTCGCAATGCGCCTTACGCGCTGCTTGTATAACCTCTTCGTCCGTAGCGTCTTGTCGCCCAATCCGAATGTTTTCCATAACGGTTCCGTTAAAGAGTGTGACCTCCTGAAATACCATTGAAATTTGAGAATAAAGGCATGCGGGAGCAATTGCTTTGAGTGGGTGACCGCCAAGGGTAATAACGCCTTGATCGTAATCGTACAGACGCGACAGAAGACGGATCATGGTTGTTTTACCAGATCCGGAAGGGCCTACGAGAGCGGTGACGTGTCCTTGCTGCGCACAAAAGTCAACATCTTCTAAAACAGGGCGCTCTCCATAGGCAAAAGATAGATTTTTAACCTCAATATCATAGTTTTCAAACGTAGTGGGTTCGCCTTCTTGAATACGGGTGGCTTTCAGCTCCTTGATGCGGTCAAGGCGCACGTCAATGTGAAAAAGCTCTCCGATATTCATACTGATACCTTCAAGTGCGCCGAGCATGCGTGTGACGGCAATGAGATATCCGATAACAAAGAGGGCGTTCATCTCGCCCTGTATGAGGAGCCACGCTGTCGCTAAGACGGTTAAGGCAAGTGAAAGCTTTGCGATGGACTGCGCGGATAAAACTGGAACACCCTGACCAAGTTCCTGCTTCATTTGTAGCTTTTCGGCTTGATCAATTGCTTCGTGAATTTGTTTGCGCTTGCTGTCTACCAAATTATAGGAACGAATTTCTTGCTGCATATCAATGGCTTCTTGGAGAATGGCGATATTCTTTCTCCTAGCATCAAAGTAGCGTTTTGCACAGTATTTCTGATAGGACTTTGAGAACAAGCACACGCCAACCGCTAGAGCAAATGGTACAAATATTGCCAGAGCGACCCAAGCGTTTTGGAAGAAGATACCTATGATCATAAGCAAAAGGAACGCACCCGCTCCAAAAGTTTGGGGAATGGCATGAGAAAAGGCGTGCTCAAGATCAAGAACATCCTGCATCATCGTTTGGGCAAGATCCGACAAATCATGCTGGGCAAGATAACCAAGCGGAAGATTTTTAAGGGTATCTGCGATGGATATGCGTAAGTCTCTGGCTTCCATATACGTTGAGTTGTAGGTAGCACGATATTCCCAGTCCAAGGCAAGATAGGTGAAGGCAACTGCCGCAACGATTGCAATGAGATAGTTCGACAAAGAGCTCAACATGCCATCATCTAAAATATCTTGTGCAAAGAAGAAAAAGAGAATCATGCAGGCCATATAGCCAATGTTTACGAAAAAAGACGCGATGGATGCTATGGTCATGCCACGAGCGCCATGATCGGTTAATGAAAACGTCTTTTGCAGGATTTTCATGCGACTCTCCACTCATTTGCCTGTGTGTATAAGCTCTGTAAATGGGCATAGCGCCCGCCTTGCGCCATAAGGGCTTCATGGCTGCCGCGCTCAAGGATATGGCCATTGTCAATAACCAGAATTTCATCAGCCTTCTGAATACTCGAAAGCCGATGAGCAATCATGATGACCGTTTTGCCCTTCATAAGGTTGGTAAATGCCTGTTGAATTTCGTATTCGTTCTCGGGATCAGCGGCTGCTGACGCTTCGTCTAAAACAATGATAGGGGCATTTTTAAGTATGGCACGCGCAATGGCAATGCGTTGCTTTTCACCGCCGGAAAGATGTACGCCTGTTGCTCCAACGAGGGTATCCTCACGTTTGGGGAACTTATTAAGGATCTCCTCACAGCGAGCTTGCTGCAAGGCATTCATAACGCTTTGTCGCGTGGCGCTCGGATCGCCGATACGTACGTTTTCGTAGAGGGTTGTTTTAAAGAGTTGCGCATTTTGAAAAACCATTGCAACCATAGAAGTTAAGGCTTGCTCGGAATACTCACTGAGGGCGTGCCCGCCAATTTGGATCTCGCCTTCCTGGGGTTGGTAAAATCCGGCAATAAGTTTTGCCAGAGTGGACTTTCCGCCGCCGGAGGAGCCTACCAAGGCGTAGGTCTTTCCGCCGTCCAAATGAAGCGAAAAGTTTTCAAAAATCTTCTCGTCTTCATAGGCAAAGGATACGTTTTTAAAGTCAATGTCAAAAGATGAGGGCTCTGCAAGCGTGCCGGTCTCAGGTGATTCCTCTTTCATTTCAGCAATGAGGCCTTCGATTTTTTCGATAGACGATTGTGCTAAATACGTGTGCATGCCGACGTACATAACCTTCATAAAGGCGACGAACAAAATACCGCAGAATAGAACATAAAAAATTGCTTTGTTGAGGTACATGATGGGGTCTTCCCCTTGGTTAATAAAGAAAAAGCCGAGGGGAATGAGAAGTAAAAAGATCGAGTTAAAGAACGCTTGGAAGGTAACATAAGGCGTGCGGCATGACATGCTGTAGCGCAAGACTTTATCGGCATATTGGCTGATAGAGCCATAGAAGTTTTTCATAGAGCGTACGTTGGCGTTGAATATTTTAACCACGCTCATATTGCGGACGTATTCAATGGCGTTGGAGCTCATATCCTCCTGAGCTTTCATATATTCGCCCATAAATGCGCTCTCGCCCATCATCTTTTTACCAATAAAAGCTCCGACAATGACGGTAAAGACCATAAATACGCAGAGGCGCCAATCAATGATTCCTGCCAAAATCAAGCCGAAAAGTGGAATAAAGAGTACCGCTGCTAAATCCGGAAGAAGATGTGCGACGCTGGTGTGGGTAAGCCCCGTGTTGTCATCGAGAATCTTACGAATTTTTCCTGATGGGTATTTGTCATAAAATGAAAACGGCGCATTAAGAAGAGCATCCATTCCGGATTTCTTCAAATTTGCCTCAAGGCGAAATGCAATGAAGTGCGTTGCCATGGCGCCAGCGAAATATGTCAAGGTATATACGGTGGCATACAAAACCAAGATGGTTGCTAAAAATGTAAGACCTTCGAGGTGTGCACCTATCAAAATTTCTTCAAGAAATGCATAAATAACCTGATACTCAGCAATGAGGGCTACTGATGAGATGATGATCAGCGCCATAGCTACAACAAATACGCCCCCCATCCCGGGAACATAGCTTTTTATCTTTTTATACGCGTCCATATCGATTCCTTTCTGTTGGGGTTTGCGCGTCGTAAGCGAGCAGAACATCATCTGAGCGTAAGAGGTGCTCGCTTGCAGAATGCCGGCGGCCTTTAGCGCTGGATAGCGGTGTAAGCGTCAGGTAACTATTCGATCTTCTCGTGCGTACGTGAGGGCAAGGCGCATCATGGATACAAAAAATGGACGATTTTTTCGAAAGCTCTCGCGTGCGTCAAGAATTTCAGCGCCTAGCATGATGGTGTTGAGTAGATTGAGAAAGAGATCTGAATAAAAGAGGTTCATTTCGGTTTGAGATTGAGCGCCAAAACGTTTTTCGAACATAGAGCGATTTTCTTGTTTGAGCTGCTCAAAAAGATCTTTAAGCGCATGGTTTTTATACGAGGCTTGTAAGTAAATCACATAGAGGCTCATGAGGTCACTCTCATCGAGAAACTTGTCGACCAAGATATTAATAAGAGTCTCGTCATCCCAGGTAGCTCCGTCGGGGATGGTATGTGAAATAATATCGATACGATAGGCAATACCTTGAAGCATGAGATCATGCATAATATCTGTTGTATTTGCGTAATAGTGATAAAAACCTCCCTTAGAGAGGGAAGTTTCAGCAATGATGTCTTCCATCGTTGCGGCCTCAAAGCCTTTTCGCAAAAAGACGGTTTTTGCTGCTTCTAAAATTTCTTCCTTACGTTCTGACTTTGTTTTTACCACGCGCATATGGCTCCAACCGACGCATGCGTCTATTAAAAAGTAAAAGATAGGAAACTTATTGGATGTTGTCAATACTGTTTTTAATCTTGGAGAGGCATGCGCTATGTTGAGCATGAAGGACTGTACGTTATGGTGGGCATAAAGGGTTGGTGCTACATAGAGCGCGTAGGGTTGTGCGTTACACATGCGGGAGAAGGCTCATATTCGCTGCGGCTGCAAAGCATGAGACAAGGATGTGCATGCTGGGGTGTGGTGAGCGCTTGCTGAAACCAACGGGTGGCAGCAAGCGTTAGCGGTGAAGATTAATGGCGACCGGTTGGGCGCTCATGTACGCCCTTTTGTTCAATTCGTTTACAAAACGAGCTTTTTCCATTTTCGTATTTTTGTTCTAAACGTTCCAAAGGGCGCTACGGTGTTCACATGAATAAACTTGTACACTTCCCAGGTAGCTGTTTTTGTCGCTTCATCGGCCCAGGTTCTCATGTGTGGCTTAAATAATTCTTCGTCACGATATAAATCGATCATTTCATAGATGGCTTCAATGTTGTTGCGCAGCTGCGCTTTGAGCTCGAGAAGCGTTCGATGAGCATAGGCGTTTGTAAACCACTGGTAGAGCTCTCCTAATTGATTCCACTTAAATTGATCTGATGGCGTTTGTACGTGAAGCCCATTACGCTCGTCCTCTTCCCACTTGAGCAGCAAGGTTGTCCACCCTACCTGATATGAAAGATTCTCTGCAGGAGTGTGGTCTACTTCGGGTACGCGCGTATCCTTGAGAGTTTCAGGGATGTGGTCAAATTCCTTGATGTACTTCTCGAAGGCTGTCCGTATAGCTTCCTTGAGCTCTTCCTTCGTTTCGTATGTGCGCATAAGATCCTTTGTTCGGGTTGCACTGTATACCGGGAAACAGCAGAAAAAGAAAAGGCGCGGGTGGATAATCCGCGCCGTTCGAGAAAGTATACCCAAGAGTACACGGTATACAAAGTGCTTACTTACCTAAATGCTCCCAGCGGTCTTTAAAATAATGGGCAGCAAGCTTTGGTTTTCTATCTCGTGTAAAGAGCCCCTTCTTATTTCCCTGCACACGCATAAGACCTTGGCTTGTTGCGAAATCTGCAAAGTTCCATACCTGCTCTCCGCAAAAGTTTTTGCAAGCATCGACTACTTCATGGTTCATTTTGTAATACAAAACTTGATACTCTTCGGTCCACATAGTGGGGACAGTATCATGAAGCCCCATGACGGTATCAGCGCCATATTCTGTGAGCATAAAAGGTTTGCCCAGGCTGTCCCAGTATGCGCACTCTTCAGCCATTGCCTCTTTTGCCGCTTCTAAATCTCCGCCCGAGAAATACCATCCATAGTATCTATTGAGACAAATGACATCAGAAAGCTTCGAGGTGATATCGTCCTTATAGTTTTGCATCTGAACGCTTACGATCGTGCGGGGTCTTTTCTGTGGGTCAAGGGCGCGCACCAGATCATAGAGAGGCTTAAAGTATTCGTAGGCTCCTTCTGCGGATGAATCAGCTTCGTTTGCAATTGACCACATAACAACACAGGCATGGTTTTTATCACGTGCAATGACGTTGCGCAACACTTCTTTATGATGCTCAAACGTTCTGATTCCGCCCTTTTCAACCGGGTCAAATGTCCCCACTTTTTCTCCGGATTTAAAATGAGCGCCACCGCCAAAATTCAAATGAATGCCAACAGCGGGAACCTCATCGATAACCACAATGCCTTCTTCATCGCAGAGGTTCATCATCTCTTCGCTATAAGGATAATGGCTGGTTCTAAATGAGTTTGCATGTTGCCATTTCATAAGGGAAATATCTTTTTGGTTCATGGCAAGATTGATGCCTCTTCCATTTGGGAAGGTATCTTCATGTTTGCCATAGCCCTTAAAGTAAAACGGCTTTGAGTTGATTAAAAATGCGCCATTTTTAACTTCGATTGTTCGGATACCGTATCTTTCCGTGTATGTATCGTCTTCAAATCGTACAACTACATCATATAAATAAGCAGCAAGCGGCTCCCAAAGATGGGCATCGGTGATGGTTAATTCGCCCTGCTTACCGGTAGCCTCAGCAACCTTTCCCCCTTCTTTATCATAAACTTCAATGAATACAGGTCCATCTCCAACGGTTTGGATGTCATAGGTGATCTTGGCGTCTGTGCCGTCTATTTTTGATACAAGCGTAATGTCTTCGATATATTTTTTAGGAGTTGTATAGAGCTTGACCGGTCGTATGATGCCTGCATAGTTAAAGAAGTCAAAATTTGGATTGTTCTTTTCTTTGTGCTCTTTGCGCGTTTTGTGCTTTCCGGCCCAAAAACCGAAAGCATGCCATTACCGTCCTCGTCTCCAACAGGAAGCGTGAATTTATCGATGGTGTTATCAACGGCAATGGTTAAGAGATTGTCTCCCCATTGAATGAAGTTGGTAATTTCCACTTCGAAGGGCAAAAATCCACCCTTATGCCGGGTGATTTCTTGCCCATTTAAATACACCGTTGCCTTATGAGTTATTGCTGCGAATCTCAGTACAATGCGCTCAGTTCTTAAACTCTTAGGAACACAAAAGGTTCTCTGATAATAAACAACACCGGCGTAGTCTCTCAGCTCTACAGACTCGGTGAGATCGTTATATGCTGCGGGCACGGTCATTAAAATGGCATCTTGGAGTTTTTCTCCTACCGATATAGCTCCGTTATCTGTTTTGAAATCCCACATTCCGCCTAAGTCTACAGGCGTCCTTGATTCTGTTAATTTGGGATACAGCATAATACCGCCTGTCTGATTTACTGCCGTGCTCCATGGTTTAGGGGTATCACGGTGTGTACGTAACTTCTGATGCTGTGATAGAAGCTCCCGGAAAAGCCATGCTGTATCGGGGTGAAATGCTCCGTGCGGCGCTGGTAGTAGGGAAACCTATCTCATGTCTTCCGATAACGTAAGGGTAATTCCACGCATAGTTTACTGCTTTCTTAAGCGCCACTTGCTTATTTTTCGTTACGTTGCAGGCGATCGATTCGAGCTGTTCTGTTCCTGTGGGGGAAGGTCGTCCCTTTATTTTTGCCAGGACATAAAAGCCACGGTTTCTTCAGATATTGGTGTATAACCATTTTTGAAAAATATGCTGGTTGTAAGACCATTCGCAAATTCCCTATAGCTAATCACGTATCTTAGAAGGTGCAGAATCTACATCATGTCGAGGTGATTCCTTGCAATAATGCTGCTCGGTAATTCTCAAGACTTGTTTTCTTAAAAATATCGCCTGCGCATACAATGATGTGTTTGCGATCTCTGCTTGTTTCGCCTAATACTATTTCCTTTGAAATGCGGACAAAATCTGGGCTGCTTAGCGGCTCCAATTTGACTGTCTATCATCATCCGTTATTTTCCGTATCGTCTTGCATGGGTTACCAAACGCGACACTATCTGAGGGGATGTCTTTTACCACAATACTTCCTGCGCCAATTACAACATTGCTGCCAATGGTCACTCCCGGCATAACCTGTACACCTGCACCAAACCACACGTTATCTCCGACACATATGGGATAGGCGTATTCTAATCCTTGATTTCTGCGTTCAAAATCAATCGGATGTCCTGATGTGTGAAATCCGCAAAAAGGTGCAATGAAAATATTGTTACCAAAACGGACACCGCCTGTATCAAGGATCACCAAATCATGATTGGCATAAAAGTTTTCACCGACCTCGATTTGGTAGCCATAATCACACCAAAAGTCCGGTTCAATTTGAATATTATTACCCGTTTTTCCAAGAATTCTTTTTAACATTTGACGGCGGATATCCAGATCCTCAATAGGGAGCCGGTTATACTCTTGACATAGAGTTTTGCATCGTATTCGTTCTTTTTTAGGCTCTTATCATAATTTGCGTTATAGAGCTTTTGATGTTGCATTTTTTCTTTTTCACACATACTCTACTTGGCCTTATCTTTGTCGAGCTCATATCTTACATTAGGTAACGGACAGCTGCATGCTCATCATAGCGTCTGCTGGAATGAGTAATTGCTACCTTGCAGCCACAGCGCATAATATTTAAGCTATATACTCGTTCGATTTAACCATCCAACGTCTTGTTAAACCCCTCAACCGCTGAAAATCTGCTTGAACTCGACATGCGTCACATGTCCACCATACTGTCTTACTCAAAACACACGTGATTCAGCACACAGACACTATTGATTCCAGGATGGAAATAGTATCGGCATAAGCAAACCGCCGCTCGACGCTATACGACCGATTGTCGCACAGCGCTGCTAGCGGCGGCGTTACGTTCCTGAAGCTGAACCTATCGATTGCTGCACAGCGCTGCTAAGTAGCGGCGATGTGCAAACAGAGCAAAGATGCAAAAGCTTATCTCTTTATTGACGACGGCGAAGTGCAGCACCGAGCAGGCCTATCGAAGAGAATCCGGTTACTGCTGTTGTCAAAACGAAAGCAGTATCTCCTGTTTGAGGAAGATGACGGCGGGGTTTCTTGTTGTTGCCCAGATCTTGGGTTTTCAGCTGCTTTTGTTCCTGTCTTTGCTTGTTTGTTCTTGCTGCTGATCGTGTGTCTGATTCTGATTTACCGACATATCTATCGGCTCTTGTCCATTCTTTTTCTGCTCCTGATCTTTCGATGTGTCTATAGGTTTCTGCTCATTCTTTGTATCGGGTTTGTTGTCGCTTTGGCTTTCAGTGTGAACACCACTTGCGTTTGGTGCATGACGATCATCTTTGCCCGGTACATACTGGATATCCAGGTCGGCATTGCGCTCGGCAGTAAAGGATATGAACTGACGACCATCTTTATCGGTGAAAAGGCGTACTTTGCCTAAACTTGTATCATCGGAACCATAGAAGAAGGCATTGGGTTTATAGTCTTTAAACTGCTTGATAGCGGTGAAGTTATCTAGATAGATGCGCTGTTCAGACCCGGGGAGTACGTCGGCAATTACCTCTTCCACGGGTGAGCCTGATTCATCTTTAAAGTAGGCATTAATCAGGGCGGAAGGGGCATCGTAGCTCACGATACCGAGCTTATAGGCAATCTCTTTTATGTCTTGCCCGCTTATGACCTTTGCAACAGCGAGTCTTTTGAGCTGCCAGCTATATCTTTTTGCTGGCGTTCTAGGCTGCTTAGACTTTGGTTTAGGATTTGGATGTTTCACCCAGTCAAACAATATGTGACGTGAAGGGTAACCAAGTATGCGTATTGTTTGAGCGAAAGACTTAGTCTTTCTATAGACTTTTACCGCTTTTGCTCTCTGCTCTTGGGTATAGCTCACTTTCATAACAAACCTCCGCTCTCAAAATTGTACGGAAATTCGTCCTAAGCGCCGGGTGATCTTGAGGAGCGCTCGTAATGCCGTGCGAATAGCTCGACTCGTTGGGTATAAGGGCTGTAATGCAATGGTGGGTGAATCTCGTCAACCCGAAGGGAGAGGCTATGTCTATGAACGAGAAGGTTGCGCAAGCGCTTGAGAAACAAATTAACGAGGAGCTCTATTCGTCGTATCTATATATCACCTTTGCCGACTATTACGAGGAGCGCGGACTCAAGGGCTTTGCGAACTGGTACATGATTCAGGTGAAGGAAGAGCTTGATCATGCCATGGCAATCCGCCGTTATTTGCTGGATAACGATTACGTGCCCACGATGGAGGCCATTGCCAAGCCTAACCTGTCTTTCTCAGATGACTTAGAACCCCTGAAGGCTGGCCTTGAGCATGAGCGCCATATTACCGATTGCATCCACGCATGCTATGAGGTGGCGCGCGAGGCGAAAGACATTCGCACCATGCGTATGCTCGACTGGTTTGTGGAGGAGCAAGGCGAGGAAGAGGCAAACGCCCGGGACATGATTACGAATATGGAGCTCTTTGGTAGCGATCCCAAGGGTCTCTATGGCTTGGATCGTGAATATTTGGAGCGCACCTACACGCAGATGACCGCGCTTCCGCTCTAAGTTCTGCCGGGTAGGGGATATTGAGCTGTTCGATAAGGGCACGTTCGAGTACGTGTGATTCACAAGACACGTGCGTCTTTGCAAGGGGCATCAATGCAGGTTGATGCCCCTTTTGCCATGGTTCACCAGCACGTTCTTAGGTCTTTTAATACGAGAGTTGCATAGCAATACGACCACCTGAATAAACATGCCGCTTGCCGAATATCACTTCGCAATCCTGCCTATATTCTGAAAAGTTAATTTGAAAAAACTCTTTTTGATTACACCCCGTGGCAGTATTTAACTGCAGTAATCGTAGTAGCTACCATACGCACGATGCCTCTTACAAGAGGATCGCGCCCTCAGCGCTCCTGAGCGTGGTCAGTGCGTACTCCGAGTGTTTGTAAATCGGGCATCTGGTTTTGAGCTCCCGTGGGCTCGAGGTCTGTGTTTGGTAGACACGTACCACGCTGTGGAGAAAGGAACTCCATATGAACGCAGCTGTTAAAACCAAGCTGGGGGGGGGTTGGCGCTTCATAACTGCCATCGTCGCGAGTGTGTTGATGGTTCCAGCTATGGCGCTTGTTCTCACTTCAGCGGCGTATGCTGAAGAGGCTGCTGGGCAAGCTTCTGCTCAAGCCGCCGCTTTAGGCTCTGTTCCCGATCAGGAGCAAAAGGTAATTACCGGCATTCGTCCCGTTGTTACCGCAGATAATCTCACCACGTTCTATCCAATTGTTGGTCAAACCGTGAACGACTTAGCGCCAACGTGGTCAGACTTTACGGTGTATACCGACTCGCAAAGGGGAGGTGCAGGTGTTGAGGGTGTCCTTGAGCTTGTGCCGGACACCTCTCGTATTCTCGACTGGACGGTTGACGGTAGGGATACGCAGCTTAAATTTGCAAAAGATGCACTATTATGGCCACTTAAGAACGGGTGGTATGACTCTGACGAATTCCGCATCACTCGTGCATGCAGGCTGAAGATCAAAGATGCCTATAAGGATCAATACAAGTTTGTAGTTGGTCAGTCTGTGCAGAGCTTGACTAAATCTCCTCATCGCATTTTTGATGGGAGAGAGTACGATGCAAACAATATTCAGTCTTGGGTTGTGAGTGAGACTGAGATTGATTTTGTAATCACGCCGGTCTTTGCGCGTAAATATCAGTTCACCGGTGATGATGGCGTAG
Source organism: Collinsella ureilytica (assembly GCF_019795105.1). GTDB lineage: Bacteria > Actinomycetota > Coriobacteriia > Coriobacteriales > Coriobacteriaceae > Collinsella > Collinsella ureilytica. The sequence goes on along the minus strand of NZ_JAIMFO010000005.1, from coordinate 308,489 downwards.
AGTCTATTTCGTTACCTACTGTGTATATGCATTTCGTAGGTAATGGACTGCAGAAACGTTGGTCTTATGCGGAGGAAGCGTTTGATCGTGTTGCTGCAGAAAAAGCCGGTGAAACTTATACGAATCAAAAGTTTTATTCTATAAAAGACGGCTTTTTATTTGCTGGAATTTATGATAAGCAAGGCGAACGTGTCGACAAATTAGATAAATACGATGCCATGATGGCCAGGCTGGATGCTAACGACAAAGTTGGCTCTGCTGTGGGTAGCTATACGATCAAGACCGCTCCGATGGTCATTCCGTATGAGCCAACTGATATGAACAATCCTGCCGACCCAGGCGATCCTAACATTGCCGAGACCCTCCTCAAGGTCAACAAGACCCATCCTGTGACTCGCGGAGACTATGTTGTAGTTGGTTTTAAGACCGCCGCAAACGGCAGCTTTGGCCAAAACAAGACGGGCGTTTCGTTCTTAGTGCGCAAGGATGCTCCGTTTAAGCAGATCACGCTGCCTACGCCAGCGGCCAATGATGGCTTTGAGTTTGATGCCTGGGCTCCTGCCCTGCCAAGTGGCGACACAAAGGTTACGGCCGATGCGCTGTATACGGCAAGCTTTAAGAAACTGCCGGCAAAGTACACCGTGAGCTTTGAGGTCAACGGTGGCTCACCTATTCTGGCTCAGACCGTCGAGGAAGGCGCCAAGGCACAGGAGCCTGCTGCTCCTACTAAGGACGACCATACCTTTGCTGGTTGGTTTGCCGATGCAGCGTTCGAGCATACTTTCGACTTCACCGCTCCCATCACCGCCGACACAACCGTCTACGCCAAGTGGGATAAGGTTCCAGCTCCGGCTCTTAAGACCTATACCGTGACCTTCGAGGTTAACGGTGGCACAGCAGTCGAGGCTCAGACCGTTGAGGAAGGTAAGCTCGCACAAGAGCCTGCTGCTCCTACTAAGGCCGACCACACCTTTGCTGGTTGGTTCAAGGATGCAGAGCTGAAGACTCCCTTCGACTTCAAGGCACCTATCACGGCCGATACGACCATCTATGCCAAGTGGGAGAAGGTTCCAAGCAAGACTGACCCGAAGACGACTAAGACAAAGAGCAAGTCAAAGCGTCGCCTTGCACAGACCGGAGACCAAAGCCTTGCTCTGGTAGGCGGTATTGCTAGCGTATCTGCACTCGTTCTTGGAGCTGCTGCAGTGCTTCGCCGCAAGAAGGGGCACCTCTCGTAAGCGAGATGTGCAGCAAGGAGTAGCCAGCGCTCCTCCTCGCTATTAAGCATATGCACTCAAAAACACATGAGTGCAACCGAACAAGACGTGTGGTAATGGCAAACGCTGTTACCACACGTTTTTTCTGCTCGTTTCACTATTTGCGCCTTCTTGCTCCTGGGCTCGCGTGGATGAGAGCGTGCATTTTGGTGTCGTTAGGAGCATTTTTGCCCGCACCTCGCGTCAAATCTGTGCTTGTCGGGCAATAAATGTACTAATAGTAACCCCCTATGTCGTAAAAGCAGGTCGTAGAGGGCTGTATAGAGTTCTGCGTGCTTGGATATGCGCATGACAAAGCAGCCAAGCATAGTAGTAAGCTGGCTTGCAGTCGGCGTTCACGGTAGCTTTCTCATAGGCGGACACGTAAGGCGGACACGTAAGGCGGATACGTGAGGCGGATACGTAAGGTGGAAATACGGATGACAAATCGAACAGGCAGAGTGGTTGGCCGACTTGCGCCTTCCCCAACAGGGCGGATGCATCTCGGGAACATCTATGCCTTTTTAATTGCGTGGCTGTCGGCACGCTCACAAAACGGTCTTGTGCATTTGAGAATTGAGAACTTAGATACTCGAGCAGAAGATCCGCGTTGGACAAGTTTGTTGCTGTCAGATCTAGAATGGCTTGGGCTTACATGGGACGGAAACCCGGTTTATCAGCGAGATCGACAAGATATCTACCGTGAGACGGAGCGAGAGCTGCAGGCGAAGGGACTGCTCTATCCTTGCTTTTGTACGCGAGCCGAGCTGCATGCGGCATCGGCCCCGCATGTATCGGATGGCACGCCGATCTATCCAGGAACCTGCCGCAAGTTTTCTGACGCAGAGATATCGAAGCGCTCTCATACCCGGCCACCTGCCATGCGCCTGATTGTCCCAGATGAAGATGATCCTGCTGCTACCATCGCATTTCAGGATCGCGTCTTTGGCAGCCGTAGTGAGAATCTGGCTATGACCTGCGGAGACTTTCTCATCAAAAGAAGTGATGGCATCTTTGCCTATCAGCTTGCAGTGGTAGTGGACGATGCCGAGATGGGCATAACCGAGATCGTGCGTGGTCGGGATCTGCTGACATCCGTTCCGCGCCAAATCTATCTCCAGCGTTTGCTGAGCTTGCCCGAGCCCACTTACGCTCATATTCCGCTGCTAACGGCAAAGGATGGCCGTCGGCTTTCCAAGCGAGATCGCGATCGCGATATGGAGGCGCTTCGCGAGCGTTTTGAAACTCCCGAGCGTTTACTGGGCTGGCTTGCGTATACCGTGGGGCTTACGGCAGCTTATGAGCCACGTACCGCAGACGAGCTTGCATTATCGTTTTCGTGGGATCTTATTCGACAGCATCGTCAAGATATTGTTGCTCCCGAGCCGCCACGAGAGTAGGTGGCTCGCAAGAAAACTAGAAGCAGATGATCAAGATCATCTGCTCGGAAGGGTAGAAAAGGCGTAGCGAGCGTTAGAAGCGAAACCACCACGCGAGTAAGCACAGCTGCCAGGAGAGTAAACGTAGCTACCACGAGAGTAAGCGCAGTTATTACGAGAGTAAGTGCAGCCATCAAGAGAGCAAACGCAACCACCACGAGAGTAAGCACAGCTGCCAGGAGAGTAAACGTAGCTACCACGAGAGCAAGCGCAAGCAGACAGGCGGCAGATCAGCCATAAGGGGCAGAAAACCAAGATGAGCTGACAGAAAAGTAGTAGAGAGCCCCTCGGATGCGAGAAGCTATCCAGCAAACGGTGAGAGTCACGATAGACATCATTGTTGCATGTGGAGCAGGTCGGCGCGTTTGTAAGTAGTAGGTCACTCCGTAAGGTCTGGATCAGATGCGGACACTCGCATGCATCCTCGGTACGTCTCGCTACAATGGAAGGCAATCCGTTCCGACGAAAGGCGCTTCTATGCGAACGCGTGTGTTTGTTTTGATTGCCACTCTGGCGCTGGTGCTTGGCTTGCCTGTTCCCGCTTTTGCCAGAAATTTTGAAATGCCGCAGGTAGACATTGCTGCTGTGGTACAGCCTGACGGTAGCTTGCACGTTCGTGAGCGCCGAGTCTTTCGCTTCTCTGACGATGTGAATGGGGTCTTTTGGAAGATCCCGCTTGGTCAAAACGAACAGCATGAAAACGTATCAGTTGCGATTACGTCAGTACGCGACCTTGCTGGCGCGAATGATGCGAGCGGCGCAGCTAGCGCGGGCACCTCATCCGGCGCAGCTGGCACCTCTTCCACGTCAGACGCGCCCGGAGCTGGCACCTCCAGCACGTCAGCTGCTGACAACACAGCAGGGACGGCGTATCAGCGTGTAACTGAGGCGTACCCAGGAGACCACGGGGTCTATACGGTGCAAGAAGACGGCGAGCTCACCCTTAAAGTCTTTTCGCCGCATGAGTCAGATACATCCGCAGCTTTTGAAGTGTCGTATACCTTGACGGGTGCGGTTATGGCGTGGAAGGACACTGCTGAGCTCTATTGGAAGTTCATCGGCTCCGACTGGCAGCAAGATGCAGAAGACGTAAGATTGAGCATTACCTTTGCCGGTGCAGCCTCATCGGGCGTGTTTGCGCATACAGGAGATGACCAGGCAAATTTCCGCGCCTGGGGTCATGGTCCGTTAGACGGCACCGTCATGCCTGAGCCAGATTCTGCCGAAGGCCCTCGCGTCCTCTTTACTGCGCCAAAGGTGCTGAGCGGTACCTTTGCCGAAGCACGCGTGCTCTTTCCAACCGCCTGGGTGCCAATCTTATCTGGGCAGGCAGAAGATCGAACAGACCAGGTGCTCAAAGACGAAGCGCGTTGGGCACAGCAGGCAAACGAGAAGCGTGAACAAGCGCGGATACTCTCTTACATGCTTACAGGTGGAGCTATCGCGGCGTCGGTTATCTTTTGCATTATTGCTCTGGTGGCCAGGCGTGCAGTAAAGCAGCAAAAGCCAATTTTTCAAGAGACCTATTTTAGAGACGTTCCATCCGATGATCACCCTGCCGTTATTTCTGCACTCATGGCGGAAAATTCGGTTACGGATCGCGCGCTCGTGGCAACGCTTATGAAGTTGAACGAAGATAGGGTTATTTCTATCACTAAGACCAAGAAGGTCACACATGGTTTTCTGGGCAAAGAGCGTATTGATGAAGACTATCTGCTGAGCGTGGATTCGAATAAGTATCAGTCGCTTCAAAACCGTATAGATCGAGCTGGGCTGATCGTATATACCCGCGGGTTGGACGAGTACGAGCATGGTCTGTCATTTAGTGAGATTCGCGAAGCACAAGAAGAAGATAGCAGAGGTGCAAGCGAGCGTTGGAGTTCCTTTGTTGATGCGGTAGAAGTTGAGCTAACAATCACGAACTATGTGAAGAGTACGGGAATGGCTGGGCGAATCTTAGGCATCATTGCCTCGGTGTTTTGCGGCATGCTTATCGTTGGAGCCTGCGCGATTCTCGAAAGCCCCTGGCCCTTGCTCGGCATACCGTTTGTGCTGGTAGGTATGATAGTTTGCTCCCATTTTAAGCGCTACTCTGCTGAGGGTGCTGAGCTGGTGGCAAAGTGTGAGGCACTTAAGCGTTGGTTTGAAGACTTCACGCGTCTGGGAGAAGCAGTTCCAGGAGATGTGGTGCTCTGGAATAAATTGCTCGTGCTTGCTGTTGCGCTTGGAGTCTCTGAGCGCGTCCTTGAGGAGCTAGCAGCGGCAACTCCTGCCGAGTTTGCAGATTCTTACGGAGATGTGTATCCCACGTGGTGGTTGCTTACGAGTCACGGCTCACTATCTTCTCCCTTGTCTGAGGCTGGAGATATGGGTCGCTCTCTCAGCATGTCGGCCTTGGCGGGGAGCCTAGACAGCTCCGGAGGTGGTTTTGGCGGCGGCTTTTCCGGTGGTGGAGGCGGCGGCGCTGGCGGAGGCGGCGGAGGAACGTTTTAGACTTTGTATCCTTTTAGCTTTGCATCCGCGAGCGAGCTAAGTGCGCTACATTGGTGAGGTATGACTGGGCACAACGATTGGTTGGCCGCATAGCTTGCCTGTGCATAATGCTTAGCAAGGCATTGGACTTTGCTGAACATATAGCATGGCAGGATATGGGGTTTGGCCGATCGCAGGACTCATATAATTCCAGATCTAGGAGGGACTATGGCGCAGGATGCTCGGATCAGGCGCGCTCTGATCTCGGTGACGGACAAGACGGGCGTGGTGGACTTTGCTCGTGAGCTGGTAGAGGCTCATGGGGTAGAGATTGTCTCAACTGGCGGCACCGCCCGCGTGCTTATTGAGGCCGGGATTCCTGTTGTTCCGATTGAGGAGTTTACGGGCTTTCCAGAGATGATGGACGGGCGCGTAAAAACCTTGCATCCCAAGGTGCACGGTGGACTCTTAGCTCGCCGTGATCTGCCCGCTCATATGGAGCAGGTGCGCGAGCATGAGATTGGCCTGATTGACCTAGTAGCGGTAAATCTCTATGAGTTTGAACGCACGGTTGCTGACCCCACTACCAGCTTTGCTGATGCAATTGAACATATTGATATTGGCGGCCCTTCGATGCTGCGCTCTGCGGCTAAGAATGCCGATGCGGTGACTGTTGTGGTTGATCCGGCAGATTACACGCGCGTCCTTGCTGAAATGGCAAAGTATGCCGGTGCAACTCAGCTTGCAACGCGGCGGCAGCTGCAGGCAAAGGTGTATGCGCGCACTGCTGCCTATGATGCGGCAATCGCTTCGTATCTGGCAGAACAGCTTGAGCAGGCGGATGCAAGTGCTGCGACTACGGCATCTTGTTGCACGGGTATTGGGACTGAGCATGCGGCTTGTAGCGTTGACAGTGCTTCGGCTTCCGCTGCCGTTGCAGCTCCGGCCGCCGACAGTTCGCTTGACGCTGCTGCTTGGGCAGCCGCTCCGGCAGCTGAGCTCACGCTCTCGCTGACGATGCAGCAGGAGCTGCGCTACGGTGAGAATCCTCATCAAACGGCAGCGTTTTATCGGCTCCCCGGAGCTTCTGCGCATTCGCTCGCCTCTGCTCACCAGATCCAAGGCAAAGAGCTCTCGTACAACAACTTGCTCGACACCGATGCTGCATGGGCTTTGGTGCGGGAGTTTAACGAGCCAGCCTGCGTGGTTTTAAAGCATCAAAATCCCTGTGGCAGTGCGGTTGCGCCCGACATTACAACAGCGTATGACCGGGCGTTTGCATGCGATCCCAAGAGTGCCTTTGGTGGCATCATTGCATGCAATCGCGAGGTTCCACTCGAGCTGGTTGAGCATTTTGCCGATGTAAATAAGCAGTTTGTCGAGGTCCTGATCGCTCCGTCTTATACGCCCGAGGCGCTTGAGCGCTTGAAGCGCCGCCAGAACTTGCGTGTGCTTGCCACCGGCGGGGTAGACACCCCGACTGAGATGGAGTTTCGCTCGGTAGATGGTGGCATGCTCGTGCAAACCGTCGACCGTGTGGATGAGGATGTGGCAAATTTCTCGGTTCCAACGAAGCGCCAGCCCACCGATTCCGAGCTTGCCGACCTGCTCTTTGCTTGGCGCGTGTGCAAGGGTGTGAAAAGCAACGCCATTCTCATTGCGAAGGATCAGGCAGGCGTTGGCATGGGGCCAGGCCAGCCGAACCGCGTAGATTCTGCCTTGCTCGCGTGCACACGCGCCGAGGACACATGTGAGCGGATGGGTGTTGAGGCCTCAGGTTTTGTGTGCGCAAGTGATGCCTTCTTCCCGTTCAGGGATAACGTTGATGTGCTCGCAGAGCATGACGTGACGGCCATTATTCAGCCGGGTGGGTCTAAGCGCGATGACGAGTGCATTGCAGCTTGCGATGAGCACGGGATCGCCATGGTGTTCACCGGCGTCCGTCACTTTAGACATTAGCGTCCAGTGAGGTGTGCTTCACTACCTGAGGTGCTGCCGGGTTGCTGGTAAGTTGCTGGTGAGGTGCGCTTCACTACCTGAGCTGCTGGCGGGTCACTGATAAGGTGCTTGTGAGGTGCTGGTGAGAATGTCTTGCTGTTGGTGAACCGCTGGTGAGCTGTTAGCGAGCTGCTGCGAGGCGTTCCTTGCTTGTGGTGGGTGCCTGTAACCGACGTTTACTCCAACTCACCTGTCAGAATGGTTACAGCACGGGCACGACTGGCCGCAGCTCTTTTTGTTGAGCAGAAAGGAAGTGGGATGAACGAGCCAATTGAGGAGATCTTCGATAATGCAGAGGATCTGAATGCCTATCAGGAGTTTTGTGAGACACAAGAGTTTGGCTCTGAACCCTTTGACCTTGATCGGCCAGCGCTTATTTGCCGTTGGAGAATGGCTCACAAGCGCGTCCCTCTTCTGAACCGGCACATTCGTGCACTTGCTCAGCGTCAGGTAAACGGTGAGAAAATCACGAGAAATCTCGTCTCGTGGGCAAAGCAACATATTGAATGGTCACTTGCTGAGGGGGATTACTCAGAGCGCGATGGCGTCCTCATGCTCGTGGTGGATGTGAACGGTAACGCTGCAATGTCGGTTGGACCTTACGAGCCGCTTGCACAAACCTCACTGCTTGATCTTGTGCTGTGCGCTCGTCAGGCAGAGGCGGAGCGTGCAGAGGCAGGTGTCGCGCCTGAGGTGCTCTGCATGGTAGCGGGCTCTAATCTTGTGATTTTTCAGGCAAAGCATGCTGTCGTATCCGGCATGCTGAGCCTTGTAGAGCAGCTGGCGGCTACACGGGGGCTGACCGTGCATCACCGAGTGCTCCCAGCTGACCAGCTAGATGGCTTGCTTGCAGATGTGAAAGCTGTTCCGGCATCGCGTGCTATGCAAGACGGGTCGCCATCTGAGACCCTGGAGCTAGATACACCCGCAGAGGCAGCATTATTGTCACACGAGCTTTTGGCAGTGCTACTCGCTCAGCTTCCAGCCGACGATTCAGTGGCTGATTCAGGAACCACGGCACCTGATCGTTCTCAGGCGAGTGCATGGTTTTTAGTGTCAGATGAACACGGGATAGTTCCTGCTGTGAACGCGCACGAACCTTTCATCACGCTTTGTTCCGAGGGGCTTGCAGCCCTGCAAGCTCGTGCACGTTAGAGGGTGGTTTATGGATAGTAAGTTTTGGAAGGTAGGCAGCATAGTTGCAGCTGTTCTCCTTTCCCTTGTAATTTTTGCCTACTATCAAACTCCGGGAATCTGGTTTTATATTTTTAGCTATCAGACTGGTTTTTGGACAGACCTTACTCTCAGAGATCGCCTGATGTTTGGACTTCTTATCCCAACAACAATTTCATTGGTTAGCTTTATCGTCTTCTCCCGTATGTTTGCCTTCATTAAGAAACATATTCACATGGATACATCTGCGGGAGCCTCAAAGATGTTTCGTGTGTTGATCGGCATTGATATAGCTTTTAACTTAGTATTTAAACTCATTATGCCAGATACTGATGGATATGGCATATTTATATACGTTAATCCGGTCTTCTTTGATTTCTTTTCTATATTTGATTGCATCCTGATACTTTGCGCATTTATGGCCGCATGGTATGAACCTGCGGAAGATCACGAATAGTTCGACCTTGTCCTTACATCTTCGAAAGCTCCCTCAGGTTCGTTTTCATAGCTTGCTCACCGATGTCATAATGCAATCAAGTGTGAGAGGAGAGCTATGTCAGAGCCGCTGATTTATATCGTGGAAGATGACGCCGCCATTCGCAATGAGCTGATTGCCGCGTTGGAGCGCAATGGCTTTAAGACGGCGGCCGCTATCTCGTTTGACCGAGTGGTGGAAGAGATACTTGCTGCCGAGCCGGATCTTGTACTGCTCGATCTCTCTTTGCCGGGAACCGATGGCCAGTTTATTTGCCGCGAGCTCAGAGGATCAAGCGACGTGCCAATTGTAGTTTTGACCGCACGTACCACCGAGATCGATGAGGTCATGAGCATGAATCTCGGTGCGGATGATTTTATTCCCAAGCCCTACCGGCTCCGCGTTTTGGTCGCACGTATCGAGGCCTTACTGCGCCGCGCTTCTGGTGCAGAGGGCGCGCTTGTACTTTCTCATGGTGGAGTTGAGCTCGATCCAGCACGATCACTCGCTCGCGCGCACGGGAAACAGATTGAGCTCACTAAAAACGAGATGCGCATCCTCGCGCTCTTAATTTCCAAGGCTGGGACTATTGTTTCGCGAGAAGCGATCATGCGAGATCTGTGGGACTCTGAAGCATTTGTGGACGACAATACGCTGACAGTGAATATCAATCGTCTCCGGTCCACCTTAGAAAAGATCGGGGTCACGGATTATCTGGTGACGCATCGCGGTCACGGTTATTCGGTGTAGCGATGAGGTTAGGTTCGTATTTGCGCTCGTGCGCTCCCGGTATTGCTGTTGGCGTGGCATCCATTGTGTTTCTGTATATTGCGTTAGGCGCAGTATCGGTCACGGGTGCGGCGGCGCTGCTTATCACGTCAATTCCTGTGTTGAGTGCTCTGATTGTGCTCATTGTAGATTACACAAGAAAGCAGGCGTTTTATCGCGATTTGCATGCGTGTTCTCAGCATCCCGATCAGGCACTGTGGCTAACAGAGATGGTTGAGCGTCCCTATTTTGTAGAGGGTTGCATTGCCTATGATGACCTGGAGGTTATCACGAGGGCTGCAAATAATCGCATTTCCGCTGCTGAGCGTCGCGTTGGAGAGTACCGAGAGTATATAGAGACGTGGGTGCATGAGGCAAAAAGCCCGTTGTCTGCTGCGCATTTAGCAGTAGAAAATCTGCGGGATACGCTTATGCCAATTGACGGATCTGCGCCTGATGTTGAGGAAGTGCTGCGCGGCACCGATGCGGTTGAAGAGTCACTGGATCGCACGGAAGGCTATATTGAACAGGCGCTCTTTTATGCGCGTTCAGAAACGGTCGATCGCGATTATCTGGTGCGATCCTATACTTTGCACGATCTGGTAGTGAAGACCGTAAAGGATAACTTCCGCTTGCTCATTGGCGCGCATATGGAGCCGCGCTTGGCCAATCTTTCAGAAAAGGTTTTTACTGACGAAAAATGGATTCGTTTCATTTTGGGACAGCTGATTCAAAATAGCGTGAAGTACGCACGCGCAGAGGGCGCAGAAATTACTTTCTCTTCGTATGTGCAAGATCAGGGGCGCTCGTCTGAGCGCGTTGTGCTCGTCGTGGCTGACAATGGGCGCGGTGTTGGAGCGGCGGATTTGCCGCGTGTCTTTGATCGTGGTTTTACCGGAGAGCAAGGACGCGTGACGGAGCGAGCAACGGGAATTGGCTTGTATCTGGTGAAGCGACTGTGCACCAAGATGGGCATTGGCGTGGAAGCCAGATCGGCTCTGGGAGAGGGCTTTGAGATGCGCCTTGCTTTCCCAACGAATCGCTTCCGTTATGTGGACGAGGACGATTCGTCGCAGCGCAGCAGAATGCACGGCTCATACCGAGTCGATCCTTCAAGCAGTATGTAGCAAAGGAGGCTGGTGCGGCATACGCACCAGCCTCATTGCTCACCTGATCTCTTATGCAAGGATGCAAGCTACTTCACGACGAGAATGTCGCAGTCGGTATTGCGGAGCAAGAAGGTAGAGATTGAGCCCAAAAGCGCGTACTTAATGCCCGATAGCCCACGTGCGCCGCAAATCACCAGATCGGGACGAATGATATCGAGCATTTCATCCTTTAGCGTCTCGCGGATGCGGCCAGAGCGAATAAGCACTTCCACTTCGGAGATGAAGGGATTCTCGCGCGCGGCCTCCACCTGTTCGGCAATAGACTCACGGAAGGCTTCCTCAAGACCTTCTACCAAATCGATGGGGTAGGAGCCTGCTGCTTCCAAAGCAGTGGAGTCAATAACGTGGCCGATAACGAGTTTGGCATTGTTATTCGCTGCTACCTTGATTGCGCGTGCGAGGACAAAGTCCTGCTGTTCAGTTCCGTCGAGCGAGACGAATACCGTTGAATACCCTTCGCTCATGGTGCCCTCCTCCAGTTTGGCGGGGAAGATCCCCCGGCCTGCGAACCGTCTTACCAATCGTATACCCCTCTGGAGTTCGAATTTCCGCAACGATTCTGCGGACGTGCTGATTTTTTCGCGGCGCGGGTGGTTGTCTTGCCGCGCGCAGGCGATAATGAGCCGCAGCAATGCGCGCGTACACAGCAGTGCGCGTACACAGCAAAGCGGAGTGATCCGTTGCGACAGGAGGATCTGTGATCATCGAACTTCTTAAATCTGCCCTGATGGGTTTGGTCGAGGGCGTAACTGAATGGCTGCCCATCTCATCAACGGGGCATATGATCCTCGTGAACGAATTTGCCAAGCTGAACGTGTCCGAGGCGTTTTGGAACATGTACCTCGTGGTTATTCAGCTCGGGGCAATTCTTGCGGTATGCGTTTACTTTTTTAGCGATCTCAATCCGCTCAGCCCTTCAAAAGGCCGAGAAGGTCGCGCTCGCACGTGGGCGCTCTGGGGCAAGATTGTGCTTGGCTGTATTCCAGCAGCAGCGATTGGCATTCCTCTGAATGATTGGATGGAGGAGCATCTGTACAACGCCTCAGTTGTTGCTGGTGCTCTTATTCTGTATGGTCTCATCTTTATTGTGGTGGAGCGCGTGCGAGCATCCCGATTCGCAGCTGCCGAAAACCAGCTGGTCGGAGCTCATTTTCGTGAGGAAGATCTGGCGGTATCTGATTCTGATATCGGATCGATTGAAAGCCTCGAGGAACTTTCTTGGAAGACTGCCCTCGGGATCGGTCTGTTTCAGGTGCTTGCGTTAGTGCCAGGAACCTCGCGCTCAGGATCAACGATTATCGGTGGTCTTATTTTGGGCTGTACGCGCACGGTTGCCTCTAAGTTCACCTTCTTTTTGGCTATCCCGGTTATGTTTGGAGCAAGTGCTCTCAAGCTCGTTAAGTTTTTGCTCACTGGTGGGACCTTTGCTCTGGAAGAGACGATGCTGCTTGCAGTAGGTTGCGCGGTTGCCTTTGTGGTCTCGCTTTTAGCAATAAGATGGCTGATGTCGTTCGTGCGTCGTCACGACTTCACTGCCTTTGGCATCTACCGTATTTTGCTTGGCGTGGCTGTGCTGGCTTATTTCTTACTCAGCGGAGCTACTCCCTCGCTCGTGTAGGCGGTGCCTGTCTGAGGCTTCGACCCTGCCCCGGCGGTTCTGCCTAGGCCGTGGTTCTGCCCAGCCTGTCGATCGGTTCATTTTTACGATTCCGTCACTCATCCTATGAGAGTGTTACAGCCATGATTCCATAGCCGTTTCCCTGCAGAAATTTGGTATCGTTAACGCGTTCTGTGCGCGCTGTCCTATGAGCGCGTCGAGTTTTTGTGCGTCGCCGTTTGTGGTTGCGGCTGCGCCCGAGCGTGTGTGCGTGCCAACTGTGGGTGCGCCTCAGAGTGTGACAGAAAGGAAGCCATGGATCAGTTCTTTAAGCTTTCCGAACGAGGGTCGAACGTTGGCACAGAGATGCGTGCTGGCCTCACGACGTTTCTCGCGATGGCCTATATCATTGCGGTGAACCCCTCGCTGCTCGTAGAGGCAGGCATTCCCATGATTGCCGCCGTTACGGCTACCTGCCTTGGTGCTGGCATTATGACCATCCTGATGGGCATTTTTGCCAATCGACCGCTCGCTTGCGCGTCGGGCATGGGCGTGAACGCCATTGTTGCTTTCACCCTAACCTCAATTGCCGGGGGAGACTGGCATGCTGCAAACGCCGTTATCTTCGTTGAAGGCGTGGCGATTCTCCTGCTCGTGTTGTGCGGTCTGCGCGAGGCAATTATGGATGCAATTCCGGTTTCGCTTCGCCATGCTATCTCTGTCGGCCTTGGCCTTTTCATTGCGATGATCGGCCTTAAGAATGGCGGCATTATCGTGGCCAATGAGGCAACGATGGTTGCCTTGGGTGAGGTGAGCGACCCGCTGTTTATTATGGGTCTCATCTCCATTGTTGCTACGGTCATTTTGTATTCGATGCGCGTGCCTGGCGCTTTGCTGGTCGGCATTATCGTGTCGGTGCTCGCTGGTATTCCTCTAGGTCTCACGCACATGCCTGAGGCGCTCGTTTCAGGTCTGGACTTCTCGTCGTTTGGCGCTCCGTTCTTAACGGATGAGCAGGGAACCATGGGTATCGTTAAGGTGCTCACCAACCCAACGCTTATCGTGTTTGCCTTCTCCCTCATGATGTCTGACTTCTTTGACACCATGGGAACTGCCATGGCCGTGGCCAAGCAGGGCGAATTCTTGAATGAGGACGGATCGGTTCAAGATATTAAGCCGATTCTGATTGTTGACTCTGCAGCTGCAGCTGTTGGTGGCTTGGTTGGCGCGTCTTCCATTACCACCTTTATTGAGTCTTCCTCGGGTGCGGCAGACGGTGGTCGTTCTGGCCTTTCGTCTGTGGTCGTTGGCATTCTGTTTATTCTTGCGGCATTCTTTGCGCCGGTAATTGCCATTGTGAATTCGGCCGCTACCTGCGGTGCCTTGGTCTTTGTGGGTTACCTCATGATGAGCGAGGTTCACGATATTGACTGGGGCGACCTACTTGCAGGCTTCCCGGCGTTTATGATCGTGGCTGGCGTGCCCTTTACCTATTCCATCTCTGACGGCATCGGCTTTGGCTTCATTGCCTATGTTGCTGTTGCTGCAGTGACCGGCCAGATCAAGAAGGTAAAGCCGCTCATGTGGGTGGCTGCCATCGCATTTTTGATCTACTTCCTGATCGTTTAGGTGTTCTGGGCTCAAGCACGCCGGCGCTTCAGCAAGTATGCTTTGTCGCTGCTCCTTAAGTGTACTGGCATCTTCGATTAGCATGCTCTGGCGCTGTCCTTAAAGCGTGCGAGCACCTTCGGCTAGTATGCTTTGGCACTGTGTTTTTTGAGTTAAATGCTCTTGTGTTTGCGCCTTGCACATGGGTTATTGAGCGATGTATGCGCCTGCGTTGCTGGCTCTGTAGCTTGCATATTATTGGATTGCTGGGCGCGATGTTTCTATGGCTGCCAAGTTGGACTTTGTGTCTGGCTTGGCAGTTTTTGTTGTTATTTTCACTCAGCGCTCCGGTCAAAATGCTTGAAGACATGTCCTGCTCTTCTTAAGCTGGGAGATCTGGCGCGGGAAGAAAGCGCACCTACAAGTGTATCCCCACCCGTGCGAGTGTACTCGCCCGTGAAAGCACATCCACCCGTGCGGGCGGATTTATCCGTGCGAGCACATCCAGCCGTGCGGGCGGATTTATCCGTGCGAGCGCAAATCAACTCACCTTCGCGGCGAGAAGTCACTATATTCCGCTATAGTGATACGGATTCAAATCGGCGGCGGTTGGAGTCCGAGTCAGCAGCAGATGGAACTCGAATTAGCGGCAGTGAAATTCGTATTCACAACAGCCGAATCTCAGGTGGCTTGGAGTTAAGCGGCAGCCGTAATTCTAATCGGCGGTAATTGAAGTCCGGCTCAACAACAGGAGGATCTATGGCTCGTCACGAGCGCGAAGTCATTGGAGTGGACGACCACGTTGCGCCAGTTCGTGCGATTCCACTTGGTATCCAGCATATGATGAGCATGTTTGGTGCAACGGTACTGGTACCGATCTTAACTGGCCTTGATCCTAATGTTGCCATCATGTGTTCTGGCATAGGAACTATCTGCTACTTGCTGGTCACCCGGAACAAGATTCCAAGCTATTTAGGAAGCTCCTTTGCATTTATCAGCCCTATTTTGGCCGTTGGAGCTACGCGCGGGCTAGACGCGGCTATGAGCGGCGTCATTGTTGCCGGTCTTGTGTTTTTGGCAGCTGCTGCGATCGTGCGTGTAATCGGTACTGGCTGGCTTGACCGGATTTTGCCGCCTGTCCTGGTAGCAGCCGTTATGATCGTCATTGGAGTGGGACTGTCTGCTACGGCAGCCAAAATGGCGCTTATGCACGATAGTGTCGATGGCAACCCGACATTTTTTGTACTGGGATCAGTCGTTGCTGGGATTACACTGGTTTCAGCTGTTGTTTTTTCGAGCCGTGGGGGATTGCTTGGCACGGTGCCGGTTCTGCTTTCCATCGTAGTTGGGTATCTGGTCTCGATCCCACTTGGCCTCGTTGATCTCGCGCCTGTTGCAGAGGCGGCCTGGGTTGGCTTGCCGCACTTAAACGCCCCTCGCTTTGATCTGGGCGCGATTGCACTCATTGCCCCCGTGGCAATTGTGACGGTCATTGAACACATCGGTCACTTGCTTACGGTAGGTGAGGTTGTAGGTCGCGATTATCGCTCGATGCTGCCGCGCTCGCTTGCGGGAGATGGTATTTCGTGCGTTATCTCGGGCTGCCTTGGTGGCCCTCCGACCACGACGTATGCAGAAAATATTGGCGTGATGAGTGTCACCCGCGTTTATGCAACGCAAATCTTTTGGTATGCCGCAGGAATTGCCCTGGTTGTGGGAGGCTTTTGCCCAAAGCTTGCTGCGCTTGTACGCTCAATTCCCTCTCCGGTGATGGGCGGCGTCTGTCTACTGCTCTTTGGACTCATTGCAAGCAATGGTTTGAGAATGCTTGTGAGCAATAAGGTTGATTTTGACGACAATCGTAATCTTATGATTGCCTCGGTTGTGATCATACTTGGGGTCGGCATGGAGACAGCAGGGATCTCTATCCCAGTGGGCGACTATGCCTTGCCTGGCATGGCAACCTCAACACTTGTTGGCATCTTGCTCAACCTGATCTTACCCGCGCAGACAGATGAAGAGCCAGAGTCCACCGTCTGACGAAGCGCCTGATATGACGCGCTCAGTAGCGCGCGCCGAACTTGGCATTAAACACCTCTCTTCAAGATGGGGGTACAGCTGACCGGTGTGGTCTGCATGCCGTCGTATACTGGTAGGCCGCCCACGTCTGACTTGGAAACTTGTTCAGCGTGTGGGAGTGTATTATGCGCGCAATCTGTGCGGAGCTACGTGTGGCAGCGCCTTATATGTGAGGTAGCGCCACATGTGCGCTTGCGCCTTTGCATCTCGCGTATGCATCCCCGCGTACCGTACACGCTTGCGAGAGCATGTTCTCGAGAGTGTTGCGCAGACATTGCGCGCAAGCCCGCATCCGACCAACCAGCAGGGAGACCTTCTATGGCAGCCGCTTTTGATATTGACTCGCTCAACCCCGCCCAGCGTGAGGCTGTTCTTACAACCGAAGGACCGCTGCTCGTGTTGGCAGGAGCTGGATCGGGTAAGACACGCGTCCTTACACACCGCATTGCTCATATTGTGGCGGATAAAGGGGTGGCTCCCTGGCGTATCTTGGCCATTACCTTCACCAACAAAGCGGCCGCAGAGATGCGTGAGCGCCTAACAGATCTACTTCCCGAAGGTACGCGCGGTATGTGGGTTTGCACCTTTCATGCTATGTGCGTAAGGATCCTGCGTGAGGATGCGGATCTTTTGGGTTATACCAGCCAGTTCACTATCTACGATGACGATGATTCTCGTCGATTGGTGCGAGACATCATGGGCGCTCTCGACCTGGATCAAAAGACTTATCCAATCAATATGATTCGAGGGAAGATATCGGCTGCTAAAAACGCCATGGTAAGTCCCGAGGCGATGCTCGAGCTTGCCGAGAACGATACATCTCGTGCAGCTGCCCGCGTGTATATCCAACTTGAGCGGCGCCTGCGTGCGGCAAATGCCATGGACTTTGATGATCTGCTGGTTCGAGCATTGGAGCTTTTGCGCACACGTCCTGAAGTTCTCGAGAGCTATCAGGAGCGGTTCCGCTATATCAGCGTGGACGAGTACCAAGACACAAACCGTGTGCAGTATCTTCTGGCTAATCTGCTAGCAAATAAGTACGGCAACCTCATGGTCGTAGGCGATGACGACCAGTCGATTTATAGCTGGCGTGGGGCAGATATCTCCAATATTCTCGATTTTGAGAAGGATCATCCAAGCGCTCGGGTCATTAAGCTTGAGCAAAATTATCGAAGTACCGGACATATTCTTTCTGCAGCCAATGCAGTGGTGCGCAATAACTCGCAGCGAAAATCAAAGCGCCTGTTCACAGCCGCAGGGGATGGCGAGCTGATTCGTGCATATCAAGCAGCTGATGAGCGAGACGAAGGCCGCTGGATTGCGAGTGAGATTGATCGTCTTCACGATGCTGGCATGAGCTACGAAGATATTGCCGTGTTTTATCGAACCAATGCACAATCTCGTATTTTGGAAGATATGTTTTTGCGTGCAGGCGTGCCGTATCGCATCGTCGGTGGTACACGATTCTTTGATCGTGCGGAGATTCGCGACGTCATGGCCTATCTCAAGATGGTGGTCAATCCTTCAGATGAGATGAGCGTCAAGCGTGTGATTAATACACCTCGTCGCGGCATCGGCTCGGCATCCATTGCAAAGATCGAGGATTTGGCTCTCGAAAATCATTGCAGCTTTTTCCACGCCTGTGAGATTGCGGTTGCAGAAACGGGGAGATTTACTCCTAAGGTTCGCCGTGCGCTCGATACGTTTGTAGACATTGTCCGAAGTGGTCGGCGCATGAACGGTGAGCTTTTCCAGGTGGTTGATGCCATTGTGAGCGCATCAGGGCTCATGGACGCCTTGCGAGCTGAGGGATCCATGGAGGCGGAAGGCCGCATAGAGAACATCCAGGAGTTTTTGGGCGTAGCCGCTGAGTTTGAAGAGACTCATGAGGATATTGAAGGTACGCTTGAGAGCTTGGCGGAGCTGCGCTCAGCAGGTATTGCCGATATTCCATCTCAAGTGGCAACTAAGAAAGCTATGGACAGCGGAGATGTGGCTAGTGGCCTGACTGTAGCGTTTAAGGAAGAGAGAGTGGCGGGGGTAAAGCCTGGAGATGTTGCGTTTGAACCGTCTTCATCCGAGGCTGCGTCTCATCCTGGTGCTCAGCGCGCGTCTGAGATCGAGCAAGCATACGGTCCTTTATCTTGCGCGGCCTTACCTGCTCTTATGGAATGGCTTGCCTTGCGCTCTGATCTTGATGCCCTAGCTGGGGGTTCTTCAGCTATCACCATGATGACGGTACATTCCTCTAAAGGTCTGGAGTTTCCGGCAGTCTTTGTTGCTGGACTTGAAGAGGGAATATTTCCGCATGTAGGGGGGTTTGGGGCGACGCCAGATGAACCAGGCAAGCTCGAGGAAGAGCGCCGCCTTGCTTACGTAGCCATTACGCGCGCTCGCCAGCGCTTGTTCCTCACGTATGCGGCAACTCGACGCACCTATGGATCAACCCAGGCCAATCCTCGCTCGCGCTTTATTGGTGAGATCCCCGAGGCAGATATTGAAATTACCGGCGTGGGCTCCTCTGGCTTTGGCGGTGTTGGCTGGGAAAAGCGAGGGGATCGCAGGGGAACCTTTGGGTCTGGGACAGGAGCTGAGTATGGGGGCAGTGTTTTTGGCTCGTATACACGATCCTCGGGAGGAGCACGCAGACATCGCGAGATTGCGCCAGATGCGGGACTTCCTCCAGCAACTTTTGGATCGGGGCGTAGTGTCACTTCTACTCGCGTACCTGAGCAGCGCCGACCAGATGCTGCCCGAGCAGCAGAGGTCTTTGCTGTGGGAGACCGTGTGAATCATAAAACCTTTGGCCCGGGGTCAGTTATTGCTGTTGACGGTGACCTGCTTGAGGTGAGTTTCGAGCGGTCAGGCCAGACTAAAAAGTTAATGATAGGTTTCGCACCGATCGTTCGGCTAGACTAGACCACATACTTCTTAGAAGGGGGATGTATGGAACGAGCCGGTAGATTGTCAGTTGCCCAAGCGGCTACAGTAGGGGTCACCCTGTTCTCAATGTTTTTTGGAGCCGGAAACCTGATCTTGCCTCCTCTTTTGGGTCTCAAAGCTGGATCAGACATGGCGCCTGCTGCCATTGGCTTTCTAATCACCGGTATTGGTCTGCCCATTTTAGGCATTATTTCGGTAGCCTTAGCGGGAACGGTTCGCTCGCTTGCCAATCGTGTTCACCCGTGGTTTAGCCGCATTTTTGTTGCTGCAATCTACCTCTCGATTGGTCCTTGTCTGGCAATTCCGCGAACCTCATCCACTTCATTTGAGATGTTGGTTCCCCTGTTGCCACCAGATCTACCTATGGAGATGGTTCGTCTTATCTTCTCGATTGCCTTCTTTGCGGTGGCCTTTTTCTTTGCACTACGCCCAGGCAAGCTCACTCGCTTGCTTGGCCGAGTAACCGGGCCTGCTTTGATCGTACTCATTGTTGCCGTAACGGTTGCAGCAATTTTAGATCCAGCAGCTTCAATTCCTGCAGCCCAAACGCCATATGATCAGAGTCCGATGCTTCAAGGTTTTTTGACGGGCTACCAGACCATGGATCTTTTAGCATCCCTTACTTTCGGCATTGTGATTGCTACGAATATCCAAGCGCTTGGTGTGGTTGAGCCGCGCGATGTTGCGCGTGAGATTTCGCGAGCTGGCGCTGTTGCTGGAGCCTTGATTGGCATCATCTATGTCGGTTTTGCCTTTACAGGCCAACAACTTGCATCTGCAATTCCTGAGGCTACCAATGGTGCCTTTGTTCTTACGGAGTCTGCGGTTCGTCACTTTGGATCGGTTGGTGTGGCAATTGCCGCTGCAATCTTTTTGCTTGCCTGCTTGAACGTGTGCATTGGTCTGATTAGTTGCTGCGCAACCTATTTTTCTGAAGAGATTCCGGGAGCGTCCTACCGTGCGTGGGCCTTTGGCTTCGCCCTTTTCTCCTGCGCAGTCTCCAACGTTGGTCTCGACGCGATCCTCACCTTCTCAGTGCCGCTTCTGAGCGCTTTGTATCCCGTATCCATTGTCTTGGTAATTATGGGAGTGTTTCATACTGTGTGCGATCGCGTGCCACGCGTGTGGCCGTTTGTGATTGGTACCGTTGCGGTTATTAGCGTGGCTGTCAGTATGCGCGACGCCTTTGCAAAGACGTTGTGGCTGCCTTTTGACCTCCTGCCATTTGCTAAAGAGGGTCTTGGCTGGGTGCTTCCCGCTCTAGTGGCACTCGCAATCGCCATTGCACTTGAGAAGCTTGTAGGCACTTCAGCTAAGGCGGAGCGTGCAAGCGCATAAGCGTGCGCATACACATTGTTCCGTTTGCATAGCCCCGTCTATCCCTAAGCGTTTAGGAGTAGACGGGGCTTACGCATGCCGAACGCCTCATTTTCCAATTTGCGCTCATTTTCCAGATAAGAATCTGTTGTAAACGGCGAGGGCTCCACTATCTCCATCTGAGTGCTGTTTCCACGTTGATGTTCGATGTAATCAAGCTTGTTGCCCTTAGAGGAGCCACTTGTGCATGTGGGTCCATGCTTGGTTGATACAGCTGTGCACACTTATTTCTTAGGGATGTCTTCTTCCAAGGAGGGTGTATTGTGAGTCAAGGGATGCGATCTGAGCTGAAGTGAGCAAAAGCATCAGCTCTTTGTGAGGTGATACAGCTTCCTTAACTTACAGATACATAAAAATCCTTAATAAGGGAGCAATTATGTATAAAAAGATCTTATAAAGGCTTGCAGTCTTTGTTGCAACCAGGTAATTCTCGCCTTTTTTGCTCAGAATTCAATGTATGATAAAATCCCAACATACAAGAAAGGAGTCTCCGATGAGAAAAACTCATATTTGGCTCGGCTTGGCAATTGTTTTTGTCTTTGTCGTTAGCCTGCTGGGGGGAGGTAGAGCTTCCTTTGCTGATACCCCAACAACAAGCAGCTGGACCATAAACTTCCGCTGGAAATACAAGGATGACCAGCCGCATTGGGGATTTGATGAGGCTCGTATGGGGCAAAAGGTTAAGATCCTGATGTACTTCCCGCAATATGGCAAACCAGCGCCTGATGCAGCCGAGCAACGGGTGCCAAAGAATAAGTGGGTAGCATTTGAGCTGACGTACGGCGAAAAAGCCACGTTTGAAGTTACAACCGAGGCCACGCAAACAATTGGTGATACCACGTATACCGATGTGCGACTTGACCAAGGTTATCTGTATATGACTGATGAGGCGGGATATGCACGCGATCTCGCATACAGCACCGGTGTTTCTCCAGGCACAACAGTACAAGACTGCTTGCTGTTTCAGCAAGCCAATACAGATTTCCGCTTCTCTCTTGTGAATGGGGATATCCACCCTGATGATCGGGTGGAAACAGGAAATAAAACAACAATTCCCATCTCAATTGGGTTTAATAGAACTTATAAGGATAAGACGGAGCCGTTCATTGGCAGAAACGGCAGGCCGATCGTCAACACATATACCTTTGAGGATGCGGCTGAGCATCACCCCAGTGCGGAGTATGATGCGACACATCGAGAAACACTCATTACTTATGCAACATCGGGCAATGATTTTGATCTTTATAGTAACTACACAGGTAAATATAAAACGTATACCATGACGGCTCAGTTCAGCGATACCAAAACCACTAAGAGTGCAAACGGGCGCTATGAAATTACCGGTGTCGAAGGCAGCGATCTTACTGGATGGGAAGTAAAGCTTACGTCTCATGTGAAGGCGGTAACACCCGAAGCTCCAACAGTTGAATCGTCGACAGAAGCGGGAGTGCCGGGCAAGGTTCTTATTCCTAAGCCAGCCGACCCAGCACATCCAACATGGACATACACTCAGGTTCGTGTAAACAAGGCAGGGGAGCCTAATGAGCGCGGTACCTATGTTAAGGTAACTGCATCGTTGGTTGATCCCGTACTGAACTACGTTGCAGATGGCGCTGTGTGTGAATGGACGCTGGATATTTCTCCAAAAGCTGCTGTTATAACACCTGCGACACCCATTTCACCCACATGGGGTGACGCAACAACGCCTCTAGACACTCCTGTTGTTGTGCCTTTGGAGCAAGGAAAGGTTCAGGAGGGAACTACGGTTGACGTGAATGGCCCTGGCACTGCAGTGTTGAATAAAGACGGCTCGATTACCGTAACTCCCAATGATCAGGCAAAAATTGGCGATGTAATTGCTGTAATCGTTAAAGACAAAAACGGGGCAACAATTGATGAGTTTAAGGTGTCTTTAACTAAGCCTGCTAAGGAAAAGCTAGCCAAAAAGAGGCGGTTGCGTACTGCCCCTCGTCTCCCGCAGACTGGTGCGATTGATGGCATAGCAGTACTGAGCGCTACGAGCGGTGTGCTGTTGAGTGCCGGCGGCATGGTGTTAGCAAAGCGTCGCCGCGGCTAATTGAACGTATACACTCAAAGCTGGTGTAAAACGGGATCACTATTCGTGATCCCGTTTTTTTGTGCATCGGAAAGATGTGTGAGCAGTGGAAGGGTTCGTTGGCTGAAGGAATAGATCAAAATTCTGTTCGCAGAAATGGCCTACTGAATGAATGCGACTAAACATGAATAGGGTATGCGCGGCTCGAGATCTATTTTTAGCGTTCGTGCTATGGCAGGCTATGTTGCGGGGGGGGGTAGACGAGGATAAAGTAAGCGGCATTTTTGGCGCTTGGGCTTATCGACCCCGCGTAAGACCGGTATCATTGCTGGCATGGTCATGCTGGCAGCCGGGTGGCTCTGTGTTTTTGAGAGTCAGGCTCGATAGTATTGCTGTCAAAGACGTGCCAGCACGTGCGTTGGCTTTGAGATGGTCGGAGCCAGCATACGGGTATCAGTGCTGGTACAAGTGTTCCAGCGAACGTGAGGAGAGGGCACATGGGACTGTTCGATGTATTCAAGAAGAAGGAAGAGGCACCGGCTGTAGCTGAGCCTCAAGTACCCGCAGCTGTTGAGGCTGCAAGCGGTGATGACGTGCTCTGCGCCCCGGTTGCTGGTCGCGTTATTGCTATGGCCGATACACCTGATCCGGTTTTTTCTGGTGAGGTGCTGGGCAAGGGCTGCTCGATCTTGCCTGAAGAGGAAACGGTGTACGCACCGCTTTCTGGTACGGTGATCGTGACTATGGGTCATGCCGTGGGCATCATGGGAGATACCGGCATCGAGGTCTTGGTGCATGTTGGTATCGATACGGTTAGCATGGAGGGCAAGGGCTTCACAGGCTATGTGAAGCAGGGCGACAAGGTAGTTGCCGGTCAGCCGGTGATTACGATGGATCGCGCCGCTATCAAAGAGGCAGGCTTTGCAGATTGCGTTGTGCTGGCTGTTTCCAATACGCCTGAGTTTGCAAGCGTAGATCTCGCAGTTGAGCCTGAGGCTCAGGTTGCTGCTGGTGAGGCCGTTATTCGCGTTACTCGCTAGGTAAGAAAGAAGAGCGTGCATGATTCAGTTTTCACATATTATTTGTGATCCTCTGGGTCTGCACGCTCGCCCTGTTGCTCAAATTGCTGCCGCAGCAATGTCGTGGGACAGCAAGATCACGGTGTCTCGAGTGGATAGTTCGTTTGCTGGCGACCGTTCGGCCGATATTCCCGCAGGTAGTAGTGGTGTAGATGCAAAAGATCTGATGGCCTTGATGTCGTTGAACGCGGCCTGCGGCGATGAACTCATCATTACGGTTCAAGGCTCAGATGAACAGGCAGCTGCTCAAGCCTTGCGTCAAGCGTTTACCTTTTAAATAAATCTGAGTTTTCAAGCTCTCTGCCGTGCCAGTCTTCATGGCTCGTAGCGCTGTATGTCGAGCAGCGCTCTGTGGCTCGTAGCGCTTCATGCGGCGTAAGCTCTTTCGAGCTCACCGTTCATTTTTCTCTGCCGGCTACGGGCGTTTTGGGAATCCAATCAATCGAAGCTGTCTGTACGGGATGGGAAGCCAGTTATTTTTTCTGCTTGCGTGCATTTTGGTGTCGTTAGGAGCATTTTTGCCCGCACTTGGCGTCAAATCCGTGCCTGATGGGCAATAAATGTACTAAATTAAACCCCCTATGAGCGCCCGGAAGCCGTTTTGGCGGCAAAAACGCTTACGAGCACCCGAGAGCCTTATGAGCAGCAAGCATCCTTACGCTCGGCAAAAACGCTTACGAGCATCCGGAAATAGTATTGTTGGCACGTATCCTTACGGGCGGCACGTGATGAGTTTTAGCTCGCCCTCAATTTCGATGTTGCGAATGGTAGCAGGGATCAACACATGGCTGCCCAGCTGCACCGGCTCACCGCAAATGGTGCCTGCTCCTCCAATAACCGAAATGCAAAGGAACGGTTCTGAGTGAGAAACGATCCGGCTCCCGTTTGTTCGAATGAGCTCAACCGTATAGCTTTCATTTGACTCTAAGCAGGTAATGCCATCATGCTCGATCGCCTGAATTGCTCCGGAGCTTGGTGCCTCATGCGTGTAATCAACCACATCAAGGCTCTGAGCAATATGGAGCTCGCGAGTCTTGCCGTCTGCCCCTTTGCGGTTGTAATCAAAGAGGCGATACGTAATATCGCTTGATTGCTGCACCTCAAGAATGAGCGTGCCAGCCTTAATGGCATGGACGGTACCGGGGTCAATTTGGAAAAAATCGCCCGGCTGAATTGGAACCTCGTTGAGAAGTTCGTTCCAGCGCTCCTCTTCAATCATCTGAGCGAGCTCAGCGCGCGACTTGGCTCGCTGTCCAATAACGATCGTAGCGTCGTCGTCGCAGTCAAGCACATACCAGCACTCCCGCTTGCCTAAGCTGCCATGTTCATGAAGGGTCGCGTATTCATCGTTGGGATGAACCTGCACCGAGAGGTCGGCGGCGGCATCAATAATTTTTACAAGCAAAGGAAAGCGATCCTGATCTGCACCAGGGAAGAGTTCATGGCGATGCTCACGCCACAGCTCGGAAAGATGCATGCCGTCAAATGACCCACCAGCAATGAGACAGTCGCCATGGGGGTGGGCAGAGATTGCCCAGCACTCGCCAATTGGGCCGTCGGGAATGGTATATCCAAGCTCGGTCTCGAGCCGACGTCCACCCCAGATCATCTCGTGAAATACAGGCTTGAGAACAATGGGCTGTGCAAGGTTTTGCATACTACGCTCCAAACGCGATGAGATTGATTTTTAGCTTGAGTATAGAGGATGATGCGGCATCCAGTTCAAGCAAGCGTGATGTTATTTAAAACGTAGCGAGAGCCAACATTGCGCGTGCGGGAGTATTCAAAAGGAATGCCGCTGTCGAGATAGCCAACCTGCTCAAGTTCAAGGAGAGGGGCTCCCGGTTCGGTTTTTAGGCGCGTAGCCTCTTCTTCGGTTGCTGGAACAGCACGAATTGCACGGTGAAAACTCCCGAGTTTGAGCCCGACCTCTTCCCGAAGATACCGATAGACCGACTCATATAAGTGATGAAGCTTCAGACCAGGGATAAGCGCCAGCGACATATACGTGTACTCAATGGCAATCGGGAGGTCGTTGGCGATGCGCGTTCGACAGTGGTAGTACGTGAAGTCTTCCGCAGAGAGTCCGAGCAGCTCCGCTACCTCCGCCGGTGGTGTGATCACGGCAAAATCGTAGACCTCAGAGCTGACGGCATCGCCAGCTTTAGCATGCTGAGCGGTAAAGCCCTCTGCGTGCTCGTTGAGACCAGTTACGAGCGGATTTTCTTCAAACGAGGCAGATCGCTTTACAAAGGTACCGCTGCCACGACGGCTCGAGACCAGGCCGTCCTTTTTCAGCCGCTCCATAGCACGACGAATAGTGATCTTGCTCACGCCATAGGCATGACATAGCTCAACAACGGTGGGTAGGCGTTCGTTTTGCCCCAACGTTCCGTCTTCAATTTGTTTCCGTAGGTCTTCTGCAATTGCTTCGTACTTCAGCATGCGTCTACCTCGCTCTGTTCGGTTGTTGCGAGTATACAGGTATCGTTCTTGTCCGTCCTGATCATGATTTACACTTGTATTACTGTTCCAAATTACCCTTCGTTCACCTTGCTTTGTCTACTTTGTCCCGCTCCACACGATTCGACCAGAAAGTTCAACCTGAAAGGCGTCTATGTTTAAGCGCTTCCTCTCGTACTACCGACCGCAGCTTCACCTCTTCATAGGAGATACCGCCTGCGCTCTCGTGCTTGCGGCAATTGATCTCTCCTTTCCTATCATCTTGCGCACCCTTGCGGGAGGCCTGTTTAGCGAAGGATCCGCAGCAATTCTTGACGCGCTGGGCATGATTGCCCTGGGCTTGATCGTGCTCTACCTCGTGCGGACGGCGTGCCGCTACTTTGTGTCTGCTCAAGGTCACATCATGGGTGCGCGCATGGAATCCCAGATGCGCCAAGATCTTTTTGACCAATATGAGCGGATGAGTTTTTCGTATTTTGACCGCCATAATTCAGCGGAGATGATGAGCAGAGTCGTAAATGACCTCTTTGACATCTGTGAGGGAGCCCATCATCTTCCAGAATGGCTCATTATCTGTACGATTGAGATTGTTGGTGCATTCGTCATCCTCTTTACGATCGCCCCGATTCTAGCTGGAGTGATGGCAGGGATTACCTTGGTCTTTGTCGCGATCATGGTGCACCAAAACTATCGGATGAGAACGGTCTACGCCGAGAACCGCGTGCGAATCGCGGAAGTGAACTCCCAACTTCAAGACTCGCTTGCTGGGATGCGTGTGGTGAAGTCGTTTGCAAACGAGGAGGTGGAGCGCGCTAAGTTTGGTCACTCGAATGAGCGCTACCTCGCTTCAAAAGTGGACATGTATCACGTGATGGGCAGATACCAAGCTACGAGTGCCCTTATGACCGGATCTTTGTACGCGGCAATCATCATCCTCGGTGGTTACCTGATTGCGCACAACCAAATAAGTGCCGTTGATCTGGCAACCTTTGCGCTCTACATTAGCCTTTTTGCAACGCCGATAGAGACCCTCGTGAATTCCACGGAGCTCTTCCAAAAGGCGATCGCAGGCTTTCGTCGTATGGATGAGGTATTGCGTCATGCACCAGATATCGCAGACGCTCCGGGTGCCCCCGATCTCGTGCTGGAGCGCGGAGAAATTACGTATCGCGATGTCTGTTTTAGCTACGAAACGCGTGAGAGAACAGATACTGGCGAAGAGCGCCCAGTCATTGATCATCTGAATCTCACCATTCGAGCAGGTGAGACCCTTGCGTTAGTTGGTCCTTCTGGCGGCGGCAAGTCCACTACGTGCGCGCTTTTGCCTCGGTTTTATGACGTGGATGCAGGAACTATTGAGATCGATGGGCAAGATGTTCGAGATGTTACGCAAGAAAGTCTGAGAAAGGCGATCGGCCTGGTTCAGCAGGACGTCTACCTTTTTGACGGAACGATCCGAGAGAATATTGCCTACGGCCGACCACGGGCGAGTGATTCTGAGATTGAGCAAGCCGCTCGTCGAGCGAATATTCACACGTTTATTGAGACCTTGCCCGAGGGCTATAACACGGTTGTGGGTGAGCGAGGAAGCCGACTTTCGGGCGGCCAAAAGCAGCGCGTGGCTATTGCTCGCGTCTTTTTGAAAGATCCGTCGATTCTTATCTTGGATGAAGCAACGAGCGCGTTGGATAACGAGAGCGAAGCTGCCGTGCAGGAAGCCTTGGCTGAGCTAGCACGCGGGCGTACAACAATCGTGATTGCCCACCGGCTCTCAACGATTCGAAGCGCTGATGTTATAGCTACCGTTGAGCAGGGACGCGTGGTTGAGCAGGGTACTCACGATGAGCTGATGGCTCGTGATGGAACCTATGCACGATACTATCGGATGCAGTTTGAGGGTGACCGCGCAGCTGCTTGGGCGTGCTAGTGAAGAGCTCAACAGAAGGCTGCTCAACAAAAAGAGCTCTTCGAAAATACTCCGCTGCGCTATAGTGACGATACAAAAGTTGATTTTTGTCGGTGCATGGTATGAGCACATGTAGCGGCGCAGCGAAAGGGCGGTGACGGTGGACGAGCAATGTGATCAAGTACCAGCACGGCGCACGTGGTTTATCCGTATGGTGCGAACAGTGCTGTTTGGCATTGCTCTGCTCCTCCTTTCAGCTCCCTATGACCTTTCACGATCGCTCATTAAACCCGCTCCTGCACCTAGTGCGATGCTCATTGGGATCGGTTTGCTTATAGGACTTACCCTTGCTCGGGCGTGGTGGTTTCATGAGGGCAGGCGCTCTCTTGTTGCTCGCATGTGCACAACTGTTGCTCTGTTCCCGGCCTTGATAGCTGCAATCTTTCTTGTGTGGGTCGTGTTGCACAATGAAGAACGGCTTGAAATGTGAGGATTTTTTCATCTGCATTTTTCATTACCGTTTGGTGGTCGAGGCGAAGTTTCTGTAATCAGTGCCGTGTCTTGTCTCATTATCTGTAGCATGCCCGTGTTGGGGTTTGCTCAACTGTGTTTGCATAGTGCTATGGAGCATCGCACCCCGAGTATCTCCATGCCCAACCACGATCGGGTGCTGCACTATCTGTTGAGCAAAGGTCTCTCAGAGCAGGAAGCTGAAATTCTGATTTTGAGTGCCACCGGTCTTACCATGAACGCCATTGCTCGCGAGCGTTGCTACTCTCGTGGGAGCGTAAATACCGCTTGCCGCAAGGGCTTCGCGTTTTTGGTTGTACATAGTCGCGAACAACTAAGAAAAAAGATTTCGCAGGTCATTGGCATGTAAACACCTCTGTATAAGAAGTTCATATCACCTGTTTACAGACAAATTTGGCATGCATAACACAGAGATGTGGGCGCAGCTCTTCTTTACACACTCCTTCATGTTTGTGTTGGCTAAGACCGTACTTGATTTTTTCCTTGCTGGACTCTGGGGTGTATTTGTACTTGCCTGTTCCACTTTGCTTGAAAATCGAGTTATCTTGCTGGTAAGTTCGTACGTACTTGCTACAATCGTTAGCTATCTATCGAATTATGTGTTTAGCATTATGGCTCTTGAGGGGTGCTGCATTGATATTGCGAGCCTCTTGCGAGCGACCGGGGATCTTATGAGCGTGACCCAATGAGTACCGCCGCAACGATGCTTGTGCCTGCCCTTGCATCGGTTGTCTTGCTGATTCGGCATCAGAGGAGGGATATCCTATGAGGATATGCACCCTTATCCGAATCGATTTCTCAGAAGGATTTCGCTCAATATGGCGGCAGGCACTGCTTATCCCCGGTGCGCTGATATTGCAATTCTCGTATCTCTTAGTTGGCTATACGGGAGCCGGATTCTCACTCACTGAACTTGCTTGGGGAGATATGCTTGCTGTCTCGTTTTCTGGTATGTCAATTTATCATCCTGAGCGGAATTATCCGTTCGTCATTCCCGCATCGTGGCTCATGGTTTGCTTCATTTTGTTTTTTATTCCTTTGCGTTATCCCTTTAGGAACTTGGAAGGTTTTGGAATTCAGACGGTTGTGGCTTCCGGGGGTCGCCGGAGTTGGTGGATCTCAAAATGCTTGTGGATTAGTGCCTATGTTTTGGCATTCTGGATTTGTATCTTCGGATTGTCTGCTGCAGTAACTGCGATTTGTTCGGGTGATTTGTCGCTCACGATTGGTCAGGACGTGGTTGGCAGTCTCATGATCGATGTTATTGATTTTGTTTCTACTCCTCGTTCGCTTTCCATCCTTTCTGCACTTGGAGCAGGAGTCTGTATGTCGTGGGCGCTGTGCATGGTTCAATTTGCGCTTCGCTTTGGATTCGGCCGGTTTTGAGCTACGGGGTTACCGCGAGCATTTTGTTTATGTCGGCTCTGCTGTTTCATCCGCTTCTTCCGGGGGAGTACCTCATGTTCGGGCGCGCCTCAACCGTTATAACGTCGGGAGTAGATCCGCTCGGAGGCATCGTGTTTGCACTTTGCTTAGGCGCGGCAGCGATGCTCATCGGCAGCTGGCGATTCTCGCGGATGGATATCCTCTCAAAGGAGTACGAATCATGAAACTCGAGATTAAAGAGCTCACCAAGCACATTGGCAGTACAGAGGGCTTAAAAGATATTTCCTTGACGGCTGAATCTGGCCAGGTTGTGGGTTTAGCTGGAGTTAACGGCTCTGGTAAGACGATGCTCATGCGCGCTATTTTAGGTCTCATGCGACCAAGTTCGGGCGGTGTTTGGATTGATGGCAAACTCTTAGGTATTGAGATCCAAGTTCCGCCGAGTGTTGGTTTTCTGCTTGAGGGTCCGGCGTTTTTGGATACGCGCACAGGCCTAGATAATCTGGCTCTCATTGCAGCTCTTAAAGGAAAGGCGGATAGAGAGCACCTGCGGGAACTCTTGCATACCGTAGGGCTTGACCCCGATGATCACCGCCGATACCGGAAGTATTCGCTCGGTATGAAGCAACGGCTCGGAATCGCCGCAGCGGTGATGGGATCACCTGACCTCATTGTGCTTGATGAGCTCACGAACGCCCTCGATACTTCGGGAGTAGAGATGGTGGCCGAGCTGGTTCGCCGCGAGCGCGATCGTGGTGCTGCGCTGGTTATTGCAAGCCATGATCCACGCATTCTCACCACCTTATCTGATGAACTCTATCACCTAGCTGAGGGTCACTTGGACGGCCATGAAGTGCTGAAGGGAAGTGACTCTCATGGCGAGCAATAAGCGTGTTTTCTGGACTAGGATACTCGGCGCGCTGGTGGGCATTGCCTTGATCGCAGGCTTTGCTATGGGTGTTACCTGGGTAAACCGGGTGGCTCCTACCTATCCTTCTGAGGTGCATTCGCTTGGTGAGCCGGTGGCGTTGAAGGGATCCTTTGCTGAGTACGAGTATGAACATACTGATCCGTACGAGATTACGGTGACGGGCGCATCGCGGATGTCGGTAAACGAGTACATCAGCCGCTTTGCTCCGGACTCGTCGTTAAGAGCTCCAGACTATAATTATATTGCCTCAGACACTACCGATTTTGACCAGGTAAACCTTGTCGTGCTCGATATTGTGATTCGCAACGATGGAACGGGCGGCGAAGAGAGCGGATACTTGGACTCCCTTGGCTGGAGCCTGCTCTCTGAGGCTCAACGCCATTTATGGTTGCGGGTAGACAGTGAGCTTTTTAATTTATCTGTTTCTCAGATTGAAGGAGCCTTTCAGCTCTCAGTTAAGCCCGGCACCGAGTTTACGGTTCATGTGCCGTTCTCAACAACCGAGCGTGATGGATTCCTTGCTCCACGTGGCAATTGACATCGTCCAAACTTGGATGAGGGGGCGTATCGATTCATCTTTACCAACGTGCCCGTGCGACACAGCGTGTATTTCACGGTATAGAGGGTCAAAATTAGTACATTTTTGCGTCTTAAGACATACTTTTGACGCCAACCACGGGCAGAAATGCGTTTAAAGACGCACGTATGTACACAATTAGGCTTCCACCCGTATAGGCTTCCACCCGTTTAGCGCCGGCAAATCCTAGTCTCTAGGCCGTTTGCCGGCGTTATTTCACCGTTCAGAAAAAGAACGCTTTACAAGAACAAGTAGAGCGCTACACTTTGCACCATGAACGGTGAGCTTATGCGTAGGTGCTGGTAGGCATGGCGGATGAATTGAGCGCAGAGCTCGTGAGTAGGTGCATGAGGCGGGGAGGAGATCTCTTGGGAGATGCGCAGGAAGCAGATTTAAGAGGTACAGAAGAAGATACCCAGGCACCCAAACAGGGAGGTGACCCAGAAGCGGCTGCGCACAGGTACGTACTCCCAGAGGATTTCTTTTTTGGGGCGGCAATGTCAGGCCCTCAAACCGAGGGCGCGTGGTGTGTGGGCGGTAAGCTCGAAAACCTGTGGGATACCTGGTCAAACGAAGATCTTGGTGCGTTTTACAATCGAGTGGGAAGCTACGCGGGCAATGATTTTATGGCAAGGTATCGCGAGGATCTTGCTCTGATGGCCTCACTCGGTTTGACTACGTGGCGTACCTCAATCCAGTGGAGCCGCCTGTTAACGCTCGATGGATCAATCAATCCTGAGGGTGCAGCCTGGTACCATGAGTTGTTCCGTGCCTCGCACGAAGCCGGTCTTGAATGCTTTGTAAATCTCTACCATTTTGATATGCCTACGTATTTGTTTCGCCGGGGAGGCTGGGAGAGCCGCGAGGTCGTGGAGGCCTATGCTCACTATGCTGAGCTTGCATTTCGTGAGTTTGGCGATGAGGTCTTGCACTGGTTTACCTTCAATGAGCCTACGGTAGAGCCAGAGATGCGCTATCAAGAGGGCGTTTGGTATCCCAAGCTTCGTGACTTTGGTCGGGCTCGCGGCGTGCAATACCATATTTCATTGGCGCATAGCTTGGCGGTGCGTACGTTTCGGCGTCTGCAGCAGGCAGGAGAGATTCGTTCGGACGCCAAGATTGGCCTCATCAACGCCTTTAATCCAACGTATACAAAAGATGATCCAAGCGAGGCCGATCTGGAGGCCGTCCGTATGGTGGGCGGGATCAATAACCGGTGGTGGCTCGATTTGGTAACGGCCGGAAAGCTGCCAGCAGACGTGGTCAAAACCCTTGAGGATCGGGGGGTCTGTTTGCCCACTCGTCCGGGTGATGAGGAGATTCTTGCAGAAGGCGTGGTTGACTGGCTGGGCTGCAATTATTATCAGCCGCGCCGCGTACAAGCCCCCCAAGCGGCAACTGATGAGCGAGGCCACCTGCGGTTGTCAGATGACTATCACTGGCCGCAGGCACGCATCAACAAGAGTCGTGGCTGGGAAATTTATCCAGAAGGTTTATATGATTTTGGTCTTTATATCCGGGATAACTATCCGGGTTTGACATGGTTCGTTTCTGAAAATGGCATGGGGGTGATGCATGAAGAGAGCAACCGCGATGCAGAGGGCGTGATTGCAGATTCGTACCGTATCGAGTTTGTGCGAGATCATCTCGTGTGTTTGGCGCGCGCGATTGAGGAAGGATCGCCCTGTTTGGGTTATCACTATTGGGGTTTGATTGATAACTGGAGCTGGGCAAATGCCTACAAGAATCGGTATGGATTCGTTGAGGTGGATCTTGGCGCTTCCTATGAGCGCCGTCCAAAGCGCTCAGCCGCTTGGCTTGCTGAGGTTGCTCAAACCCACCGGATCGTCTAAGGAGTTGGGCGTGGCTCGCGCTCGGCTCAGTCACGCTCAGCTTAGGCACGCTCAGCTCAGGCATGCTCAGCTCAGGCATGCTCAGCTCAGGCGCGCTCAGCTCAGGCATGCCAGGCGCACCTGGCGCATTGTTCGTTCAACCTAGGCGTACCAGGCACCAGCGCCCCCAGCTCAGGCACGATCGATGCGGATTATGTTCGATGCGGATCGTACCAGTCTTACATATCTACTACGAAGGATTGGAGCACTATGTCATCTACGAAAGGCCAGGCATTTCTTGACGCATTTGCCGAGAAATCAGCCAAGATCGGCAACCAGGTGCATCTGCGCTCATTGCGCGATGCCTTTGCCACCATCATGCCGCTGTTCATACTGGTCGGTATTGCTGTGCTAGTAAATGCCGTGTTATTCGATAAGATCTGGGGCGCGAATGGACTTGCTCCAAATGCCGAGCTCCTCACAACGCTGCAGTACTGGGGATCTGCTATTGCCTCAGGTACCTTAAATATTTCAGCCTTGCTGCTGGCTGGCATGATTGGATACAGCCTCGCACGAAACAAGCGCTTTGATAATGCGGTGGCATGCGTGGTTATCTCCATCGCAGCCTTCGTAATTATGATGCCCATGACGGTTACGGCAAACCTTGCTGCTGGCTCTGAGCTGATCACCGAAAAGATCACCACGGCTGAGGTGGGTGGTGTGCTCTCTGCATCCAATACCGGAACCCAGGGTATGTTTGGTGCCATTACCATTGGACTCTTAGCCACCACACTTTTTATCAAGCTGTCTGGTATTGATAAGTTTGCGATTCGGTTAGGCGAGGGTGTGCCCCCTGCGGTTGAGAAGTCCTTTAATGTCTTGATTCCGATCATGCTTACACTCGGAACCTTTGCGCTTGCTGCACTTTTGCTCAATGCAATTTTTGCAACTGATCTGATCTCGCTTATTAATACCTGGATTCAAGCACCGCTTCGCTCGGTTGTTACCAGCCTGCCTGGCCTGGTCTTTGTATACTGCTTGGGCACCTTCCTCTTTACGCTGGGAATTCACCAGAGCACGGTAACGGGTGTTTTGGTAGAGCCGATTCTGACCATCGTGCTTTTGGAAAACACCACGCTTTTCCAGGCTGGTCAGCCTATTCCGGTTGAGAACTATATGAATATGGACATCATTAATGTCTTTGCCCTGAGTGGTGGATCGGGCTGCACCATTGCCCTGATTATTGCCACCTTCATTTGGGGCAAGTACAAGCCTTCTCGCGAGGTCGCAAAGATGTCGCTCTTGCCGGGCATTTTTAATATCAACGAGCCAGTTATTTATGGATATCCGCTCGTGTATAACCTGCCGCTCATGGTGCCTTTTGTACTGTGCGTAGCAGTAAATATTACGGTGGCATATTTAGCAACTGTGGCAGGCATTATTGCGCCCTGCATTGCTCCGGTTCCCTGGACAACCCCGCTCTTCTTGAATAGCTTCTTAGCAACCGGTGGAGACGTTGCTGCCGTGGTGCTGCAGGTGATCTTGCTCGTGGTTGATGTGTTGCTGTACCTGCCCTTCATGAAGGTGTCCGAGAAGGTCTTTATGAAGCAGGCAAGCGCTGAGAGTACAAGCGATGAGAACTAGGGTGCTACGCCGGGTGCGACCGAATACTTTGTATGAGCGTTATGCTCTGAGATGAAGACTGAAAGGGAGATCATCATGAAAAAGATTCTCTTATGCTGCAATGCCGGTATGTCTACGAGTCTGCTCGTGCAAAAGATGGAAAAGGAAGTTGAGGCTCGCGGGCTCGATCTTACAATTGAGGCACGCCCGCTCAATGAGGCGCGTGAGCGCTTAGACGATGCAACTATTGTGTTACTCGGTCCCCAGATTGCCTACACCAAGGGCGATTTTGAAGAGGCGCTTGCTGGTACGGGCATTCCCGTTGAGGTTATTCCGATGGTGGATTATGGCCGGATGAACGCAGCCAAGATCATCGACGAGGCACTCGAGCGGATTGGATAAGCGTCGCAGCATGCTGCGCTGATGGGTTGTGGCGCTGAGCGATGGTGTTCGAACTATGGCGTTCGGGCTCACGCGAGCGAGGGCGAAGTGCCTCAGCGCCTGCGCGTTGCAAACAAGCTAGAAAGGATCGTCACCACATGACGCCTGAAGAAAAAGAAGAACTGCAACTGATCTGCTTTGAAATTATCAGCTATGTTGGCATGGCAAAAAGCTGCTTTATCAATGCAGTTCGCCAGGCTCATGCTGGCGACTTTGATGCGGCTGATGCGGCAATAGCCGAAGGAGACGAGGCATACGGGAAGGGTCACGATGCTCATATGCGCCTGCTGCAAGCTGACGCAGCAGGAGAGCGCGAACCCGTAGCTCCGTTAATTTTGCTCCATGCTGAGGATCAGATGGCAAGTGCTGAGACGGTGCGCATTATGGCAACTGAGCTGATGGTGGTGCACCGCGAACTCGCGGCGCTTAAGGCGTAGATCGTTCAGCACCTGCATCATGTGCCCAGAGTATACGCAATGCGCAGTGAGGGCATTTCTCTGGCAGCGTTTCGCAAACACGCGAGGCGCTGCCGTGTCATGAACGGCCCTCTTGCCATAGGCGGCTCACTGGAAAGAGTCCTCCTTATGGTGTAGGTGGTTCTCAGCCATAAGCGGTTCAGAGGGCGGAGCGCTCCTCATGTCATACGTGACCTTCTCGGCAGCATCCTTCTGTCGATTTCCCCCATCCGTCTACGGAAAAGCTCGAGACATTTTAAATAAAAAAGGGCTTGAATTGAGTAAACTCAAGGGAGCTATTGTGCCTATTGCGTCTTGAGTTCACGCTCAGGCGATGTCGGCCTTAAGAAAGGAAGGCAATGGTATGAGAATTCAGTCCCTTATGCGCAAGCTTGCGGGAGGGGGCATGCTCGCTGCGTCGCTGCTGTTAGCAACGCCGATGAGCGCTCTTGCCTGCACGCAGGTTTACGTGGGGAGCTCCCTCACCGAGAATGGATCCACCTATGTGGGTCGCGCGGAAGACTATAATCCGCGCTATGTGAAGTGCTTCGGCATTCAAGAGCGCCTGGAAAACCCGCAGTTCCGCTCCTTTGAAAACGATGCGGTCGTGGGTTCAGGATTTGAATATACCTATCAGGGAACGGGCTATCGTTATACCTATGTGCGCGATATTCCCTCGGCTTGGGATGCCCAGGATGATCCAATTGCCAAGCGAGTGTATTCAGAGGTTGGTACTAACGAGCGCGGTGTCTCTGTTTCTGCGACCTTAACGACCGACTATAACGATGCGATTGCGGCAGTTGATCCACTCGTGCCTACCGGCATTGGCGAGTACAACTTGGCAGATTTCATTCTTTCTGTGGCTGATACGGCAAAAGATGGTGTGGTCAAGCTGGGTCGTGTGATTGATCAGCATGGCTCGCAAGACTGCAACCAGATTATTATCGCAGACAATGCTGAGACTTGGATCTTCTGCCAGCTTTCTGGTCATCAGTGGATTGCTTGGAAGATGGGGTCAGACGTAGCGTCGGTAAACCCAAATATGGGAAGACTCCAGTACAAGGCCGATTTGGATGATGAGACCTCGTGTTTGCATTCCGCAAACGTGGTCAAGCTTGCCCAGGATCATAACCTGCTTCAAAGCTATGACGATGGCACGCCCAATATTGCAAAGACCTATGGTAAGCAGGATCCAGGCGCTGGTCAGAACACACGCTTAGCGCAAGGTCGTGCATATTTTGGTGCACCTTTAGAGGAGGGTACCGACTACACGGTTGACTCAGATGGCCGCGTAACCAATATCACCGATCCTCAGCTCACCTTTATTCCGGGCGGTAAGGTAGATACGTTCAAGGCACTGCGTTCCTTGGCAGCTCGTGGCGAGCAGACCGAAAAGCTCAATGCCAATACGAACTCCAAGCTCTATGCCATTGGCAATAATCGCAATGTGGAAAATCACATCTTCGAGATTCGTGCCGGCAAGTCTGCCGATATTGCAACCATTCATTGGGAAGCACTTTCGCGCGCAGAGTTCAGCGTCTTTTTGCCCATCTACTCTGCCTTGCTGACCGAGGTTCCATCAGAGTACTATCCTGCGTGGGATACGGTAACTGCTGACCATCAGGGAAAGGCGAAGGAAGATTCTGTAGAAAAGGCTATGGAAGAAGAGCCGGGCAAAAATCTTGATTACGTTTTGATGGATATCAATACGCTTGCCTATAACAACCGCTCAACCTTGGCTTCGGGCGTTCGTACCTATTTGGACGCGCTGCAAAAAGAGATTATTGCTCAGCACGCCGAGGCAGATAAGCAGATGTCTGCAACTCCTGAGGACGAGCGTGAGGCATTCGCCAACGAGCTCTTTGCTCAGGTAACTTCTGAGGCGTACAACAAGCTTAAGCCGCTTTTGAATGAGATGCGCGCGCACCTGAAGGGGGCTTCTGCTGCCGAGCCCTTTGTGCCTTCTGACTTGAATGCCGAAACAGGCACGATGAAGACTCCTCTGGCTTATTTCGTCGCCCCTGCTCCCAAGCCGCAGTCTGCAACAATCACCATTTCTGCTCAGCCGACTTCGGCAACCTATGAGCTGGGTGACAAGACGACCCCACTGACTGTTGAAGCACAAGCGCTTGCAGCAGACGGTACGGATCTCAGTGAAGATTTGCTCTATCAGTGGTATCGCCGCGATAACTCAGGTGATTTTGTACCGGTCGAGGGCGCACATGAAAAGACCTTGGCAGTAAGCTCAGAAAAAGAGGGAACTGAGGTCTATCGCGTTGAGCTTTCGCTTCCGATGCCAGTAGCTGCAGGTACGAATCCTACAGATGCAGAGAACGCAATCGATTCTACAACGGTAGTTTCTGAGGAAGCAACGATTACGGTTCTGCCCAAAAAGCAGCCTCGTCGGAACTATCGCCGGGCTCACCTGGCTCAGACCGGTGACGCTGCGTTGATCTCTGCTTGCTTGGCAAACGGAGCTGGCATTTTGCTTGCAGGCGCAGGTGCTGTTATGGTGGCACGTAAACGTCGGTAGGCTTGCTGTAAAGGATTGGGCGGGGCGGTGCCATAAGGTGCCGCCCCGTCTTTTCTCATGCTAGGATATCGGTAAATTTGATCGAGTGAATCCGGAGGAATCCATGAGCACCATCCTCGTTGTGGGTCATCAAAACCCCGATAATGACGCCATTATGTCTGCCCTGATGTTCGCGCAGCTCAAAAATGCCTTGAACGATGGGAATACCTATGTTCCTTGTCGCTTGGGTCCGTTGCCTAAAGAGAGCGCACTTCTGCTTGAGCGCCTAGGAATTGAGGAGCCTCGTTTTATTGAGGGCATTGAGCCTCCTGCTAAAGGTGAAGAGCGCCAGCAGATTATCCTGACTGACCACAATGAGCTTGGTCAGTCGGTGCCTGGTCGCGAACACGCCAATATCGTTGGCTTGATCGATCACCATCGGATAGGCAATTTTGAGACTTCTCAGCCCCCCTTTGCGGTTGTACTGCCTTGGGGTTCAAGCTGCACAGTTATCACGTATCTCTTTGATGCGTATGGCGTAGAGATCTCAGATGCTCAGGCCTCTTGCTTGCTTGCAGCTATGATGACCGATACCGTCATGCTCAAGAGCCCAACTGCGACCGATGTTGATCGTCGCTTTGCTGAGCGTCTTGCCAAACAGCTGGGTGTGGATCCCGTTGAGTATGGCAAGGAGATCTTTAAGAGCCGTGGCTCGGGAGACTTTACCCCGCGCCAAATGGTGGAGCGCGATATTAAGCGTTTTGAGATTGGTGGAAAGAACCTCTTTATTGGCCAGTATGAAACGGTCGATGGGGCTGCTGCCTTACAAGAGCTGCCCGAGATTCGAAAGGCCATGGAGGAGTATCGCAAGGAGCATGACGCGGCAGGTGTGGTCTTACTCATCACCGATATTTTAGAAGAGGGATCTCAGGTCTTGCTCTCTGGCGATACTGAGGTTGCCCAGCGCGGTTTAGGCATTGCCGATGTACATGAGGGCGTGTGGATGCCGGGCGTGCTTTCGCGCAAGAAGCAGGTTGCAGCTCCCATTATTGCAGCTGCTCACTGATCGGGAACTCTTGCATGTATCCTGTGCGGTGCATACGTCTTGCATGAAGTCTCGCTGTTCGAGGCTGTCTGCATGCGAAGTTGCGTCGTACACAAAGCTGAGCCGTGCATGCAGTGCAGATTGCGAAGAATACAAGGGTAGAACTACTACCACGGTATACGGGTGCTCCAACAAGTAGTGGAGCGCCGCCATCATATGAGTATTGGAGCTCATTCATGCATCAGGTTGACTGGATCTTTAGCGAGACACAACAGCGCAGGATCCGAAGGAAGACCGCACTTGAGCGCATCACGGGCAACGGCACGGTTTCTGCTGCCGTTATGGTATGTGCCGCTCTGTTGGCAATCATCGTCGCAAACACCGATGCCTACGAGGTGCTTCACGAGTTTTTGGAGACGCCTATCTCACTTGCTTTGGGGCAGGTGAGTGCAGGCATGACCGTTGAGCTCTTTGTGAATGACTTTTTGATGGCGATCTTCTTTTTGCTGGTTGGCATTGAGCTCAAATATGAGATGACCGTAGGCGAGTTGCGCCAGCCCAAGCGTGCCTTGCTGCCCATGGTAGCCGCTGTGGGTGGTGTGGTGGCTCCAGCGGTTATATATGCATGCTTAAACCGGGGTGGAGCCATCCATGGTTGGGCGATTCCAATGGCTACCGATATTGCCTTTGCCCTTGGCGTGCTCTCGCTTCTTGGCAATAGGATTCCTGCTGGCGTGCGTGTCTTTTTCTCCACGCTTGCAATTGCAGATGACCTCATTGCAATTGCCGCCATTGCCCTGTTTTATGGGGATAGTCCCAATCCGTTTTGGCTTGCAGCTGCTGGGCTAACTACAGCAGCTCTGGTGCTGCTCAACCGCACGCACCATGTGCGCCTTGCTCCCTATATGCTGCTGGGTCTGGTGCTCTGGTTTTGTCTCTTTCAGTCCGGCGTGCACGCCACGCTCGCTGGTGTGATCTTGGCATTCTGCGTGCCGGCAGGGTCGGGCGTGAAGGTAGAAAACCTTACAACGTGGCTGGGGCAAGAGGCAGTTCCTCAGCTTGATGAGCGCTTTGACGAAGAGGCTCATATCTTGGGTCAGCATGAGTTTACGCATGCAACTGCGGCTGTGGAGCGGGTCTTGCATCGAGTATCTCCGCCGCTTATCCGCCTTGAGCGGTATATTTCTACGCCTGTGAACTTCTTTATTTTGCCGATCTTTGCTTTTGTGAATGCTCAGGTTCGCCTCGTAGGCGTTGATCTGTTGGCACTTGCCTTGGATCCGGTGGCGATTGGTGTGTATCTTGGCATGCTCTTGGGAAAGCCGGTAGGAATCTTTGGCATAACACTTCTCATGGTTAAGGCCGGTGTGTCTGAGCTGCCGCAAGGAGTTCGTTTGGGACATATTGCAGGCGTGGGCGTGTTGGGAGGCATTGGCTTTACGATGTCGATCTTAATCTCGGGCTTGGCCTTTTGGTCTGAGCCGCCGGAGCTACTCGCCGCCAAGGCAGCCATTCTTGCGGCTACCTTGACGGCTGCATTGGTTGGCTTGGCTATGATGTCTCGCGTGAGTAAGAAATCTTCTGCTGCCTAAGGCTTTGCATGAAGCCATTGCGCGAAGCCTTATGAGTGGCGATATTTCATATAAGCTATCGCAGTGCCCACCAGGCCACAGAGACACCCACCAATTGGCCAGCTGAGCCAGAACCGAGAGCTAATCGCGGGAGGTACGGGTAAAAACAGGAGGCAAAGACCAATAATCGTTGCCACAATCATGATGGCTCCACAAAGCATTCCTGCAAGCTGATTCATGCGCGCGCGATACAAAACAGCTTCTGAGGAATCTGTTCCGTAGATTTTCTCAATTTCCTTGCGATCTAAGTCTTCAGCTACCGACCTGTTATACGACTCGATATTGAGTCTATTGTGCATGATGCCCGCCCAGGTGAGCATGCCAGCACCGCAGCCAATGCCGGTGAGTTCAATCGCTCCCACGAAGTTCTCTGCAAGAAATTGGGAGCATAGATCTGCACACATGGTTACAACCAAGATGAGTCCGATTCCTAAGATGAGAACATATGCAAGACGCTTGGCGCTTCGAGCTCGATCAGCTGGTGTATAAAAGTCTGTAATAAAGGGATGCTCGCGCTGAAAGAGACTGTGTTCCATGGCGGCGGGCACAACGAGAGCAAGTCCAGCCAGGATGCCAATAAGAAGACCGATGGGTGGAACAGCATCCTCAGCAAAGATCGCAGATAAAAGAATGGACAAAGCAGCACCAAGAATGAAGCAGCTGGTGCCAGCACCGATGCGAACAGCAAATGAGCGCATATGCGTGTCATATCCGCAAATATCAGTTGCAGGTGCATCTTCCAATATTTCCCCTGGTGATGGAACTGCGTCAGTGAGATCTCCCGTTACGAGATCGTCTAGGGAGCAGCCAAAGATATCGCAGATCTTAATGAGCTTATCCATCTCAGGATACGCACGGGCAGCCTCCCATTTTGTAACGCTTTGGCGGCTCACTCCTATGAGCATAGCAAGCTGTTCTTGAGTCATATTGCGGGCAGAACGCAGGTGTTGCAGATTTTCTCTAAAGCTCACCGTGGCTCCTTAAAAGAGGTGATTGGGACACCTTTACCCTATGGTAGCGTAGCTGATCAATCCACCAACTAATGGCTGCTTTTTTGAGAAAAACGAGGAACGCTCTGGTTGCAAAGAGCAGGTAGATACCTATGGAGTGGGCACGCGTATCAAAATAACTAAAACTCAGACGTCCATGAGCCTCTCGCGCATGAGGCTAATGTGTTCGATTGCTTCTCCAACACGAACTTGCGCTTTCTCGATCTTTCTTTGTACAAAGATATCGGCAAAGACGTTGTCGAGAAAAATATCTATGCCAGCCACAAAGCCACCGCGATCAAAGCGGACGATCTCATCGGGATCAAAATCGTTCATGGTGCGTGCGAAGCGTTGAACGGCGGCTCGAGCAGCATTGAATTCGTCTTCCGCGTCATCGATACGGCGGTGTTTGATCATGGAGCTTACGATGCCGCCAAGAAACATGTCAAAGTAGCCCCAGCTTTTGGCTGAGTCCAAAAGATCAGCTGCGCGCCTGAGGTGCGCCAAGGCACGGTCAGCCGCATGAATAGCTTGGGCGCGCTGGCGAAGCTCAGGGGAGGGAGTATGTTTAAGAGCGTGCTTGTTCATCGACCCTGTTTCGTCTTGTACTGTTTGCGCTCCTGCCCAGCGGATTTGCTGTGTGCGGTGCGCGGCTTTGTTGTAAGTGCTTTACCTCCTTGCTGCGGACAGTGCGTAGCCTTGCTGTGAACGATATGTGCCTTTGTTGTAAGCGGCGTACGCCTTTGCCGTGAGCGTTGTTCTCTCACGGAGCGCTGCCCCAGCTTGCAGAGTGTAGCATGCAAGCGCTCGGAGCTGTTGCCCGCGTACTTACTCGACCGTTCCGTAGGTGCCGCCCCAGCCATGAGCTGCAA
This sequence comes from Collinsella ureilytica, assembly GCF_019795105.1. Taxonomy (GTDB): domain Bacteria; phylum Actinomycetota; class Coriobacteriia; order Coriobacteriales; family Coriobacteriaceae; genus Collinsella; species Collinsella ureilytica. Next base: position 265,806 of record NZ_JAIMFO010000005.1, on the reverse strand, counting down.
GAGCTGAGTTAATCTGATCGCAAAGGCGAGCCCGCTCGTAGGTTCCAGGAGGGATGAGGGTCACAATCTCCATCAGATCATCCGTCAGATCCAGAATTTCTGCCTGAACAACAAGATCAATGCGCTCGACCGTCTTGGCATTTTGAAACAGTCCATCAACGAGGTTTTGAAGCTCGCCAAATTCTTCTGCTTGAAGCGCACCCATGAGCTACCTCCTCGTGATAAACGTGTCTCGATTATTCCCCAAGGCAAGAAGCTCTATAACGCATACCGCTTTATCAGAAAGGCAGCGCTATAAGGTGAACAACTCTCTGAAGTATGCCATGTTAGATACACCACTTGAGTCAGGTCAAATAAGCTGTGCTGTCTATCTCTGTAATGTTCGAAGCATGTAAATATCCTTTCAGCGGGATACACGCAATATCTTGTTTGAACGTATACTCAAGTCTGCAAGAAATGCCGCATAAGCAGGTTGCCCGGCGGATATGGCTGCACGCAGCGGCCGTGAGCGGAAGGGATCGTATGCCCACGATGTACCAAACGATGTCCGATGAGGAACTTACCCATGCCTTATCAGAGCTTGAGGCTTTAGCGGACAAGATTCGTGCTCGGAAGCTTTCTCTTGATATGGCACGCGGCAAACCCTCGCCTGAGCAGGTTGATCTGTCTCGCCCGATGCTCTCGGTGTTAGATGCTGATGCAGATTTGTTTGATGAGGGCGTAGATTGTTCTAACTACGGCTGCTTTGAGGGTATCCCTTCGGCGCGGCGCATGGGTGCTCATCTGCTTGGTTGTCCGGCAGATCAGGTACTCGCCCTTGGCTCATCGAGCTTGTTAATTGAACATGATATGTTGGCCATGTTTTGGCGCAAGGGCAGCCTCGGTGCTATGCCTTGGTCTGAGTATGCAGTGGCCAACGATGGGGTGCGCGTGAAGGCACTGTGCCCAAGCCCTGGCTATGATCGGCATTTTGCAATCTCGGCAGATCTTGGAATGGAAAACATCGTGGTTCCCATGGGTGCTGAGGGGCCAGATATGGACGAGGTTGAGCACTTGGTTGCATCTGACGCGTCCATGAAGGCCATCTGGTGCGTTCCCAAGTATTCCAATCCTGTCGGCATTACCTATTCCAATGACGTGGTGCATCGGCTGGCCACTATGAAAACGGCGGCTCCTGATTTTAAGATTTTGTGGGATAACGCCTATTGCGTTCATGATTTGGCTGATGCTGGCGATGAGCTGGCAAATATCTTTGAGGTGGCACGGTCGGCCGGAACTGAGGATCGCATTGTGGCGTTTGCCTCAACATCCAAGATCACCTTTCCGGGCGCAGGCATTGCATTCATAGGTGCCTCGCCTGCAGGAATACATGAGTTTGCTCACTATATGCAGGCGGGTTTGATCAGCGCAGATAAGCTCAATCAGCTGCGCCATACGCGCTTTTTGCCCGATGCAGAGGCAATGAGGGCTCATATGCAGCGCCATGCTGAACTCTTGCGCCCTCGATTTGCTGCGGTTGAGCGTGTCTTATCTGAGGGGCTGAGAGGTACGAATTGTGCACGTTGGACGCGCCCACATGGAGGATATTTTGTAAGCCTTGATGGGGTTCCCGGCTCAGCTAAACGCATTGTTGAACTGTGCGCCACCTTAGGCGTGCGCCTCACGCCAGCCGGGGCAACCTTCCCGGGCGGGCTCGATCCTCAAGATACAAACATTCGGATTGCGCCGAGCTATCCCACACTTGAAGAGTTACATGAGGCACTTGAGGTGCTTGTTGTTGCCATAAAGCTCGTTTCTGCCCAGATTGTTTTGGAGGAGCGAAGCTAAGGCAGCGTGCTTGTGCTGCGTCGTGATGTTGTTGCGCCGCTGTCTTGTCGCGTGCTCGCGCTGTTGTGTCGCCGCGTTATCGCGCACTCGCGCTGTTGCGTTGTCGCGTTGCGTGCTCGCGCCGTTGTGTCATCGTGCTGCTGCTCAAGTCAAGGGCATAGCGACCAAAGCACAGCTGAGGAAGGGTGGCAAACCATAGCCCGCGATGGGCGCTCACTGTGGCTTCAAGCGCATGCACCGAGGGGGCGTCTTGAAGCCGCGTCGATCTGAGCGCTGTCCCTTTCATGCAGAGATCAAAGGCAGGAGGGGTGTGTCGCCTCCGGCGGCTATACTGAGTCAACGCATGAGAGAGGCCACGCATGCTCTGGCCTCAAAAGCTATCGACTGGGTAGAGCAGTTCAGTCGTCAAAGGGCGATTCGAGTAATTTGTTTATGTAAGCTAAGCGTGATAGATAGAGCTGATAAGAACACAAAAGGAGAACAGCATGGAGTTACATATTAAAACGAACCCATCGCCTGAGACCTATGGCATTGTGGTCTCTGGCGAGATTGATATTTCAAATGCATCCAAAGTGCGCGACGCAATCGATTTGGCGCTTGAGCAACCTACCGACCGCGTTGAGCTTGACTTTTCTCAGGTTGGCTATATTGATTCAACGGGGATTGGCGTGCTGGTGGGCGCTGCTCACCACGCAACTGAGCGTGGTCGAGCCTTTTCTGTTGTGAATGCTCAGCCAAATGTGGCGCGCATTGCCAAACTACTGGGCGTTGATGAAGAGATTGGTTTGGTGTAGGAACGCTATACTCGTTCCAACTGACTTCTTACTTGGTACTACTTGGTGCTACCGAGTGCGCACTGAGTAGCGCGAAAGGCCTCGTTTTTGAGGTTCGAATATGACGGCACATGGAGGTGTACGTGTTCGGCATCGGTTCCGGGGAATTGGCGATCATTTTGGTCTTCGGTTTCCTGCTCTTCGGGCCAGACAAGCTCCCACAGATGGGGCGCACAATTGGCCGCGCCCTGCGTCAATTTAGAGAGACGCAAGAACGCATGACATCCATGGTGCAGTCTGAGGTAATTGACCCCATGACGTCGGTGGTGCAAGAAGCAACAACGGCGGCAACAAGTTCGGCACATGCAGTTTCTTCATCTTCGCATGCAGACGATGATGATGCGGATATTGAAGACGCGCCATCTCTTGAGCGGCGGCGTGAAACCTTTGCGGAGCGCCGTGCGCGCCTTGCTGCAGAGCGAGCTGAGGCGGAAGAACGTGAGGAACGCGCGATTGCTGCAGCAGCGGGCTCTTCTGCAGCTGAGTCACGTGCAGAGCGTGAATCTGGCTCGGTGCAAGATGTGCAGGAAGAAGCGACAAGCGAAGAGGCTGGCTCTGCGCACGATTCGACTGGCAATGATGAGGGCGCAGCTCGCAAGACGGATAGTGCGAGTGGGGAAGGTAGGTCTGAGCCGAGCGACGCTGCAGCGGACGAGCCGAGTGATGCAGCTTCTGATGCGACGGCTGCCCTCTATACCCGTCGCCCAAAAAGGCTCGCCGTTGTAGCTCCTGAGCCTACAGAGTCTGATGCGGCTGATGTTCCCGCTGATGGAGGTGAGCTCTAATGCCCATCGGTCCTGCGCGCATGCCTTTGCTCGATCATTTGGGAGAGCTTCGCCGCCGCCTCACCATCGTGGTGGTCTCTGTCTTGGTGGCAACTATCGTGATGTATTTTGCGACGCCTACCATCGTGGATATCCTAAAAGAGCCCATCATGCCCTTTTTGGAAGGTCAAGACTTTGTTATCATGACCTCGCTCGGTGGTTTTGCCATTAAATTTGGCATTGCATTCAAGGTTGCCATCGTCATGTGTACGCCCATGATTCTGTGGCAGCTGCTCGGCTTTTTCTTGCCTGCCTTAAAGCCAAATGAGCGCCGGTGGGTCGTTCCCACGGTGCTTGCCGCAACGGGTCTCTTCTTTGTCGGCGCGGTATTTTGTTATTTCATTATTGTGCCGGCAGCCTTTGAGTGGCTCATTGCCGAGACACAAACCATCGCTGCTGCTCTCCCTAATCTTGAGGACTATATTGGCATCGAGATTTTGTTAATGATTGGCTTTGGCATCTCGTTCGAGTTGCCGCTCATCGTGTTTTACCTCGCAGTTTTTCATATCGTGCCGTATGCCAAATTCAGATCAGCTTGGCGTTATATCTATGTTGCCATGCTGGTAGTTTCGGCATCTATTACGCCTGACGCAAGCCCGGTCACGTTGATGTTTATGTATGCCGCCATGCTTTCGCTCTATGAGATTTCACTGCTGGTGACCCGCGTTGTCATTATGGCAACCGAGGGCAAAGAGGGTCTGACGCGCAGCCGCTTAGGTATTCTTTTTGGTGACGATGAGGATGAGGACGCCTAAGGCATGCACGAGATGGGCATTGTGGACGGGATTTTAGCGACCGTTATCGCCGCTGCCCACGATGCTGGCGCGAGTCGGATCATCTCAGTTCGTTTGCGCATTGGTGACATGCGTGAGGTGGTTGAGGAGTCGCTCAGGTTCGCGTGGGAGGCGTTGCGCGAAGATGACTCGCTCACCTCCTCAGCCGAGCTGCAGGTAGATGAGGTGCGCCCAAAAAGCATCTGCTCTGCCTGTGGAATAACCTTTGATCATGATCGCTTTCATCTGCGCTGTCCCGCCTGCGGTAGTACAAATACGCGTCTGCTCGCGGGTCGTGAACTCGATATTGTATCCATGGAGATTGAGACAGACGATTAGCAATACGTTGGTAGTACGACTGCTGCTAAGCGGGAGCCTTGTTGAGGGGTGGGGCTATGGGAGAAAAAACCGTGGGGATCGTACGCCCGATCCTGTCTGCAAATGAGCGGATCGCACGTGAGCTTCGTGAGCGTTTTTCTGCCACCAACACCTTTGTCGTGAATGTGCTCTCAAGCCCGGGCTCAGGCAAGACCTCTACTATTCTGGCTACGAATGAGCGCCTGCGTGATCAGTACCATCTCAGGTGTGCCGTGATTGAGGGCGATATTGCGTCAGATGTGGATGCCCAGACCATGAAGGCAGCTGGTATTCCTGCCATTCAGATCAATACCGGCGGTCTTTGCCATCTTGAGGGAGATATGATTCGGCGAGCCGTTGACGCTCTTGACGCAGGGCCGGGTCTTTCAACAATCGATGTGATCTTCATCGAAAACGTGGGCAATCTTGTGTGCCCGGTGGATTTTGACCTTGGCGAGGATCTCTCAGTCATGATCCTTTCGATTCCGGAAGGGGACGATAAGCCGCTCAAGTACCCAGGCATTTTTCAACATGCCGATGCCTTGCTGCTCAACAAGATTGATGTCCGCACTGCCTTTGATTTTGATCTTGATGCCTATAGTGCCACGTTGGATGATCTCAATCCTGAAGCTCCGCAGTTTTCAATCAGTGCGGTTCGCGGATCTGGGATGGATGCGTGGTGTGCTTGGTTGGCAAAGCGCATGTTTTCGGTAAGAAGCTAGCGAGCACGTAGTGAGATGCTTGCTCAGCTTGCTTTTTCTGCCTGCGTGTATACTGTGGTCACCAAACAGTCGATTTACTCGGCCGTATCGGCCACGTTAGGAGCCTTCCTTTGAAGCTCGTCATTGCAGAGAAAAACATTGCTGCCCAAAAAATTGCTCAGCTGCTCTCCCAGGTGGGTGCCCCTAAGACCGATAAGGTGTATAACACGCAGGTCTATCGCTTTACCGTGGATGGCGAAGAGTGGGTTTCTATGGGTCTGGCAGGCCACATTTTGGCTCCAGACTTTCCTGATGAGATCTTGTTTGATCAAAAGGCTGGTTGGCACAGTGTAGATGCTGAGGGAGAAGTACTCCTCGCCGATGTTCCCGATGGCCTGCCGCGCCCTCCGTACGATACAAAGCGGCGTCCATTTTTGGCGAATGGCATCAATATCAAGGGCTGGAAGGTAGAAAGCCTCCCATATCTTACCTGGGCTCCGATCGTTAAAAATCCGGCTGAAAAAGAGATCATTCGCGTCCTTAAAAACCTGGCAAAAAAGGCTGATTCTGTGGTTATTGCTACAGACTTTGACCGCGAAGGTGAGCTGATTGGATCGGATGCACTCTCGCAGGTGCGCCAGGTAGCGCCCGAGGTGCCGGTGGCTCGTGCCCGCTATTCTGCCCTCATTAAAGGTGAGGTAACTGAGGCATTCGCACATCTCGTCGAGCTTGACCAAGATCTGGCTGATGCTGGTGAGAGTCGCCAGTATATTGATCTCATTTGGGGCGCTGTGCTGACGCGCTATCTTACCCTGGCTAAGTTTGGCGGATTTGGAAATGTGCGCTCTGCTGGTCGTGTACAAACGCCCACACTCGCGCTAGTAGTTGAGCGCGAGCGGGAGCGCATGGCTTTTGTCCCTGAGGATTATTGGCAGATTCGAGGAAAGGCTGAAAAGGATGGGCAGGAGTTCAAAATTGCCCATGCTACTACGCGCTTTACCGACAAGGCTACTGCAGAGCTTGTGTTTTCGCACGTAGATGGTAGCAATCGTGGTTGGGTGTCTGCGGTAGCCAAGCGGTCGCGCAAACAGGCACCGCCCGTGCCATTCAATACAACCTCGCTTCAGGCGGCCGCTGCTGCTGAGGGCATAGCGCCTGCACGCACGATGCGCATTGCTGAGAGCCTGTATATGAGCGGTCTTATTTCGTATCCACGTGTAGACAATACGGTGTATCCGCGATCGCTTGATTTGGCAGGCATTGTTTCTGGCTTGGCCAAAAACTCACCAGCCTTGGCTCCGGTGTGCAAGAAGGTACTCGCAGGGCCGATGAAGCCTACGCGCGGCAAGACCGAAACAACCGACCATCCACCTATTCACCCGACTGGGCAGGGCAATCCAGAGTCGCTCGACGGAGGTCAGAAAAAGCTCTACAACCTGATCGCTCGGAGATTTTTAGCAACGCTCATGGGGCCTGCCACCATCGAGAACACAAAGCTCTCGATTGACGTGGAGGGCGAGCCGTTTGTGGCATCGGGAGATGTTTTGGTACAGCCCGGTTTTCGCGAGGCATACCCCTATGGCTTGAAGCGCGATGAGCAGCTTCCCGCCCTTGCTGAAGGCGATGAGGTTGCTGTTTCTGATATTGCGCTTGAGGCAAAGCAAACCGAGCCGCCGGCGCGCTACTCGCAAGGCAGGCTCGTACAAGAGATGGAAAAGCGCGGGCTCGGCACGAAGTCTACGCGTGCAAGCATTATTGAGCGGCTCTATCAGGTGCGCTACCTCAAAAATGATCCGATTGAGCCAAGCCAGTTAGGTATGGCAATTGTCGATGCTCTTTCGCAATATGCGCCGCGTGTTACTACGCCAGAAATGACTGCTGAGCTGGATCGAGATATGACCTCGGTTGCAGAAGGAAAAGAAAGCCGCGACCATGTGGTCGATCACTCACGTGCTCTGCTTGCAGGCATGCTTGATGAGCTCATTGAGCACAAGGATGATTTGGGCGAGGCAATTTCTGATGCGGTAACGGCCGATGCTCGTGTGGGTGCCTGCCCCAAGTGCGGCAAAGACTTAGTTATGAAAACGAGTGCAAAGACGCGCGGAAGCTTTATTGGCTGCATGGGATGGCCAGACTGCGACGTTACCTATCCGGTGCCAAGCGGCGTGAAGGTGAGTCCTTTGGAGGGGGAGGCGGCTGTGTGCCCCGAGTGCGGAGCACCTCGTATTAAGTGCCAGCCCTTCCGCAATCGCGCATGGGAGCAGTGCGTGAATCCACGCTGCCCTACGAATTTTGAGCCGGATATCAAGGTAGGGGAGTGCCCAGTCTGTGCTGAGGCAGGGCGTACCGGCGAGTTGATTGCGCATAAGTCTGAGCGTTCCGGCAAGCGTTTTATCCGATGCACCAACTACGAGCTTTGCGAGGTCTCCTATCCGCTTCCGGCTCGCGGAAAGCTTGAGGCAACCGGAGAGGTGTGCCAAGACTGTGGTGCACCCATCGTCGTGGTAGAAACTGCTCGAGGGCCGTGGCGGATCTGTGTAAATATGGACTGCCCGGGCAAGGAGAAAAAGCCTGCTCGTGGTCGTGGCGGAGCGCGCAAGGCAGGTACGGGAAAGAAGGCCGGAGCAAAGAAGACGAGCGCTGCGAAGAAGGCGGGTTCTACGAAGAAGGCTAGCACGAAGAAAACGAGCTAAGCAAACAAGGCTTCCGACACGAGATAGACCATTAAACCATGCGGTAAGCCACGTGTTCTCGCCTGGTATGCCGCATGCGCACGATAAGCAAGAAGGAGGCTCATGAGTCCGCTCTTTATCACACTTGAGGGAATTGATGGTTCGGGCAAGTCTACCCAGGCTGATCTGCTCGCGTTTGCCCTTGAGCAGGCCGGACACACAATCGTGCGCCTTCGCGAGCCGGGCGGGACAGATATATCAGAGCAAATTCGGCATATCCTGCTAGACCCGCAAAACGCTGCCATGGGCATAACTTGTGAGCTGCTTTTATACGAAGCTGCCCGCGCTCAGCTGGTGCATGAGTGCATCAAGCCTGCCTTGGCTGCGGGCAAAACCGTACTGTGTGATCGCTTCTATGATTCCACGACTGCCTACCAGGCATATGCCGGGGGTCTTGATCGAGCAGCTGTTGAACAGGCAAACAAGCTGGCCATTCATGGATGCGTGCCCTCACGTACCCTCGTGTTTGATCTTCCGGTTGAGGTGGCAGCATCGCGCGCCGAAGCTCGGGGTGCTAAAGATCGTATGGAAGCTAAGGGTTTGGCATTTCAGGCACGTGTGGCCGCAGGATTTCGCTCCATTGCCGCTCATGAACCCGATCGTGTGCGCCTCATTGATGCAGACGGCTCGGTGGAAGACGTGTTTGCTCGGGTTTGTAACGCCTTGAAAGGTCTGGTTGATCTTTCATGAGTGGTTTGTTGGCAGAACTGGGAAGCCAAGCTCGGGTAAGAGATTTTTTGCATCGAGCTGCAGATACGGGTAGGGCAAGTCATGCCTATCTGTTCCTAGGCCCTCCCAGTTCAGGGAAGACCGAAGTTGCCTGGGCATTTGCACAAGCGCTGCTCTGTGAGGATGAACAAAATCCGGGCTGCGGAAGCTGCGATGCGTGTCGTCGGGTCGCCCGTCATACACATCCCGATGTGCGCTTGCTTGAGCCAGAAAGCGCCATGGGTTATCTCATTTCCCAAGTTCGCGATGTACTCGAAGAAGTTCCGCTCACGCCCATTCGCGGCAAAGGCAAGGTCTATATCATTGACCGTGCTGAGCAGCTTCGTGCCAACACTGCAAACGCCCTGCTCAAAACCTTAGAAGAGCCACCTTTGGGCGTTACCTTTATTTTGTTGGGAACCAGCGCAGACGCCATCTTGCCTACCATTATGTCTCGCTGTCAGTGCGTGCCTTTTCAAACCTTGTCCTTGCAAACGATCGCCGATCAGATTGGGCGAGAAACAGGAGCGCTTGCAGATCGAGCGCGTATTGCAGCGGCTGTCTCGCAAGGCTCAGCTGAGGCAATTGAGTTTGTTCGCTCGGCAGATCGCCAAGCTGCGCGTCGCGCAATGATCCATGCCCTTGATTCCCTCCCTCATGCAGACGCGGCAGATATTCTTGAGCGCGCGCGAGAAATTACCCTCGCGTGCGATGCCCCCTTGGCAGAGGTCGAATCAACACAAAAGGCCATCCTCGAACAAAATGCTGACTATTTGAGTCGCGGTGCTTTAAAGCAGCTTGAGGATCGCAATAAGCGCGAATTAACCGCCCGTCGACGATCAGGTATTATGGAAGTTCTCGCGAGCGCCAGATCGCTGCTGCGCGACGTCCTGCTCACACGTGAGGGGGTCGATCTTGCAAGCCGCGTGAATACCGACGTTCAGGATATTGTCGAGCGCCTCTCCGCTGCTGCCTGTGTTACCGGAGTGCTCAGCGCCCTCGATGCGGTCTCTGTTGCCGAGGCTCGACTCGCCAGAAACGTCACTCCCCAGCTGGTCATTGAGACCATGCTCTTTGCTATCAGAAAGGGGCTCCAATGCCCATAGTCGTACCCGTTAAATTCCCCTTCGCCTCGCGCGATCTGTGGTTTGCTCCTTGCGGGTTGGATATTGTTCAGGCTGATTACGCCATTTGTCAAACTGAGCGCGGTACCGAGATTGGCCTGGTTGTTGCTGATCCGTTTGAGGTTTCTGCAGAAGAGATTGTGGGAACCTTAAAGCCGGTCATACGAATTGCTGAGGACGTCGATCTTGTTCGAGCGGATGAGCTTGCTCAGCGTGGTGAAGATGCAATGACGGCGTTTCGTGAGATTACCGAGAAAAATGACCTGGATATGAAGCCCGTGGGTGTGGAGTTTCTCTTTGGAGGAGAGCGCGCCGTCTTTTATTTTGCAGCGGAGGAGCGGGTAGATTTTAGACAGCTCGTTCGGGATCTCTCTGCTCATTTTCATATCCGGGTGGATATGCGCCAGATTGGCGTGCGCGATGAGACGAGGCTCTCGGGTGGCTACGCTACCTGTGGCCAGGAGTTATGTTGTGCTCGTTTTGGCGGCCAATTTGAGCCCGTGTCGATTCGCATGGCAAAAGAGCAGGATCTTCCTTTGAACTCTGCCAAGATTTCTGGGATGTGCGGCAGGCTTATGTGCTGCTTACGCTATGAGTTTGAAGCGTATAAAGACTTTAAGAGCCGCGCGCCAAAGAAAAAGACGCTCATTGATACACCGCTCGGAAAAGCGCGTATACAAGAGTACGATACCCCGCGTGAACAGCTTATCTTGCGCCTGGAAGGCGGTCGGGTTTTTCGTGTAAGCCTCGCGGATATGAGCTGCTCTGAAAGTTGTCAGAAGAAGGCTGAAGCTCAGGGCTGTAGGTGCCGTCCGGATTGCGTTACCCGAGATATTATGGACAGGATTGAGTCTCCTGAGATTAAGCTTGCTCTGGTAGAGCTCGATCGCAAAAACGGTGTTGACGTGGGAGATAGCCTCGATTCGTCTGACCGTATTGCTATGTCAGGTCCCACTCCCAAGGCACGTCGCCGTGGCGAGGATGAGGATCTGCCCTCTGAATCGGCAGGTTCAGCTCAGCGTCGTCGGCGCAGTGTGGCTGAGGATGAGGAGCAAGTACCCGAGCGCGAGGGTTTGCGAAAGCGTAGTCGCAATCAGATGGGTGCGTCAGACCCAGTTCGCCGCTTCGATCAGGCAGGAGCGGAAGCTGGCAGAAAGCCTCGCCGTCGCCGAACATCAGCAGTGCCTGCTGATGTTGATGAAACAGCTCAAGATCAGCGTATGAAACAATCGAACGATGTAGCTTCTCGTGGAGCCCAAGGTGCTAGAGGCGAGCGAAGTGCTACCTCTTCTGAGCGAGGATCTGCCCCGACGGCACGTGGTGCTGTTTCTGCAAGCCGTGAAGGAGCGCCGAGCCGTCGCCGTCGTCGCCGGATGTCTGATCAAGATAGAGATGAGGCGTTCCGCCGTGCTGCTGCCCGCGACGCCGCAGACTCATCTCAAGATACATCCTCTGTTGAGGGGCAGGAGCGCTCATCTGCTCAAGGTCGGAAGGCACAAACGCGTCGTCGTCGAGGATCTGCATCTACAAAGCCCGAGACGCTTTCTGTAGCAGATCAGCTGGCCGAGGGTGAAGTGCGGGTTGTTCGGAGACGTCCCGGAGACGGTGGGGGACAAGCCGCTCAAGAGTATTCGCAAGAGCGATCTGCGCGAAAGGTGCGCCGTGAGCGCCCTAGCCGTACAGCCACCTCGAGATCTTCTGCTCATGAGACTCAGCAGCGCGATCGCGAAGAAGGAACGACACCGAGCCATACCCAGGTGAGCGAGACTGAGCGTCGCGTTCGTCGCCGTCGTACGCGCAAGCCGCGCCCGGGCGGCAGTGAGCCAGGAGAGGTCTAAGCTATGTGGCGGGCGGTTGTTGAGGCTGTGTTTGAGACGGTCTCGCCCACCCGCTGCGCTGGTTGTGAAAGACCTGGCACACTCATTTGTCAGAACTGTTTAAACAAACTTGCGCTTATTGATCCTAAAACATGCTGCATACACTGTGGTGCTCCGTATGGAGCGCTGCTATGTACTGAGTGCGATGGGCAGCTTGGTTCGCTTTCGCGCGTGCTTGCAACGGCGGCATTTGATGACCCGCTGCCACGTATCATTCGTGCGTATAAAGATGCTGGTGAGCGTCGTCTCGCCAAGACATGTGCCGCTCTGCTGCTCGATACTGCGAGCAATGCAGAGATGGCAGCACGCGAGCGCTATGGCGGCATCCTCTCTGCTGCAGATGCTCTTACCTTTGTACCAGCCACGGCTCAGGCTTTCCGGCGGCGCGGCTTTGATCACATGGAAGCGATTGCCCGAGCGCTTTCTGAGCTTTCTGGTCGCCCGGTCATCGATGCCCTCGTAAAGCACGGTCGCACCGATCAACGTCGCTTAGGTCGATCAGAGCGGCTTGCATTGCACTCAAAACGCTATGAGGTGGTTGCCGATCTTTGTGGGGCTCACCTTCTGCTGGTTGATGATGTGATTACCACGGGAGCCACCATGGCCTCAACGGCGGGAGCCTTATGTGCTGCCGGAGCTTCCCGGGTAGATGGACTCGCCCTTGCCCGCGTTTGGTAGGGATCTCCTGTAGCTTGTAGCTTCGACCTCGGACAATCTTGCTGCTCACCTGCTATACTGTGCTCCGTTCCTTCCAGGCTGTGGTTGCGGGCGGGGTTTTCTCGCCTCAGTCCAGGGCAGACGCGGTCAAAAGGACCCACGTAAGTTCCCGTGTACGCGCGGGAGCGATCATGGCGCGTCCTAGAAGTTAGACGCACCGCCCGTTCATATTCAGAGCAATGGGTGTTCTGCGGGCGAGCGGGTTAGTCGTGATGCCGCTGTGGCGGTTGAGCAAAGGCTCCAGTGCGCAAGTGTGGGGTAAAAAACCAGGTCAGCTGGGGGGAACGGCATGGTCTGTGAGACGGGGGTTGTTATGAGAGATCTGGGTGAGCATAGGTTTTCACGATTTGCAGTCGCGGTTTGTGCGACGCTCGCGATCGGTTCCCTCTGTGGATGCTCGCTGCTTACCCCTACGCGTGCCGAGGTTCCCGAGCCCAATGTGCGCGTGAAGCTTACAGCGCCGGTCATAGAAACTGAGGGCGTTTTAACGGTGGGGCTGCCTTCAAATAGTGCACCGCAGGCCTTTACCGCAAAAGATGGCAAGCTCACCGGTTATTCAGTTGATGTTGCTCGAGCTCTCGCTCGAAGGCTCGGCCTCAAGGTCTCCTTTGTGATTGGTGCAGATCCCGGTTCGGTGGGAGACCCGGGTGCTCCGGATATTTTCTTAGGCGCTCCTGTAGCAGGAGCCTTAGAAGAAGGCACCATCGTGGGTACCTATTTAGAGGATGCTCCGGCGCTTTTTGCTATGTCTGATCGCGCGCAACAAAAGAGCCTGTCTCTGCAAGATCTGAATGGTGTGCGCATTGCTGTGCAGTCCGGCTCATCTTCTAAAGATGTGCTTTCAAAATGCGGCATTCAGGCTGAGGAAATAAGCTGCACGAATGTGAATGACTGCTTGGAGGCAGTCATTGCTGGCAAGGCTGATTACGCCGCCTGCTCGGTAACGACGGGAGCCTATTTAGCACGGATGCACACCGGTCTCAAATTCGTGTGCACAATTGACGAGGCAACCACCTATGGCGTGCGCATGAAGGCTAAAAATCGCGAGCTTATCTCAGAAATTAGCGATGCGATGGACACGCTCGCATCAAACGGCGTGCTGGATGCTATTCGTGTGGCCTGGTACGGGCATCTTCCTGAGACGCTTGAAGGGACGATGGTCTCGGGCATTAGTACAACCTCTGAGCGAAAGGCAGAGACTGAGCGGCAAAAAAGCCTCAACGCTCCTGACCGCGAGAGCTCAAGCCGTGAGGGCACATCGACCCGGAGCGCTGCCAGCGACCATGATGAGGATGGGCGCTAGCTCCGCTTGTCTGCATGCGTTTGAGACACATGCCTTGGCCACGTAATGCTTAGGGAAGCAGGTGGGCATGCCGTGCGCACCAATGGTTTGAGACAGATGCCTTGGCCGCGTACTTCCTGAGAACGTAATTCATAGCTCGTCCATTTTGGCCGTGCCCAATTGCGGCGGTGGGTTGAAGTTGGATCTTCTATCGCACATTTTTCCCGATTCTGGGTACAAACGTCATATCAGGCTCTTGGCCTGGAATCTGTACCCGGAAGGATTGGAGTGAGCATGGATATCAAGGTTTCCGGCCGTAAGACCACGGTGACCGATGCCTTGCGTACACATGTGCATGAGAAGGTCGGAGAAGCCTGCAAGGTATTTGATATCGCGCCTATGACCGTCGATGTCGTTTTGCGCTATGAGAAAAATCCTTCAAATCCTGAGCCTGCCATTGTGGAGGTAACGGTGCGCGTGCGCGGCACGGTAATTCGCGTGGCAGAGCATGGATCTGATATGTATGCCGCTATTGATGCTGCGGCAGATAAGGTTACGCGTCAGTTGCGCAAATACAAGACGCGGGTGGTCGATAACCGCCATGGTGGCGCATCTGCTGCCGAGGTCTTGCCCTATGAGCGCGTAGAGGATCTCGCAGACCTGCTTATTCCTGCCGATGAGGAGGATGACCTGCTGGTTCGTGAGAAGGTCATCGAGATCACTCCCATGACTGAGGAGCAGGCATTAGTGCAGATCGATCTTTTGGGACATGATTTTTATGTCTTTGAAGATGCAACGACAGGTCTTATTAACGTGGTGTATCACCGGAAGAATGGTGGATACGGCATTATCAAGCCCAAGATTGAAACACTTGACGAGTAAGATAGCAGGGAAGATTTGATAGGAGAGCGGCCGTCAATCTGGCGGCCGCCATTCCCGGCGACCGAAAGGTGGGCATGATCACAGAGCAACCTGGCCCGGTAAAGGGTAACTGTCGTATTGTGGTAGATACCTGCGCTGATTTCACACCAGAGATCGCCGCAACGCTTGATGTTGATATTTTAGCCTTCCCCTATATTGTGGATGGCACCGAGCATCTAGATGATATCTGGAAGAGCATGACGCCCAAGGAGTTTTACGATCGCCTGCGCTCAGGTGCTCGTGCTTCTACGGCGGCAATTCCGCTTGGCCACTATCTTGAGTTTTTTACGGCTTGTGCAGAAGAGGGCACACCGACGGTCTACCTCTGCTTTACGAGCGCTCTTTCTTCCAGCTATGACTACGCCTGTAAAGCTGCTGCTGAGGTTTTGAAGAACTATCCTGAGTTTGAGCTTCATGTGGTAGATAACGCCCTGCCCTCAGCAGCTGCTGAGCTCTTGGCGCTTGAGGCGGTTCGCCAGCGTCGTGCCGGCCTTACGGCCTCACAGCTTGCTGCATGGGCACATGAGGCAAAATCCTACGTCCACGGGTTTTTCACCCTCGATAACCTCGATGCGCTTGCTGCGGGTGGCAGAATTCCACCGGCAGCAGCCCAGCTTTCAAGCAAGCTTGATATTAAGCCTTCACTTTCCTTTGACCTTTCGGGTGCGTTGAGCTTGACGGGCGTAAATCGTGGCCGCAAAAAGGCGCTTCGATCCCTCGTAAAAGGCTTTAAGGAGAACTGGGTTCCTGATTCTGCGCTTCCCATCACTATTGTTTCTTCTGATGCTGAGAAGGACGCAGATTGGGTAGAGGCGGCAATCCGCAAAGAGGAGGGCTGCAAGAGTCTGACCATTTTGCGCGGGTCGGTGGGACCAACCATTGGTGCTCATGTGGGGCCAGGTATGGTGGCAGTCATCTTTTGGGGTCAAAACCGTGGCGAAAAGATGTCGCTTTCAGACCGGATTGCTCGCCGCGTTCGTGGCGAATAGACTCGCCGTGAGCTGTAGTAGATCGTTGATGGTATTCCGGTTCATCCGGATGCTCGGGTAAGGAGAGCAGTATGGCAGAAAAGAAACCCGCAGTTGCATTTATCGGAACCGGGATTATGGGTGCACCCATTGCTGGTCATATTATGGATGCGGGTTATCCGCTTACGATTTTTACGCGCACGCGCAACGAGCGAGCAGAAGCTCTCATTGAGCGCGGAGCAGTTTGGGCAGATACGCCCGCAGACGCAGCTCGTGAGGCGGATATTGTCTTTACCATGCTTGGCTATCCTACCGATGTTGAGGAAGTTTATTTGTCGAGCGACGGGCTGCTTGCTGCGGCAAAGCGTGGAGCAACCCTTATAGATCTCACCACGAGCTCTCCTGAGCTTGCTCGGGATATTGCAGAGGCTGCTGAGGTTTCTGGCCTGTATGCCTTTGATTGCCCGGTAACTGGTGGCGAGCGCGGTGCAATTGATGGCACCCTGACCTTAATTGTTGGCGCTACTGAGCGCGATATTGAGCCGATTCGCTCGCTTTTGGAAACGTTTGGGAAGCACATCTTCTGCTTTGGCGGTCCGGGTGCCGGCCAAACTGCCAAGCTTTCCAATCAGGTTGCCTTAGCGGGCTGCTTAACAGGCATGGCAGATGCCCTGTCTCTAGCTCAACAGTCTGGTCTTGACCTAGCGCGTGTGCGCGAGCTGATTGTGAGCGGTACTGGCCGCTCAGGCGTGATGGAAACTTTGGCTCCAGCAGCCTTGGATGGGGATTATCGTCCAGGTTTTAAGGTTACGCACTTCTTAAAGGATCTGGGCTTGGCCTTGCAGCTTGCTGAAGATCGAGAGATTGTCTTGCCTGGTGCCGAGACTGCCTTTGGCCTGTATGACGTGCTCGATACCATCGGTGGTGGCGAGATGGGTACCCAAGCGCTGACCCTTATGTATCAGGAGGAGGCCGATGCGGTAGCTGCTGGGCTTGATTGGTCGCAGTATACAATGAGCGAGGATAGCGAGGGTTGTGGCTGCGGTCACGACCACGAGCATGCTCACGAGCACGGCGAGGGTTGCTGCCATGGTCATGATGGTAGCCACGACCACGAGCATGGCGAGGGTTGCTGCCATGGTCATGATGGTAGCCACGACCACGAGCATGAGCACGGTGAGAGCTGCTGCCACACCCACGGTGAAGGTCACACCCACGAGCATGGTGAGGGTTGCTGCCACAAGCATGAGGGCGCGGAGGCGTAGTGGAGCTTTCCTTCTTCATCTTGGCGGCCATCCTGTTCCTTTTTGCTCTCTTTTTGGGGTTTACGATTGGAACCTCAGTAGGTGAGCGATCAGTTACTAAGGCCGATTATTGGAAGATGAATGCCGTAGGCATTGGCTGCGCGGTGTTAGCTGGCGTGCTGATCTCAGGTCTGCCACTTTTGCTCTATGCCCTCGTTGGCCTGCTTGGTGGCTATATTGGCGGCCTCAAAATGGGCTTTGGAGAAACTACAGGTCCTTGGCGTGTGCACGACCGGGTCTTTAATGTGAACCGATCGCATCGCGAACTTGCACAGCGTGGTGGAGGAGAGGCACGGCGCAAGCGCAAGCGCTCCGGCGCGGCTCCACAAGCCTTAATCTCTGTTGCCCCTGGGTCTGCGAACAGCCAGAACCAATATAGTGAGAAGAAAAACGAGAGGTAGGACACATGCCTGAACGTATTGACCGCGAGTTGACCGATGAAGAGCGGGCAGATCTTGAGCGCATTCTGAGCGATCAAGCTGCCTTTGCCGAGATGATCGAAGAGCTCTCTGGTAGTTCTCGCCGTCGTCGTCAAAACGCTGCGCATCTGGTTGCCCTCGTTGCAGAAGCTGAGCCGTCAGCGCTTGCTGATCATATCCCGCAGCTACTTGATGCGCTTGAGCGGCCGGAGGCTCAAACACGCTGGGAAATTTTGGACGCCTGTTCCATCTTGGTGCCCGACCATGCCCGAGAGATCGGCGCTGCCTTTGGACCTGCGGAAGAGGCTCTTTTTGATGAGGTATCTGCCCCGCTTCGCTTAGCGGCCTTTCGCCTCCTCATCACCTGGGGCTCTACCGAGCGCCGTCGCTCAGAGAAGGTTTGGCCTATTCTTGATGAGGCTATTCAGTGCTACCACGGGGATCTTGAATATCGCGATATGCTCGCGCTGCTTTATACCTTTGCCACAGGCAAAATTGATGGCCGTGTAGCCGGTGAGCTGGCAGGTAGACTTGAGTTTGATGCCGAGAATGGCAAGGGAGCCTATTTGAGGTCGCGCTCCTCTGAGATCTATCAGATGCTGGTCAAGCGCTTTAAGCTGGAGAATCCACAGAAGCGCGCACGTCACGTTTCTAAGGATGATCTGGAGGATGACGACGAGGAGTAACGATGGCGCATGAGGTCGTGTTGATTCCAGGAGACGGAATCGGACCGGAGATTAGCAGGGCGATGCAGCGTGTGGTGGAAGCCACAGGCGTTTCAATTGCTTGGAATGTGCAGGATGCTGGTGCTGCCGTTATGGAGACGGAGGGCACGCCCTTGCCCGAGCGCGTGCTCGATGCCATAGTAGAGGCGCGCGTTGCCATTAAAGGTCCCGTTACTACCCCGGTAGGCTCGGGTTTTCGAAGCATTAATGTGGCCCTGCGCAAGCATTTTGATCTCTTTTCTTGCGTGCGCCCCTGCCTTTCGCAACCGGGTGATGGCTCTCGCTATACCGATATTGACCTTGTGATCTTTCGCGAGAATACCGAGGATTTGTATGCGGGCATTGAGTTTTCGCCCAACGATTCTGAGGTACAAACGATCGTTGATGCAATCGTGCGTTCGGGACAAACGCCACCTCGTCCGGGCTCTGCCTTAAGTATTAAGCCAATTTCTGAGGTTGGCTCACGCCGGATTGTTGAGGCAGCCTTTGCGTATGCTGAGTGTGCTGGGCGGCGCAAGGTCACCGCAGTTCACAAGGCAAATATTATGAAGGAGACTGACGGCCTTTTCTTGCGTGTTGCTCGCGAGGTCGCGGCCAGTCATCCTACCGTTGCATTTGAAGATCGAATTGTAGATGCGGCATGCATGGGGCTTGTTCAAGATCCCTGGAGCTTTGATGTGCTGGTTATGCCAAACCTCTATGGAGACATCATCTCTGATTTGGGTGCCGGTCTCATTGGTGGTCTTGGTATGGCTCCGGGAGCCAATATGGGGCAGACGGTGGCTTTGTTTGAAGCCACGCATGGCTCTGCTCCCGATATTGCAGGCAAAGATCGTGCTAACCCCACGGCTCTCATCCTTTCTGCTGCCATGATGCTTGATCATCTGGGCGAACACGCGGCTGGCTCAAAGATTCGGGAGGCAGTGCGAACGGTGCTGCATGAGGGCGCGTGTGTAACAGCCGATGTTCGCCATACGCAAACGGGTTCATCTGCAGGTGCTGTAGGAACGCAAGCCTATGCCGATGCTCTCATTGAGCAGATTGCACACCAGTAGATTGCGCAACTCGTGCCTGTTCGAGCGTGTGTGGAGCATTGAGGGTGCCTGTTGCGCAGCTTATGATAGGTGGCTTGCGTATGAGCGAGGTATGAGCTTCCGTATTTCGCTTCACAAGAAATGCTACAAGAGACGTTAACTTAGTGTGCTGGCTCTTCCGTTGCTCCGTTCTCTAACTCCTTGACGTATCTTGTATGCCTGTATGGATGTGAATGACGGTAAAGGAGCGGCCCTATGGGCATGATTCGGAAAAAAGATGACCAAAAGGAGGTCATCGAGGGTGTTGAGGTGATTTTTAGCGGAGAAGGCCCCAACGGCGCAGGAGAATCTCCTATTGAGCTGATTGGTGGACAATCTGCTGAAGATATTGCTGCTGGTATCACCCCTCAAGAGGCCGAAGCTGCCGCCCAGGCCGCTGCCCTAGCCGATGCTCGAGATGAGGCTCTTATGGATGGAATTGAAAGCCCAAAGATGGATCGCGATGAGGAGATGTCTGAGACTTCTCGCACGCCTGAGGTAGAGAACACGCCTGCTCCTGTCGAAGACGAGCAGAGCTCAAAGGCCGCCAATGAGCCAGCATCGGCCAAGCGCAGCCCGCTTGATCGCCGTCTCGTTTTGGCCATCTTTGTTGTGATTGCTCTCGTTGCCGGTGGCGTTATTGGCTACTTTATTGATCATGGAGGCTTTGGATCGCACGGCGTTAATGCTCGCACGATTTCTGAGGATAAGCTCGATACGGTGGTGGCGTCTTTGACGTATAACGGCAGCACGCATCAGATTACAGTGCGTGAGGCCTTGGAGTCCCAAGGAACGCTTGAGGCGGCAAAAGGACCAGATGGGGACTATCGGGTTCCTTCAGCAGATGTTTTGCTCGGGCATGCCAGGAATCGCATTTTGCTCAACGAGGCTGAGGCTCAAGGTATCTCGGTTGGAGATGATGAAGCCAAAGAGTATGCCAAGACCACGCTTGGTACTGATAGCTATGACGAGATTGCAACTCAGTACAACACCTCAAAAGAGAGCGCTGAACGTTTGGTCAAAGAAAATGCAACGATAAAGAAGCTCTACGACAAAGTTGTTCCTGCCGCCGCTGCTACAGTTCCTGAGCAGCCTACGGCTCCAGCTGAGGGCTCAGATGGATCTCCTACCAAAGAGTATGCCGACTACATTATTAAGCTTGCCGGAAATGAGTGGGATTCAGAGAAGGGTGCTTGGGCAGAGGGCGACGGTCCTTTCCATCAGGCCTTTAAGGATAAGGCGTTTAGCGCGGATGGCGCTACCTATGAGCAGGCACAAACTGCCTATATGGTTGCCTATCAGGCGTATGCTCAAGAAATGCAGGGCAGCCAGAGCGCTTGGCTTGACTATGTGAACGGGCTGTATGGCAAGGCCGATATCAATCTTTACGGCTTGTATATGTAGGCACGCTTGCTGCCCAGAGATTGATCTTGCGCCCAAGCCAGTTTCCACGTAGTATTGGGCAGTCGCTGGCTTTGATGCCGGGGATGTGCCAGCATAGCTCAGTTGGTAGAGCACCGCTCTCGTAAAGCGGGGGTCATCGGTTCGAGTCCGATTGCTGGCTCCAGTATTTTCAGGTCGGGTGGGTTATTCTTATCTGGCCTTTTGCTTTCTTCTCCATGCAAGGATTGCACTCATTCGGAAGAGCTGAAAGCCCACGGAGCCCCTCGTCTGGCTGGGCACACGCCCGCGCATGAAATGCATCCTGCTCTATCGATTGAGTACGGGAAATGATCAAGTTTGAGTATGGTGTTTCTGCTCGGGCGGAATAAGGCATGAGGGCTTTGAGTCCGCCCGCTTTTTATCGTTGCACAGCAGAAGTTCAATTCTGTACCGGTTTGTCCGATGGCTGGTTGCCGTGACGCTCGCTTGAGGGCGCCATGCAGGCATGTCAATGTCAGCGCAATGCCAATATGCGCGTAATATATTGGGCAATCAGGCTGCCACTTTCCTCTCAAATGAGATAACATGACTAACATAATAGAATTTTTGAATGGACGGAAAGAATTCTGAGGCGGTAAAAAATGAAACCAACGAGTAGGGTATCTCAGTTATTTCTGGCTCTTGTGCTGGCGGTCGGCTGCTTGATGCCAACCTCAGCATTTGCAGCCGGTGTCATGGCGTCTGCTCCGGCTCCGCAGGATCCCAAAGGTGGTATAAACGCGACTGATGTTGTCGTGTATGGCCCGACGAGTCCTGCTACCAAGGATGCTGCGAACGCAGAGGCTTTTGGTCCGATGCAGCCCAAGAGCTACACGACGGAGATCCACTATCTCGCCAATGGAAAACAAGCGTGGCAGCCCTACCGAGCGACGGTAGGCGCGATCGACGATCCGCGCGTAAACACACGTGTCACGCTTCCGGAGCTTGTTGGCTTTCAACCGCCTCAGAGCGGGCAGCCGGATCAGATCACCTGGCAGTTTGTTCATGATAACGACGGCAACGTGTTGGATCGTGTCTATGAGAGCAAACCTGTAAGTATCCGCGTGGTTCACACCTTCCAAAAGCTCACGAATCCCAATGTCTTTGAGGACCGGGGGCAGCGTCGGGAAACCAAGCAGGGAGGTCGTGTGGGGGAGACTCTGACGGTCAAACCTCTGGATGCTTCTGAGCGTGAGGGCTTTGAGCCCGAGCGCCGCTCGCTTTGGACCAAGCTTCCTAGTTCCGTTTCCGCAGACTACAAGATAGAGCTTCACTATCTTCGCTGCAGCTACGTGGTGAGGTACGATTCGGCGGGCGGTACCGATGTTCGCGCCAAGCGTCTCTACTTCGAGCAAGCCATTCCGCCGGTTGATAACCCGACGCAGGAGGGTGGTGAATTTTTGGGCTGGAAGGCCGACTGCGACTTGAAGAAGCAGGACGGCTCTACGCTTACTTCCGGTAGTCTTATTAGCAAGGATGATTTTGCGAAGATCGAGATGCCCGCTCACGATGTGTGCTTCACCGCTCAGTGGAAGTTTAAGGAGAAGGCGGACTATACCGTTTTGTTCTGGGCAGAAAGGGCAGACTACGATGATAGTAACGCCGATCTTCCCTTGCGTGATCGCTACGACTATGTGGGTCTGAAAACAATCAAGGATGCCCAGACAAACTCCGCGCCCAATCCGGCAGAAACGGATACGGAGGGCATCTTCTTTCCGGACATCGCAGAGGATTTGGGTCACACTCCCAGCAAAGACGAGCTAAAGAAGTTCTTTCGGGTGAACACCGAACGTACGAAAGAAGCCAACAAAGGTAAAAATGGTACTCAAAAGGTTGTTCGTGCCAACGGCACCACCACCTACAACGTTTACTACGATCGGGCGACCTATGAGCTCGTCTTTGAGAAGCACAAGAGGACTAGTTCTACGTTTAACCCCACCATCGAAGTCGGCGGGGTCGTCTATGATGCGACCAAGAATCCCTACACCGTGCGTGCCCGCTACGGTCAAGACCTCGCGGCGAAGTGGCCGTGGGATCGGCTGGTGACCAACTGGCCTGATAAAAAGAGTGGCCAGGGCTGGATGGCAAACGGGAATAGCAAACTTACCTATTTGGATTCTCCTCCCTACCGGCTGACCTGGCAGGAGTTTATTCAGTACAAGGACGGGATGCGAACATCCACGAGCCGCCCCGGCGTGCAGCTTGCCGACGATCAGATAAGCCTTGGTATCCAATGTTATTACGCCACGGGCAACCAGCCGGTGCACGTTGATTTCGAGAAGGAGGGCTTCGACGGATCCTTCGCTGTAGACACTACCCTTTACTATTGGAAGAGTGACACCAAGACCACGACCTATCCTTTCCCTGCTCCGGAGCTCAAGGGTTTCACGAGGGTGAACCCGGAGCAAAAGCAGTCCGTTTTCACTTCCACGCGCTTCACCAGTCGCCAGCAGCAAGAGGTCCCCAATACCCTGGAAGAACTCAACGTCGGTCGTCCGGATGATAAGAAGATAGAGTTCGTACCGAAGATGGCGGGCAGCTCATATAGAGAGAATGGTTACGTCCGCTTTCGCTACAAGAGGAACTCCTATCACCTCTACTTAAACGATGATCCGAAAACTCCTAAGGAAGCTAAGGAGTTTTCGAACGATCGCAAGAAATCTGTTCTCTATGACCGCCCACTCATGCAGCTTAATCTTGATGAGACGGTTAAGCCTGAGCGTCCCACCTCGGTGCCTGCGACTTACGAATTTAAGGGCTGGGCGCTTGATGCTGCAGGGAAGAACCTGATCAAAGATGGTCGCGAGACCATGCCCAACCACGACCTGACGCTCTACGCCTCTTGGGCACCGCCCGAGAAGACCTGGACGCTTACGGTAGATCCCAACGGCGGCACTTATAAGGGCACGTCTGAGGTGACCAAGACTGGTGTGCAAAACGGCTGGCTGGTCTCTGAGTGCAGTCTCACCCCCATGAAGCCTGATGGCGCAGGCGTTGGTGGTGGCGGCACCGAGACAGCCTCTGAGCACACCCCCGCCTCTGCGGAATCTAACAAGGGGTGTAGCGTTGAGATTCCTCACCGTGAGGGGTATGACTTCCTTGGATGGGAGCTTGTTCTCTTTAAGAAGGACAAGGAGGGAAAGCCCGCGGTTGGCGCGGACGGCAAGCCCCTCGAGGACGGTTCCTACCGAAAGGCCTACGGTGTGCCGCCTCTCTACGCCTTTGAGAATCCTGTGGTGGAAAACGTCTATCTGCGAGCCGTGTGGGGCAATAGCAATGTGGCGCGGGTGACAGTTCGTCACGTCTTCTATGATCTAGACGGCGTTAAGACCGACGAGCATGATGATGTTGTTCCCGAGGCACGTGTGGGCTCCGAGATATCATCCCTCGCAAGTTGGCAGGGTGACGAATGGATCTTGCGGCAGGATATTCCAGACAACGGCTACTTCCGAACCGTCACGGTCGAGGCAAACCCGAATGCGGATGAGAGTGTAAATCAGATCACGTTCTCGTATCATCCACTGAGCAAACGCACATACCAGGTGAGGTATGTCGACCAAAAGGGACGCGACCTGCTCGAACCCGAGACGGTGACAAACCTCAATCGTCACTATGATGCGCAGAACTACAAACCCATCAAGGGCTGGCGACTTGTTGGCACTCCTCAGCAGGCGCTTGTTTTCGATTTGAACAAGACCGGAGGCTTTCTCGGTATCAACGGTACTGGCAAGAAGGTCGTCACGTTCTCGTATGAGGATGCCCGCGTGCTCGCGCGCACGAATGAGCAGGCGGTGACACCCGATGGCTACCATCGCGTTGCTTGGAAGGCCGGGGAGCATGGCAGCTTCGAGGAAGGCGTAACCGCACGCATTTATGATGTTGTTGACGGCCTTGCGTTCGGCAAGGTGCCGGTACCTAGCAATCCGACGCCTGCAAAGGGATATGTCTTCGAGGGCTGGGATGTCCAAGCGCCGTCTGGTGACGCCGAGGTGAATAAAGACTTTACCTTTGTGGCTCAGTGGGCAAAACTAGCGGACGTAACCTATGCATGTAAGCCTGCGGAAGGGGAGAGTCGAAGCCTCCCTGAAGCTGTGACTTCCTTGCAGCTCCCGGAGAAAAAAGCCTACAAGGTAGACGAGGTAGTCGAGGCGCCTACGACCACCTATGACCCCGTTGCAATTGATACGGGGGACGACCAGGGCACATGGACGTTTGCTGGTTGGGATCCTAAGAGCCTTACGGTAAAGGACGGCTCAAACGTCTTTACGGGTAGGTGGACTTTTACGCCTAAGGCGAAAAGTGTTGTAAATCACACCTTCACATACCAGGGCGTTTCCGGTCGCACGGAGCCCTCGGAAAACATAAAGACGCAAATTGAGGCGCTGAAGCCGGCTGACTCTGCGCCTACGTGGGTTGGCACTACCGTAGCTGCTCCTGCTACCTTCACCCAGACCTTCCTCGAGGAGGAAGGCGTTAAGGGCACATGGGCGTTTGCTGTCTGGAAGCCTGAGAGTCTTACGGTAAAGGACGGCTCGAACACTTTTGAAGGCGTGTGGGCTTTCACGGAGCGCGAGAAGGTGAACGTGACGTATGAGTTTGCCTACATGAATGGTGATCAGACGCTTACGGACAAGCCTGCCGTCATCACGGCGGAGCCTCCTGCTGCCACGAAGGTCTATGTGGGTGATCCTATTGCACAGCCGACGTATAACGAGGCTCCAACTGACACGCTCAACGGTGTGCCAGGGCATTGGGCTTTTGCTGGCTGGAACGCTTCAGCCGATGCTTCTGCCGGTACTCACAAGATGGTGGGCACGTGGAACTTCATTCCAAACGACAAGGTTGCTGTGAGCTACGTCTTTGTCTTTAACGACGAGACAGGTGCCACGGTGGACGCGCCTGCAGGCTTTGTCCCCCGTGCTCCTGAGGCCTCCCAGACCTACAAGACACTCACGGTTACAGCACCTGAGAACTCCTACGACAATCAGACAACAGAGCGCGGCACATGGAAGTTTGAGGGCTGGCAGCCTGCCGAGCACGCGAACGTACAGGGCGATGTCCGCTTTACGGGTCTGTGGAAGTTCACGCTTTTCGACAAGGTGCTCTTCCCGCCCAAAGGCGGCGCACTGTCTAAGGACTACGGTGAGAAGACAACTGCTGATGAAGTGCTGGCAAAGGTCACCGTCCCCGGCTATCCAGCCGACAAGAAGGCTCCTGAGCTCTCCCTTGCTGACGGTGCCAAACTTCCCGACGGCAAGACCTCAGGCACCTTTGTTGTACCGGTGGACGTACGCTTCCCCGACGGTAGCACCGCCCGTGTTGATGTGACCATAACGGTGGGCGAGCCAAAACTAGCGGACGTAACCTATGCATGTAAGCCTGCGGAAGGGGAGAGTCGAAGCCTCCCTGAAGCTGTGACTTCCTTGCAGCTCCCGGAGAAAAAAGCCTACAAGGTAGACGAGGTAGTCGAGGCGCCTACGACCACCTATGACCCCGTTGCAATTGATACGGGGGACGACCAGGGCACATGGACGTTTGCTGGTTGGGATCCTAAGAGCCTTACGGTAAAGGACGGCTCAAACGTCTTTACGGGTAGGTGGACTTTTACGCCTAAGGCGAAAAGTGTTGTAAATCACACCTTCACATACCAGGGCGTTTCCGGTCGCACGGAGCCCTCGGAAAACATAAAGACGCAAATTGAGGCGCTGAAGCCGGCTGACTCTGCGCCTACGTGGGTTGGCACTACCGTAGCTGCTCCTGCTACCTTCACCCAGACCTTCCTCGAGGAGGAAGGCGTTAAGGGCACATGGGCGTTTGCTGTCTGGAAGCCTGAGAGTCTTACGGTAAAGGACGGCTCGAACACTTTTGAAGGCGTGTGGGCTTTCACGGAGCGCGAGAAGGTGAACGTGACGTATGAGTTTGCCTACATGAATGGTGATCAGACGCTTACGGACAAGCCTGCCGTCATCACGGCGGAGCCTCCTGCTGCCACGAAGGTCTATGTGGGTGATCCTATTGCACAGCCGACGTATAACGAGGCTCCAACTGACACGCTCAACGGTGTGCCAGGGCATTGGGCTTTTGCTGGCTGGAACGCTTCAGCCGATGCTTCTGCCGGTACTCACAAGATGGTGGGCACGTGGAACTTCATTCCAAACGACAAGGTTGCTGTGAGCTACGTCTTTGTCTTTAACGACGAGACAGGTGCCACGGTGGACGCGCCTGCAGGCTTTGTCCCCCGTGCTCCTGAGGCCTCCCAGACCTACAAGACACTCACGGTTACAGCACCTGAGAACTCCTACGACAATCAGACAACAGAGCGCGGCACATGGAAGTTTGAGGGCTGGCAGCCTGCCGAGCACGCGAACGTACAGGGCGATGTCCGCTTTACAGGTCTGTGGAAGTTCACGCTTTTCGACAAGGTGCTCTTCCCGCCCAAAGGCGGCGCACTGTCTAAGGACTACGGTGAGAAGACAACTGCTGAGGAAGTGCTAGCAAAGGTCACCGTCCCTGGCTATCCAGCCGACAAGAAGGCTCCCAAGCTCTCCCTTGCTGACGGTGCCAAACTTCCCGACGGCAAGACCTCAGGCACCTTTGTTGTACCGGTGGACGTACGCTTCCCCGACGGTAGCACCGCCCGTGTTGATGTGACCATAACGGTGGGCGAGCCGCCTGCGAAGCCTGCACAGCCTACGAAGACCACGAAGTCCATGCCTGGCACGCCTTCTGCCGCGCGCACCAGTGCGGGCAAGGTACTGCCTGCAACAGGTGACACGGCGCGCATTGTGTCCATCGTGGCATTTGTGACGGGTATCTTGGCTCTGTTGACTCAGGCGTTTATGAAAAGAGAAGGGAAAAGAAGGCAGTAGAGTTTCAATATTCGGCCTGTCTTGACAGAAGAAGGCGGTAGGGTTTCAGTACCGACATGCCTTGACGTATGGATCCCCGTATCCCCATAGCTGCTTCGCTGTGTGGATACGGGGTATTGCATAAGGGCGGAGTCTTCTGAGCGTTCTTGCCGAGTTCGTAGGAAGCGGTATTAAAGCGTTTTGCATAAGGGGTAAAAAGCCCACTTCACAGCTTCTAGACGATTTGTTCTTGGTCGCTATTCTGTATATCGAAAAAAGATTTTGTTTTCGGAATACGCTAAAAAACAGTTTCTCGGCGTGCTGTACACTAAAGCAACAGGTAGATAGTGATAAACTCTGTAAACGGTCATTTTTTGGTGGTAAATGGTAGCGTAAACATTAGTTTGCCTTCACAGATTGACCACAGGCTCACATCTGCTACCATGTGACAAGACTGATCACGTGGTTACTACCAGTTGCGCGCAGCGCAATACAGAGGAAGAGGTGATAGGGCATGATCGGCTTCATCCTTACAGGTCACGGGCAATTCTCAACGGGTCTCAAAAGCGCCATCGATATGGTGGCAGGAGACCAGCCAGCCTTTCAGATCGTGCCATTTGAAGGGTCTGCAGCTGCTACGTACGGGGATGATCTGCGTGCAGCAATTACTGCTATGCGTGAGGAGTGCGAGGGCGTACTGGTTTTTGTCGACTTGCTCGGCGGCACTCCTTTTAACCAAGCTATGATGATCTCCGCTGATGTATCAGACGTAGAGGTGGTTACTGGCACTAACCTGCCCATGCTCATTGAGCTGTTACTCACCCGCTCTGGTGCATCGAGCCTTACAGCGCTTGCAGAGCAGGCAGTAGCGGTAGGCAAGACAGGCATTACGCGCCAAAGCATTGCTACTCTGGCAGCCGCCGCAGCAGATGATGATGAGGATGGAATCTAATGGGAGATCTTGGATCAAACATCCTGTCCTCCTCAATCGCCTTGCTTATTCTTTTGGCAATCATGGGTATTGCCTACACGGTCTGGTCTCAGATCAATATGAGAAAAAAGCGGGACTACTTTAAGAAGCTGCATGAAGAAATTGCACCCGGTAAAGAGGTCATGTTCTCAGGTGGCATTTTTGGCACGGTGAAGCGCGTTTCTGGAGATCGAGTCACGGTTACGACGCGCTCCGGTGCTGAGCTGGATGTTTCTCGCTACGCCATCCAGCAACTCGATTAGACGAAGTTCGGGGATCATCCCCGCCTCGTATCCGGACCCATCCACTCGTGAAAGGAATGGATCGCAATGGCAGAGCCGAATATTCTTCTTACTCGTATTGATAATCGCCTGATTCATGGCCAAGTTGCTACGCAGTGGAACTCCACGCTGGGAACAAATCTTATTCTCGTCGCCAACGACAAGGTGGCTGAGGATACCATGCGTCAGAACCTTATGAAAATGGCAGCGCCCACTGGCGTAGCCACACGCTTCTTCTCACTTCAGAAGACGATTGAGATTATTGGTAAGGCGTCTCCTAAGCAGAAGATTTTTATCGTGGCCGAAACTCCCCAAGACGTGTTATCGCTCGTCAAAGGCGGAGTTCCTATAAAAAAGGTGAACATCGGCAATATGCATATGTCGGAGGGTAAGCGGCAGGTTGCTACTTCTGTAGCGGTTGATGATTCCGATGTCGCCGCTTTCCGCGAGCTGCAGGAAATGGGGGTGGAGCTAGAGATCAGGCGTGTTCCGAGCACGCCGGTTGAGGATGCAAGCAAGCTGTTCTCGTAAGCTGCGCATCCGGCGGCAAAGCAGCACGCTTGGCCGTATCCGTTTGATCCGTTTTTGTCTCAAAAACACCTTGAAAGGAGGAGCAAGATGGAAGCACAAGCCCTTCAGATCGCGCTGATCTTTATCGTTACGTTTATTGCGGCAATCGATCAGTTCGACTTCCTGGAGTCTTTGTATCAGCCCATCGTGACAGGTGCCATCGTCGGCATGATTCTTGGTAATCTTGAGGTCGGCCTGGTCGTTGGCGGCACCTATCAGCTCATGACAATTGGTAATATGCCGATTGGTGGTGCTCAGCCGCCTAACGCTGTTATCGGTGGCATCATGGCTGCGATCTTTGCCTGCTCGCTCAACATGGAGCCCAATGTGGCAGTCGCTGCCGCCTTCCCGTTTGCTCTGCTCGGCCAGTACGGCGTAACTCTGTTCTTTACGGTTCGTGCCCCGCTCCTTGAGCAGTTCCGTGGTGCTGCAATAGCAGCTGATCCGCGTCGGGTAACCGTTTGGACTATCATCTCCGAGGCCATTCTCGGCCTTATCTTCGCTGTCATCGTCACCCTGTTCTTCATTGGCGGTCAGGCCTTTGGTCAGCAGGTCGTCGATGCAATCCCCGAGTGGGTCAACAACGGTCTCTCTGCAGCCGGTGGCATGATGCGCTTCGTAGGCTTTGCCATCTTACTGAAGATCATGATGAGCCGCGATATGTGGGCTTTCTTCTTCATGGGCTTTGGTCTTGCATGCATCGTTGCTGCAATTCCGTCCCTGGCTTCGCCCGCCCTGTTGATCCTGGCCTTTATTGGCTTTGGCCTTGCTTTCTGGGACTTCCAGCAGCAGACCGAGCTCAAGGCCGCGTTTGCTGACGGAGGTGACATGGAAGATGGCATCTAATGAGTTTGTTGTACCGGAGCGCTATGAGGATCTTACTCCCGCTCCGCAGGTAGATCAGGCTACGCTGAACCGCATGGCTCTGCGCTCCTGCTTCTTGCAGTCCTCGTTCAACTTTGAGACCATGCAGTCTGGTGGCTGGTTGTTCGCCATGCTCCCCGGTCTCGAGAAGGTTCACACCAATAAGAACGACCTCTCTGCGTCGATGTATCACAACCTTGACTTCATCAATACGCACCCGTTCCTGGTGACCTTCGTTATGGGTATCGTGCTCTCTCTCGAGCAGAACAAGGTGGATACCCAGACCATTCGTGCTGTCCGTATTTCTGCAGCTTCACCACTTGGTGGCATCGGAGACGCTCTGTTCTGGTTGACGCTTGTGCCTATTACGGCCGGCATTACCTCAAACATGGCTATCCAGGGCAACGCTTTTGCGCCGCTTGCCTTCCTGATCGTCTTTAACGTGTGCCAGTTTGCTCTGCGTTTTGGCCTCATGAACTGGTCATACAAGCTTGGTACGAGCGCTATTGACGCTCTGACAGCTAATATGCAGGCATTTACGCGCGCTGCCTCGATCATGGGTGTTTTCATTGTTGGTTGCCTGACGGTTACCATGGGCGGAACCCAGATCAATCTCAAGGTTCCCAATGGTGTAAGCCGCTCCATTGCAGCGAGCACTGTTATCGTCTCCAATGACGATGTAGCGAACTTCACCTCGCTCAAGGGCATCGATACTAAGACAGCCGAGGCTGGTACCATGGCTATGACTGATGCTAAGGGTGAGCCTTTGCAGGCCGCCGACGCTTCAGGCGCTGCTGTGGAGACAGGCGTTACTGATCTTGGTAATGGTATGAGCTCCGTTACCTACGGTACGGTCACTGAGTCTCCGGTTGAGTTCTCTGTGGCAGACACGCTCAATACTGTCCTGCCTAAGCTGGTGCCTCTGGCGCTTGTGCTGATGCTGTACTATCTGTTCGCAAAGCACAACTTTACGCCGATCAAGGGCATCGTTTTGTTGCTTATTCTCGGCCTGCTTGGCGCCGGTCCCTTTGGCCTGTGGCCCAGCATCTGGTAAGTTGCTTACCTAGCCAGATATAACTCTTTTTAGGGCAAGATCTGGTGTGAGTGCAAGCTAAAGCCACGTGCTCGGAAGTCCGGGTACGTGGCTTTTTTATATGAATTCAAGTGACCAGGGAGAACTCGATCATGGCAATGGGCGCTCGACGTCAACCGCTTTATGACCAGCTCGTTGATATCCTTATCGAGAAGATTGAGCATGAATATCGCGCAGGTGATCTCATGCCGTCCGAGCGTGAGCTTTCTGAGCGGTATGGGCTCTCTCGAACTACAGTGCGGCTTGCACTTCAGGAGCTTGAGCGACTCGGGCTGGTAATACGTCAGCATGGGAGAGGTACGTTTGTAGCCGATCGCTCAGTGCAAACGAACTTGAGTCAAACCTATAGCTTCACTGAGCAAATGCGCTCGATGGGCCGGACTCCGTCTACAACCATCATTGAGTTTTCAGAGGTAGAGGCAGATAAGAATCAGGCTGAGCGGATGGGCGTACGCCTTGGTGAGCGCCTTATCAAACTCAAGCGTCTGCGCTCGGCAGATGGCATCCCACTGATGGTGGAGCGTACCTATCTGCCACTGAGAATGTTTCTTTCTTTAAAGCGCCCCGTTTTGGAGCGCAGGTCGCTTTACGACATCATTGAGCATGACTTTCATCAGAAAATTCGCGTAGCAGAAGAAGAGTTTTTTTCCAGTATTGCACGGCCGGCAGATGCTCGATTGCTTGAGATTTCTGAAGGTGCACCCATTTTGGAACTCATTCGTACAACCTATAATACGAGCAATCAGGTAGTGGAATATACACTCTCAGTTGCCCGGGCAGATAAGTTTAAATATCGCGTGTATCACCAGCGTGGGGAATAGTGGGCGAAGCTCCTCCAGCCGGGATGTGGGGGGGGGTAGCGACCAAGGCGTACTCTCGCTGAGGTGTTGTAGCGGAGAACACATTCGCGCGCCTTAGACGCTTAAGCAGCGAACAAGTTCGGCTCCCACCTCAATACGGTAGTGTATTTAAGGTGAGAGCCGTATCACTAACAATCAACTATTCTTGCAAGAAGGCTGGCTTGCCTGCCGCTTTGTCGAAGGCGGTTACCTCTGAGGCGGTCTTGAGAAAGAGAAGCCCTTCATCTTCGGATGGCATCGAGTACGCTATATGCACGGTTCCGTATGTGGCTCCCGTTTCATCTACCAAATCAATCAGATTTGGATCGTCTGTAAGCTTGATGGTGCCATTCACTACGGTGTTGTCAGTATTGGTGAATTGCCATCTGTTGCTGGTATCAAGCTGGAGAGCAAGGGATGCGAACTTGTTGGGTTGCTCTCGGTACATGCCCGTTACTTCAAATCCCTTTAAAGCACCTTGCTTTAAATAAGTAACCTTTCTGGTAGCATCGAGTGTTGTAGCAAGGAGGATGACTGCGAGAGTAAGAGAAACAATCGCTATAATCCTGATAAGCTTCTCTTTCATTGTTAGCCAACAATTCGTGGACGAATATCGATGTTCATGAACTGAGTTGGCTTGGCTTTCATCAGTTGACTCCTATTCTGCCGGGGTGGGATTGAGTTTGTGCACCATGAGCGCTGTGGCCACCGCAAGGCCAGTGAGCCAGTGTGCATAAGCGGTATCCTTGATATCGAGCGCGACCTGAATGGTTGAGCCATCTTTGGAAGCCTGGACGGTAGTAGCAGGTTCTCCCTTATGTAGGATAGAAAATGAGCCCGTAGAAAATGAGCCGTCGAGTTTAAAGCCGTTACCAGATATGCAGTAGTCAATCACCATATTAGTCATTTCCTGGGAGAGTTTGACTGTGCCTGCGGCACCGGTAGCCTCAACGACATAGAAGGGCTGGTTGCCAAGCATGTGCCCCGTTACCGTGCATGCCTTCTGTTCGCCCTCTGTGTAGACCGCGCAGGTAGCTGGTTGAATTCTTGAGCGAATGCCATGCTCGAAGCCAGAGAACTCAACATGCGAGTAGCCGTTTCCCTGAATCGTAATTTCATTGTTCGCAGTAATGCAAATGGTGATCATGGTGCCCCTCCAATGTAGTTGAATACCGACCGTGCCTCATGTATTCCGGAACGACGAGCCTTCCCACCTTCCTTCATCGTGAGATTAAGACACGTTCAACCTAGACCTGCATGCGGGAACAATCAAGATCTACCAGAACAAATTGGGTGAACGGTAAGATTATGACGCGAATGGATAGGGAGTTTCTGCTGATCTTAGCTGGTTACTACCAGATGACCAACTAAAGGATATACTAAGTGTTAACAGGAGGCCACAAGAGAAAGGCAGGCCATGTTCGAGAAAACCTCGGAAGAACTTAAGAGTTTAGGTGCCGACATTACCACGGCTGAGATTATGCAACAGCCTGAGCTCTGGCGTGATGCGCTCTCCATTTATGCAGACCACAAAGAGGCTCTTGATACCTTTTTAGCTGAGGCTGCCTCAATGGACGAGAGCCGTCGTTTGGTCGTTATCTTTGCAGGTGCTGGCACTTCTGATTATGTAGGCGATACGGTCGCTCCGTATTTGAACCGCTTCGGCGATACCTCGCGCTATGAATTTAAGGCCGTTGCTACAACCGACCTTGTTTCTGCTCCTCAGGGTTTCTTGAACCCCGATGACCCGACGCTTTTGGTTTCGTTTGCTCGCTCGGGCAACAGCCCCGAGAGCCTGGCTGCCGTCGAGGTTGTGCGGAGCTATGTAAAGAACGCCCGCTTTTTGAACATCACCTGCGCTCCGGAGGGCAAGCTCGCCCGTGAGAGCGAGGGAGATTCGCACGCTCATACGATTCTCATTCCTCGTGCAAACGACGGTGGCTTTGCCATGACCGGATCCTTTAGCTGCATGTCGCTCATGACCACCCTGATTTTTGATGCAGCTGATGATGAACAGAAGCGCGCCTGGGTTGAGTGCGCTGCCAAGATGGGCGAGAACGTTATTGCTCGTGAGGGCGAGGTTATGCAGTTCTTGCTCACCGACTTTGATCGCGTGACGTATTTGGGATCTGGCTCCTTTGGCGGCTTGGCGCAAGAGGCCCAGCTCAAGATCCTTGAGCTTGCTCATGGTCTTGTTGCTACCTCGTATGACACGTCGATGGGGTATCGCCACGGGCCTAAGTCGTTCGTAGACGATAAGACGCTGGTCTTTGTATTTGTGAGCAACGATCCGTATACGCGCCAGTACGATTTGGATATCTTGAACGAGATCAAGGCTGATGGTATTTGCCGCAAGATCATTGCTATCCAACAAGATGCTGGAGAGCTTTTCTCGGGCGAGGCTTTCACCTTCACGGGCTTTGAGGCCTTACCTGCAGCGTATTTGATGCTTCCCTTCATTATGGTGGGGCAGACGGTATCGCTTTTGAACTCGATCCGCGTGGGCAATACGCCAGACACGCCAAGCCCCAGCGGTACGGTCAACCGTGTGGTAAAAGGCGTTACGATTCATCCGTTTACCGCGTAAAACTCGGGTATAACCTCACGTATGAGACCCGCCCTCGTTCATTGGACGGGGCGGGTTTTGTTATATAGGCACTGGGCACACCGTTTGGGAGGACGATTCGGGGATTTTTGCAAAGCGTAGCCATTGAGCGTGCAGGACGCAGCGGTTATAGACAGTATTCACAAAGCACAAGCAAGAGGCATGCCTCACAAGAGTACTTGTTTGAGCATCCACATGCAGGATACAAAGGGCATGCCCCGAAGCAGCACTGGCAGGTTTTAAGAAAGGAACGAAGCTATGAGCACCTATGCAATTGCGGCAGATACCTTCTATCTACCAACCGGCCCTGTGCAGGGCGGCTATCTGATGGTGGAAAATGGCGTGTTTGGAGCGCATCTAACCGAGAAGCCCGACTGTGAGATTGTGGATAAAACCGGTATGGAAATTGCCCCCGGTTTTGTGGATACGCATATCCATGGTTTTCACGATCACGATGTTATGGACTGCGATCCAGCAGCGGTGCGCGCCATTGCTCGCGGTCTTTTAGAAAATGGTGTGACCTCCTGGCTTGCAACAACACTGACTGCCACAACCGAGCAGCTTGAGGATGCCTGCCACGCCGTTGCACTGGCAGCTGAGCAGGACGGCAATGCGTCGGATGAGAACGGCGGTGCCTCGGCTCCAGGTGCTCGTATCCAGGGCATCTTTTTGGAAGGGCCGTTTTTTACCGAGAAGCACAAAGGCGCTCAAAATCCTGCCTATCTGTGCCCACCTTCCTTAGAGAAGCTTGAGCGTTGGCAACAAGCTGCGAAAGGACTCGTAAAAAAGATCGCCATTGCTCCAGAATATGAGGAGAGTCCGGCCTTTACCGCTGCGGCAACGGCTCAAGGCGTGGTCGTGGCACTTGGTCACTCAGATGCCACAATCATGGATGCGTATCGCTGCA
Organism: Collinsella ureilytica; assembly: GCF_019795105.1. Classification (GTDB taxonomy): domain Bacteria; phylum Actinomycetota; class Coriobacteriia; order Coriobacteriales; family Coriobacteriaceae; genus Collinsella; species Collinsella ureilytica. The sequence continues at coordinate 230,242 of NZ_JAIMFO010000005.1, read as the reverse complement.
TTGCGGCGGGAGCCTCAGTTTTTGTGCACACCTATAACGGTATGAGTCCTTTGCACCACCGTGAGCCCGGCATGGTTGGGGCTGCACTCACCAGTAAAGAGGCATTTGCAGAGATCATCTGCGATGGGCATCACGTCAACCCACTTGCTGCAAAACTTGTGATCGATGCAAAAGGGTATGACCATGTGACGCTTATTACAGATTGCATGCGTGCAGGTGGCATGCCTGATGGTGATTATCACCTGGGTGAGCTGCCCGTTATTGTTGGTGGCGGCACTGCTCGCTTAAAGGATGGTGGCTCGCTGGCTGGCTCGATTTTGCGGATGCACGAGGCAGTGCAAAACATTGTTGCGTGGGGCGTGGCAAGTAAGCCCGAGGCCATCTATATGGCCACGCAGGCAGCGGCTGAGTCTGCGGGCATTGCTGATGTATGCGGATCGATCCGCGTAGGCCACCCGGCAGACTTCGTCGTGCTTTCCAAAGATGCTGAGCTGCATGAGACCTATCTTGGTGGAGCCTGCGTTTACACAGCCTAGTGCGTGTGATGGCGCTATGGTAGCTGTGAGCGCTTCGTACGTGCAGTGAGCGCGAACACGAAACCCGGATATGAGTTCTTGCTCATACCCGGGTTTTGCATTGCGTGATACACGCTGCGTGCGGTGCGCCTTGGTTGTTGTACTCCGGTTGCTGAGCACGATCGTTCCGGCTGCTGCGCCTTGGTTGCTACGCTCCGGCTGCTACGCTCCGGTCGTTCCGGAGCGTAGCAGCCGCGCCAGTGCTAGAGAGCCTCTAAGAAGTGAGCGAGCGCTGCGCGTCCTACTTCATCCCACTTAAAGACACCAGCATCTTCCAACACCTGGCCAAACACAAAGCCAACCTCATCATGAAGGATTGTCTCGGCATCCACACCTAAGCTGGGATGGCGTTTTGCTACCTCAAGAGCCCAGCGAGCATGCGGAGCGGAGAGGGCATCTGAGCGAAGCGCTTGTTCCAGCGCATCAAGCTCCATGGGCTGATCCTGAGTTGCCCCTTGAGCAGCAATCAGATGGCGTTTCACCGCATCAAGCTCATCTACCAAGCGCGGTGGCAGAATGGCAAGCCCCATGACCTCAATTAAGCCAATGTTTTCCTTCTTAATATGGTGATACTCCGCATGCGGATGAAAGACTCCGAGTGGGTGCTCATCGGTCGTGATATTGCAGCGCAAGGCAAGGTAGAGCACGTAGTCAGACCCGCTCTTTGTGGCAACGGGCGTAATGGTGTTATGCCGTGTGCCATCTGCATCATGAGAAACCACGCCTGCTTCGGCATCATCCCACGCACGCCAGCGCACAAGCACATGATCGGCTGCGTCCAAGAGCACGGCCCGATCAGAGGAGCGAAGCCTCAAAACCGTCATTGGCCAGTTGAGCACTTCGCCCTCAACGCCTGAAAAGCCAGGAATCGAGAAGGTATCTGTTACTTCAGCGCGCATCATAGGGAAGACGTGGCGACCGCCTTGGAAGTGGTCGTGAGAGAGAATGGATCCACCGACAATGGGCAAATCGGCATTTGAGCCAACAAAATAGTGAGGGAAGGCGTCTATGAAATCGAGCAGACGCTCCATGTTTTCACGATCAACATGCATGGGTCGATGCTCGGGACTCATGGCTATGCAGTGCTCGCTAAAGTAGGCATAGGGGCTATATTGCAGACCCCAGGCCTCGCCACCCAGCTCAACAGGAACGATGCGCAGGTTTTGGCGGGCAGGATGTGCTCCTGCATGAGAGACCGCTGCGCGACCCGCATAGCCCTCATTTCCCATACAGAGCTGGCAAGCCGGGTAGACCTCATCTGATCCGGTGTTCGATTTTTTGGCAGCGCCTGCAGCAGCAATATCGCGGGGATCCTTCTCTGGCTTAGAGAGGTTGATGGTGATTTCTAAATCTCCCCAGCGGGTTTGTGTTGTCCACTCAATATTGCGTGCAATGGCGGAGCGCCGCACATAGTCGGCATCTCCGCAAAGCTGGTAAAACCAGGTTGTTGCAGCTTCTGGGCCTGCGGTTTTTTGCAGCTCAGAGAACTTTCGCGCAATCTCTGAAGGACGCGGCATGAGCGACCCCATAACTTCCATGGCAGCGCGGTCATGCCCTGAGGCGGTATCTTCAAAACGCCCATGGGTAGAGGCCTGATTGGCAAGGAGGGCAAGGGTAGAAGCAAGGTCGAAGTCTTGCGGAGGCTTTGCCGCTTGAAGCTCCCATGCCTCAAGAGGGCCTGGTCCTTCTGCTCCGATAGCAGAAAGAACGGCATTGTATGCCCAGCGCCGATCTGCCTGCTCGAGCATGCCAGATCCGCAGGCGTAATCAACTAAGCTCTCAATTGCGTCTCGAAGGCTCATGTGTGCCTCACGCTCGCAGGCTGTTCCGCACACCTCGCACACCTCATGTGCCTCAGATTCTGCGCTTACAGCCATTGAGCAAACGCCCCCTCCTGAGCAATGGCGTAGTGTCGAGCAAAGCCCTCGCCCAGCCAGGCATTCATGCGCTGGATAAACTCATCTACCAGCTCAGTTGGAACAAAGCACTGGATGGAGCCGCCAAAGCCACCGCCGTGAATGCGTGTAGCACCGCGTCCGGCTAAGATCCGCTCAGCCAAGCCGAGGGCAACCATGGTGTGCTGTGAGCGAACATCGGAGCCTGCAACTGTTACGTTTTGCAAGAACATGGCTGAGCTGGCACCAGACTCACGGGTGAGTGCGAGGAAGCGATCAATATCACCCGCCTGCAGGGCATCCCAGCGCTTGTCTACCAAGCCCACTTCATAGAAGTAATGGATGGCGCGAAGCACTGCGCGGTCACCGAGCTTTTGGCGAAGTTCGGCTACGCGAGCATCAAAGTCGTGAGGGTCTACTTCGCAAAGACGCTTCTTGCCAAACTCTGCAGCTACAGCCTGCATCTCCTGCGGAATGGCAGCGTACTCGTCAGTAAGATCGGCATGGTCGCTTCCAACCTTTACCAAAACGAGGCCATATCCTGCCTTATCAAAGTCAAAGTCGAGTTTGGCGCATGCTGGCTGCGTGGCCTCCTCAAAGTCCATATACGCAAGGCCGCCCAAGCATACAGCAGCTTGATCCATAAGGCCGCAGGGCTTTCCAAAGTACTCGTTCTCGGCAAACTGGCTCATCTTGGCGAGCTCAATGGGGGAGATCTCGCGACCCTCCCAGAGCGCTTCCATGGCACGCCCATAGGCAGCCTCTACAGCAGCGGAGCTTGAAAGGCCGCCACCTGAGGGAACCGTGCAAATAAAGGCAAAGTCAAAGCCAGTCGGTTCTCTGCCCGTATCGGCAAGCTGTGCTGCCATACCACGCAGGAGCGAAGCGGAGCCTTCGCGCTCCTCGGTCTGAACGGAGAGGTCATCCAAGGTGATCTCAAACGGAGGGAAGCCTTCGTCAGCAATACGAATCGTATTCGTACCATTGGCAACCGCAATGCCTTCCACTGCCACATCTAAGGCTCCAGCAATAACGCGACCGCCTTCATGGTCGGTGTGGTTGCCTGAGATCTCAGAGCGACCCGGCGCATGAACATAGAGCAGGCGAGCGTCGGGCGCGGGCTCACCGAACTCTTGCACAAAATAGGCGCGAGCCCGGGAGATTGCTGCATCGTGGATGGTCTCTGACATGGGCGAATCCTTCCTCTTGGCCTCGCCGCCTTGCGAGGCATGGTGTAGATACATGAATGCGTAGCTTTTTTTGGAAAACTACGCGGGATCAACGGTAGAGAAGCGGTACACAATGGTTTGAGACCAGGGAGTGTCGGGTGTACATACGGGATGCTCCCAGTCTGCGTGGTGGACGTTATCCGGGAAAAACTCAGGCTCAAAGGCAAAGCCGGCTCCCGGCTCAAAGGAGGCGCCTCGTTTTGCATTATGGTCGTTGAGCCAGTTTCCGGTGTAGAGATGAGCTCCAGGTTGGGTAATGAGGATTTCAAGCACACGGCCGCTCGCGGGGTCGTGGGCGCAAAGAGCAGGACGTGCGCCAGTCCCAGGCTCGTAGCCATCGATTACAAAGCAGTGATCATAGCCACGGGCACGAGCGAGCTGAATATCATCAGCAGCAATATCTGCATCGAGGCGCTTTGGGCTGGTGAAGTCAAATGGTGTGTGTGCCACTGGCCTGATCTCTCCAGCAGAAACGCTGTCTTCGCGAATGGGCAAAAAGTGAGAGGCCCGAAGCGTTACGAGGGCACCAAGGGCAGATCCCGAACCTGCTCCTTGCAGGTTGAAGTAGGTGTGATTGGTCATATTTACATAGGTGTCATGATCAGTTTCACACCTAAGGGTCAAGACGAGCTCAGCGCCCTCAGTATATTCAGCCGGAGTTTTGCACGCGAAGGCTGCTCCGTCGAGCTTATTGGCCGTCCCGTTGGGCTCGCAGGTCGCTTCTTCGGTGGCTGCTCCGTCGGGCTTAACGGTCGTTCCATCGAGCTCGCAGGCTGCTCCTTCAGTGGTCGCTCCGTCGGACTTGCAGGCAGCTATTTCGGTGGCCGATGCTTTGCAGGTGCGCAGCGTATAGATGGCAAAGAAGCGCCTTGCTCCGGGAAGTCCCAGCTCACCATCGTCTAGGCAGCAGGAAAACTGTATAGCATTGTTGGCTTCATCAAGCTCAGCATCCCAGAGGCGTTTATGCAGGCCGAGCTTGAGATCGGTATGCAGGTTATTTTGCTGATCTGGCCCGTCGTTGGCTGGCAGATGATACACCGTACCACCAAGTGGTACCTCAGCGCGATCCGTGCGATTGGCAGAAGGGCCTATGACCGAACCATGGCAGGCCGGGTTATCAAAATAGCCCTCAAGTGAATCAAAACCGAGCACGACATCAGTGAGGTTGCCGGTACGATCTGGCACCTCGGCGCTCAGAATCGCAGCACCAAAGTCCATGACCGAAACCCGAGCAGAGCCCACACTCAGTTCATAGCGCGAAACAGGGCGTCCATCGGGCATTTGGCCAAATGGCGTTTTCAGGATCATAGAGTTCCTTTCAACGAAGTTTTAAGCCACTCGTTTCCGTATACATTTCCAGCTGCTCCCACAGCCTTGCTGCCCGCTTCAGAAACCTAGTCTGACCCGGGCATGACCCGCGCAACGAGCAATCAGCAGAGCAACCAGATACGAGATTTCCCTTGCATGAGTACGCTTAGAATGTTAACGTACTCAATGAAGGCTGTCATTTGTTAATTCTCTTTCCTGTGACTGGTAGCAAAACCCCCGTAAGCGGTCATTCGCTACTATGGTCGAAAGAGGATGGACGATGCGCGGAAAGGGGTCGTCATGGAGAAGCGCATCCGCCACGCGCTCTCCGCAAAACCGGAGCGCAAGGGTGTATACAAGGGGCGCGCGGTATCAATGTCTGATGTCGCAGTTGCAGCGGGAGTCTCTCAGCAAACGGTGTCCCGCGTGGCAAATGGCGTGCCCAATGTGAGCGAAAAAACCCGTGATCGAGTGCTGGCAGTCATGCACGAGCTTGGTTTTAGGCCAAACTATGCCGGTAGGTCACTGCGCGGCGGAAGCTATCGCGCTGTTGGTCTGTGCGTTTACGACATTACAAAGATTGGTAACCTCACCATGCTCGATGGCATTTTGGCCGCCGCGCGTGAGTGTGGGCATGCCGTTACCATGATTGAGATGTGTGAAGACGAGGCTTTTGCCCTGGCAGAAGCTTCACGGCGTATGGCTGAGCTTCCGGTAGACGGCATGATTATTGGCATGAGCCGTATGGCACCTGATTTTCCAAGTTTTACACCTCAGCCGGGTATGAGCACGGTCATTGTTACGATGTATGCTCACCCGCTTTGCACAACCGTTGATTCTGATCACTATGGATGCTCGGCCTTGGTGATGAATCATCTCTTTGCCCACGGGCATGAACAGATCCGCTTCGTGGGCGGCCCTACCTACTCAATTGATAGTGAGTTTCGTGAGGCTGGCTGGAGAGATGCTCTTGCTGGACGTGGCATTGCGGCTCAAGAACCTCTCCACGGAGACTGGACCCCGCATTCGGGATACGAGATTGGCCAGCGTTTGGCAAAAGATCGGGCAATGACTGCCGTCTATGTGGCAAACGATCAGATGGCTGCTGGCGTTATTGATGCCCTTCGCGAGCAAGGTCGCCGTGTTCCAGAAGACGTGAGCGTGGTTGGTATTGATGACTCGCTTGAGGCCATGGTTCCTCATGTTGAACTCACCTCGGTGCGCTTTGATTTGCGGGAGCGTGGTCGTCAAGTATTTGAGCATGCCGTGCAGGATCCGGGCGTAACTCCCGAGGCTGTGCGGATCCCTGGTGTATTGGTTGAGCGGTCTTCTGTGGCAGATCGCAGATAACTCTTACACATGGGTGTGAAGGTTGATGATACGCAATCGGACTCATCTACCGTCTACACCCAAATCTTGACCGTTTGGCGAGCGCTTAGAGTTACACTGAGCGCATTCGCGGTCAGGATGTTAACGTTAGCATTGCAGAAGCCCGGGGTGGGAGCACCCGCCTCTCCTCGGAAATCTGCTACGGTGCGCCCGCACCGTTCGTATTAATGAGGGGCGCAAATGCGCCGCATGAAAGGGGCTGTTCTCATGGGCATGTCACGTCGTCAATTCTTGCAGGTGTGCGGTCTGGGCGCGATGAGCGTCCTGGGCGCCGGAGTCCTTACGGGCTGCGGCGGGCAGGGCAAGGCTCCTGCTGGTAGCGCTCCTGCAGCCGCCGGCGGCAACGCGGCCAAGCCGGTCGTGTTCTATAACCGTCAGCCGTCCAACAGCTCCACCGGTGAGCTCGATATGACGACCCTGCAGTGGAATAAGGACACCTACTATGTTGGCTTTGACGCCAACCAGGGTGGCGAGCTTGAGGGTCAGATGGTGGTTGACTACATCAAGAAGAACGCCGACAAGATCGACCGCAACGGTGACGGCATCATTGGCTACGTTCTCGCCATCGGTGACGTGGGACACAACGACTCCATCGCTCGTACCCGTGGTTGCCGCAAGGCGCTTGGCACGGCCGTTGAGAAGGATGGCAACGTCGTGTCTGACGCCGCTGGTACCAACACGGATGGTTCTTCCACCGTTGTGAAGGACGGCGAGATTGAGGTTGATGGCAAGAAGTTTATCGTTCGCGAGCTTGCCAGCCAGGAGATGAAGACCACCGCTGGATCCACTTGGGATGCCCCCACGGCTGGTAACGCCATTGGTACCTGGGCTTCCGCCTTTGGTGATCAGATTGACATCATCGTTTCTAACAACGACGGCATGGGCATGGCCATGTTTAACGCCTGGTCCAAGGAGCACAAGGTTCCGACCTTTGGTTATGACGCCAACTCTGACGCTGTAGCCGCCATTGCCGAGGGCTATGCAGGCACCGTCTCCCAGAACCCTGGTGTTCAGGCCTACCTCACCCTTCGTTTGCTCCGCAACGCCATGGACGGCGTAGACATCCAGACCGGTGTTGGTAAGGAGGATGAGGCTGGTAACATGATCGCCGCTGAGGACTTCAAGTACAGCGATACCGATCGTTCCTTCTACGCCATGAACCTGGCCGTTACGCCTGATAACTACAAGGACTTCATGGATCCCACCATGCTGTACAAGACTGCCCAGTCGCAGCTTGATGAGAGCAAGTCCCCCAAGAAGAAGGTCTGGCTCTCCATCTACAACTCTGGCGACAACTTCCTGTCCTCCACCTATCAGCCACTGCTGAAGAAGTACATGGAGGTTTTGAACCTCGATGTTGACTTTGTTGCTGGTGACGGCCAGAGCGAGGCAACGCTTACCAACCGTTTGGGCAACCCGAGCGAGTATGATGCCTTTGCCATCAACATGGTGAAGACCGACAACGGCGCTTCCTACACCGCGCTGCTGGGCTAATTCGCCTGAATGCTCAATCGGCTGAGTATCCGAGTCTGAGGAGCAGAGGGGGAGGAAGGTTCTTTCTCCCCCTTTTGCATCTGTTATATGAGACCCGCCCGGGCGCTGCCTGTGTGGGATGCGGAGAACACGAGGGGTGAACACATGACTGAAACGCACGAGGACATCGTTCTTTCCATCCAGGGGATGAGTAAGACCTTCGGACGCAACCGCGTGCTCGACCATATCGATCTCGACGTGCGCCGCGGCAGCGTGATGGGCCTCATGGGTGAGAACGGTGCTGGAAAGTCCACCATGATGAAATGCCTCTTTGGCAGCTATCAAAAGGACGAGGGCACCATCATGCTTGAGGGCAAAGAGATTAGTTTCTCTGGCCCTAAAGACGCCCTTGAGAACGGTATTGCCATGGTGCACCAGGAGCTGAACCAGTGCCTGGAGCGCAACGTCGTAGATAATCTTTTCCTTGGCCGCTATCCGGTCAACTCGATGGGTATCGTAGACGAGCCACGTATGCGCAAAGAGGCTAATGAGCTTTTCCGCCGCCTCGGCATGACGGTTGATCTAACCCAGCCCATGCGCACGATGTCGGTTTCTCAGCGCCAGATGTGCGAGATTGCAAAGGCTATTTCGTATAACGCAAAGGTGATCGTGCTCGACGAGCCAACTTCTTCGCTCATGGCTCAAGAAGTAGAGAAGCTCTTCCAAATGATGCGCATGCTGCGCGATCAGGGCATCTCACTCATTTATATTTCGCACAAGATGGATGAGATCTTTGAGATTTGCGACGAGGTCTCAGTTCTGCGCGACGGCAACCTTGTTATGACCAAGCGCACGAGTGAGACGAATATGAACGAGCTCATCTCCGCTATGGTTGGCCGTTCACTTGCTCAACGTTTCCCGCCGGTAGACAATGTGCCGGGAGAGCCGATTTTGTCTATCCGTCACCTCTCCACCAAGTTTGAGCCACACTTGCAAGACATCAGTTTTGAGGTTGGCCGTGGTGAGATCTTTGGCTTGTATGGCCTGGTTGGTGCTGGCCGTACGGAGCTGCTTGAAACGATCTTTGGTATCCGTACCCGAGCGGCAGGTCGTGTGTACTTCCGCGATCGTCTGATGAACTTTAGCTCGGCAAAAGATGCTATGGATCATGGCTTTGCCCTGATTACCGAGGAGCGCAAGGCAAATGGCCTGTTCCTCAAAGGAGATCTGACCTTTAACACCACGATTGCCAATCTTGATCAGTATAAGAACGGCATTGCCCTGTCTCAGAGCAAGATGGTTCGGGCAACGGCTCGTGAGATTAAAACCATGAGAACCAAGTGCATGGGTCCAGATGATCTGATCTCAAGCTTGTCTGGTGGTAATCAGCAAAAGGTTATTTTTGGTAAGTGGCTTGAGCGCTATCCGCAGATCTTCTTGATGGATGAGCCCACGCGCGGCATTGACGTGGGAGCAAAATACGAGATCTACGAGCTGATCATTGAAATGGCTAAGCAGGGAACAACGATCATCGTTGTTTCCTCGGAGATGCCTGAGATTTTGGGAATTACCAACCGTATTGGTGTTATGTCCAACGGCAGGCTTTCGGGCATTGTAGAGACAAAGAAAACCGACCAGGAAGAGCTCCTGCGTCTAAGCGCGAAATACCTGTAAGCGAGGGGATGAAACTATGGCACAGTCACGCACGGTACTCTCGGTTGAGCAGGAGACAGCTCTTCTGCAGCCGATTGACGCTCATGTGAGCGAGATTCAGCGCAAGGTTGATGAGCTGCGCGCAGATGGCACCACGAAGGTGTTGGAGCTGCAGTCGAGCATCGACGCAACCAAGAACGACCGGATCCTCACGCGCGAAGAGCGCGATCGCGAGATTGCAAAATTCCAAAAAGACTTGGATGCTGCAAAGCAGGTTGAGGCATCTCACGCCGATGCTATCTCAAAGCTCATTGCCGAGGCTGAGGCGTATTTAAATGAGCACTTTGAGAAAGAGTATCTGACTCCGGTCAAGCAGAGCTGCGAGGCCGAGCGCGAGGTTGCAAAGAAGGACTATCAGGCACGTTTGGCTGAGCTTGAGCGCGACCACAAAAAAGAACTTGCCTCTCTTTCCGACTCCCAAGAGGTAAAGGAAGAGAAGTACGTTTATAAGAACAAGCAGTTTGACGCCAAGGTTACCTATCAGCAGGACATGCAGCGCATTAAGGATCGCGAGCATGAGGCTTTCATGTATCGCTACCACCTGCTGGATATGCTGCGCATGTCGCGCTTTACCTTCCAGGAAAAGCTGGCACAGCGCTGGGAGACCTATCGCTATACCTTTAGCGCGCGTGACTTCTTGCTCAACAATGGTCTGTATCTCGCAATTCTGCTCGTCTTCGCCGTGCTTTGCGGTATTACACCTGCCATTAAGGGCACCCAGCTGCTCACGGTGCAAAACATTCTGAACATCTTGCAGCAGTCCTCGCCGCGTATGTTCTTGGCGCTTGGCGTAGCTGGCCTCATTTTGCAGACCGGTACCGACCTCTCAATTGGCCGTATGGTTGGTATGAGTATGGTGGCCTCTACGATCATCATGCACCAAGGACCCAATACGGGTACGGTTTTTGGCATTGCTTTTGACTTCTCAACCATGCCGGTTGTGGGACGTATCCTGCTTGCTCTGGTTGTTTGCGTGGCGCTCTGCACCTTGTTCTCTGCAATTGCAGGATTCTTTACCGCAAAGTTTAAGATGCACTGGTTTATCTCAACGATGGCCAATATGCTCATCATCTTTGGCTTGGTAACCTATGCCACTAAGGGCGTTTCCTTTGGCGCTATTGATCCGCAGATCCCCAATATGGTGACCCCGAAGATCAACGGCTTCCCGACGATCATCCTCTGGGCAATTGCTGCCATTGCCATTGTTTGGTTCATTTGGAACAAGACCACCTTTGGTAAGAACATGTATGCCGTTGGTGGAAACCCCGAGGCAGCTTCAGTATCTGGTATTAACGTCTTTGCAATTTCTATCGGTGCCTTCCTGCTGGCCGGCATCCTGTACGGCTTTGGCTCATGGCTTGAGTGCATCCGCATGGTTGGTTCTGGCTCTGCTGCCTATGGTCAGGGCTGGGAGATGGACGCCATTGCTGCGTGCGTGGTTGGTGGTATCTCGTTTACCGGTGGTATTGGTAAGATCTCCGGCGTTACCGTAGGTGTATTGATCTTTACCGCACTGACCTACTCCTTAACGATTTTGGGTATTGATACGAACCTTCAGTTCGTCTTCTCCGGCATCATCATCCTGATCGCCGTAACCCTTGACTGCCTGAAGTATATCCGCAAGAAGTAAGACATACCTCGTGGCGGCGCCGTCGTGCAGGACGGAGATGAACCCTTTCACATCTCCGCCCCGCTCGGCGGCGCTGCTGCTTGCTATTGGTTTTTTGCTGTGCGTGTATGAGGTTGCAGTATCTTTTGTTCGCATCTGCGTTTGAGCTCACGGAAGGAACGATGAATGAAGAAGGTTCTTGTCTGCTGCACGGCAGGCGTTTCAACTAGCCTGCTTGTTTCTAAAATGCAGCATGTTGCTACCGAGCGCAATCTTGGAATTGAGATTGAGGCTCATCCCATGAGCGACGCTGTGTCGAAGATTTCTGAGGCTGATCTCGTGCTTTTGAGCCCACAGATCGGTTTTGCAAAGGGAAGCGTAGAAGAGGTCTCTACCGTTCCTGTCTCGGTGATTGATCAGGATTTGTATGCGCGTGCCGACGCCCCGGGCATTATGGACGGGGTAGCTGAGCTGCTCGAACTCTAAGGGCTGAGGACGTAGCCGCTTTTTTGCGTGGGCGGTTTGGTTTGGGGTTTTGGGCTGCGGCCTTGCGCTTGCTGCCTTGCGTGACGGTTCGATTCGCGCTTTGAGAGTCCCGTGGCTGCGGCCTCGCGCTCGCTGTCTTGTTCGTGTCGTGTGCGGCGGTTCGGTTCAAGCCTCGAGACGTGGCTGCTTCCGTGTTTGACGGTTATGGTTTTGAGGACTTCGACGCTGCGGCCTCGAGCCCGCTGCCTTGTTTGTGTCGTGCGCGGTGGTTCGGCTCAAACCTTGAGACGTGTCCGCTGCCGTATTCGGCGGTTCGCGCTTTGAGAGCTTCGACGCTGCTGCCTTGCGCTTGCGTGACCCGTCGTGGTGAGGGCTCAATGATGGGCTTCGACGCTGCTGCCTTGCGCTCACTCAACTTAGGGCGCGATGATGAGCTGAGGAGCTTGCTCACCCAACGATTCTGCCATCCCTCCAACAATACCTGCTGGATCGCGGTCAACCACGATAGCATCCAGATCTTCCAAACCAGCAAATCGTATCAGGCCACCTGCTCCGACTTTGCTTGCATCCATGAGGGCACAGCTTGTATCTGCGGCTGCAATCATGGCAGCTTTCACGTCTGCCATTTGCGGATAGTCCGTCATAAGTCCTCGAGAGGGAACAAACGAACCTGGGCATATGATGGCAAGGTCGGCATGGAGGACATCGAGGGATCGCACCGTTAAAGGACCGTAGGTATAGCGGTGCCCTTTGCGAAGTGTTCCACCTAGAAGTACGCAATTAATATCAGGCAGGCTCGCATCTACAAAATTTGCGATGGTGAGATCTGCAGTAATGATTGTGATCCCTGATCGCTTGCCCAGTGCGCGCACAAACTCCAGAGCTGTTGTTCCTGAATCAACCATGATGGTTGAAGCATCTTCTACGAGCGCTTGAGCGGCGAGGCCAACACGACGTTTCTCCTGAGCGTTGAGATTCACACGCTTATCTTGTACCGAGACCGTCAGGGTCTTGTGGAGCGAAACTGCCCCACCATGGGTGCGTCGTAGCTTGCCATCTGCAGCTAAGGCATCAAGGTCGGCTCGAGCGGTAACTGCCGAGACACCAAAAGCCTGAGCAATATCGTTCACTTGAATAGAGGTATTGCGCTCAAGCATCTCAACAATGGCCGACTGACGCTCTTCTGCAAAGCTTCGAGCGCCACTTCGAGATCTGGTGCTTGTGCTTGGCTTGTTGGGTTCGGCCTGCTTTTTTCTCATGGCGGCTCCTTGTGACTGCTATTAGAGATGCCCAGTGTGTTGCGCATAGCGTCTTTATACTTACGTCCGTTACGCACCTCCGCCTGCTCAGCTCGCGTTTCATCTCTGACTCATCCCGCGCTTCGCCTTCCTGCTCGTCCACCGGCTTAGCTTGCGCTTGACCTTTGTGCTCATGCATAATTCCTGCGCGTCGGGGTAATCCACACTGCGATTTTGCTATAACGTCTTGCGACGCATCTTGTATCTATTTTCTTATGCTTTCTTTTAAAGAAGCTAATCTATTTTCTTTTTGCTATGCAGCACAGGAAAATGCCACAACCGCTTCATATCTACCTGCAGAAATAACGTGTGCTTTAATTCTTGAGAGCAATCGACTTTCTTTTTCTTGCGTATTGAGGAGAATATGCACGTTCTAGAGCCTAAAATTCCCAGATCTTGGAATGTGCCTCACCTACAATAGTCTCAAGATGCGCCGGAAAGGAAGACGGCGGTGTGCGCTCAGCTGACCTTGTGCTGAGCGGAAGGGAGCGATCATGCTGGTAACTACGAAAGAGATGCTGCTCGACGCACAAAAAAATCACTATGGTGTGGGTGCCTTCAATGTGGAGAACCTTGAGTTCGTGATGGCTATCTTAGCTGCTGCTGAGGAGCTGCGCTCTCCGGTGATTATGCAGACCACGCCTGGTACGGTAAAATCCGCCGGTCTTGATTACTTCTATGGCATGGTTTCTGCCGCTGCTGCGCGCACCGATGTACCAGTGGCTTTGCATCTCGACCACGGGGATGGCTTTGATCGCTGCATGCAGGCTATGAAGGTAGGCTACACCTCGGTCATGATTGACGGTAGTCATGTTCCATATGAGGAGAATATTGAGGTTACGGCTCCGGTTGCTCGCGTGGGCAAGGCTCTGGGCATTCCCGTTGAGGCAGAGCTTGGCAAGGTAGGCGGTAAAGAGGACGACGGCCCGGCTGTTGAGGGAGAAAATCCTTATACCGATCCTGATGAGGCGGCTGAGTTTGTAGAGCGCACAGGCTGCACGAGCTTGGCAATTGGCGTAGGCACTGCTCATGGCGTGTATCATGGAACGCCTCATATTGCGCTTGATGTGGTTTCTGCTATTGCCGCCAAGACCGATGTGCCTCTCGTGTTGCATGGCACCTCTGGTGTTCCCGATGAGCAGGTAGCTCAGGCAATTTCCAACGGTATTTGCAAGGTTAACTACGCAACTGAGCTTCGTCAGGCGTATACCAAGGGCTATATGGCATATATGGCAGAAAATCCTGGCAATTTTGATCCGAAGAAGCCGGCTCGTGCAGGTATGGATGAGATCACCAAGATCGTCAAGATCCGCATGGAGAACCTGGGTTCAAACGGCCGCGCATAGATTTAGTCACTTCTTGTTCTGAGCGGCTTGGATGTGTATCCGCGATTCGGCATGCGTACGTGCCGAATCGCGGTTTTTGTTTATGAGTGCATTCACGCGCTGGGTCGCGGTTTTGCTCCCATAACCCTTTTACTCAAGAGCATACGCGTCGATTTTTCCAAATTTTGAAGTGAGACCGGCGTACGCTTTGATGTTTCGCGAGGGCACGTGTTAGTTTTCCACAATTTGGAATAGCGCTTTTGGAGCAGAGCTGGCGTACAGGTTGGTGTCGATGAGTGCCTCCTCCAGATTTTTAAATTCGAGAGTGCACTTTTGCAGTGGAACCGGCGTACGTTTCGGTGTCGTTAGGAGCATTTTTGCCCGCACTTCGCGTCAAATCTGTGCATAGAGGACAATAAATGTACTAAAACCAACCCCCTATACCGTATTTTCAGCCCAATCAACCCAATACCCCCATGTAAGCCGACCACTAGCGCAAAGTCTTCCACTCTCGCTAGAAAGGCCGATCTGCCCAATTTGCCCCGTGCGAGCAGAAAAGTGGTGTGAACGAAATTGAGCACGCCGACGACGCCTATCAGCTCTTGGTTGAGCTGCTTGCCGATTACGAGCCTGCTGTATAAGTGTGCTCTGCCTTGCGCTTTAGTTCGGTGAATTGAGAGCCTGCTGGTCAGCGTGGTACAGTGCGAATGCGTTCCGGGGGTCCGGGCGCTAGGCTCGTCCACGAGGCGGTGCCGTGCAGAGGGCACGGCGCGGACACCACGCCTCCCATCTTGAGAGGCATTGTCCCCGCATGACTGAGGCGAACCGTACACACACCGCACCAAGCAGCACGTATTTAGATAAAGATTCGAACGATAGCCTCGAGGCGCTATTAGGGCCAGATGCTCCGGTAGCTCCGTGGGATCGCGGCGCTGGGACTTTGCGCGGAGCAGGCGCTCGCTCGCCGCTGTTCTGGAAATCCTTGCTCGTGGCAATGGCGCTCATCTGGGGTTTTTCGTTTTTCATCATGAAGGGTGCCCTCGATCTCTTCCCACCGTTCCTCATTGTAGGAGCGAGATTTTTGCCCTCGGCAGGTCTTCTCTTTCTCTTCTTACACCGCCGTATTCGCGCTCACTTTAATGCCCGCAATCTCGTTGTCGGTCTCGGAATGGGACTCATTATGTGGGCTGCCTATGGCCTACAAACCGCTGGTCTTGTAGGAACAACCAGTGGAAAGAGCGCTTTTTTGACCGGAACCTATTGCATCTTGGTGCCCTTCATCAGCCATATGATGGGTGGCGAGCGGCTGAGCAGGTGGAATGTGGGAGCGGCACTGCTCTGTCTTTGTGGCGTGGCCTTTGTAGCCTTAGACGATCTCAGCATTGGGCTTGGCGACGCCCTGACCTTGGTAGGGGCTGGCTTTTTTGCCCTGCAGATGGCGGTGATGAGCTGCTTTGGCCGCGACCTTGATGTGAATGTGCTCACCTTTTGGATGCTTTTGGTGGTAGGCGTAGGTGCTTTAGTGACCTCGTTTTTGTTTGAGCCGGCTCCTCAACCTGAGGTCTGGACGCCAGATACCATTGGCATCCTGGTCTTTTTGTCAGTCGTGTGCACCTGCATTGGGCTCTTAATTCAAAATCTTGCGTTCGCTCATGTGCCAGCGTCAACAGGGTCGCTCTTACTTTCGCTCGAGTCTCCCTCGGGCGTGCTCTTTGCTATTTTGTTTGCAGGAGAAATGCTTACGGGCAGGCTCGTGTTTGGATTTGTGCTCATCTTTCTGTCGATCGTGTTGTCTGAGACTCGCTTTGGATTCTTGGCTGATCGTACGAGATAGGCGGCGTTGGAGTCGCTGCTTCTGCTTTTCGCATTCCGACTCGCCTTGGAATTGATGCAGACACCGTAAAAGCCGGGAGTTGCTGCCTCCGTTTTCGCATTCCAGCTCACCTGCGGGCTGCTCTGTGCATCTTAGCCTTTTGCATTTCCGCTTCCATGTGCGACGAGCTGTGTGCGGATGCACGCGGGGGCGCCTGAGCATGTTACAAAGCGTGGGTATATGCAGCTGAAGGTGACGGCAGCGATGCCACACGTATAATGTGGGTCGGCCGATAACGAAGAAAGGTATGCCATGCGGGCACAAAAAGCTGAAGGTACACGGGATCTGATCGGAGATGAGATGCGTGCGTGGACGCGCATGCAAGAGGCGGCAGCTGCCGTCTTTCATCCCTATGGCTTTGATGAGGTAGAGACTCCCGCGATTGAGCAGCTTGATGTGTTTGTCCATGGCATTGGTGAGTCAACCGATGTGGTTCGCAAAGAAATGTTTCGCGTCTTTTCTGGAGCCAATTATGAGCGTGTGCTCGCTGAGGGTTCAGACGCCTCGCTCAAGCCCAAGCAGCGCCTGGCCTTGCGCCCAGAAGGCACAGCTGGCGTGGTGCGCTCGGTTGTAGAAAACAACCTGGTGCCTCAAGGAGCAGCTCCTCTTAAGGTGTATTATGCCGAGCCAATGTTTCGCGGTGAGCGACCTCAGCGCGGTCGTCTTCGCCAGTTCCACCAGATTGGACTTGAGTGGATTGGTGCGCCTGATCCTGCTGCTGATGCCGAGTGCATCATTATGCTCATGGATTTCTATCGTGAGCTGGGCTTTGATCTTTCAAAATTGCGCTTGCTGATCAATAGCATGGGCGATCCTGCGTGCCGTCCGGCCTATCGCGAAAGCGTGCGCTCATTCATTTTCGATCATGCCGATGAGATGTGTGATGAGTGCTTGGTGCGTGCAAAGATCAATCCGCTGCGTGCCTTTGATTGTAAAAATGAGCACTGCCGCGAGGTTATGCAGGCAGCGCCCCTTGTTACCGAAAGCCTGTGTGAGGATTGTGCAAGCCACTATGCCGAGGTAAAGGCATATTTGGATCGTGCAGGCATTGCCTATATTGAGGATCCTCGCCTGGTGCGCGGTCTGGATTATTACACCCGCACGGTCTTTGAGGTTGAGGTTCCCGGGGCAGGCGTTGGTTCGATTGGCGGCGGTGGCCGCTACGATGGTCTTGTTGAGATTGAAGGCGGACGCCCGACGCCGGGCGTGGGCTTTGCCGTTGGCTTTGAGCGTGCTTTGCTTGCCCTTGAGGCCATGGGTGTTTCGATGGTATCGCCTGCCGATGAGCTCGGTGTCTATGTCGCTGCTACTGGAGCTGATATGCGCACCCACGCCTTTGATGTGTGTTTAGATCTTCGTCGTGCGGGCATTCGCACGGAGGCAGACTATCAGAGCCGTTCGCTCAAGGGTCAGTTTAAGCAGGCAGATAAGCTGGGCGTTCGCTTTGCGGTGATTGTTGGCGAGGAGGAGCTGGCTGCAGGATCGGTGAAGGTTCGAAATCTTACGACACGAACCGAAGAGCTGGTAGCTCGCGAGGAAATTGCAGCCTATCTGTTAGCTCAGGTATAGCAGGCGTTCGCGAGGCTCCCTCAGCGCCCGCTCAGCTTGCACCGTGCGCTCGGTGTCCTCAGCGCGCTCACCGCTTGCCCGGCGTTCTCTGTGCGAGCTGCCTTTGCTCACCGCTTGCGCTAGAAATCTAACCGCTCGCCGAAGAATTGCTCTTCTGCCGCGCGCAAGCCTCCGTTCGCCGATTTTATGAAAACAAACGAAAAACTTTTGCTAAATAAAGCGCTCTCACTCGCGCGTCCCTATAATAGGAACGGCTTTGAGACCGATCAAAGGGGGAGCGCGTTGTCCGAGATCACCGAGATCGATATCCCTGAGAGTCTGCGCGATAATCTGGCGCTTTTTTTGCGTCTGGAGCGCAAGGTGCTCGACGAGTACGACTCTCAAGTGCGAGAGCTGTTTGATGAGCTCTTAGCTCAGGTAGTTACTGCAAATGAGGGAAACCCCGGCGCTGCGGCAGTTGCTGAGGCTGTGGATACAGAAGGCATTCCAACAGGAGATGGGGAAGAGGTTCGCGCCTTTCGTGAGGCTGTTGCCCTGATCGATTCGCTTGATGTGGATCATGCGCAGATGCTCACTCGCGCCCTCACGTCATTTTTCCACCTCGCCAATCTCTCTGAAGAAAACTACCGCGTCAGCGTGCTGAAGGCACGTGAGCGCGAAGTTGAAATTGGTGCCGGAGACGTGATGCCGCCCGATCCTACCAATGAACTCGCCCTTGCCTTTGACCAACTTGTGAAGGAAGTCGGCCAAGAGCGCGCGCTCGAGCTCTTGGGCAAGCTCGAGTTCCATCCAGTGTTCACGGCTCACCCCACCGAGGCACGCCGCAAGGCAGTTGAGGGCAAGATTCGCCGGATTGCTCGCCTGCTTGAGGAGCGGCCTTTGCTGGGCGGCACATCGCTTATGGAAAACGAGCGCCATCTCCTGCAAGAAATTGATGCGCTCGTGCGTACCTCTCCCATTGAGCTCAAAAAGCCAACGCCGGTCGAGGAAGCAGATACGGTAATCGACATCTTTGATCACACGCTGTTTGATGCGATTCCGGTGGTGTATCGCCGCTTTGACGATTGGATCTTAGGCGATCGTGCGGGAACTGTTCCTCCCGTATGTCCAGCATTTTTTAGGCTCGGGAGCTGGATTGGAACTGACCGTGATGGCAACCCCAATGTAACGGCGCGGGTAAGCCGCCAGGTTGCTCATGTGTATGCGGCTCATATGATTGCCAAGCTTGAAGAGAAATGCCGTCGTGTGGGACGAAACCTCACGCTTGAGGCTCGCTACACCAAGCCATCAGATGAGCTGGTGGCACTCTGGAGCCGTCAGGTAGAGATGAGCGAGGTATTAACGTCTCGCGCCATGCTCATTTCTACGTCGGAGCTTCATCGTGCAGTTATGCTCGTGATGGCTGAGCGCTTAAATGCTACGGTTCGCCGTGTGGCGGATACGATGTATCGCAATGCTGACGAGTTTTTGGCAGATCTTCGCGTCGTGCAGCGCTCCTTGGCCAAGGCTGGTGCGGTTCGTGCGGCCTATGGCCCGGTGCAAACGATCATCTGGCAGGTGGAGACCTTTGGCTTCCACATGGTAGAGACCGAGTTCCGTCAGCACTCAGTGGTACACGCCCGTGCGCTGGCAGACATTAAAGAGCACGGTCGCAATGGCGAGCGGGGAGCCTTGAATCCTATGACGCGTGAGGTGCTGGATACCTTCCGCGCCCTCGGCATGATTCAACGTCGTTTTGGCACGAAGGCCGCTCGGCGCTATATCATCTCGTTTACTAAGAGCGCCCAAGACGTGGCCGATGTGTATGAGCTGGCAAGTCTTGCCTTTGCTCACGCCGAAGATGTTCCTGAGCTCGACGTTGTTCCCCTTTTTGAGCAGCTTGAAGATCTTGAGGGCTGCGTTGATGTCCTCGAAGATATGCTCAAGGTGCCCGCTGTTGCCAAGCGTCTTGAGCAAACGGGCAACAAGATGGAGATCATGCTCGGCTACTCTGACTCCTCAAAAGATGCTGGTCCTACCACGGCCACCCTTGCCCTGCACGCGGCTGAGGAGCGTATTGTTGCATGGGCTGAGCGCCACCACATCGATCTCACACTCATGCATGGTCGCGGTGGTGCGGTTGGTAGAGGTGGTGGCCCGGCAAACCGTGCCGTGCTCGCCCAGCCTCGTGGATCGGTGAATGGCTGCTTTAAGCTGACTGAGCAAGGTGAGGTTATCTTTGCTCGCTATGGCAATATTGAGCTAGCAAAGCGCCATGTCGAAAGCGTTGCCGCAGCAACCTTGCTGACCAGCGCTCCTTCGGTTGAGCGCATCAACACTGAGATGACTCAGGCGTATAGCTCGATGGCCGCCTCGCTGTCCGATGCTTCTCACGCGGCATTCCTCGATCTTTTGCATACCGAAGACTTTACGCCTTGGTTTAGCACGGTTACACCCTTGACCGAGGTCGGTCTTTTGCCGATTGGTAGCAGACCTGCCAAGCGCGGTCTGGGTGCGAAGTCCTTGGATGACCTGCGCACGATTCCTTGGGTCTTTAGTTGGAGCCAGGCTCGCATTAACCTTGCGGCGTGGTATGGCTTGGGCAGCGCATGCGAGGTCTTAGATGACCTTGATCTTTTGCGTCGTGCCTATCGCGAGTGGCCGCTCTTTACCACCTTTATTGACAATATTGAGATGTCGATCGCAAAGACTGACCTGCGCATTGCCAAGATGTATCTGGCCTTGGGCGACCGACCGGATCTGACCGAGAAGGTCTATCGCGAGATGCAGCTCACACGCGCTTGGACCTTGGCTATTGTGGGAGATGAATGGCCGCTTGAGCACCGGCGTGTTCTGGGTCGTGCCGTGCGCCTCAGAAATCCCTACGTAGATGCCCTTTCGCTCACGCAGGTACGAACTCTGCGCGAGGTTCGCGTGCGCCAGGATGACCTCTCTGAGGAGGCGAAGGCCGAATACCTCGATCTCATCCTTGCAACCGTAACCGGCGTTTCTGCGGGCTTGCAAAATACGGGGTAAGTTTTCTCGTTTGAGATCGCCACACCAGCGCCCCATTAAGGAGCCACGGCTTCTAATGGGGCGCTTTTTGCATGGCTAAGAGCAGGGGCACCTGCGATGAGTGAATCTATTGAGGCAGCTTGATATGCTCGATGTCCTTTTTCTTGCTCGGACGGTAGAGCGAAAAGCGGTGTCCAATGACCTGCACAACCTCAGCGCCCACAAGCTCGGCAAGTTCATGGGCGACCTCTGTCGCAGTCTGGTCGCATCCATCCTGCACACCGCACTTAATGAGCTCATGCGCTTCGAGCCCTTCTGATGCTTGTTGAGTGGTTCCTGAAGTTACTCCGGCCTTTCCAATCAAAACGACTGGATTGAGGTGGTGGGCAAGGCTTCTAAGATGCCGAATTTGTTTTCCTGAAAGCGCCATGGTGCGTCCTTTCCATTGTTTGCTCGTCATAGTTTATCAGGCAAGGCGGTTGGTAATCAGTGCGTATTGTCCGCACGCTGCTGCCGCACACGACGTTTGAGGATGTGCTGTTTGCTCCATCTCAAGGGGTGCCTCAAGTTGTTCGCCCTTCTGCACCGATTGCAATCTGAGCGCCCGTCCGTTTTTGTGCCCTCACCTCGCCCTTGATTGACTCCATACAAAGAGCTTACCTCCAACAATCTCTCAGCTGATTTGCCATTTTTATCATGGCTTGCGGCAAGCGCGTCCTTATCGATCGGGACGTGTCTTAAGAGGGAAACTCACAATTTGAGAGGACGGATATGGAACACGTCATGCAAAAGCTTGATGGGTGTCGTCGATCGAGAAGGGCGTGGGCACTGATGCTAGCCTCCGTCCTCGCACTCATTGCTACCTTTGTTTGGGCTGGCTTTGTGCGCCCAAGCGCGGTAGATGCTCGAGCCGCCAATGCAGATGTGGTGGTATCGGGAACAACTGAGTGGCAGTACAGAGACGACAATACGCCACCTGCCGATGGCTGGAAAACCTCTGCAGAGGTGACTGACGGCGCGTGGAAGACTGGCCGTGGAAGCTTTGGTGCAAAGCGCGGTGCTCTTGCCGATCTGGGTGGCGGTCATACGCCAACAGTTTTGTTGCACCACTACGTGAATGGTGCTGATGGTAAGGCCATTCCGGTCTACTATTTCCGTACAACGTTTTCGGTAGAGGATCCTTCCGCTGTTCGTTCTTTGAGCGGTGCCTTTGTATATGATGACGCTGCGACGATCTATATCAATGGTGTAAGGATTGCTGGCGGAGATGACGCTGAGGGCTCTTTTGACGTAGAGGGCTATGGTGGATCGAATGCCTCTGAACCTAAAGAAGCTCAGATTGCCTTTGCTGATGTGGATCGTTTGGCGCTCAAGGCCAGCGGCAATGTGATCTCTGTTGAGCTTCACCAAGGACGCGCTGAGAGCTCAGATATCTACTTTGATCTTAAGCGTTTGACCCTGAATGTAGGCAAGCGCGAGGCTGATATTCAGGCTCTTGAACTTGCGGTAGGTGGCACTGAGGCTCAGCGTCGTTTTAATTGGTTAGGCACTTCCAATGCGCCTTCGTTTGTTCAAATTGCCGAGAAGCCACAAGGCGCGCAAACAACCTTCCCCACTGAGGGTGTGCACTCGGTTCCAGCAGTACAAGCTTCTGCTACACGCGCTGGCTATCAGTCCAATAAGGCAGTGGTAGATGACCTTGAGCCGGGAAAGACTTATGTCTATCAGGTTGGAAACGATGCAAAATGGTCTGATACCCATGAGTTCAATACCGAGAGCGAAGGCAAAAACAAGCCGTTCAACTTTCTCTTTGCTGGCGACCCTCAAATTGGCGCAAGTGGAGATGCTGATAACGATACCCGGGGTTGGAATCAGACCTTGGAGCTGTCTCGTTCGCTCAACGCTGAGTTTTTAGTATCTGGCGGAGACCAGATCAACCGCCGCACCATTGAGCGCGAATACGATGGCTACTATAGCCCGCTTGTGCTTAAGTCGATGCCTCAGGCAACGACGGTGGGCAACCACGATGCGGGAGATCTGCGCTATACCGAGTACAACAATATGCCCAATGTCGATGCACTGGGTACCTCGAACAATACCGGTGAGCAGTCGGGCGACTATTGGTACACCTATAACGGTGCGCTGTTCATGATGATTAACTCAAACAATCGGACGACTTCTGAGCACAAGGCGTTTATGGAGAAGGCGATCCAGGCGAACCCCAATGCTACCTGGAAGTTTGTAGTCTTTCATCATGCGATTTTCTCACTGGCAACGCACTATTCAGACGGTGACATTATCCAGCGCTGTGGCGAGCTCTCGCGCATCTTTACCGATTTAGGTATCGACGTTGTGCTCATGGGTCATGATCACTATTTCACCCGCACCTACCTCATGGAGGGTGCAAACCCGGTGATTCCGCAAGGCCACGATATTTCTAAGGGTGAGCCTGCACCGGCTGAGGCGATCAACCCTAAGCGCGGACAGATCTTGTATCTCACGGCTAACTCAGCATCGGGCTCTAAGTATTACAAGTTGAATAGCCAGCTTGCTAATGGTTTGCCAAGCTATGCAGCCGCTCAGGATCAGAGCCGCCGTCCCTCAATTACCGATGTGGCAGTTACCCCTGATTCCGTTACCCTCAACACCTATTACTCCAGCGGGGATGCCCTGGAGAAGATGGACTTCTTTACGATCGTTCGGGCGGCCAAGCCCACGATTGCGCCGGTCGAGGCTGGGGAGAAGGTTCAGACGACGGTCGGTAAACCATTCAATCCGCTGGATCATGTACGTGCCCAAGATAGCCGGGGAGAGGCTTTGACGCCTTCGGTGGTAATTACTGATCCGGCAGGTCAGACCCAGCAGGCAGTTGATACGTCTAAGCCTGGTACGTGGAAGCTTGCGTTTACCGCTCAGGATGCCTACGGGCAAACAGCTGAGCTGAGCCTGACGGTCGAGGTTGTGAAGGCTGCTGACACGGATACCGGTGCGGGCACGGGTACTGGAGATGGTAAGGATACCGGAACCGGCACAGGTACGGGAACCGGTAACAGCACTGGAGCTGGAACTGGCACAGGCGCTGGTACAGGAGCCGACACGGGCACAGGCACTGGCACTGGAACCGGTACAGGCACAGGAACCGGCAACGGCGCTGGAACCGGTCAAAAGCCCGGTGCTCGCCCGAGCAAGCCAGCACGCAAGATGCCTCAGACCGGTGATGTTTCTGCGGTCTATGCTCCCGTTGCTCTGGTGGCATCAGTTTTGCTGGGAGCTGCGGCTACCTATAAGCACACTCGCCGCTCATAAGGTGCAGGTCTTGTTGTAATTCGCAACGCTTGCTTTTGCGCTTGCATCAACGTGTTTGCGCGTCGCCGACTGACCTTTTCATCGGCGGCGCGCTCTCCCGTTCGGCCGGCAGCCTGCCTGTCTTTTCTACGGAGTACGGTGCTCCGACCATCATGTACTGCTCGTCCGCACTGAAGCTCATCGCTTGGCACCAAACACAACCCCAACTGGCTGCCATGCATGTTGCGCACAGCGATGTGTGCGGAGATCCATTGCTTCACAGTGTGGCTCTCTGTCTCGTTATCTGCTCCTCGTAGAGCTTCGCCTATTCGTTCTCCTCATATAAAGGAAGCTGTTGTGAAAGATCGACTCATCTCCCACCGTCGTGACCTGTTGACCGTTTTGCTCATGCTTGCAGTGATTGCAGGATCGCTCTGGTTTGCTTCAACGCGTGATACCTCATTTACGATGCTTACTGCCAACGGCATTACCTATCCAGAGGCAACAATCGTGCGTGTACAAGAGGAGCATCTCGATCGTGAGGAGGGGACGAATCGTTTCTTAGGCCATCAGGTTCTGGAGGTTCGCCTAGAAACAGGCATGGGAGCTGGCGAGACGGTCTTAGCGGAGAATAGCCTTTCTGCTGATCATAATGTGTTAGGTCGTGTTGGTGAGCGCGTGATAATTAAGGCAGAGCGCCAAGAAGGGATTGCTCCCTACTATTCTGTCTTTAATTATGATCGGATGGGAAAAAGCGCGCTTGTATTTGGACTCTTTGCTCTTTGCATGGTGGTGGTAGGTGGTCTCAAAGGGCTGCGATCCATGATCGGTTTGGCCTTTGCCATGCTGATGATTATTTTGTTGCTGGTACCTGCCGTGTTTTCGGGCATTCCTGCGGTGCCTGCCGGTCTGGCTGTCATGATCATCATTACGATCTTCTCCATGCTCTTGCTCAATGGTTGGAGTCCAAAAACCTATGCTGCCATTGGATCAACCGTTCTTGGAATGGCAGTTGCCGCTGGAGTCTATGTGCTCTTCTCATCCATTCTTGTGGTTAGTGGGTTTAATAAAGGGGATGCAGAGGAGCTGATCCTCATTGCCCAAACCACAGGTCTTGATGTGCAGGCAACCTTGTTTGTAGGGGTGTTGGTAGCCTCACTCGGCGCGGTGATGGATATGTGTATGTCAATCGCAACGGCTTTGTTTGAGCTGAAAGATCAGCACCCAACGCTCAGCCGAACTCAGATGGTGACCTCTGCCTTTAATATGGGAAGAGATATGATCGGCACCATGTGCCAGACTTTGATTTTGGCATTTACCGGGTCGAGTCTGACCTCCATGCTCGTACTCATGGCCTATGGCGTTGATATGGCGCAACTCATCTCATCTGACTATATGGCAGTTGAGCTTTTACATAGTTTTGTCGGCGGCATTGCGGTGATAGCCTGTGTGCCGGTCACTGCCTTTGTATGTGCCGCCGTAACAAAAGAGCCCGCTAGTTCTTAAGCGAGTTCAGTGGTGCGGGGAATCGGCCGCCACGGTGGGCAAGAACGGTACCGGCGTGAGGATTCACGTGCATAACCGGGGCGCGACCAAAAAGCCCGCCGTATTCCACCGCCTCACCCTCTTGCTTGCCAATGGCCGGGATAATACGCACCGCAGTGGTCTTATTGTTGATCACGCCAATGGCCATCTCATCGGCAATGATGCCAGCGATGGCCTCTACCGACGTATCTCCTGGGATCGCAATCATATCCAGGCCAACCGAGCACACGCAGGTCATGGCTTCAAGTTTTTCTAAAGTCAACGCTCCTGCCTCTGCCGCCTCAATCATGCCCGCATCTTCTGAGACGGGAATGAAGGCACCAGAGAGGCCGCCCACGCTCGAGCTTGCCATGACGCCGCCCTTTTTAACGCAGTCGTTCAAGAGAGCAAGCGCCGCCGTTGTTCCCGGGCCACCGCAGCGTCCAACACCGATGATCTCCAAAATACGTGCCACTGAGTCTCCAACCGCCGGAGTGGGGGCGAGCGAAAGATCGACAATGCCTTTTTCTACGCCTAAGCGCCGGGCAGCTTCGCGGCTCATAAGCTCACCGGCGCGCGTGATCTTAAAGGCAGTTTGCTTGATGCGCTCGGCAACCTCCATCATGTCAGCTTCATCAGAAAGCTCTGCCAAGGCAGCAGCCATAACGCCAGGACCAGAAACGCCAACGTTAATGACGGCGTCGGCCTCTCCGCTGCCATGTACGGCTCCAGCCATGAAGGGGGAGTCTTCCACCATATTGGCAAATACAACAAACTTGGAGGCACCGACGGAGTCCTCATCTGCCGTGAGCTCTGCTGCACGGCGAATGGTGCGGGCAGCAAGTAAGACGGCATCCATATTGATACCTGCCCGAAGGCTTGCAACATTGAGACTCGAGCAGACGCGGCTTGTAGCAGCAAGGGCTTCAGGAATGCATGCAATGAGGCGACGATCAGCATCTCCAATGCCCTTCTGCACGAGCGCTGAGTAGCCTCCCAAATAATCAATACCAAGGGTTGCAGCAGCTTTATCAAGCGTATGAGCAAGAGGTGTGAGGTCAACATCCTTACAGGCAGCAGCAATCTGGGCTACGGGTGTTACCGATACACGCTTGTTCACAATAGGAATGCCATATTCACGCTCAAGGTCAGCGGCGGTAGAGACGAGATGCTCGGCGGTTTGGGTTACCCGGTCATATACCTTGGTGCACATGCGTTTGAGGTCTTCATCAGCGCAGCCCATGAGTGAGATTCCCATGGTGATGGTGCGAATATCGAGATTTTGCTCACGAACCATGCCACGTGTCTCAGCAATTTCTTGCGGTGTGATCGACATCAGTACCTCTCTTTGCGCCTCTGTGCTTGCGTCTTGCTCGATTCTACCGCGAGAGCTCCTTTAATGGGGCAAAGACAATGTGTTAACAGGTATTTGTTGTACGTGTAGCTTGTTGGGAAGCTCGGAAGGCGGGGAGTGGAGGGTGTATCGAGGCGTTCTTTGTTGTATAGGATGCCTGAGCACCTTGTCCCGTTTTGGTGTTTGAACGACATACTCATACAGTGCGTGCTGCACGGTACAATGCTTGTGTGCCAAAGTGTTATGGTGTGTTGCCACCTATTAACACAGGTGTAACAGAGTCCCTTTACGCTACGTGAACGTATGCTGTCAGGTGCTGGCAGCATCTCCGCAGAAAGACCCACGAAGGGAGTTTTTCATGGCTGACCTTACGGATCGCTATGGAACCGAGGTTTTCTCAGACGCGGTAATGAAAAAGCGTTTGCCAAAAGATGTACATCGCAGGCTGGCGGCAACGCTTGAGGAGGGTGAGCCCCTCGATCTTGATGTAGCAAATGCGGTGGCGCATGCCATGAAAGAGTGGGCGCTTGAACGGGGAGCTACGCACTATGCTCACTGGTTTCAGCCGCTCTCAGGCATTACCTCAGAGAAGCACGATAGCTTTCTTGAGCCGGTGGGAGACGGAACAGCCATTACTAAGTTTTCTGGTAAGGCGCTCGTACAGGGCGAGCCAGATGCGTCCAGCTTTCCAAATGGCGGCTTGCGTGCCACCTTTGAGGCGCGTGGCTATACCATCTGGGATGCGACGAGCCCGGCTTTCGTAAAGGACGAGGTACTCTGCGTTCCTACCGCTTTTTGTAGCTATACCGGAGAGGCGCTTGATAAAAAAACGCCGCTCTTGCGTTCTATGACTGCGATTGACACACAGGCAAAGCGGGTGCTTGCTCTTTTTGGAAAGTATCCCAAGCGCGTCGTTCCCTCAGTTGGCGATGAGCAGGAATACTTCCTCATTAAAAAAGAAGCCTATCGAGCCCGCCGCGATTTGGTCATTTGTGGTCGCACGCTCTTTGGTGCCTCGCCGTGCAAGGGCCAAGAGCTTGAGGAACATTATTTTGGAGCAATCCGTCCAACGGTCTCTGCATATATGAAAGACCTGGATGATGAGCTTTGGGCGCTTGGTATTCCATCGAAGACTGAGCACAACGAGGTGGCACCGTGTCAGCATGAGTTGGCACCGGTGTATAGCGAGGTTAATGAGGCAGTGGACAACAATCTTCTCGTGATGGAGAAGATGAAACTCGTTGCTTCGCGCCATGATTTGGTGTGTCTCTTGCATGAGAAGCCGTTCGCAGGCATCAATGGTTCGGGTAAGCACAATAACTGGTCGCTTGGCACAGAGGACGAGAATCTGCTTGATCCGGGCGATACACCGCTTGAGAACTTACAGTTCGTGGTCTTTTTGACGGCAGTTATTGAGGCTGTGGATGAGTATCAGGATCTCTTGCGCTTGTCTGCTGCAAGCTGCGGAAACGATCACCGCTTGGGCGCTCATGAGGCACCGCCGGCAATTATGTCGATCTTTTTGGGCAACCAGCTCACCGAGGTTGTGCAAAACATTATGGATGGCAAGGCCTCGGTGCATGCAACCCATGGCGTGTTAGATCTTGGAGCAAATACCCTGCCCAAGCTTGAGCGCGATAATACAGATCGCAACCGTACAAGCCCCTTTGCTTTTACGGGTAATAAGTTTGAGTTCCGCTCGGTGGGCGCTGAAGCAAATGTATCTGACGCGAATATGATCCTTGATACGGCGGTTGCAAAGGCCTTGAAGGGCATTGCTGACGCTTTGGAAGCCGTTGAGGCAGAGCGTTTTCCTGAGGCAGCGCTTGAGTATTGTAAGCGCTCGTTGCTGGCACACCGCCGCATTCTCTTCTCGGGCGATGGCTATAACGAGGCATGGCATGAGGAGGCAGCTCGGCGCGGGCTTTCCAATTGCCGCACGACCGCAGATGCGCTTCCTGCCATGGTGGCTGAGAAAAACATTGCCTTATTTGAAGAGATGGGCGTCTTAAGCCGTTCCGAGGCAGTTTGTAGGTATGACTGCAAGCTTGAGAAGTACAACAAGCTTATGAATATTGAGGCGACGACCATGATTCGCGAGGCACGTCGCACCTATCGGCCGGTGATTACGGCGTATGCAACCAAGGTTGCCCGTGGTCTTGAGGCAATTCGCGCTGCTGGTGCTGAGGCCGCTATGCAGTGGGAGCAAAATACCTTAAACGAGCTTTGCGCGGGCATTACCGAGATCAATGAGGCAATCTGCGCGCTTGAAAAGCGCCATGCAGAGGCTCAGTCCCAGGCGGACGCCCAGCTTCAGGCCAATTGCTATGCTCATGAGGTATCGGCTGCAATGGCACGGCTTCGTGAGACCGTTGATGCAATGGAAGAGATTGTTGCTGCCGATTACTGGCCTGTTCCAACCTACGACGACATTCTCTTTTACGTGTAGTGTAGAGGGCTGAGCGCGCTGGCGTGCTGCTAGCGCGTGCTGGGCTGCCGCTGATGCTTCGGTGCTGGCGTAGCGTCGATGCTTGGGTGCGCTGGCGCTGTGCTCTGGCATGTCGTTAACGCGCACTGGCGTGCCGTTGATGCCTTGGTGCTGGCGCTGCAAGAAATACGGATCTGTATGTGAGGATCCTGCGGATCCGTACGTGAAAGCGTGCTTACATCAGTTAGCCAACGGCTGAAATATAGCCTTCCTCAATCGTAACGAGCTCATTATGTCCAGAAGTGTATGCAATGTAATTTATGCAATCTCCTGAGCTTTTCAACACGACAAGAGGACTAGATCCTCCAATGCTGCAATCTTCATAGTCAGAGAAAACAAAGGCATCTTCATATTCGGAAAAGTAATTAGCAGAGGGAAACAACTTTTTTGCTTTTTCTTTCGCTTCATTAAAGGTAATCATATTCGTTCCTTAAGTACAAAGGCTTTGCACGATCGGCTAGCTTTAAGAGTACATTGACACGTATACTTTTAGAAACATAAGCCGAAGATGAGGAACCGTCCAAAGTGAGTGCAGCACTTTAAGCGGTAACCAGTAGGAGGGGCGTAGAAACCGCGCCTCACGAGGGAATTATATCCAGAAGGGAACATCATGGAAATCATTCACGCTTCGCTCAAATGGATTGTCATGTTTTTCGTTATGGAGATCCTTGCACGAATTGATCGAAAGGAGCACTGCTAATGGCTGTATCAGATGCACAGCGCCGCGCAACTGAAAAATATCGGCGTGAAAAGACTCGTGCGGCGCATACGGTGTTTTACCCTGCCGATATGGATATCTGGGAGTGGTATAGCGCACAGGAGAACAAACAGGCATATATTCGCGGGCTTATCCGCGAGGATATGAACCGTCAGGCTTCCGCCAACTCCGGCTCCTCTGATGCACCAGCTCATTCATAGGTATTTATGGCATCAAAGGTGGTGCGTATGGCATTACGATGCCAGCGTTCATTCACGCTGAGCTCGCGCACAGTGCTTCCCATGGCCTCCTTTCGCCATAAAAAAGGCTCCTCGTGGGAGCCTTTATTTTGTAATTACCTATTGAACTGCGCAAGCATTTCCGCGAACGGGCTTAGTTCGCGTGGTTCGTAAATGAGGTCACCGCCATCCGCTGTACGGTAAAGACCGGGCGGCAGATATCGACCATTCGGCAGTACGCACAGATTCCCGCGCCAGCTCACATTATCGGGAAGCTTTGGGGTGCCAAATTCGTCTTCCTCGAACACGAAATCGTAATCAACATCGTATTTCACGTTGCATCAGCCCCAATCATAAGTAGGCTTTGATCTCTTGCTTCGTTTCGGCTTCCTTTCATAATAGCTGCACTCGTGCGCTCTGCCCATATTGCATGAGCCTTCTTATCGTTTATAACGCCTACGGTAAAATGGGTTGTCATTGTTATTGTTGTAGGGGTTCTCATAGAGCTAACCGAAAGGGGCGTTATTTATGGCACAAACAGAAGCACAGCGTAGAGCAGATGCTCGATACCGGAAGAAACATACAACAACTGTTGTTATTAGGCTTTATCCAACTGATAGCGACATAGCTCAGTGGATGGAAAACCAGCCGAATAAGCAGGGTTATCTTAAAGCGCTTATCCGCCAAGATATGGAACGGCAGGCTTCCGTTAATCCTGGCTCCTCTGATGCACTATCTAACGCGTAACTATGATGCGAAAAGGGCGAACCTGTACGCGCTCCAGCGTCTCAAGTTCGCCCCGACCTCAAAAAGGTGGTGCCCCCAACGGGATTCGAACCCGTGATCTTCGCCTTGAAAGGGCGACGTCCTAGGCCTCTAGACGATGGGGACAGCGCAGAAGAGTATAACAGATGATTCGCGTTTGACATCAACCTTAATCAAGGTTCACTTTCAAGATCACAAGCCACCGAGTCACCGTTAATTCCTTGAAATTCAATAGCAGGGTAATTTTTGATCCCGACTGATTCTCAATCGACATCAGTCAGATCTCATCCACTCAACACGTTCTGTCAGCCTTGGCTTCCCACTTTGCTGCATCGGGGTTCCAAACCATTCCTTCGGCAGCGGCGGTGAGGACTGGATCAAGTAACTTGCTGGCAAGATCCATCGCATCAGCGATTGTCGAAATACCAATCAGTCCCGTCTGTGAGCATAACTTCGTGAACTGCCTTTCGCGGGAGCCGACCCACTCTTCCGGAATTCCGAAGGTATTGGGGAGTGTAATCTTCCGAACAGCTGCCTCGCGCTTCATCCGTTCTTCTAGCATCCTTCCATCCACCCTACATGTGATGGCATAGATGACGATGTCTACCAAATCCTTAACGCGAGATGAAGGTCTACCGTCATGCATTTCAATCAGAGCGCACATCTTGTCGGCAAGTGCGACCTCAACCGGGTACACAAGGTAGTCGCACTCCATGAGGCCCTCAATCGCAAGCCTGTCAGCAGGAGTGATAGTTTCAACGCATTCGAGAGGCACTTCATCTACGACGAGGTCAATCGATATCAGCTGCAAGGGTCTTGCTCCAAGCATCGGCTGAAACGTGACGCTGAGGCCAGATCGATACTCGTCATCAAGCTTTATGGGTGTCGCAGAAGTAAATATGAACGTCATATAGTCGCCAATATCCTGCGATGCGAGCTTAGTCAGATCCTTTAGAGCTGCATCAAGCGAACGTTCCCGGTAGACTAGATCAATGTCGCGCGTCGCACGTGCATCGACGGTTCGCGCCAGCATGCTTTGACCGCCTTTCAGCACGAATCGTCTCGCCGGGTCATTGAAAATCCGACATAACAGCCTATGAAAGTAAAAGCCAGTAATCGCACGGCTTGTGTCCATTCGGACTGCCCTCGCTGCAGCCTTGACAGCCATCTCGAGTGCGGCAGGGGTTTTGTATCTCATCGGCACTCCTTTGCACAATGATCGCTCAGATACTCACGTATAGGAGTGAGACGATTTCTCATGTCTTTGCGGTCAGGAAGCGATGCGACAATCTGAATCAAACGTCTGTTGTTTATTCTCTCGACGTCATGCATCGCATCTCGAACGAGAGACCACTCCTCACTATCAATACAAAGGTCAATGAGCGTACGCTCAGGGCATGTGACAGGTAGACCCTTTATCCAGACAATGTCTAACCTATCAATTCTTCTAACGGCAAAGGAAGCCGAGCTGATCCGAGAGTTGATCCTTTTTGGGGCGTATATGCGATAGGGTGAGAGATAAAAGTCTCCAATCTCCAGCAAACTCGCTGCAGTCGATCCTCCGATGGCAATACCATCCCACGCTGCCATCTGCATGCGTTCGTGACTAAATCGAGGAGGATTAGTAAGCTTCCAGATGGCCGCTAGCTCATCAGTACAATCACTCTGCGAGCCAGACAGCTTGTAAGCTCCATGAGCGATGCGCTCCGCACGGCCTGATGCGACAGCCTGAGAGAGCGCATTGCGAGTAATGCCAAGCCGCCCCGCTTGGGCGGTGGTAAATACTCCCTCCGATGATGAAAGCTCGTTAAGAGCAGCAATGTGATTCGAATAGCTCATGTTGCAATTGTACGCTAAAAGCAGACATTTGCAACAGGTAAGACATACGCCAGATGGTGCCGCCAGTTGCTTGCTCTATCGCAACACGTTGCGTTAGCTCCGTCGGCTTTGATTGTTGAGCGGCCTCGATTGCTAGGCAACCAACATTCCCAACCGTAATAGCTCAGAGAAGTTGTAGGCAGCCTCTCAGCGCTATAAACCTTGCTTTCGGGCAAAGTCTTCTGCGGCAGCAAGCACACCCTCAACCTCTTCTGCCCATGCGCTAAATTCGGGCACATCAGACAAGATCGTATCTGCTTCCCAAACTGCCTGATGTGTGCGTTTCCAGGCAACGGTCTCCAGAGGCCGGGTGGGCACATAGGGATTGAGATAGGTGGGATTGAGCAAGAAATATGCCCCGCCCTCACAGGTGCGCGCAAATTCTTGAATAGCTCGTTTAGCTGCGCGTTCACGATCGATCTTATAGAGAAGGAGCGCACGTGAAAGTAAATACCAAGGAGACTCATCGGCGTACTTAAAAAACTCATCCTCTTGCTCAAGTCGTGCAAGCGCAAGCAGCAGGCTGCCCTGAGGATAGCCATCGTAGCCTTGGGCGCGCATAGCTGTGCGTGCAAAACCAGCTGCTGCGCTATAGCGAGCGGTGGCGATGCAGAGAAATGCGAGCGCCTCAAGTGTGTGAAGCCAGCCAATGAGCTCAGGAGTTGCCGCCGTACATGTAGCGGCATCCTCTCCGGATGTTGCTAAGAAGTCTTCATTCCAAAAATGAGGGGCATCCTCGTCAAAACCAGGCACTACATGCTTGATCAGGCGCTTGGCATTTCGCTCAAGGATGAGGGCATCATTGACGCAGTTTTCAACTGGAGCCTCAGCGATCATAATTTCAAGCAAGCGGGCGTCTATACAGCGAGGATCGGTGTCATAGATCTGCGCTGAAGCAATACGAGCATCGCGAAAAGCAGCCATACGCTCTTGTTCAAACTCATCTTCCAGTAGATCTTCTGCAGTCTCCAAGCGATGAATGAGCGCATTGCGCACCTGTGCGTATGACAGCAGAGCCAGCCCATGATCGTCCGTTATAAACGATTTTGGACGAGTGGCAATTTCTTCGTGCACCAGTTGGCGTGCTGCCGGTGTGAGATTGGGATGCGAGCGTAGATACTCGCGCTCAAGATAGCGCGGGATATACACAGACGGTTCCATTAGATACCACTCCCGAATGGATCAAAGTCCAAAGTCTGAGGATGCCAATCCGGATCTGCTTCTAAGGCCTGTAAAACCAGGTCGTGCTCTCCAAGCCATGATGCAAAAGGCGCAGCGATGGGTGTGCCAATGCCCTCCTGTAGCAGCGGATCTGCCTCACTGACCGCAAGGGCAAGCTCGTCGTCTGAATTGATGGGTACGCAAAGTCGTGCATACACGCCATCGGGAACCACGGCTTGGAGATTCAGTGTTGCAGCTGCGTGAGGTGTCAATGTGAGGAGGCGTGCAAGCGTTTTCTCTGCCGATTTCATATCAAATGACTTCCAAGCAAGGGCAAGCTCGGCAATGAGCATCCAGGGGTCGTCTGGTCTGGGCTGTGAGTTGCCATCGGGAAGTAAAACGCTATACGCCTGGTGATGGTTCTTGCGAAACTGTGCAAGCTCTTGGCGATCAACCTCAAGCTTTGCCATGGCAAGTGCAGCGGTAAAGCGAACATCGGTGTAATCGTCGGGGTTTGTATGCAAAAGCGATTGAGCAATCATCAGGGAGCTGTGGTAATGGCCGCAATCAAAAGACCGTGCTGCAATGGTATAAAGCCATCGGTAATAGGGGTAGAGCGGCAGATCGCGCGCAAATTCATCGAAGGCATGAGCCTTCGCTTTGACCGCAGTTGCAAAGCAAGAACGGCTTACCTCGTTAAGGTTGTCTTGGAGGAAGGTTAAAAACTCTTCAGAACTATCGAGCTCGAGCTCTGCCAGCATGCGGCGTGCGTCCCAGTTGGTGCTATCAAGCTCAATTGCCTCTTTTAAATCATGGATAACGCTTTCTTCTTGCCGTTTGAGCTCGTCTTCATTGTCTGCGGTTGAAAATGCTACGTGATAGTCGAGCTTATCGGCAGCAAGGGCAACCAAGTGAGCTGCTCGTTCTTGGTCAGTTACGATGAGCCGATCGGGATTTTCAGCATAGGTGTTGATGACGTAATCAACGTGCTCATTAAATGAATATGCATCGGTATGATCACGTGCAATGTGATTCACCAAGAGGCGAAGGCAATCCTCTCTCAAAGGATCACAGGGCATAACGCCTCCTTTCAGCTCGTTCGTAGTCTGCCCACTATACCGTTTGGCTTCTTACAGTGCGAGCACTTTATTATTCAGGTTTATTATTTTGTGTTGAGGAAAGCTTGGCGATGTCAGCTTCGTTGTTGGCAATTTGAACAACGAGCCCATGCGGAAGACAGACAATCTGCTCGCCCGGCTCATGTATGGCTGTGTGCTCAACACATACCTGGTTAGCACAATTTGCTTCGGTGACGCGCACCTCGCCATGGTGGATTGAGATGGTGTTCTCGCTATGGAGGGCATCTCTACCAGAGCCAGTTCCGGGGGCTTCTACCGTGAACTCGATGTCTTCATCAAGTGAGTTGACCTGGTAAAAGCCGGCTTTTGTTTGAGTGACGACTATGGGGGTACTTGGGTTGCTTGAAGCGCTTGGAGAGCGAGAGCTCTTTTCAGCGGCAATCCAAAGGAGAGCGACTGCCAGCACTCCTGCTATGAGGATGATAAGTATACGATCCCCGCGCTTCACGTCTGCCTCCTGAACTTGTGCGATGCATCAGTTTGCGCGCTGGCGCATAAGCCTGCGCGCTGCATCAACATGCGACTGCTTTTCGTCGCGCGCTGGCAATAGTGGCTCGCACTGCTGCAGAGCTTGCGACTCCTTCATCATCGCGCGAACTGTTGCAGCGGTTGCGTGCTGTTGCAGTGGTTCGCACTGCTTTTCATCGCGCGACCTGTTGCAGAGCTTGCGACCACGCCCCCAGCTCGTGCATACCGCTTCTCGCTCAGCTTCGACACCGACACTGCAATTCTAAAACTTATCAAAACATATGGCGTTTGGCGTCGAGATGTATCGTACGCGGCAAGCACAGGCTACACTTACAAGTACTCATCAACGTGATGCGAGATGCGTGATAAGCCAAGGAGCCGATATGAATATTGATCGCTTTGACAACTCGTTGCGCCCACTTGAAGGTGGGGGAGCTGCCTCGCCAAAGGGCTTTACTGCAGCGGGTATTCATGTGGGCATAGCCTCACAGGCGCATCCCGGTGGCTTAGCTGCACATGGTGCTGCCGCTCACGACACAAGCCAGCCTGACCTTGCCATTCTTTTAGCTGCTGAGCCGGTAGAGACCGTGGCTCTTTTCACGAAAAGTACGCTTCCCGCAGCGCCAATCCAGATCAACAAAGTGCACCTTCCCCAAGGTTCGGGGCGCGTGCGTGCCCTTGTGATGAATGCGGGCTCTGCAAATGCAGCAACTGGTGAGGCGGGCGTGCAGGTTGCGCATGATACCTGTGAGATTACTGCCCAGATTTTGGGCTGCGAGACCGAGCAGGTGCTTGTTGCATCTACCGGTTCTCTAGGAGTGCCGCTCGCGCTTGACCCAATAGAAACGCGTCTGCCTGATGTAATTGATGCGGCAAGCTCAGATGGAGGCAGCGCCGCAGCTCGCGTGCTTTCCCGTGGCCTTCGCCCACTTGAGTGTGCTATTTCGTATCCGAGTGGCGTGCTCGCCTGGGCTGAATACACCTTTACGGTCGGTGGTATGTGTGCACGGCCGGGTACGGGTATCGCGGACGATACCTCACTTATCACCTGCATCACCTTGGATGCACCAGTGTCTCATCAGGCGCTCAATACCCTTGCTGCAACTTGCGCAAGCCCGCTCTTTCACCATATTGCCCTCGTCAGTGCTCCTTCCACAAACGGCATGATTGTGATGATGGCAAGTGGCGCTGCTGCTCCCGAAGGCCCTCTGATTGAGGTTGGGACGGAGGAGTTTGAAGAGCTTGCCTATGTTGTACAGCAGGTATGTGGAACGCTTGTCCGACTTACTCTCACTGAGGAGACGGACTCTCATATAGCGCGTATACGGATTGTGGGAGCTGCTTCGCTCGAAGATGCCGAGTTGGCAGGACGAGCTGTGGTGAGCTCAACTGCTGTTCGAGCCGCATTGTCTAAGCGTTGCTCCCCGCTTGCAGGAACCATTTCTGCCTTAGGCGCGTCGGGCTTAGATCTTGTAGCCGATCGCATCGGGATCGATTTACTCGGTGTGGAAATTTGCCGCGATGGCATGGGAGTTGCAGTGGATGAGGAGGATCTCGCGCGCCGCTTTGAAACGCCCGAGATTGAGCTTACGGTCGATCTTGGCCTTGGAGAGGCATCAACGACGCTTTGGGCGCAGATCCGCTTGTCGTAAGTGCGTACGTGCAGCTGTCTTGTGAGTAGCCGCGATGCTTCCAGGCTATTGCATGCGCTTTCGACTGAATCTCATTTGCTCTCGTGCATCCGCCTGAGGCTCATTTGCGCTTGTGCACCCGCTTGAAACTCATTTGCGTTTGTGTACCCGCTTGAAACTCATGTGCCGCTTGTAGCTCGAGCTTGGCATGCGCTCTTCTCAGCCTCTCCTGCCAAGTTCGGTATGTAATCTCAAGGAAGCCTCATGACCGGCTGCAAGCTCAAAAAGCGTGCTTTGAGCCTCCTATTTTGCAGCGGCACAGGCTTCATCAAGTGCGGCTTTCAGTGTGACCGAATCGGGGGTATACGGCTCTCGCACGCCGTTTCTCAGCATATAAGCGTCATCGCCCTTGCCTGCAATGACCACGACTGCGGGGCGCTTTGCCTGGTCTACAGCGGCTCGGATTGCCTGCTCGCGATCAAGAATGATCTCTGCTTGGATTCGTCCCTCAGCTGCTACACATTCAGCAATGGTGTTGCAAATCTCGCGCGAATCTTCCGGGCCGGGATCATCTTCGGTCACAATCACGTTGTCTGCAAGTTGCCCGGCCGCTTCTCCCATAGTGCGCCGTCGGTCTGCCCCTTTGCCGCCCGTCGCTCCAAAAACGGCAATGATCTCGCGGTCGGGATAGCTCTCCTTCAGCCCCTTTAAGAGCGCAGATAAGCTCATGCCGTTATGGGCATAGTCTACGACCCCCAAGATGCTGCCATCGGGGCTGGGAATGAGCTTCATGCGTCCCGGAACCTGCATGTCTTCAAAGGCGTGGACAATGAATTGCTCTTCTGTACCCAGCGCCAATGCACAGGCGATGGTAGCCAGCGCATTTGAAACATTAAAGGCAACCGGAGTGGCAAAATGCATCTCGCGTGTAAAGCCCGGGGTGTGAACGAGGCCTGTCATGCCAGCGCTGGTATGAGAGAGATGCTCGACGTAGATATCCGCTTTGGGATTGGTGAGGGAGTACGTTATGAGGTGCTCGCACGTCTGAGCAGCTGCCAGTACACGATCTGCAAAATCCATGTCGAGGTTTACCACTGCGGTCTCTGACTGGTTAAAGATACGCAGCTTGCTCGTAAGATAATCTTCAAAATTAGGATGCTCAATAGGGGAGATATGGTCTCGTCCAATATTCAAAAACGCGCCAACGGCAAAGGTAATTCCATACGTTCGATCATATTTGAGCGCCTGACTCGAGGCCTCCATGATGATCTGCTCAAGGCCAGCATCGCGGGCGTGAGAGAATCGCTCGTGAAGCTGGAAGGGCTCAGGGGTTGTGAGCTGCGAGCCTCCTGATTCGATTCCATCAAAATACTCAACGGTAGAAAACAAGCCAGGCTGTGGCTTGTTCAAAGCACGAGCGCGCTCGCAGAGCAGATGATTGAGGTAGTATGCGCAGGTCGTTTTACCTTTTGTTCCGGTGAGTGCACAAATTTTGAGTGCAGCAGACGGATGCCCATAGGCGGCATCTGCCACAACAGCCAAGGCGCGGCGAATATCGCTTACCAGAAGAAGCGGAATGTCCACATCGTAATCGTGGGCAGATACGTAGCCAACTGCACCGGAAGCTATGGCAGAGAGCAGATAGTCGCGCTTAAACGCAGCGCCTTTGCATACAAAGAGCGTGTGTGCCTCCACTGACCGTGAGTCGTCGGAGGCGTGTTTGACCGGGATTGTTTTCCAGTCGGTGGGGTAGCGGCTAGCAATATTGGTGGGCGTCGCAGAAAATGCCTGCGGCACGTGCTCTGATGTTTCGGTCGATGCCAGAAGCGTTGCTGAGGTTGATTGCTTCACCTGCTTCGCTTGCATTTCTACCGATGCGCTTTGCACGCCTGGTAGTGTGGCCTCTGCTTTTGTTGCTTGCGGCGCTTGCTCATCGTGCGCTTCGTGCGTCGTGTGTATGGCATTGGTGCCTGATATGGCGGAGACCGGTGTGACCTTACCATGGCTCGGTGTGACCCTGGCATGGCTACACACTTCACGGGCAGATGATGGCTCGTGCATCAGATGATCAGGTGCCGAGATAAGGATGCCTTCTTGATCGAGAAGCCTTGCGTAATCTGCGAGGGTAAGCGGAGTGCGATCGGTTGTTTCCATAAATGCTGCCTCACGGGTTGGGTGCATAGCAGCACCAGCATACCTCTTGTGCCTCAGGCATTGTTTCACGGGTTGGATGCATATTGGGCGTTGAGGAGTCTTTTGAGAGCCATACGCACGCAGATACCGGCATAGACCTAGGCCGTGTATCGGGCGTTGAGGAGTCTTTTGTGGGCGGTCAAAATGAGCATAGGGGGGTTAAATTTAGTACATTTATTGTCCTTCAGACACAGATTTGACGCGAAGTGCGGGCAAAAATGCTCCTAACGACACCAAAATGCACGCACACCAAGCGCGCCAGCTCTCAATCAGGGGAAAGCAACGCACGTATTGCCCGCAGAAAGCAGATCGCAACCTCAGCCGTAGCCTCAATCAAGGGAAAGATGGGGCGCGTATTGTCCAGCCTCAAAGTTGGTTGAGCACAACTTTGAAAGCAATGTTTTAGCAGGTAGAGATAGGTACATTGGGGTCAAAAGAGCACGTTTTTTCTCGCTGCTTCCCCTATCTTTAAAGTTTTGCGAGATCAATGTGATGAGTTTTGAGAGGAGACGTTGCCACTGAGCGTGACGAACCCCCAAGCGAGGCTGTGCTTGGGGGTTCGGATACCGTGCATATGGTGGGCGATGAGGGATTCGAACCCCCAGCCTTGTGCGTGTAAAGCACCTGCGCTAGCCGTTGCGCCAATCGCCCATGAACGAGAGAGAGTATACCTGATTCTCGGCAGAGCGCTAGCCATATCTTTTTCTAGTGGAGTCGTTGCGTGAGTGACGCACCTGCCACGCATCTCCAACTGTCGTGCAGGAACGGTTGTGTCGGGCCTCATATGTCGTGGGTATGAGGGCATGGTTACCTTGGAGGTATGAATGCCCGGTCATCCCGTAAGTGCGAGGGCATACCCACCTCGGCATAGATCCACGGCAGAGAGCAACGGCGCAAGGTGCTCGGCTGTGCCCACCTCGGCACAAGGCGAGCGGATGCATCCGACCCCATATCGCACTCCGATGGATTCCCAGACCAGCGCAATAAATCCGGTTATCATGGATGATTGCACCCAATGAGGAGGATGTATGCCCAATTGTATGCTGCCCACCCACGCTCAAGGTGACCTTCGCCGTCGCCTTGCAGATGTGCGTTATATCTTTACCGATATGGATGGAACCATGCTCGCTCCGGGCTCCTGTGCTTTGGCTGCCTCAGATGGCACACCGAGTCTTGCGCTGGTTGAGGTTTTGGTTGAGCTCAAACGAGCTGGTATTGAGGTTATTCCGTGCTCAGGCAGAAACCGCTCAATGCTGCACGAAGATGTCCGCATTTTGGGACTCAATGCATATATTGGTGAGATGGGCGGACTGCTCATGCTCGATCACAAGTCTGACAACTGGCAATACTACACAGCCGATATGGCGTATGACCAGGCCTGTGGTATGACGCCGCATGAGATTATCGAGGGTACGGGAGTCTGCGAGCAGATCATTGCAAGCTGGCCTGGCATTGTTGAGTATCACAACGACATGGCAGAAGGCTACAAACACCGAGAGGTGACGGTTGGCATGCGCGGTGCTCCCAACGACGAGGACGTGCGCGCAATCCTCGACCATGCGGGTATTCCGCTTGAGTGGGGAGATAACGGATTTTTGAATTACATCTCCGCCCCAACCACGCTTGCAATTCCTGAGGGAAAGGCGGCGCGTGCCTTCAATATCTTGCCAGCTGGTCTCACCAAAGGTCGGGGCATTGCACGCTTTTGTGAGTTGCGCGGTATTGATCCTGCCACCACGATTGGCGTTGGTGATGCGGAGTCTGATTACACTATGGCAGAGTCGGTTGGCACGTTTTTGCTGGTAGAAAATGGTCTTAAACATGAGGGCGCTGAGGACTTCTTAGCCGCAACCGATAACGCATATATTACGCGCGGCCGCATTGTAGATGGTTGGGTACGTGCTATGAAGACGGTTCTTGAGGCGCAGGGATGATCCGGGTGCTCGCCACGTCTCGGCTCAGTTGTGGCCGGGCAGATGCGCTCGCCTCGCATAAAAGCGAGAGGACTCTATGGCAAAGCAGCGTACATGTCCTACAAAGGACGCGTGCAAAACTCATGCATCAGGTGCTCTATCAGGTGCTCTGCACAAACAATTCGCCCACCACGATGTCCTTTTCTTCCTGCAAGGAGGTCGCTCATGAATAAAAGCCACGCGAGCGATGAGCGCCCGGTTGGCGTTTTTGACTCTGGCCTTGGGGGGCTTACGGTTGCGCGGGCGATTGCGAACAGCTTGCCGGGGGAGTCGATCTGCTACTTTGGAGATACGAAGCGCTGCCCGTATGGAACGCGCTCAGAGCGCGAGGTCAGACGATTTGCCCTTGAAGCTGCTCGATGGCTCGCAAAGCATCAGGTGAAGATCATAGTTGTTGCCTGCAATACCGCTACTGCAGCTGCTTTGAGTACCTTGCAGCAACTGCTCTCGGTTCCGGTCATTGGCGTGATTGAGCCAGGTGCTCGGGCAGCCATTAATAGCACACGTTCGCGCCGCGTGGGCGTGTTAGCCACTGAGCTTACGGTTAGAAGTGGCGCCTATACACAGGCCATTGAGCGCTTGGATGCTGGTGTGGATGTATACGGATGTGCGGCTTCAAGCTTTGTGGATATCGTTGAGAGTGAGCTGGCTACCGGCGCTCATGTGCGCGACCGTTGGCTCGAGGGTGCCGACATCTTTGATACGCCAGAGGTGTGTGCTGAGGTTCGCCGCACCATCGCTCCGCTTTGTGGTCGCGATATTGATGCGGTGGTTTTGGGCTGTACGCATTTTCCCCTGCTATCAGGTCCTATTTCGAAAGCTTTAGGCGATCAGGTGCGCGTGGTGAGTTCTGCGGAAGAAACCACACGTGAGCTGGCAGATATTTTAATGCGCAGAGAACAGCTCGCAGCTGCCACGACCGTGCCAGAGCACCGATTTGCAACGACTGCCGACGACATTGCGGTTTTTGCGGCCGCAGGAAGTTTTATCTTTGGTCGTCCACTGAAAAGCGTGGAACACGTAGACATATCTGAGCTCGACGCCTTAAGCGTTGGCCATGGAGCATAGGAGCATTATGGAGCTGATCGAAGTGAATCGCGAAAACGGACGCGCCGCTGATGCGCTGCGGCCAGTTAAGCTGACGCGCGAGGTTCTTAAGCATGCGTTGGGGTCGTGTTTGGTGGAGTTTGGCGACACCAAGGTGCTTTGCGCGGCCACCATTGAAGAAGGCGTGCCCGTTTGGAGGCGGTCGAGTCGAGCTGGCTGGGTAACCTCTGAATATGCCATGCTTCCCGCTTCTACGAATCGCCGTTCAAAGCGTGAGCAGGGAACAAGAAAGGGTCGCTCAATGGAAATTGAGCGCCTCGTTGGCAGAAGCCTGCGTGCGGTGGTAAACCTCAAGGCTTTGGGCGAGTATACGGTAACGGTCGATTGTGACGTTATTCAGGCAGATGGAGGCACGCGCACAGCAAGCGTTACGGGTGCTTGGGTGGCTTTGCATGACGCACTGGCTCTCTGGGTTGAGGCGGGAAAGATTCCACGCTTGC
Organism: Collinsella ureilytica; assembly: GCF_019795105.1. Lineage (GTDB taxonomy): Bacteria > Actinomycetota > Coriobacteriia > Coriobacteriales > Coriobacteriaceae > Collinsella > Collinsella ureilytica. The sequence continues at coordinate 187,164 of NZ_JAIMFO010000005.1, read as the reverse complement.
CGCTGACCGGCCAAGTCGCTGCCGTGTCGGTTGGTGTGGTTGATGGAGCATGCTTGCTTGATTTGGACTACACCGAGGATTCTCGCGCCGAGGTTGACATGAATATTGTGGCTACCGAGACCGGTGAGATGGTGGAGCTGCAAGGAACTGGTGAGCGCATTACCTTTGGGAGAGACCGACTCAATACCCTTTTAGATCTTGGTGATGCGGGTATTCGGCGCCTGCTTGATTTACAAAATGAGGTTACAGCGTTTCGGAGTGAGGACGAAGACTAAGCGAAGACTAAGCATCTGACAGCGTGGTTGGCCGCGCTTATGTGGTTGTCTGCACGTATGCAAAAGCGATTTCTGATCATGCATTTCGTTTGATGGGCTTGGTCGAATACATTCGAATACATACAAGAAGGGTGTGTCATGGGTAGTACGAACAGCAAGGGTTGCCTTAATCCAGAAACAACCATCGTAGTTGCTACGGGTAATGCTCATAAGCTGATAGAGATTGAGGAAATCTTAGCTGACGTGCTCCCCGATACCCAGTTCGTAGCCCTCGGTCAGCTTGGTGAGTTTCCCGAGCCTGAAGAGATCGGTACAACGTTTTTAGAGAATGCGCGTATCAAAGCTCGCGCGGCTGTGGCAGCAACTGGCCTTGCAGCTATCGCAGATGACTCTGGTTTGGTGGTTGATGCCTTGCAGGGAGCGCCTGGTGTGTATTCAGCCCGCTTTGCTGGTGTTCATGGGGACGATGCGGCCAATAATGCACTGCTCTTACAAAAGCTTGCTGAGGTGCCACAGGCGGCTCGCCGCGCTCGGTTTGCAAGTACGGTGGTACTGGTTTTCCCAGACGGACGTGAGCTGGTGGGCTCAGGTACCTGTGCGGGTTCAATTGGAACAGAGCTGGTGGGAAGCCACGGCTTTGGGTATGATCCGCTCTTTTTACCCGATGCCACGCCAGGCCGCACCATGGCAGAGCTTGCACCAGAAGAAAAAAATGCCATCAGTCATCGTTTTTTCGCACTAACTGCTTTGGCACGAGCGATCGCTGCCGAGCAGAGCGTCTAGCTGCAGCCGATTTATTGCGCAACATATGCCTAGCGATGTAGCCTGCCACGCAGAGCAACGTGTCGAGTCACAGCTGTCAATCAATTGCGCAGCGCATGCGTAGCGATGCAGCCTGCCCCTTGAGCAGAGCGCATGCGTAGCGATGTGGCCTATCGTGCAGCTCCGCGTACCTCGTTGCAGCCAATTTATTGCGCAATGTATACATAGTGCCGCAGCCTCTCCCACGAGCCGCGTACCTCACCACTGGCAAACAGTTGCACAACCAAGTTTTTTCCACAGGTACGTGCTATTGGCCTACGCAGCTGGTCGTCGCTGGAGCGAACATCAGGCTCTACCACTACCCATTCATGTAATTTAACCCCCTAAGTTCCTCATGCTATCGGCAGGACGTTTCGCTTGCTATACTGAGTAGCTGTTTTAACTATGGGGCATTCTGCCCTTCTGGAGGCGATATAGATGGATGAGCTTGAAGTAGATCATGTTGAGTTGATTCGCGGCCGCCTGACTGACATGGTAGGGGATCGCGTACGCGTTAAGGCAAATATGGGTCGTACCCGCGTCATCGAGCGCGTGGGTGTCATTATGAATGTGCATCCGGCTGTCTTCATCGTAGAGGTTGATGAGCGCCGAGGCCGTAAGTCTCGCCAGTCCTACCAGTATGTAGATGTGCTTACCGGCACGGTGGAGCTGTTTGATCCAGAGAGCGGTGAGCTGCTGTTTGACCAGGCTGGCCAGGCTGAGGAGCGCTAAGCAATGGCTCGCCCCTTCCTCCTGATCAGTGCTCCGGCAAAGATCAACCTCTATCTGGGTGTTCATCCCGGCAAGGAGGAAGATGGCTATCACCGTGTTGATACGGTGATGACGACCATAGATCTTACCGATACGGTCGAGATTGCTCCGGCAGATGAGCTCTTCGTTCGCGTGACTCCTGCGCAAGATTTTCCGATGGAGCAAAACACTGCGTATCGAGCAGCTCGAGCCATGGGAGATGCCTTTGGTCGGCAAGCCAACTTTACGATTTTGATTGACAAGCATATTCCCGTTCGTGCGGGCTTGGGAGGCCCTTCTACCGATGCTGCCGCTGTCATCTTAGGCATTGCACATCTTTGGGATCTCGATCCGCTCGATCCTCGTATTGAGCAGGTAGCGCAAGGCATTGGGGCAGATGTGCCCTTCTTTTTACATGGGTCTATAGCCTGGCTTGCTCAGCGTGGAGATACGTTGCAAGAGCTTTTTGCCCCGCTTACGGCAACGCCGGTAGCCTTAGTCCGTCCGCCCGGTGAGGCTGGCGTTACCTCACAAGAAGCCTATGCTGCTTTCGATAAAAACCCGACTGCGCCTGCCGATCTTGGGCAGATGCTTCAGGCGCTGCGCGCACACGATGAAGCGAGCATTATGCAGGCAGTAGCAAACAATCTCGCACCGGCAGCAGCGGAGGTGCTGCCCTCAATTGCTCAGGTGCTCAGCTGGATGCGTGCTCAACCTGGTGTTCGTGCAGCAGATGTGTGTGGATCGGGATCGACCGTGTTTGCAATTTGTAAGACGCAAAGGGACGCCGAGGCCATGGTGAGCGCAGCACAAAACGAGCATGGCTGGTGGGCAAAGGTGGCGAAGATGGAGAAAACCGGACCGGTTATTTTGCATGGCTAGCGCTCTGTTATGCCTTCTGCTATTATAGCCGGGCTTCGGGTTGTGGCTCAGTTTGGTAGAGCACCGCGTTCGGGACGCGGGGGTCGCTGGTTCAAATCCAGTCAACCCGACCAGTGTGTATGAGAGGCGGGCAGAAACGACAACGCGTTTCAGCTCGCCTTATTTTTTTCACACAGCATGGGGTCAGAGCGTGTAAAATGTGGCGGTTATTGTGAGGGTCTGATACGCGCGGTATACTCAACGAACGCTGGCGCAGTTATTGACGCCGTATCCAACGTCGCGCTCGAGCGCGGGGATTGATGAGAGGAAAGTTGTATGTTCCCAAAAGGTTTTGAGTGGATCGTCATTCTGATTGTCGCCCTGCTGATCTTTGGGCCGAAAAATCTTCCCAAGCTCGGAAAGTCTCTTGGTTCCACGGTCAAAAACATCCGCGAGGGCATGGATGAGCCTACGAAGGCATCTGAGAAGCCAGCTCTGGTCGATGAGGCCGATGAGGATGCAGAGATACGCGAGCTTGAGGCCAAGCTTGCCGCCGCAAAGAAGCGCCGCGAGGATTCTGAGCAAGGTCCTATTGACGTTGCCTAACCTCAGTACTCACCACATTCTACGAGCGTACGTGCACGTCCAAGGAGTTCCTGTATGGTAGTTAGCGATATTGTCCTGACCGCGGAAGGTCGCAAGAAGCTCGCAGAAGAGCTTGCTTGGCGTGAGGGAGAGAAGCAGCAGGAGGTTATCGAGCACTTAAAAGAGGCTCGTGCCTTTGGCGACCTCTCTGAGAATGCTGAGTACGACGCCGCAAAGGAGGAGGAGGCTAAAAACGCCTCGCGTATCGCTGAGATTCGTGCCATCCTCGCTAAGGCGCAAGATGCTGGTGAGCAGTCAGAGCTCATTGTTTCTATTGGATCTACGGTTGATCTGGTAGATGAAGATGGTGTGGCAACGAAGGTCACCATCGTAGGCACGACAGAAACCAACTCACTTGAGCGCAAGATCTCCAACGAGTCTCCAGTGGGGCGCGCAGTTATTGGTCACGCCGAGGGTGAGACGGTGGAGTTCATTACTCCGGCTGGCAAGCGCCGCACCTATACCGTTACTAAAATCTCGCGCTAACTACAGATTCAGCGTGTGGATGCTCCTCGAGACCACCCAGGCCTCGGGGAGCTTTTGCATATGAAGGAGAATGTTATGGCAGCACCTACTACCCCCGATACTTCAGCCGCTGCTCCGGCAAATGAGCGTGAGCAGCGTCTTGCGCGCAGGATCGCCCTTGCCAAGGCGGGCATTGATCCGTATCCCGAGTATTCGGATGTGGACGCGTATGCGGCTGATTTGATTGACCGCTATGCCGAGCTTGAAGATGGTGCTGCGACCGAAGATAGCTATCGCATTGCGGGCCGTGTGGTTGCCCTGAGAAACCAAGGCAAGATTGCCTTCATTGTGCTTCGCGACCCCACGGCAGATATTCAGATCTTTTGCCGCATTAACGCTATGAGTGAGGCCGACTGGCAGCTCATTGGCCAGCTTGATATGGGAGATATTCTCAACGTTGGGGGAACGATTCTGCGCACCCGGCGCGGCCAGCTCTCGCTTGCTCCAACTCAGCTTATGCTGCTTTCAAAAAGCATTCGTCCTCTGCCAGAGAAATTCCATGGTCTTTCAGACAAAGAGACCCGGTATCGCCAGCGGTATGTGGATCTCATCGTAAATGCCGATGTGCGCGAAACCTTCCGTAAGCGCTCAGCCATCATCTCTGAGTTCCGCCGCTATATGGAGGCTGACGGCTACATGGAGGTGGAGACGCCAATCCTGCAGACCATTCAGGGAGGCGCTACAGCCAAGCCCTTCATTACGCATTTCAACGCCTTAGATCAGGAGAACTACCTCCGTATTGCCACCGAGCTCCACCTCAAGCGGTTGCTCGTCGGTGGTTATGAGCGGGTGTTTGAGATTGGCCGAATTTTTAGAAATGAAGGCATGGATCAAACGCACAACCCAGAGTTTACGACCATGGAGGCTTACCGCGCCTATAGCGATCTTGAGGGCATGAAGGCGTTGGCCGAAGGCGTCATCAAAGCAGCAAATGCCCGTGTGAATACGACTGAGCAGATTGTGTTTCAGGGCAAAGAGATCGATCTTTCGGGCAGCTGGCCGTCAATTCCTATGACGCAGGTTGTTTCTCAGGTGTTGGGCGAAGATGTCGACCTTGATACGCCTCTTGAGCATCTTGCATCGCTTGCAGCGGCGCATGATATTGAGGTAGCAAAAGATTGGGGACCGGGCAGGATTATCGCCGAGCTCTACGATGAGCTGGGTGAGGATTCCCTTATCAACCCCACCTTTGTGGTTGACTACCCAGTCGAGGTCTCTCCCTTGGCGAAGCGACGTGAGGATGATCCGCGCTTGACGCACCGCTTTGAGCTGGTCATTGCTGGACACGAGTATGCCAACGCCTTCTCTGAGCTCAATGACCCGGTTGATCAGGCTGAGCGCTTTGCCCGCCAAATGGAGGAGAAGGCCAGCGGAGACGATGAGGCGATGGAGTACGACGCAGACTATGTGCGTGCGCTTGAGTACGGTATGCCTCCTGCTGGCGGCATTGGTATTGGTATCGACCGTGTTGTCATGCTTCTCACCGATTCTGCTTCTATCCGTGACGTGCTGCTCTTCCCGCACATGCGCCCCGAAGCCACGAGCGCAAGTGGCGCTGCCGCTGCACGCGAGCGGCAAGAGGAGAGCCGTGCTAAGGCACGTGAGGCTGCTGAGCTTGCTGCTCAAGAAGCTGAGCGCGTAGCGGCCGAGCAGGTCGTCGTGGAGCCGCTCTTTGAGGACTTTGTAGACTTTGAGACCTTCTCTCGCTCTGACTTCCGTGCGGTAAAGGTGCTGGAATGCGAGGCAGTGCCAAAGTCTAAGAAGTTGTTGCGCTTTACCTTAGATGATGGATCGGGCAACAATCGCACCATTCTTTCTGGCATTCGCGCCTTCTATGCACCAGAAGAGCTCGTGGGTAAAACCTTGGTTGCCATTACCAACCTGCCTCCGCGCTCCATGATGGGTATCGATTCTTGCGGAATGATCATTAGCGTGATTCATGAGGTTGAAGGTGAAGAGCGACTGAATGTGCTCATGGTAGATGACCGAATTCCAGCAGGTGCGAAGCTGTATTAAGCTCTGAGGTTTCGTGGAGATAGGCGATGGGCGTTCCAAAGTATCAGATCATCAGAAACGAGCTTGAGGCCGAGATTCTCTCGGGTGATTTTAAGCCGGGTGATCGATTCTATAGCGAACGTGATTTGATTGAGCGCTTTAACGTGAGTTCAATCACGGTGATTCGCGCCATCCGCGACCTTGCTGATATGGGCTATGTGGTGCGCCGCCAAGGGCTTGGAACCTTTATCACGCGTGCTCGTAAGCGTCAGCGCGTGGAGTTTTCAGACATTGAGGTCTTCTCTTCTCATGCTCAAGATGAGACGGTTGAGGTTATTCGTTTTGAGCGAGGGACAGATCCGGAAGTAGCCAAGATTATGAAGCTCCGCGCTGGCGAATCCTATTGGACGATTGAGCGCGTTCGCGCTGTGGAAGGCGAGCCCTTCTTGGTGAGCGAGTCTCATATTCCTGAGCGCTTTATTGATCCTGATGCAGATCCAACGCGCTACCAGTCCATTTATGGCTTCATTCGTGAGGCCTTTGGTATTGCCTTGTATGACGAGGCCTCATATGAGGTTGATACGATTGAGATGCCGATTCCTGAGCGTATAGCGCGCTTGATGGCCTGCGATATGAACACGCCGTGCGTCCGCCAAGAAAAGACCACCACGCTCGACGATGGTACGGTTATCGAGCATGTTATTGGCTATAAGCGGTGGGATTTCTACAAAATTGAGCTGAGGAGTAGTCCTGTTTAGGGCTGGATGCTTGACGTTGCTGGCATGCTCTGTTGCCATTTTGAACGTGTGCGCGAGCTTGCGTGCTTGATTTTGCCGCCCATGCCCGCCCATGCCCTGTGTCTCTTGCGTACGCGGGAGAGCTCATTTTTTTTCTAGCTCTTTTTGCCGATGATACGCTGTGGCTTCAGCAGCGAGGATGCTGCAGTGAGAACGTTAAAGCGAGGACGCGCCTGAGCCCTTGCCGTGAGGATACTGCAGTGAGAACGTTAAAGCGAGGACGTGCGCCTGATCCTCGCCGCGAAGAGCTAAACAAACGCCTTCTCTACGCCTGCTCGCGAGCCTCTGCCTTAAGTGCGTTGAGCTTAGCTTCAAAGGCTCGTGCCATCTTTTTGTCGCCACGGTTCTTATACTGGCGGGCAAGCAAGTAATACAGTTTGCAGAGCACCTGCGTATTTTTTACGCGAGCAACGAGGCCTTCCATGCGCTCAATATGACTGGAGTCTCCCTCAAAAACGATCGCGTAGGTGTCCTTGCAATCAGCAAGAACTTCTTCCGTGCCGACCCGTTCAATCTCTTCGAGCATGGCGCGTGCTGCTGGTTCGTCTTCTTGATTAATAAAGAAATTAAATGCAATAACCACCAAGGTTGCTCGACGCCGAGCAGTGACCTTCATGCCAAGCAGATGATTGAGCATCGTGCGAGCAAGCCTGGCCTGTCCTGATGCCTCATAAATAGAAAATCTGAGGTAGTACTGCTTAAAGGTAGGGAAGAGCATCCGCGCTAAGCGCTTGTCAAGCACCTGTATTGCCATGTCGTACTTGCCTTCAGCCAGCAGGCGCTCCAAGGCAGCATCAAGCAAGCGCTTAATGGTTTCAGAGGCAAGCATGACCACGATCATAAGGATGGCTGCAACAATGAGTAAAGGCTGCATATCGGGCATGAAGTTCTCCCTAGAGTGAAGCATTGCGGCAAGGCATAGATACAACAAGGCACCAAAGATCGAGTCACCAATGGAGGCGAGAGAACCCATCAGGCCGGTCTTCATACCGGCAACGGCGTCTTTACTCTCAATGCCGTTTTCAACCTCTAAGGCCAGATCAATACCATGAACAATATTGTTCAAGAAGTTTGTGGTGTTAAAGAAGGTGGAGCAGTGCAGGCGCGCCATCTCTTTCAGCTCAGGCGTGTTATCACCATAGATCTTGCGAAGGGTGGGCAGCATAACCCAAAGGTAGCCACTGCTCTGCATACGCTCGTAGTTCCATCCAGCTTGGAAGAGCAACAAGCTCCTCAAGCTGATTTGGTTCATGTCCTTTTACGTCGGCTTATAGCCTGTTGTGCCGTTGGGCAGCTTTGTCACATTAGAGCTCGTCATCGTCATCTCCGATCTCGACTGCCGCAGTAGCCTGAACAGCAGGAGCAGCCTGGTCGCTCTTGTAGTAGATCAGTGATAGGGCGAGGCCGATCAAGGCCACCAACAGCATGGGCAAACCGTTGTACTGGCCGGTGAGCTGAGCGCCATCAACTAGGCCACCAACAGCTGCAATGTCAGCATTCAGGCTGCCGATATAACCAAAGAGGGTGACGAACACGGCCGTGGTTGCAAAGCCAAGCAAAAGGTAAGCAACGTGCTTTTTAACCGGCAGATACCGAAGCAGGATTGCAAAACCAACAGCAGGCAAAGTGCCGCCAGCAACCGTAAGACCCTTACCAAGCCAGGCAGGATCGCCATTTAAGGCAGCTACGACCGGGTCGATGAGGTTTTGACCAAAGGCGAGGGCCAAGAATACCAGCAAAGCACGAGAGAGCATCCAGGAGACGCCGCCCATGAGGTAGTGGAAGTTATAGCTTCCCCATGCCATGTTCTCAACGTCTGCGTCGCAGCGATGCGCCCAGAAGGTATCGGAGAAGCGGCCAATGATGTCGGTATAGGTCATGAGTGCCGCAACCGGTGTCGCAATAACAGCGAACGCCTGCTGCGGATCCATGGAGGACGCAACGGCAAAGGCGGTAGCGATTACCGTTCCTGAGTTGGCATCAATGCGCGAGGAGCCACCGAAGGTGCCTACGCCCAGGACGGTGAGCTGCATAGCTCCACCGATATAGAGACCAGTTGTGAGGTCTCCCATGACGAGGCCACTCACGAGGCCGGCGAATACAGCCTGGCCTGCTGAGGTGTACGGGCTCAGTTCGTCCATGATCTGGTATGCCGCAACAGCGTGAGCAGAAGGATTTGCCACCAAGCGATCATCTTGCCCTTCCTTTTTCTTGTGCCCGATAGCCGGGCGGGTTGCAGATGAGCTATGACTACCCCCGTGCGCACGGGGGAGAGGCTCCGGTTTAGAGCTTGAAAACTTCGGGGTTATTAGAGGGAACAAGCTGAGACACCATGGGGATGCCAGCTGCAGCAAGCTCACCGAAGGCTTCTACGTCGCCTGCATCAAGACCGATATTGAGGCCAACACGGCGCACTTCTTCGGTGGTGGTCATATTGCCAACGATGATCTCGTCAAACTTCACGCCAGCCTTCATAAGGCGAACGAGCACGGCGGGCTTTTTCACCACAATGAAGAGGCGCGTAGCATCGTATTTTCTAGCCAAGATATTGGCCGCTGCCTTTTCTGCGGGAAGCACAGAGAGGCGAATGGTGCTCGGGGTTGCCATGCGGAGCACCTGCTTTTGCAGGGTATCCTCTGCTACCTCATCATCCACAACCAAGAAGCGCTCAACCTGGCGGGCATTGGCCCAAAGATTAGCAACCTGGCCATGAATCAAACGAAAATCAATACGTGTTCCAACAATCACTTCACTCAGCTCCCTACTCAGCTACGGGTTCGTATACGACAGCGGGACTCAGGGCGAGCTGATCCCGATAGACGCCTTCGGTTTCAAAAATGACGATCTCATTCGTGCCGGCATGCAGCATGCCGTGAGGAACATAGAGCGAGCGAATGGGACCGCACTCCCAGAACCTTCCGACGTTTTGCCCATTGACGAAGGCTACGCCCTTGCCAAAGCCCGTGAGATCAAGATTGGTATCGAGGATTTCATCTTCAGATAAGGTGACCTCAAAGCGGTGAAAGCTTGGGGTCTTGCACGGCTTGTTCTCGGTAAAGTTCAAGCGTGGCAGTACCGTGAGGTCAAAGCCGTAGTGTTCAAAGTTGGAAATAAAATGCAGGTCTGCGCAGACGCGCGTTCGAATGCCCTTGCGCTGGGTATCGGCTAGGAGTTTGTGTCCATAGTTCACGCGACCCATATTCTTAACAAGAATATCCAGCTGGTTGTTGCCGTCTTTGAGTTCGGCCATGATATCTTCGCCAATTTCAGTTTGATACTGAGTGGCTACCAGCTCGCCGTTTACAAAGACATGAATGCGGTCGCGCGCATCAATGACGCGCAGGTGCTCAGGCTCGGTACTATCTCGTTCAATCTGTGTGCGATACAAGATATAGCCGAGGTTTTGCCCCAGATCCTCCATGGGATGGGTGTAGAGGTCATGATAGGTATGAGTTGCAGCCTCAAGATTTTCAAAAAGGTCAGTATTCACCTGGCGTGTGAGTACACGGGCGGGCAAGGACTTTTTAATGAGCGGTTCGCTCTGCTCAAGTTCGGGGAAGCGCTTCTTAAGCATTGAAGCTAAGGCATAGTACTTCGGAGTGGGGTTGCCCTGTTCATCTAAGGGAGCATCGTAGTCATACGAGGTGACCTGCGGAAGATCAAGCTGGAGCCTAGCCGAGCAGCCATTCATAAAGCCAAAATTGGTGCCGCCATGAAACATATAGAGGCAAATGCTGCCCTCGTCTAAGACCTCACCAACAGCTTCATCGAGCTCTTCTGGGTCGCGACGAATGACTTCCTCGCCCCAACGGTTGAACCAGCCATCCCAAAACTCCATGCACATGAGCGGCCAGGTTTTCTGGTGCTCACGATGAAAGCGCGCAAGCTCAGCAAAGTTTTCATGGGCGCGAGAGCCAAAATTGCCACAGGGCAAAACGTCCTGATCGATGAGGGAGCCAGCACGAAGGCAGGCTCGCCAAGGGCCATCTGAGGTGCACAGGGGAACGGTAATGCCGCGAGCAATCATCATCTCGCGAATCGCGTTCAGATAGTGCTTGTCCTCACAATAGGAGCCATATTCGTTTTCTACCTGCATCATGATGATGTTGCCACCAGCATCAAGTTGGTGTGGGCGCAGGCGAGCCATGAGTTCATCATAATAGCTTGCTACTCGAGCAAGAAAGCGCTCATCGCGCGAGCGCGGGCGCATAGAGCGATCGGCGAGCAGCCAGGCTGGCATGCCGCCAAACTCCCACTCAGCGCAGATATACGGAGAGGGGCGCACAATGGCAAAGAGTCCAAGTTCAGCGGCCATATCGAGGAAGGCCTCAAGGTCGCAGATGCCCTCAAAATTAAAGATATCGGGCGTTGGCTCATGCAGATTCCACGGTACATAGGTCTCAACGGTGTTAAAGCCAAGCGCTTTGAGGTTGTACAGCGAGTGATACCAGTCGGTGGGGTGGACACGAAAGTAGTGAATGGCACCGGCCATGATCTTGAACGCCTTGCCATCTAAGAGAAGCTCGTCGGTGATTTCAAAGGTGTGAGTCATGAGCCGCACTTTCTAACGCTTCGTACTTTCAACGCTTCATCTGGTGGTCTGTAGTTCGCATATGAATATATTAATATATTAAATAGAACTGACGAGGTCAGGGGTCAAGTGGCCTAAAACGGTGATCCGTGAACGGGGCAAAACTGTCGGTGAACGGCAGGGCGTATTCAGGTGGGCAGAGCGCGCATCCTTACCAAGGTTTAACAGGTATCGTGGGAGGCCATGGGGGAGCTTGCGTGTCCGAAGCCCTGGGGATTTGGAGTTCGAGTGGATGGCGCTCAAAAAGTTCGAGGGGTTCGGGACTGCGAGCATCTGGAGTCCTAAGCATTCGAAGCCTTGAGCGATAGCATGGTTTGAAGGGAGCATCATGAAACAGCTGATTTGCGAGGAATCGTTTTGGGAGCTTTTCCCCGAGGCAATCATTGGTGTTGTGGTGGCCCGGGATCTTATTGACGGGACTGAAATGCCCGAAGAGGATCGGGAGGAGCTCGCAGCCATGCTGGCAAAGGCTAATCGCCAGGCTGAGCGATTCTTAACCAGTGAGGTTATTTCGGAGAATGCTCCGGTGCGTATCTGGCGCGAAGCATACCGGCGGTTCAAAACCAAACGAGGAGTTCGCAGCGCATTTGAAAATCTGCTGAAGCGTGTATTAAAGGGACGGCCGGTTGGCTCCATCTCACCCTCAGTAGATCTCTGTAATGCGGTCTCGCTCTCCTATGCCTTTCCTATTGGTGGCTTTGATCTGGATCGGATTGAGGGCGATTATCTGCTGAAGGTAACCGAAGGCGGAGACAGCTTCTTGCCTATTGGTGAGGAGGAGAATGATCCAACGCTTCCGGGCGAGCTTGCGTATGTGGACGAGGCTGGAGCCACGAGCAGATGCTGGAATTGGCGCGACTGCCAGCGAACTGAGCTGGGTGACGCAACGAAAAACGTGGTGATCATTTTTGAGTGCATAGAGCCTGACCGTGCAGATGATGCGAAAGAGGCGGTACGGGTTTTGGCTGAGCGGCTTAAGCGCCATTTTAAGGCTCAGATTGTGCTCGAAGACCTCATTACTACTGATCAGCGCTCGGTTGTGTTAGAGCCCTAAGTTCACGCTGGGCTCTCAGTTCACGATGGAGCCCCTAAGTTCACATTGGCCACTCAGCTCGCGTTGGATCCTAAAGTTCACGTAGAGCTCTCAGCTCACGTTGGAGCCCTCGTTCAAGCTGGAGCCCTCAGCTCACCTCATGATCACGCGCGATTGAGTGCACCTACACTGGCCTTCATTGTGTATGCATGAATTGAAGGCATGCGTCTGGGGTAAACATCTACCTTGATAGCAACATCAGGGCATGTAAGAGGGTTTTTCATGTTGGATAGATTTACCGATCGTGCGCGAAAGGTCATGGCGCTCTCAAAAGAAGAGGCCATTGCGCTCGGTTCTAAAAAGGTAGGCACAGAGCATTTGCTCTTGGCGCTTGCTAAAGAGGATTCAGGTATTGCGGCTGAGGCCTTGCGCGAGCTCGAGATTGCACATGAGGATATTCTGTTGGAGCTCACAAAGGATCGTATGCAGCCGAGCGCATCATCGCTTGCGCACTCAGATATTTCTGCTGTGGTAGCTGCTAAGGCAAATGAAGCTGAGGCAGAGAGCCAGGCGAGAGATGCATCCGCTGAGCAGGATGAGGATAGCGAGCTATCTTCTGGCAAGATCACCGATCATGGTGCTGATGCGTCGGCGGCCGAAGCGGCAGAAGAGCGCGGTGAAGCTCAGGTTGCGGATGCTCCTGCTGGTGAGGCATCTGATGCAGAGGCGAGCGATGCCGATATTACAAGCCATGACACTGCCACCAGCAAGACGGGCGACGCTTCTGAGAAGCGCGCATCTGCAGAGCAAGGTGTCTCTGACCAGGCAAGCAAGGAGCCTGCCGCAGAAGCTGCAAGCGCTCAGGCATCTGCCCATGCAAAGCTTGCCTTTACCCCTTCGGTTATTGCGGTTATGGAGCGCAGCTTCCGCCTTGCTCGTGAGAATAACCAAACCTACGTGTCTACCGAGCATCTGCTTTTAGCCATTGTGTCTGAAGGCAATAACCGGGCAACCGATATTTTGAATCGTCTGGGCACCTCAGCTCCTGCGGTGCGCACGGCAATTGAGCGGCTGACGGCAAAGGATCAGGGTCGAAAGCGCCCAATGGCAGGCGCTGGATCGGGTCGTCCCGGTGCTGGCCTGCCCTTCTTTTCTGGTGGATCTCCTCAGTCTCAAGGGGAGGAAGGTTCCACGCTTGCACAGTTTGGTACGAACCTGACGGAGCAAGCGCGCGAAGGCAAGCTTGATCCGGTTATTGGCCGTGATAAAGAGATCTCCCGCATGATGGAAATTCTTTCTCGTCGGGCGAAAAATAACCCGCTCATCTTAGGCGACCCGGGTGTTGGCAAAACTGCCATCGTTGAGGGCTTAGCTCAAGAAATTGCAGCCGGTAATGTTCCAGATAATCTGGCCGATCAAAATATTTGGACCTTAGACTTACCTGGTCTGGTAGCGGGAGCAAAATATCGCGGTGAGTTTGAGGAGCGACTCAAAAACGTTATTCAAGAGGCCACCGAGGCTGATGACATCATTTTGTTCATCGACGAAATGCATACCTTGATTGGAGCTGGTTCGGCTGAAGGCTCGATTGATGCAAGCTCGATGCTAAAGCCCGTCTTGGCTCGTGGTGCGTTCCAGATTATTGGTGCTACCACCGCAGAGGAGTTTCGCAAGTATCTCACCAAGGATCCGGCATTCGAGCGTCGTTTCCAGGCGATTGATGTAGAGGAGCCTTCGGTTCAAGATACCGTCAAAATCTTGAAGGCACTGGTGTCGCGCTATGAGTCACACCATCATGTTCGCTATACCGAGGCAGCAATTGAAGCGGCAGCGCATTTATCAAGCCGTTATATTCAGGATCGTTTCTTGCCTGATAAGGCAATTGATTTGGTGGATGAGGCCGGTGCTCGCGCACGGATAGCTGCAAACCGGGCACCACGTGAGGTGCGTGAGGCTGAAAGCCGAGTGAGCGAGCTTGCTGAAGCGGTAGAGAAGGCAACGCAGGCTGATGATATGAATCGCGCTGCTGAGCTTAAAGAGGAGCAGAAGGCTGCCGAGGCTACGCTTGCATCAGCTCGCAATGACTGGCAGCGCGAGGTTGAGGCTCATCCGCTGACGATTGATGTGGCGCAAATTGCAGACATCGTCTCTGCAACCTCAGGTGTGCCCGTGTCGTCACTCACCGAGGATGAGTCGCGTCGCCTGCTGAATTGCGAGAACGTGCTCAAGACGCGCATCATTGGGCAAGATGAGGCGGTTGCTGCCGTATCAAAGGCGATTCGTCGTTCGCGCTCGCCGCTGAAAGATCCCCGTCGTCCGGGCGGCTCGTTCATCTTCTTAGGCCCCACGGGTACGGGTAAAACTGAGCTTGCTAAAACCTTGGCCGAGTATCTCTTTGGTAGTAAAGACGCGCTCATTAGTTTTGATATGTCTGAGTTTGCCAGCCAGTATGAGGTATCTAAGCTCATTGGTAGCCCTCCGGGATACGTGGGTCACGAAGAGGGAGGCCAGCTCACGAAGGCTGTGCGCCGCCATCCGTATTCGGTGGTGCTCTTTGATGAGATTGAGAAGGCGCATCCCGATATCTTTAATATCCTTTTGCAGGTACTCGATGAGGGTCGCCTCACCGATGGCCAGGGCAAGACGATCGACTTCCGCAATACTGTTGTCATCATGACGTCTAACGTGGGAGCTCGCGAAATTGCCCAAGATGCTAGCGTGGGCTTTGGCACCACCGGTGAGCTGGGTCTGACTTCTGATGAGATTCGCAGCCGTGCCATGGGTGAGCTGAAGCGCCTCTTCCGTCCTGAGTTCTTAAATCGTATTGACGATATTGTGGTCTTTAAGAAGCTTGCGGGTGAGAGCCTGCGTCGTATTGCGGCGCTTCTGGTAGACGATCTGCGTCAGCGCCTCATTGCCAATGGCATGAATATTGTTCTGACTGATGCTGCGATCGAAAAGATTGTGGCCGAAGGAACTGACCTCACCAATGGTGCGCGTCCCTTACGTCGTGCCATTCAAACGCTCATTGAGGATCCGCTTTCAGAGGAGCTGTTAGCGGGAGAGTGGAATGCGGGAGACACCGTGCTTTGCGATGTGGAAGGCGGAGGCATTGTCTTTCGCCATGGCTCAGGAGAGATTCCAGCCCCACGTGCAGCCGGTGAGCTTGGAGTCGGATTTGAGGCAGCACCTAGGAGTGGAGCTGCAGCTCCCATGAGCGGATCGGTATCAGGCCCTGGTGGAGCAGCGCGGATAGGAGCAGGCGCTCGCTAAGCGAGATCGCACTGAGCTGCGATACTGCGTTCAGGCATAGTTCGAACGCTACGAAAAACTGCACCTCCGAACTTGGACTAAGAAGTACGATCCATGTTCAGGAGGTGCAGTTCTGTTTCAGAGGCTTTGCCCTGAGCGCGTTTCGCAGAAGACGTGCAGCCAAGGTGATCAGGAAGATCTGGCTGATGAGCTGCAGCCAATCAGATGCAGCCCAAAAACCCGCCAGCTCTTAACGTTCTTCTGGTTTGATCGATCCTCTGAAGCAGAGGAAGGCGACTACACCAAGTGCGGTAACTCCGGCGCAGATGAGCAAGATATTTGCGTAGGTGGCAACCGGTCCAGTCACGCCCGAGATGCTCATGGTGCCCAGCGCCTGAGAGGACATCAATCCGCCAATGAGCGTAATGCCAACCGATGCCGTAACATTCATGACGAGGTCATTCATACCAATGGCTCGACCCATTTCTGCTTCTCCCACAGTGCCAAGTACCATGGTGGTAACGGGTGAGTACAGCATGCCGAGACCTGCATAGAAGAGACAGATACCAGCAGTTAAGGCGATCATATTCGCCTGCACTAAGAAGCTTGCGAGGCAAAGACCTGCAATCATGAGGCCTGCAGCAAGTAGGATCGTTGCGGTGCGCCCCAGTTTGTCTACAATCTTGCCGGAAGAAAAGCCAACCACAAAGCCAACCACGTTGCTCCACATAAGGTGTAGCGAGACTTGGCCGGGATTCAGCTGGAATGCCGCGCCGCCAATTGCGTTACAAAGCGGTGCAATTGAATAGTTTACAAAATAGAAGATGAGTATGAGAGAAATTGCCATGAGCCAGCGAGTATTGCGGAAGAAGGCTGGTGTAATAAAGGGCTCAGCGCTGCGATTGATGTGAATGGCAAAGAGCACAAAGAGTACGACCGATCCAGCCAGGTATGCCCAGCCATAGCTAAACGCTAAGGTTAAAAGACCAATAGCAAGTCCAAAGATGCAAAAGCCAAGCACGTCAATATGGCTGCCAGAAACGACGGTCTCAGGCAGATTCTTGAGCAAAATTGGAATCACAAGGATAGCCGCAAGGGGAATCAAAAAGAGATACGCCCAGTTAATCATGCTCAAATATCCGCTCGCTACAATGCCGATCGCGGTGGAAAGCTGATAGGCAGCCGTAAAGATGCCAAAAAAGACAACCTTATCCGGTCCGCTCAGGTAGCGCGATGCCACGACGAGGTATACCGATCCAGCTACCTGGCCGCCTGCGGTTTGTAGTGAGCGAGCAAAGATCACAAGCCAAATATTGTCGTGCAAGAAAAAGCCTAAAACAGACCCTATGAGCAGTAAGGTCACCCCAACTGCCACCATCTTTTTCAAAGAGAAGAAGTCTCCAAGTGAGCCGTATACAAAACAAACGATTCCAAGAATGATGCCCGGAATTGCCGAGATGAGCGAGGCCTGCCCGGGAGCTTGCAAATCCTCACCAATTTGGGGAAATACAAAGCCAAAAGCTTGAAAACACAAAATAGTGAGCATGAAGATAAAAACAAGAGGCACTAGGGCACGCTTCGCCTGAGCGGAGCCATAGTCTTCATGTGAGGTCGTGCCAGACATAGTGATCCTTTCTGAGTATGAGCGCGAGTAGAGCCTAGGCGCGCGTGGCAAGCCCGGTAATGCGGCTCATAAACTCATGCAAGAAACGATTAACATCAACGGTCAGGCAGACTTCGGTATTCTTCTTGGGATCGTTGAGGCGTGCCGGATCACCAATGGTTCTGCCGCGAGATGGCCCTTCGGTCTCGCACATGAGATTGATAGCGTGGGTGCCCACCAGGCTTGGATCTACAGCTACTCCTACAGCCAAAGGATCATGCAAGCCACAGCCACCAAGATGTGGTGCGGTGGTTTCATAGGCCTTGATGTAGTAATCGGTCATATCGGCAAGAAAGACTCCTGCTGCAGTTTGCAGATCGCGCCAACGGGCTGTTTCTTTATAGGTGAGTAGCGTTTGTAGCGTTACATCTAAGCCGACCATAACCGTAGGAATGCCTGAGGTAAAGACGAGGTGAGCCGCCTCGGGATCCTGGGAGATGTTTGCCTCGGTAAAAGGATTTACATTGCCGGGAACCGTGAGAGCCCCACCCATGAGCACAACGTTTCCAATCTTGGTTTTAATGCTCGGGTCACGCTCAATGGCAGCTGCCAAATTAGCAAGCGGGCCGGTGGGAACATACACGAGATCTTTGCCGTAGGTATGCACGGATTCAATAATGAAATCAGCTGCACTTCTTGGATCGGCCGTGCGCGGTGAAGGCGGAATCTCAACATCGCCAATGCCATTTTTACCGTGGATAAAAGCAGAGATCTCAAGCACTTCAAAGCCAGAGGTCGTGCGAGAATGATCAATGCCGCGAAATACTGGCACCTCGGGGTGCCCCAGAAGATCGAGGATGGCAAGGCTGTTATGTACCCCTTGCTCCATGAGCACATTGCCATATGTTCCGGTAATGCCAATCAGTTCAATCTCGGGGCTACCTAGGGCGTAAGCAATGGCAAGGGCATCGTCAACTCCGGTATCGAGGTCGAGGATCATTTTGGTCTGAGACATGACTTCCTCCTATCTGCCGGCAAACCTGGCATGGATGTGGCACCATGCACCTCAGATGTAGGCGGCATATGAGCTGTTGTAACACATAAAAGGTGCAACAAATCGCGCCTTCATCTGCGATGATGCCTATAGATTAGCACCCTTTACCTACAGATGATTAGCTGTTTTTACTCAGCACCTGTAGCCGGATGCTTTTCTACTCTGAGCGGTTGGGTGTTACAGCGAGCAAATTGAAAGTCATCTCATTACCCTGCTTTACTTGTACGGGCGATTTAGCAATACGTAGCTTCAATAAGCTAGTCCTACTCATCCGTTTGCCGAACGAGCAATTCCATTCAAAGTAATAGATAGCTAATTACAAATAGACCATTTACGTGTTCTGTTACAGTAGAAATATTGGTACCTAGCCGGTTCTTAATTCGTAATAGGGTAGCTAGGTATAGGTAGGTGTTTTGTATGATTATGCAGAATACGTGACTTCGTAAAATTGGTGTAATTGCATGCATCATACTCGCGCTTTTAGTCCTTGGCATGACTTGGTTTTCTGTGCAGGGAAATAAAGGCGGACAAGATTGGAACACCCTTTCATCTCTACTTGGACATTTTTCTAGGCAGGGAATAAATCCAGCGCCAGAGGAGGGTTCTCAAAAAGTGATGCCTCCCGAGGTGTCTATCGGGGAAACATATGAGGTGCAGGGTTACGAAGTGACTGTTCATAGCATACAAATTAGCCGTGATTTAGGTGCCTTGCCTTTAGTTCCTGTTGAGGATATGCACTTATTGCGTGATGATCCTGCCGAGTTAGACAGTGAAGGATCATTTTTGGATGACCATTGATATGTTCGCGCTGAGCTGACGATAAAGAATCTCTCAAGTGAATACGATAAGTTTCTTGTATCGGCATGCGAGCTATATACCTGCAAGAATACGAGTATCGGCTATGGAGCAGAGTACTGTACAACAACGCTTGCCTCTATGGATCGTAGTCTCGGCCACGACATGGGGAAAACTCCTTTAGCTATAGGCGAATCTGTGACTGGCTATGTTGGCTTTGCAGTGCGTGAACAGGATTTACATCGAAGGGGTATTACCTGGTATTTTGCGGTGGATACCATGGGACTTATGTGGAACAAGCCTGAAGAGGCAGGTGCATCTTGGATAAAGCTTCCTTTGGAGGAAGCATGAAAGTTGGAGCATGCTTGACCATTGAGCTCAAATATGTACTTATGTGAGCCGCAAGACATATTTATTTTCTAAATGGCTGGCAACTTTTGTTTCTGGTGGCTTAATTGCTGCCCTTCCAGCGGCGTTGAGTCTTGCGCTCGTGCTTATTCGCTATCCATTTATCAGTCCTATTATTGGTTCGGGACATCATCCGGCAGGACCTGCGGTGCTTTTTTCAGAACTATTCATCTCAACGCCGGCTTTGTGGATTCTTTTTTGCATTGCACTTCAATTCATTGCGGGTGGCCTGATAGCTACATTAGGTCTTGCCGTCACATTTATTACTGATTACAGGGCGGTTGTGCATCTTTTGCCAATACTTGGCATGTATGTCGTTGAAACACTTCTGACGGCTCTTGGCCTCGGTCAGCTCGGGCCGATCACACTGATTGATTTAGGGAGAAATATTTATTGTTCACCGGTGGCTCTTGCGATGATGCTTGCCACAATTGCTGTAGTAGGAGCCTTGCCTCTTCTATTTGCAGCTAAAACCGAACTTCAATAATTGGGCATCAATAGCACTACACCCCTATCTATTAAGCGCCGTTTCGTTGCATGATTTATTGGCTGGAAAGTGGGATGAAGAGTATGGATATTTCAGTGAATCATCTAGTTAAACGAATTGGCGCTGAGACTGTGCTGGATGACATTACGTTGTCGTTTTGTTCGAGCAAGGTCTATGGATTACGCGGTAAGAATGGCTCGGGAAAGACCATGTTATTACGAGCGTTATGTGGCCTCATTTTGCCAACCAGTGGGTCAATTTCAGTTGATGGAGTGATGCTTGGAGAGGGTACTGAACTTTCATTTCCAGAAGATGCGGGAACTTTGATTGAGTCTCCTGGCGTTATTCGTCGCTATAGCGGCTTGCGTTATCTACTTGAGCTAGCTTCTATTAGAAAAGTTGTCACCGAAAAGGATATCGTGGAGCTCATGATGCGGATCGGTCTTGATCCACTGAGCCGTAAGCCAAAAAAAGTATTCTCTCGGAATGCGCCAGAAAGTGGGCATCGTTGCTGCTCTTATGGAGAAGCCTCGTCTCATTCTGCTTGATGAGCCTTTTAACGGATTAGATGATGGATC
The DNA here is from genome assembly GCF_019795105.1 of Collinsella ureilytica. Classification (GTDB taxonomy): domain Bacteria; phylum Actinomycetota; class Coriobacteriia; order Coriobacteriales; family Coriobacteriaceae; genus Collinsella; species Collinsella ureilytica. The sequence goes on along the minus strand of NZ_JAIMFO010000005.1, from coordinate 166,714 downwards.
AGTAGCTATTGTTATGCAGCTCATACAAGAAGCTCGGGATCGAGGAGCATTGGTTATTGTTGCTTCGCATGACCGTGAGGAACTTGATGAAATATCCGATGTCATTATTCAAATGAAGAATGGACGAGTTGTTGAAGTAGAGCAGACACATGAAGTGGATGATGAATTAAATGAGCTCACATCATGAAGCAGTTGCGTGTTGCTATCGTTCGTCTCTGCTCGCAGTTGATGCGCCCTAATTGTTCTGCAAATAAGTACAACTTTATCGCCAGGGAGGCTCCACTTATACTTGCAGCGCGAAGGGAAATACGATGAGCAAGACTTCCCGAATATTGAGCAGGCCAAGTATAGCTGCAGGATCCGTTGTTCTGGCTACCATTGTGCCGTTAGCATCTGCAGCAAATTTACGCGCCCGCACGGGGATAGTTCCAGCTGCTTCAGATATATTGTGCAATATTGTTCGAGGTGCTCGAATTGAAGATTACCTCATGACTGATCGCCCGTTCTCAATTCCGGTGCTTTGGTTGTGCAGCTTAGTCATTATTCTATTTGGAGCTATGGTTTCATTCCTCCCTCCGCATGTAGATATTGAGCGTGTTCGCCTCATGAAGGCTGGAAGTCGAGCAGCATATTGGGCGCAACGAGTTTTGTGCACACTTGGATATGTAGGGTGCCAGGTGCTTTGGCAGGGAGTTTTGAGTGTGGCAATTGCTGCAATGCTTGGCGGCAGTTTAAGTCTCACGGTCATATCCCCGCAGGCCTTTGAGTTTTTTCAAGCAGAAGAGCCGATTTCTTGGGGGCTTGAACAAGCTGTACAGCTTATAGGCATTGAGTTGGTACTGCTCTCAATCATCTCTTTGCTTGCTGGTTTTTCTGCAGTTTTATTTGGCGTTCCCATCGCTTTGGCTGCTGTGTTGGGATATATCACGATTGCGATCTTTACCGGCTGGCCGGTACTCGTCCCCAATCTTTTGATGGCGCATCGTCTAACGGAGTACGCGCTGCTTGGCGTTTTTGGAGTGCATATGGTGCTCGGGTTTTTACCTTTGTTGGCGGGATTGTTGGTTCTCTTTTTTCGCTTACGAACGATTGACTTCTTTATTTAGCAGGCGAAGTAAATGGCGATAGGCACTTCTGCATAGACGAAGGCATAGGTTGTGTTTAAGAGCCTCAAGGCGAGAAGATAGTAACGTGAAAAATACGCAGGAGATCGATCAGGTTCTTATGATTCTTGCACGGCGTCGTCGGCGGACTCACGTGCTAGTAGCTGTTGTGATAGCAATTCTAGTGTGCGGCGGTGGGGGATTTGTTGCGATGCGCACACGTGCTCTAGCTCAGGAGTTTCCCAATCCGCCCCGCGAAACGTATGAAGTGGGATCTCAGATTGAGTATCCTGGCAGGGATGGCGTGCTGATTTCCGTCCAGAGCCATCAGCTGCTTTCCGATGAAGAGGCGCAGGAGTTATGCCCTGATGTGTACCGGCAAAACGGCGAGGTGAGTAGCTCGTGGCACATGGTGCGCGTTGATCTTACGGTTACAAACCAGACTGACAAAGAAATTACCTTACATGAGCTTCGATCGAGCAATCTAGTAATTGGTGAGACCTATGCAAATCAAAGCGATATGATGGCCGAGGCCGAGGCTTTTCCTGACATTGAATATAAAACGCTTGCTTCTGGATCTACCGTTACGCTTCCGTTGCTGTACACGATTTTTGATTTCAATTTTTTAGAAAGCCAATGGAAGAACTTTAATAACTTGCCGATGAAGTTACAGCTCTTTATGTGGCCGAAGGTGATGTCGGTCAAGCTGTAAAGGAAGGCGCAAGATTCTGCATACAAAGGATCCCTATCATTATTGATATCGATCCGGGAATTAATGATGCAGTGGCGCTGGCACTTAATCTTCTTGGCGTGCGCTTAAGCGGCTGCCTTGTAATGCTATATGCCGTTACTACCTTGGTTTTATTTCTGCCTTGGTTTTAGGAATTGCGGCAGCTGAAGGTACCGATGGGAGCATTGTGTCTTTGCCGATGCAGCTTATTGCCAAGCTCGCGCGAAGGATTTCCCCGGTTGCAGCGGTTATCATGGTAGTAGCGACAACGGTTGGCGTAGTGCCGTCCGAGTAGGAGGATCTTATGAAACGTGTCATTGTCTTCGGAAGCCTGAATATGGATCTCACTATTGAGGCTGAACGTATTCCAGCTGCAGGAGAGACCATGACTGGAAGGGGATTCTTTACAAACCCGGGTGGCAAAGGAGCTAATCAGGCTGTTGCTGCTGCTCGGATGGGCGCAGAGACCTACATGGTAGGAGCTGCCGGTGCCGATCCGTTTGGCGATCAGCTTATCTCATCGCTAGTAGAAGCAGATGTTGACTGCGCGAATGTGGAGCGTTTGGATCAGTATCCCACCGGCGTTGCCATGATCATGCGCGTGAGCGGAGATAATCGCATCATTCTTGATCCGGGTGCAAACCATGCTCTGCGCACGCCTGATGTGGCTGCAGCTTTAGCTCGCGTTGCCACGATGGGTGACATTTTGTTAACTCAGCTTGAGTGCGATTTTACAACAACCCTAGAAGTGCTTGAGCTTGGCCGAAAGCTCGGCCTTATGACTGCAATTAACCCGGCTCCTGCCGTTGAGCTTCCAGAAGAGATTTGGAAGTCGGTAGACGTAGTGTGTGTCAACGAGACTGAGTGTGAAATCTTAACGGGCGTGTATCCAAGCGATGGGAAAACCACGCGCCAAGCTATTGAGACGTTTATGGAGCGTGGCGTAAAGATTGTTGCCATTACCTTAGGTAGCCGTGGTTCGGTGGTAGGAGAGGCCGAGGGCATTCATGAGGTGCCTGCTCGCAACGTGAGTGCGATTGATACCACCTGTGCTGGAGATACGTATATTGGTGCTTTGGTAGCAGGCCTTGCTGCAGAGATGCCGTTGAGCGAGATTCTGAGCTGGGCATCTTGTGCTTCTGCACTTGCAACAACGAGGTTGGGCGCTCAGCAGTCGATCCCTTCACTTGAGGAAGTTGAGTGCGAACTCGCCAAATAGCGCCAGCGTGCCACGTCAGATTTGCATCCGGACGCGCGTGTTCAAGAGAGCTTGAGCGCCGCTCCGCTTACGGTATTCGCGTTTTTACTGGAGCAATCCGGTTTCTGTATGCGCCTTGCTATTCTGGTGACTGACCTTCAGCGTTCCGTGTGAAAATACGATCAGTTGTGGTTGGCTGGCGAGTTTGGCGGTGGTTTTTGGTGGATAAGAGCGATGCTCAGAAGCGCATGGAGAAGGCAATTCGCCTTACTGCTCCCGGGCAGCCTATCCGCACGGCGCTGGATATGATCATTGCTGGGCATTTGGGTGCGCTCATCTGTGTTGGCGACTCAGAAAACGTGCTTGCCTCGGGAAATGACGGCTTTCCTCTCAACATATCGTTTACGGCAAATCGCTTGTTTGAGCTTTCAAAAATGGACGGCGCGATTGTTATTGATGATGATCTCACACAGATCTTGCGCGCTAACTTCCACCTCAATCCTGATCCGTCCCTTTCTACGAATGAAACCGGCATGCGCCACCGTACAGCGGCGCGTATGTCGGTCTTAACTGACGCGATTGTAATTTCTGTCTCGGCACGTCGCGCGGTGGTTAATATCTACGTGCATGGTCGGAGCTATGAGCTGCAGCCGGTGAGCGCACTTATGGACTCGGTTAATCAGCTGCTTGCCACCTTGCAAACCACACGTACCACGCTCGATCGCTCGCTCTTGCGCCTCACCGCTCTTGAGCTGGACGACTACGTTACCCTGGCGGATATTACCGATATTGTTTCAAGCTTTGAGATTATGCAGCAGGCAAAGATTGGCCTTGAAGATAGTATTCGTAAGCTCGGTTCGCGCGGAAAGCTTGTGCGCATGCAGCTTGAGCAGCTGGCAGGAGCTGCCATGGAGGCCGAGTACGACCTCATGATCCGCGACTATGCCTCCGATTCTTCGGAAGAAAATGCAGAGGAAATTCGCGCCCAGCTCCTCTCGATGACTGCTCAAGAACTCACCAATCCCTTACGAGTGGCGGAAGTCTTGGGCTACGACAACCTGGATGAGGACTCTGTCTTGACTCCATTGGGTCTTCGTACCCTCTCTCGTGTGTCGGTTGTGCGCGATGGAGTTGCAGAAAAGATCGTGGACGAGTATGGATCTTTGCAAGATCTGATGAACGATATTCGGAGCGACCCGGAGCGTCTGGGAGCCTTTGGCGTGAATAACCCTGCGATTTTGGCGGATAGTCTGTATCGCATGCGCGGAAAGCGCGGGGAATCAGAGTAATGGGAGATGTGTGCGCAGTTATTGCGGCTGGCGGAACTGGTTCGCGTTTTGGCAATCCCGGCGGCAAGCAGCTCGTAAGTGTTGCAGGAAAACCTATGATGACCTGGTCAATCATGGCCTTTGATCGCTCTGCCTATGTGGGTCATATCGTAGTTGTATGTCCGCCTCGTCGTCGAGCCGAAATGCGCACCCTCGCAATTGACCCCTTTGAGATTCACACGCCCATTAGCTTTGCGGATTCCGGAGAAACGCGTCAGGATTCCACGCGCGCCGCTGTTGAGGCGGTGCCGGAGGGCTTTCGCTACGTTGCGATTCATGATGGTGCGCGCCCCCTCATTACCACCGAGGCTATTAACCGCGCGATCAGTGTGCTGCTTGATACATCTGCGGCGGCAGGGGTTGTGTGCGGTCAGCCAGCGATTGATACCTTAAAGATTGTTGAAGGCTCACGGATTTGTGAGACTCCGCCGCGTAGCATGTACTGGGCAGCTCAAACACCACAGATCTTTGGAATCGATGCGATTCGTCAAGCTCACGCTCAAGCCTTAGCAGATGGCTTTGTGGGAACCGATGATTCTTCATTGGTTGAGCGCATGGGAGCTTCGGTGCTCTGTGTGCAAAGCCCGCGCGATAATTTAAAGGTAACGGTGCCAGAGGATTTGCGCCCGGTGACTGCCATTTTGCTGGGTCGTATGAGTGATGCTGAGTGCGCGCAAGATACGGGGATGTTCCCAAGTCTTGGATAAGCGCAGCGATGCTCAAGCTCGGCGGTGCCCAAGCTCGACGGCGCTCAAGTTCGGCGATGTTCAAGTCGCTGGTCGTGCGAGGATGTATCCCGTTGAGCTTGCGCTTCGTGTGCATGCAGCCTGGGTTATGATGGCAAGGTATTTGGCTGAGCAACGCGGGCTTGCTCGTGAGCAGCAGCCTGCATGGTTAGACGACGGCATGATGGCGAGGCGAAAGGGATCTATGGGAGGGCTGCGAATCGGTCATGGCTACGATGTCCACCGCCTGGTGGAGGGTCGACCATGCATCATTGGTGGTGTGGATATTCCTCATGAGCGCGGATTGCTTGGACATAGCGATGCAGATGTGCTTGCCCATGCGCTAGCAGATGCTCTGCTGGGTGCTGCGCGAGCGGGAGACATCGGAGCACTTTTCCCAGATACCGATCCTGCCTTTGCTGGTGCCGATTCTCTTGTGTTGCTTGGTCGTGCTATGGCTCACATTCGCCAACTCGGCTTTGAGCTGCTTGATGCAGACTGTACCATCGCTTGCCAGGAACCTAAGATCACTCCGCACCGCGATGCTATGCGCAAAAACCTTGCCGCCGCCCTTGGGGTAGAGCTCGACCAGATTGGCGTGAAGGCAACAACGACCGAAGGTCTTGGTTGGGAAGGCGAGGGCGCTGGTATAGGTGCCTGGGCAGTTTGCATCTTGGAAAAACGATAGGAGCACTATGCGCATCTACTCATCACAGACGCGTGAAAAGGCTGAGTTTATCCCTATTGAAGCGGGGAAGGTTCGCATGTATGTATGTGGGCCTACCGTCTACGACAATATTCATATTGGTAATGCGCGTACCTTCATCAGCTTTGATGTGATTCGCCGCTGGCTCATGGCCTCGGGTTATGAAGTTACCTTTGCTCAAAATCTTACTGATGTGGATGACAAGATTATCAACCGCGCAGCAGAAGAGGGACGAGACCCCGCCGAGCTCGCTGAGAGCTTTGCTGAGCGCTTTATTGCTATCATGCGCCGCGCCGGCGTGCTCGATCCCGATATTCGTCCGCGAGCTACGCGCGAGATTGGTCCGATGATTGGGATGATCAAGCGCTTGATTGAGCAGGGTCATGCGTACGCACCGGGCAATGGCGACGTGTATTTTTCTGTGAGAAGCGACCCTGCCTACGGTGCAGTTTCTGGTCGCCATCTTGATGACCTCATGGCTGGTGCCCGGATTGAAGAGAATACGAGCAAGCGCGACCCCTTTGATTTTGCTCTGTGGAAGGCAGTAAAGCCGGGAGAGCCGAGTTGGAAGAGCCCTTGGGGTGAGGGTCGCCCCGGCTGGCATACTGAGTGTGCCGCCATGGTTCACCGCTACTTGGGCGTTCCGATTGATATTCATGGCGGTGGATCTGACCTGGCTTTTCCGCATCATGAAAACGAGTGTGCTCAGGCAAGCTGTGCCTGGCATGCAGGCTTTTCAAAGATCTGGATGCATGCAGGGATGCTGTTGGTAGAGGGCGAAAAGATGTCCAAGAGCTTGGGCAATTTCTTCACCCTCGAAGAGGTGCTTAAGCGCCACTCCGCAGCTGCCTTGCGCTTGCTTATGGCTCAAACGCATTACCGCTCACCTCTGGACTTTTCTTGGGAGCGCCTGGAGGGCGCAGAGCATTCGCTCGCCCGTGTGGCTGGAACGGTGGAAAACCTGCTTTGGGCTGCCTCACGATCAGGTCAGGGTGATCTTGCGACCGCGCCTCGCGAGGCTGCGGATACAGACGATGATCGAGACGGTGTTGTTAGCGCCGAGTCTTTGGGGGGCACCTTAGAGCGTGCGATCAAGGCTGCTCGCGCTGAGTTTGCTGCTCAAATGGATGATGATTTTAATACGGCAGGTGCTCTTGCTGCCTGCTTTTCCTTGGTGAGCGAGGCGAATGCCTATCTTGATCAGGCGGGGTCTCATCTTGACCCGACGCTCGCATCCAATACGGCTGCGATGATCCGTGAGCTTTTTAGCACGATTGGCATTGAACTTCCTGTGCGCGAGGGAGCAGATGTACCTGCTGAGATTGTTGGTATTGCCCAGGAACTCGTTGGTTTTTCTGGTGAGACTTCCGCCGAAGCTGCAGAGGCAATCCTTGCTGCTCGGGCAGAAGCTCGATCCGAGCGAGACTGGGCTCGAGCCGATGCTATCCGAGATCAGTTGGGCGCTATCGGTTTGATGGTTGAAGATACGGCACATGGTTCGCGTATTAAGTGGGCGCAGTAGGGGCGAGCTCTCTGGTTCTGTTGGGGACTCCGTACACATTCCGCTGTGCTGAGCTCATCTGTTGTGTGGTCTGGTCTGTGCTTGGTCGTGCGTTTGGTTGTCCGTTCGGTTGTGCGCTCGGTCTGATGTGCGCCCAGATCGGTCTGTGTTCGGTTTGGTTGGCACGCAGTCTGACGTGCACGTGGTTACTGTATTTCTGGCTCCGTATGAGCTGGGAAAAGAATCTGTAGTGGGAGGATCTATGGCGAAGTCAAAACAACAAGGCGGCAAGAGCCGTTCGGGTAGTGGCGCTCGCCAAGAGCAGGGGAGGCGTACACAAACTGGCGATCGTTCTGGCCGCTCTCAGTCAAACAAGCGACCCGACCGCCTGCAAAGGGGGCGATCTGTCCAAGATCGTGGGCGTGATGCGAGCAGAGGCAGCATAAATCGCTCGCAAGGTACGCAGCGTGCTCAAGATTTTGGTAGCATGCCGGGCGAAAATCGCAGCTCACATGCACAGGCTGGCAATCGCGGCTCGCGTGCGCAACAGAGCACGAGAAAAAGCCAAGCGCCCGATACCCTCTACATTGAAGGACGCCGTGCAGTCGCTGAGGCACTGCAAGTTTCCTTCCCCGTTCGTCGCGCGCTTGTTGCAGCTTCTGAGCGCGACTCTGGCACAGCTGAGTTTGTGAGTGTGCTTTCTGCAGCAGGAACTCCCATTGAATACGTGGATCGAAGTGTGCTCAATGCGCTTTCGAGCCACGGGGCTCACCAGGGCATCATGCTTGAGGTGGGGAGCTTTCCGTATGCGGATCTTTCAGAGATCATTGCAGATTCTGGCACCGACCCGGCTCTTGTGTTGGTACTTGACCATGTTACCGACGAGGGAAACTTGGGTGCCATCATTCGCTCTGCTGAGGTCGTCGGTGCTTCAGGCGTTGTGATTGCCTCCAAGCGTGCAGCAGGGGTAGGCATCGGTACGTTTAAAACGTCGGCGGGAGCAGCCTTGCATCTTCCCATTGCGCGCGTTACGAACATAGCCCGCGCGCTCGACCAGCTCAAAGAAGCTGGCTTTTGGGTGGTGGGGGCGAGCGAGCATGCTCAGGGCGACTGTTGGTCTGCTTCGCTTGAGGGAAGAATTGCGCTCGTAATGGGTTCTGAGGGCTCAGGCTTGTCGCGCCTCATTCAGGAGCGCTGCGATCATTTGGTGCGTCTTCCGCAACGGGGGATTACTGAGAGCTTGAATGTTGCTCAGGCAGCGACCGTTCTCTCGTATGAGTGGCTGCGCCAAAACCGTGACGCACTGCCTGAGGGTAACTCGACTACGGCTTGATGAGAAAAAGCCGGGTTTAAAGGAGATGTAGGTGTGACAAAAAAGAATCGCGCAAAAGCAAAGGCCCGACGCTTTGGAGAGGGATCTGTTCGTTCAGAGGTTGCTGCTGCAACCTATGGTTCGGGAAATGCCCTTTCGACTCTCGATGCTTCGGGGACTTCTGTTCCTCCTCGGGGGATGAATGCTGCAGGTCGTCGGGAGCTTTTGGTGGTTGACGGCTATAACGTGATTCACGCCACACCTCGGTATAAGCGTTTGTTGTTTGATGGCGGAGACGGGCCGTATTCAACGGATGTGTATGACGCTGCCAGGACTGCCTTGATTGCCGATGTTGCCGCCTTTGCCCAAGCCTCGTATGAGGCTGTGATTGTATTTGACGGGGCAGGCAATGTGTCTTCAGAGCGTCCTAATCTTTCGCAAGCAGGTATTAAAATTGAGTTTTCTCCAACAGGAGTTTCTGCAGATACCGTCGTGCAGCGCCTGTGTATTGAGGCTCGCGAAGAGGGGCGGGCGTGCTCGGTTGTAACGAGTGACGGGGTGATTCAGGCAACCGTGATGGGAAAAGGCGTCACTCGGGTTTCGGCTCGTATGCTTGTGGAGGAAATCGGCCAGATTGATCGCGAGATCGAGCGTGTGCAAGATGAGGCTCCGGCCATGAAGCTCACCCTTGGTTCTCGTTTAACGCCAGAGCAGCGTGAACGGCTCGCGCAGCTTGGCCATGGACACGGCTCTGCATAGGATATGCCAAAGGGCAGCAAGGCTACCCCGACTGCCAGCTTGATCATGGGCCTAGCTTCGCGCGCGGGGTACCCCTTCATCAGGGACGTGCTGAGCGCTCAGATAGCTCGGACATGTGCGTGGCTTCGCAAGGGGATACACCCGAGACACTGTCTTCATGAGGTAATTACAAGCTTGACCATGATCGTAGCTCCGCAGTGGATATGGCGTAGGGGATCTTGACCGTGCGCTCGCCTGGCACACTCTTGCGCAGGATTGCGTGTTCAAGTATCCTCATCGGCGTGCCAGCGTGGCTCAACGGTAGAGCAACTGATTTGTAATCAGTGGGTTGCGGGTTCGATTCCTGTCGCTGGCTCCATAGCATTGCAGCTCGGAGGCTTATGTGCGGCCTCCGAGTTTTTTGTTTTGATGCCACTCTGTTTCGCATCCGATGCCTTTGTTACATGCCTTCCTGTTTTGCATCATCTATCTTTGTTGAATGCCTTGTTTGCAGCTCGCTCAAATCTCCGATGCCCGGTTTTTGATCATCTGTCTTGGTTGAATGCCTGAAGGCCTCGCGGTTTCGTTGAGTGCCTCGCAGCTTCAGATCATCTTGTTGCATTTGCCTTTGTTGTGAGTGGGAGCGCGTGCATTTTGGTGTCGTTGCGACCATTTTTGCCCGCACTTGGCGTCAAATCTATACCTGAAGAACGATAAGTGTACTAATATTAACCCCCTACAACCTTGTATGTTTGAGCAGCCAGAACGACATGTCGCACCTTGCAGGTTATGGAGGTTCCGCGCAATAGGATACGCCCGAAGGCGTGTGTTGGAGCTTTTTTGTTGACAGGCACTATTCTTGCGGCGTACTATTCTTCTGCTTGCGGACGCGTGGGTTCATCTGAGTCGGCGCGCGAGCGGGTCTTGTACGACATGGGAGTGTGCCCGAGTGGTTAATGGGGACGGGCTGTAAACCCGTTGGCTCTGCCTACCAAGGTTCGAATCCTTGCGCTCCCACCCGTATAAGTGCCTGTGTAGCTCAGTCGGTAGAGCACTTCGTTGGTAACGAAGAGGTCACCGGTTCAAGTCCGGTCGCAGGCTCCACGCTGGCGGTGTAGCTCAGTTGGTTAGAGCACACGGTTCATACCCGTGGCGTCACTGGTTCGAATCCAGTCACCGCTACCAAGGTAACTCGAGTGGCTCGATCGGTATACCGCCCGGGCCACTTACGGTTAGACGGGAAGGTCCCATCCGGGGACGACCATAAGGAGGAGGCTTTCATGGCCAAGGAAAAGTTCGAGCGTACCAAGCCGCATGTAAACATCGGTACCATCGGCCACGTCGACCACGGAAAGACGACCCTGACGGCCGCTATCACCAAGGTTCTCTCGGTGACTGAGGGCTGCAAGGCCGACTTCACTGCATTCGAGAACATCGACAAGGCTCCGGAGGAGCGCGAGCGTGGTATTACCATCTCCGTCTCCCACGTTGAGTATGAGACGGTCAATCGTCACTACGCACATGTTGACTGCCCCGGCCACGCCGACTACGTCAAGAACATGATTTCCGGTGCTGCCCAGATGGACGGCGCAATTCTGGTTATCGCTGCCACCGACGGCCCGATGGCTCAGACTCGTGAGCACATCCTGCTCGCTCGCCAGGTTGGCGTTCCCTACATCGTTGTCTTCCTGAACAAGTGCGACATGGTCGACGACGAGGAGCTTATCGACCTCGTTGAGATGGAGACCCGTGAGCTCCTCTCCGAGTACGAGTTCCCCGGAGACGACATCCCGGTCATCCGTGGCTCTGCTCTTGGTGCCCTCAATGGCGACGAGAAGTGGATGAATTCCATCCGCGAGCTCATGAGTGCTGTTGACGAGTACATCCCCACGCCGGATCGTGACAACGAGAAGCCCTTCCTCATGGCTGTTGAGGACGTCATGACCATTTCTGGTCGTGGTACCGTTGCTACCGGCCGTGTTGAGCGTGGCGAGCTTCGCATCAATGACCCGGTTGAGATCGTTGGTATCAAGCCAACCTCGAGCTCCGTTGCCACCGGCATCGAGATGTTCCGTAAGTCCATGGACTTCTGCGAGGCTGGCGATAACGTCGGTATCCTGCTTCGTGGTGTTAAGCGCGAGGACATCGAGCGTGGCCAGGTTCTCTGCAAGCCCGGTTCGGTTACCCCGCACACCAAGTTCTCCGCTGAGATCTACGTTCTCACCAAGGAGGAGGGTGGCCGTCACACCCCGTTCTTCTCGAACTATCGTCCGCAGTTCTACTTCCGTACCACGGACGTAACCGGCTCCATTGCTCTGCCTGAGGGCACTGACATGGCCATGCCTGGTGACCACGTAACCATCTCTGCTGAGCTGATCCACCCGATCGCCATGGAGGAGGGTCTGCGCTTCGCTATCCGCGAGGGCGGCCACACCGTTGGCTCCGGCATCGTTTCCAAGATCAACGGCTAAGCTTCCGCTAACCCGGTAGTTATGAAGGCCGGCACCGCGCTTGGTGCTGGCCTTCTTTTTGTTTCGATAAAGAGCTGTGTTCGGCTTCGAATGCGTGCGCCTGGCTCGGTCATGCTCGCTTGCGTTCGTTCGTGCCCGTTCGTGCCGGTCAAGTTTTGGGTCAGGTTCTTTGGACAAGCCCTTGGGCAAGCTTTTGGCATTGAGCCCAAAACATTCCCAGGTGCTTGTTCAAGAAGCTCGACCGCACTCAAAGTCGTCGCAAAACGAACTTTTCCATCGCAGACACCGCTCATTCGAAACATATGACGTGGTTGTTTTGTCGGATGCGAAGCTCATCGCTCGCTTTCGTTGACAATCCCTTTTAGTTCCTGATAAAGTTCTCAACTGCGCTGTCAGCAATGAGGGCGCATGTAGTTTGTCCACAGGAGGTTAAATGCGTACTCTGGTTACCCTTGCATGCACCGAGTGCAAGCGTCGTAACTATACGACGACCAAAAACAAGGCCACCATGCCCGATCGCATGGAGATCAAGAAGTACTGCCCGTGGTGCCGTAAGCATACGGCTCACAAGGAGACGCGCTAATCTCCCTTCACTCACACGCCAGTAGTTCAATTGGTAGAGCATCGGTCTCCAAAACCGAGTGTTGAGGGTTCGAGTCCTTCCTGGCGTGCCAGCGATTCATCCGTAAGCCTCTCCGGAGGCTTACGGTTTCTCAGGTAAAGGCGTCAAACGCCGGAGGTATGTGCGATGGCGAACAAGAAGAAGACCAAGAAGGCTCAGAAGGAGGCTACGGCCAATGCTGGGGCTGCCACGTCTGTAAAGGCTGCAAAGGCTGCCCCCAAGCAATCGGCTGCACGCCGCTCCAAGCCGCAGAAGAGCGCTAAGAAGAGCTCCGGTAAGCCCGGTTTTCTCTCTCGTATGACGGGGTATTTCGCCAATGTGCGTACCGAGATGCGTCGCGTGGTTTGGCCAACTAAAAAAGAATTGCTGAACTACTCCGTCGCTGTGTGCGCCTCGCTCATCGTGGTGGGTATCGTCATTGCCTTGCTCGATGTTGCGATCACCCAGGGCTTGGTGCTGTTCTCAGGGTTGAGGGGATAGGAATGGCCAAGCGTTGGTATATCGTTCAGACCTACTCGGGATACGAGAATAAGGTCAAGGCCGATCTGGAGCACCGGATCGAGACCATGGGCATGCAGGATCATATCTTTGACATCCAGATCCCAACCGAGCGCGTGACCGAGATTAAAGAAGGCGGCAAGCGCGAGGTTAAGGATGCAAAGATCTTCCCAAGCTATGTGCTCGTGCGCATGGAGATGGATGATGATTCCTGGACCTGCGTTCGCAATACTCCAGGCGTTACCGGCTTTTTAGGTGCAAACGGTAAGCCTTCCCCGCTTTCCCGCGAGGAATATAACAAGATGATGCGGAAGTCCGATAAGGGCGATGCTCCTAAGCGGACTGCCGTTAATGTTCAGGTTGGCACATCGGTTCGCGTTACCTCAGGTCCTTTGGCTGGCTTTGATGGTCAGGTATCTGAGATCAATGCTGAGGCCGGTAAAGTTAAGGTTTCCCTGCTTATTTTTGGGCGAGAGACTCCGGTTGAGCTCACCTTTGAGCAGATTGAGGTCATCGTCTAGATTTGACCGTCACCGCCTTATCTCTAGCGCCATCGGCTGCTCACCGAATCGGCGCGCTTCTTAGAGTTCGGGCGTAAACGATATAGCAAGCTTTTACGCGTACGCGTTCACACAGGAAGGTTCGACATGGCAGAGAAGAAGATCGCCACCGTCATTAAGCTTCAGATTCAGGCTGGCCAGGCTAACCCGGCTCCTCCCGTAGGTCCGGCTCTTGGTGCTGCCCAGGTTAACATTATGCAGTTCTGCCAGGCATTCAATGCTGCTACGCAGGACAAGATGGGCGACGTCATCCCCGTTGAGATTACGGTGTATGAGGATCGTTCCTTTACCTTTATTACGAAGACTCCGCCGGCAGCTCACCTCATTAAGAAGGAGCTTAAGCTCAAGGGCGGTTCTTCTACCCCGAACAAAGACAAGGTTGGCCAGCTCACCGATGAGCAGCTGACCCGGATCGCTGAGATTAAGATGCCCGATCTGAACGCCAACGATATCGATGCCGCTAAAAAGATCGTGGCCGGTACCGCTCGTTCCATGGGTGTCACCCTCGCTGAGTAACTCTCAGGCAAGTTGGTAATCCGCGCGGCTTACATGGATAGCTGCGCTTGATGTGGAAGGGCTTCGCCCGTTAGCACCACAGGAGGTATGTATGACTAAGAAGCGTGGTAAGAACTATCGTTCAGCTGCAGAGACGATCGACCGCACGGCTGTGTATAGCCCGCGCGAGGCCGTGAAGCTCATGAAGGGTGCTGCGCGCGCCAAGTTTGATGAGACGGTTGAGGTTCACTTCCGCTTGGGAATTGATACCCGCAAAGCCGACCAGAACATCCGTGGCTCCATTTCTCTGCCTCACGGTACCGGCAAGACTGTTCGCGTAGCTGTCTTTGCTGAGGGCGAGAAGGCTCGCGAGGCTGAAGAGGCCGGTGCAGACGTCATTGGTTCAGACGAGCTGGTTGCCGCCATTCAGGCAGGCGATATCAATTTTGACGCTGCCATTGCTACCCCGAACATGATGGCCAAGGTTGGCCGCATTGGTAAGATCTTGGGCCCTCGTGGCCTTATGCCTAACCCCAAGCTTGGTACGGTGACCATGGATGTTGCCAAGATGGTTGGCGAGCTCAAGGCTGGTCGTGTTGAGTATCGTGCAGACCGTTATGGCATCTGCCATGTTCCCATGGGTCGTGTTTCGTTCTCCGATGAGCAGATCGTTGAGAACTATGCGGCGCTCTATACCGAGATCCTGCGCGTGAAGCCTGCTTCTGCTAAGGGTCGGTATGTGAAGAGCATTTCTATGTCTTCCACCATGGGTCCTGGCGTAAAGATTGATCCGAGCGTTCAGCGCGACTTTTTGGCTGAGTAGTGTTTGGCGAGCACTGTCTCGCTGAAGCCTGCGTCTTCAGGATGCTTGATAGTTCTTGTGCTGGTTGGTACATGGTAGTGAGCTAGAAGCTTTAGGCGTGGGCGCATAAGCTCATCGTTTGATTGCGTGTGATAACCGACCTCGCATCTGCGGGGTCGGTTTTCGTCTCTGCTTGCTTGCCTCCGACCGAGCCGGCGTATCAGGGCATGGCTGAGCGGCTCGGCGTGCCTGCTGTGTTCCTTGAGCAAGGAGCCGCTATGGGGCAGAGGGGATGGCCAAGGCGGCAGCGTGTGCTCATCGCACCTCACGGAAGGTAGCGCTACGTCTGCGTGGGCATGATTGAGCGGTTGGGCTGCCCATCACGCTCATCACGAAAGGCACCGCTACAACAGAGGACATGTCCGAGTGGCCAGACGTGCCTGCCATGCCCTGTGTTGCCGCCGTTCACGGAGTGCGCTGAGTACCTTCATCCCTTTACTCGGGTACACTGATAAATCAGTTAGAGGAGGAGTATGGACGAACGTACAGCTACACCTGAGCACATGCCTCAAGCTTTCGGCGAGCCCACTGTCGCTACGCCTGAGCACACATCCCAAGACTTCAGCGAGCGCGCTGCCGCTACATCTCAGCACGCATCCCGAGAGCTCGCAGAGTCCGGCATGAAGCATGATGATCCCGTTTTCACGCAAGAGCAAAAGCATCTCTCTGAGCTTTACTCCCTCTTGCTTCACTATCGCGATGAGCTAACGCATCAGCTGGAGCATGACCATAAGCAGGCTGCAGCAGATCTGGTAACCATGAGTGAAGAGATCCGCCCAGACTTTGGTGGTGCGGATGAAACGCTAGAAACCTTAGCGGCAATCGAGACCTTAAACGCGGTGATTGACGCCTACAACCAATATCACGACTTTAGTGTGGATCGTCTTCGTCGGATTTTGCTCCTGCTTCGCCAGCCGTATTTTGCTAAGGTTCGCTTAAAGATGCGGCCAGATCGTCCGGCTCGCGATGTGTATATTGGAGCTGCTGGCATTACCGATGAGCACCATCTCCCGCTCGTGGTTGACTGGCGAAATCCCATTGCAGAGACCTATTACAATCAAGAAAATGGCAAGACATCATATACCGTCAATGGTGCGGTTCGTACGGTTGAGCTTGAGCTCAGGCGTCAGTTTGATATTGAGCGCGAGCATCTGCATGCCTATTTTGATACGACGGTTGCTATCGAAGACTCGCTCCTGCTCCATGCGCTTCGCTCACATCATACCGAGAAGCTTCAAGCGATTACGGCAACGATTCAGCGCGAGCAAAACCAGGTCATTCGTCATGAGGATGTTCCTGCCATGCTGGTTTGGGGCATTGCAGGCTCAGGAAAAACATCGGTGATGCTGCAGCGCATTGCGTATCTGCTCTACCATGAGCATGAGTCGCTCACGGCTGACCAGGTCTGTCTTTTTAGTCCCAATAAGGTATTCGAGCGTTATATCGATGGGGTGCTGCCATCGCTGGGTGAGGCAAATCCACGTCTTTTGACCTGGCGCGATTTTATGGAAGACCAGGGTGCGGGAGATCGCGACGATGGGGCGGATACGCCGCTTGCTGCGCTCGAGCGGCTTGAGAATCTGGTCTCGAAGATCAAGATTGAAGAAGGGGATATTCGTCCCATCACCGTAGCGGGTGAGACCCTGCTCACCACGGTACAGATTGCAAGCGTCATCTCCAAGCATCGCCGCTTTGGTGTGGGGCCGCGCTTTACGGCACTTGTCACCGATGAGCTGCATGATCGGCTTGAGCGCCGTCTCTCAGCGCTTTCTCGTACGCATAGCTGGCAAGAGCGGCTTCTCGGTCTTGATGTGGAGGAGCAGATTCGCCTCATTGGGTCGGTGGCAAACCCTGTTGACGAGGAGGAAGCTGCCCACGTAACGCGTACCTATGTTGATGTGCTCTTCCAACGCGCGGCTGAGGATGCGATTGACCGCCTCGCTTGGCTGCGGCTTGATCGGGTTGGTATGCGCCTGCTGGATAGCCCGCACCTCTCTGCTCCTGAACTGCTCTATTTGCGCCTGCTTATTCAGGGTCGCTCTCGCTCGGATGTGCGCTATGTGATGATTGATGAGGTGCAGGATTATTCCCCGGCTCAGCTCAAGGTGCTGGCATCGTATTATGCAGCAGCCCACTTTTTGCTATTAGGTGATCCAAACCAGGCAATTCGTGAACATACGGCCACCTTTGACGAGGTGCGTTCAATCTTTACCACAAGCCATGGTCAGGTTGATGAGTGTCGCCTGCTCACAAGCTATCGTTCTTCTCCTGAAGTGACGGCGCTCTTTAGCCATTTAGTGGTGATGGGTGAGGATATTAAGCTCGCCAGTGTGCGCCGCGCAGGAACTGAACCTCGGCGAGAGGTATTGCCAACCGAAGAGGCGCTCGTGCAGGTGCTGGCGGATATTGCGCATGAGGAAGCAGGCACCGAGGGGTTAACTGCTATTGTGGCAAGGGACTCTAAGCACGCCCATCAGCTTGCGCGGCAGCTTAAAGGGATGGTGAGCGCCTTAAAGCGCAATGAGGCGCTACCGGCTTCGGGAATTGTGATTGTTCCTTTGGTGATGGCAAAGGGTCTGGAGTTCGACCACGTGGTTATTCCTGATGCGGACGGTATCTCGTATCCCGATACTCCGCTCGCGCGCAGACGCCTTTATACCGGCGTTTCGCGCGCCATGCACCAGGTTACGCTCTTGGCGGTAGGCGCGCTCTCACCACTCGTTGCCGACTAAGGCGCTACACTAGATAGTCGTCGTTCAAGCCTGGGAGGGAGGCCTGATGGCGCAGCACGATCTTATTGATGATCTGATTGATATTAGTAAGGGTCTTGGCTCTTTGCGAGATCCCATAAGCGGTTTGACTGACACGCTATTGGGTGAGGCTCCTGAGGCTCCAACGTGGAATCCGGCTGATTATAAGGAGAGGCCACGGGCAAACACGATTCCCTGTCTCGTGTGCCGTCATGAAACGAGCGCATGTACTGCCTGCATGGACGTGTGCCCGGTGGATGCCATTGATATTGAAGACGGATCCATTGAGATAGGCAATGCGTGCCGGAAGTGCGGTCTTTGCGTTGCGGCGTGCCCAACGGAGGCTTTCGTATCGCCAAAGCTTCAGCCTAAAAAGCTGTATGAGGAGATCTCGCGCGCAGCGCTTGCTCACGAGACGGCCTATATTACCTGCACACGTGCGCTTCGTCGCATACCTCGAGAAAACGAGGTTGTGATTGCTTGCGTGGGCGCTGTTCCTGTTGAGGTATGGTTTTCTGTGCTCACTGAGTTTTCTAATGTGAGCGTCTACCTTCCCTTAGATATTTGCAATGCGTGCAAGACTGTAACTGGTGAGAATCAGCTGGCAGACTATATTGCAACGGCTGAGGAGTGGGCAGGAACTGGACTGGGGCTTGAGGTTGATCCGGCGCGTTTGACATGCAAAAAGCGCCGCGAGTTTGAGCGCAAAGAGTTTATGGATGATATTGTGCGCACAACGGGCTTAGCGGTCTCTCGTTTGAATCCGGCTGCTGCTGCAGTGGCAAGTGTGTCTCAGCGCCTGCAAGCGCACGCTAATCGTATTTCTGATTTGGAGCGAACGCTCAGCAATGCCTGTGGTGTTACTACCGAGAAGCGGAGGCGGATTCTGCTTCAGCGCCGTCAGCTCCTGTTAAGTGCCTTACAGCTGGTGCCTGAGCGTGCAGAGTCGGTTCAGGTGAAGCGCCCGGTTTGTGATTTTGCTCGCTGCACCATGTGCGGAGAGTGCGTGAGCGCCTGTCCGGTTCATGCCTGTGATTTAGTTGCGGCTGGCCGGTTTAGTGTGGAGCCAACATATTGCGTAGGCTGCGGACTCTGTACTGAGGTTTGTCCGACCCAGGCGCTCAGTCTTCATGACTTTGATGGGGCAGATTTGGTGGTACCCGATCCTGAGGCCGAGGCGCGCGAGGCTGCTGTAGCTCGTGCCCACCAGGATGCTCAGCGCATAAAGGAAGAGGTGCGGGGGAAGATCTCCTCAGCCCTCGATTTTGTGGAGCGCCTTGCCGATTAGGTGCTGCTTACTTTTGTTGCTCGGGCTGTTCTCTGCCTTGGGCATGCCGTTTTTGGGCATGGACGGATGAGCTGGCATATGGCAGCAGGCGGCGATTTGCTGTGAGCTGATGATCCTGGCGTTGCGGGCAGTGCTCTGTAGTGGGCATTTTGCTGAGAGTGTTGCGAAGTGGGTAGTGCGCTGAGGGTGCTGCAAAGCGCGCGTCGTGCTGAGCGAGTTACTGCAGGAGGTCTGCACCATCCGTATCAAATGCCGAGGCTAACCGCTCAAGGGTATCGAGGGTGACATTTGCCTCTCCGGCCTCGATGAGATCCAGCAGCGGCCGACTAATGCCTGCCATCAGACAAAAATCAACCTTCGTGAGCCGCGCGTCCAGACGGCGGGCACGGATATTCTCACCAAGTTTCTGTCGCAGCTGATTTCTCATGGGAAGAGTGTGTGGGCGCAGTCCCGCTATGATGTAAAGCAAACATTACAGATTGAACTTCTGCATAGAGATTTCAGCAGGTGAGGGACTGACCATGAATATCCGTACATTTACGGGAGGGAAAAGAAGTGGGCTTTTTGAATCCGTTGGGCGTTTTCGGCTCTCGGCGGTCGTCATGGATGTGGACGCGAGCGTGGTAACAGATGAGGATGGGGCGCTGTGCATGAGAGTGTGTGATACCGCGCACTCTGCTGTGCCAGACCTTGAGCTTTGCTCGAGGGAAGCCTTCCAAGTGAGCGAGGATACGGCGCTATCTGCCGCATCGGATGCTGAGCGCGAGCTTTCTCAGCACCAATTATCCGCTGAGCTACGAGCTGTTTCAGGTATTGCTGACGGTTCAGGTGCCGCTGACCGTTCAGGCGCTGCTGACGGTTCAAGTATCGCTGAGCATTCAGGTATTGTTGACCGCTCAGGTATTGTTGACCGCTCAGGTACTGCTGACCGTTCATCTATGACTGACCGCTTGCGTGCCGATAAGGCATCGCTCGCTCACTCGAATCTGCTCTCGCTGACTCCTCGCGAAATTGAGCTTATTGCGACGTTGGAAGCACGTGACGTGAAGCTCATCCTCGTTACATCTGCTGATAGAAAAGTTGCTGAGCGTTTTTCTGCTGAGATAGGTCTCAGCTTGCAGATACTGAGTGATCAGGATGATACGGCAGAGCCTTGGCCTGTAATGCCAACTACGAGGAGCCCGATTGGTAGTGCAGCTCTCTGGCGTACAACGGCTGCCCGGCGTGCAGAGCGAGTGGCAGCTCAATGTAGTGAGTGGGGCATGAACGTGGGCAGTCTTGCAGCAATTGCTACGCACCCAGCAGATGGAGCCTACCTCGCAGAGGCTGGACTATCGCTGGCATTGCCTGAGGCGGGCGGCGATGCCTGCTATATGGCAGATGCTGTTATGGAGCCTCGCGCTTCTGGCGGCCTTGTCCAAGCACTTGAACGTCTGGCGTGCTTTGCTCCCCAGTTTTGATGGCGTGCTGTATGCAGACCAGCCGCGTTGTGTTTGTGCACCTTGCCTAGACCGACAGCATTGCGCGGTCGCCTGCTTTGCACTTGCCTGCTGCAGCGAGATTGACCGTACTGCACTTGCCTCTGCGCCCGGCTGCGTGTGTTGTACTTGCATGCTGCGGCGAAACCGACAGCGCTGCATGGCGAACGTTTGCCTCGCGCGTCCGACCCTCCTAGTCCAGGCGATCGAAATTGATAGGCGTGTAGAAGAGCTCACGGATCTGCTTAGGATCCTTTGTTTGTGCGAGCACCCAGAGAGTCTTTGCAACCAGCGCCTCGGTGGTCATGTCTCCACCTTTTAAAATGCCGGGGTGCTCAGCATAGGTGCGTCCAACACGGTACACACCAAGATCCATACCTTCCTCGGGTACCTGCGTGGTCATAACGAGGGTGCGGCCAGAATCCACCCAGTCAAAGATGGCGCTTTCAAACGATGGTGAGGAGCTCTGAGCATCGGGCACGCCGCCAATACCGAAGGTCTCCAGAATGATTGCCGATAGATTGGGTCTCAGCAGATCAAAAATGGCAGGCGTTAAGCCTGGAGTGAGGCGGAGTGTGCACACGCCGCCATCAAGCACATCGTGAAACCGAGGCTCTGCATCCATCAAAGCAGCGTTTGTTTGCACGCCTTTTTGTATGCTCGGCTGCGTGCGCGAGCAGGCGTGCTGAGGTGCTCCATAAATTATGCGATCGGTGCGAATAACGGCTAAGGGTGGAAAATTCACACTGGTAAAGGCATTGAAGCTCATGGTGCGCTGCTTGCGTGCACGCGTACCTGCAATGACGAGCCCTCCAAAGACAATCGAGACATCGCGAGCTGCATCGTCAAGCGCCCAGAGCAGACTCTGATACAAGTTGAGCTTGGCATCGGTAAAGGGATGCCCCATGGGTTGTTGGGAGCCGGTGAGCACAATGGGTTTGGGGCTGTTTTGCACCAGGTAGGAGAGGGCAGCGGCCGTATACGCCATGGTGTCGGTACCGTGCAAAATCACAAAACCATGATAGCTCGGATAGTTGTGAGCAATGACATCGCGAATACACATCCAGTCTTGAGGAGACATATTGGTGCTATCGATATTCATGGGTTGTACGACGTCAATTTCGCAGAGGCCGGCAATCTCGGGCACACTTTGAGCCAGCTCTTCACCGGTTAGGGTTGGAGAAAGTCCGTAGCCATCTTCGCGCGAGGCAATGGTGCCTCCAGTTGCGATGAGCAGGATTTTCTTCATGCAAGCCTCCTTAGAGAGCGCGTACAGGGTGGAGCAGCTGGGTGTCTTGGCCGGTGCCGGGCAGTAACGGTTGAGGATGTACCCCCGGTGCTGGGCAGCAGCGGCTGAGGATGCGCTGCTGGTGCTTGGAGTTCCAGGCTCGGTGCTCCTTGACAGCACAAGGAAGCAACACATTGCCAGGCGCTGCCACATTTGAGCACCCAAACAAGCGTAGCAGCTCGTGACGCTCTTTCGTTCAGTAATTCGTTTCAGCTTAATGCTTGCGACGGCGCTCGCGATGTCCTTTCTTAGAGCAAGTCGTTTCAGCTTAATGCTTGCGACGGTACTCACGATGTCCTCTCTTAGAGCAATTCGTTTCAACCCAATCTCTGAAACTCTGGTAGGCATGGGCACTGGCAGGGCTCGGCGCGCGCGGTACACGGTATGATGGGGTCTACTTTGCAAGCACACCGTTTGTAAGCAGAGGAAGGAATTACATGACGCAACACACGTCGGATCGCTCAGCTGCGCCAGTTCTCGTACTTGATTTTGGCGCTCAGTACGGTCAACTCATAGCTCGTCGCGTGCGCGACCTGCAGGTATATTCAGAACTCGTTCCGTGCGATATTTCAGCCGATGAAGTTCGTGAGCTGAACCCCGCAGCTATCATTTTGTCTGGAGGTCCAGCAAGCGTATATGCCGAGGATGCTCCCTCAATTGATGCCGGTATTTTTGAACTTGGCCTGCCTGTACTCGGTTTTTGCTACGGTCATCAGATTATGGCGGCTACTTTAGGCGGCGAGGTTTCTCATTCAGATGTGGGTGAGTACGGCCCGGCAACGCTTACGCGTGAGCGCGATTCTGCGCTTATGAATGCAACGCCGCTGGAGCAAACGGTTTGGATGAGCCACCGCGATGCGGTATCTCAGGCACCTGAGGGCTTCATGGTTACCTCGTCTACCTCGGTTTGTCCAATCGCTTCTATGGAAGACCCAACTCGTCGGTTCTTCTCTACGCAGTTTCATCCAGAGGTTGCTCATACCGAGCATGGCGGGCAGATGCTGGAGAACTTTCTTTTTGAGATCTGTGGACTGGAAAAAAACTGGTCCATGGACGATGTGGCTGAGCGCAAGGTAGCAGACATCCGCAAGCAGGTGGGCGAGGATCGCGTGATCTTAGCGCTTTCCGGTGGCGTGGATAGTTCGGTGGTTGCTGCTCTTGGTGCGCGCGCAATTGGCAGGCAGATGACCTGCGTGTTCATCAACCATGGTTTGTTGCGCAAGGGTGAGCCTGAGCAGGTGGAGGAGGTCTTCACCACTCAGTTTGATGTGGACTTCATTCATGTGCACGCCGAGGATCGCTATGCTGCTCTGCTTGATGGAGTTGTGGATCCAGAGGAAAAGCGTCGGATCATTGGTACGCAGTTCTGGAAGGAATTCTTTGCTGTTGCCACCGAGCTTGAGCACGACGGGCGGCCGGTGCGGTTTTTGGCGCAAGGCACGATTTACCCCGACATTATTGAGAGCGGAGCGCGAAAGACCGGCGGCAAGGCTTCTACCATTAAGAGCCATCACAATCTGATTCCCTTCCCCGAGGGCGTGCATTTTGATCTGATTGAGCCGCTTGATCATTTCTTTAAGGATGAGGTGCGAGCGCTCGGCCGTGAGCTGGGGTTGCCTGAGCACATTGTGTATCGCCAGCCGTTCCCAGGGCCTGGCCTTGCCATTCGGATTATTGGAGCGGTGAGCCCAGAAAAGCTCGAGATTCTGCGTGAGGCAGATGCGATTGTGCGCGAGGAGCTTGATGCGCATAACAAGCGCGTGTTCCGCCAGACCGGTGAGCGAAGCGGTGCAGGTAGTGTGTGGCAGTACTTTGCCGTTTTGCCTGATATTAAGAGCGTGGGCGTTATGGGCGATGAGCGCACCTATGCACGGCCGATTATTTTGCGTGCAGTAGAGTCTAGCGACGCGATGACGGCGGATTGGGCAAAGTTGCCCTATGAGGTGCTGGGTCGGATTTCTAGCCGTATCGTGGCTGAGGTTCCAGGCGTTAATCGCGTAGCGTACGACATTACCAGCAAACCCCCCGCAACAATCGAGTGGGAATAACTGACAAAACCCGCAAAGCCTTGAAAACACTGGGGTCTTAAAGCGGAAACGGGGCATTTGATAGCAAATTGATAGCAGATACCAAAACCGGATTTACTTTGTTCACTCCCGTATAACGGGTGGCTTGCGGGTAAATCCTCCATATCCTAAGAAAAAGGTCTTGCTGACTTTCACCAGTCGGCAAGACCTTTTTTGTTATTTGTCTTTTCTCTGTTTCTTCAATCCTTTTATCAGAGCATCGCTTAATTCCTTCGAGGGGACTTTGGCCCACCGCTGGGTGGTGTCGTACTTCGGGTAGTTGTAGCGCCAGCGGTCATAGTCCTCCTTGGTGATCTCCCCGGCCTCCAACTTCGCCGCCTGTTCCCGCCACGCAATCAAGATTTTGTTCAGCTCACTGGCTTGACGGCCTCCCTGAAAAATATCTGCTTGCAGGCAGGCACGTCCATCCGCCTCTACCACTTTCAGACTGTAAACATCCTCCAAGGCGAACAGCGTATGGGCCAAACCTATGTAGTTGTCTATGTCCGGGACGCTCAACGCCTGGGGCGATACATCTAATGTATGCGCCAGGGCAGCGGTCAAGTCGGCCTTCGGCGTCCGGGTGCCTGTTTCGTACTGTGCCAGACGAACATCGGCGGAACGCTCTGGAAAGCCCACCGCCATACCAAGATACTTCTGTGTCATACCCCGGAGGGTGCGGAAAAAATGGATGCGCTCTCCTATTGCCATAAATGCCAACTCCTATCTGGTGGTTTCTGTCGAAAGTAGTATAACATATTCGCTTAGTAACAGTCAAGAGTATCTTAAACAAAAAAGTTAAAAATTATTCCGCAAGCCACTTGACAAAGCAAATTTGCTTAGTTATAATAGGTTAAGCATAAAGGCTTAGTTCTGGGGCCATGAAAGGAGGTGAGCGCACAATGGCAAGCACCATGTTCATGCGGGTGGACGAGGTAGCGGAGGAATTAGGGGTTTCTGTCCCCTATGCCTATAAGCTGATTCGTTCTATGAATGCGGAGTTGAAAAAGACGGGCTGTATTACCATTTCAGGCCGCATCGACCGCAAATTCTTCCACGAAAAATTTTATGGCACAAGAAGCCAGAGCGAAAGGAGTGATTAACCTATGGCGGCGTTTAAGAACAAGGCCAACGGCACTTGGTACGTCCAATTCCGCTATACGGACTGGAAAGGAGAGCGCCAGCAGAAGTTAAAGCGTGGCTTTGCCACCAAGAAAGAGGCCCAGGCGTGGGAACGGGAGTTTCTGATGCAAAAGCAGGCCGATGTGAACATGACCTTTGAGAGCTTCGCCCAGCTCTATGAGAAGGATATGAAGCCCAAGCTGAAACTGAACACCTGGCTGACAAAAGAAAGCATCATCCAGAAGAAAATCCTGCCGTATTTTGGAAAACGGAAATTGTCGGAAATCACCGCCAAGGACGTGATGGACTGGCAGAACGCGATCCGAGGGTTAACGGACGCCAAGGGAAAACCCTATTCCCCTACCTATCTCAAAACCGTCCACAATCAGTTAAGTGCCCTCTTTAACCATGCTGTCCGCTACTACGGCCTCCAGGTCAATCCTGCGGCCAAGGCCGGGAACATGGGGGTGGAGGAACGGCGTGAAATGCTGTTCTGGACGAAGGAAGAGTATCTGAAATTTGCCGACGCCATGATGGACAAGCCCCTCTCCTACTATGCCTTTGAAATGCTCTACTGGTGCGGTATCCGGGAGGGGGAACTGCTCCCAACAGACTTCGACTTTGAGGCGGGTACAGTGTCCATCAGCAAATCCTATCAGCGGCTCAAGGGCAAGGACGTGATTACCACTCCTAAGACGAAAAAGAGCAACCGTGTCATTAAGATGCCCAAATTCCTCTGTGGAGAGATGGAGGACTACTTAAAGATGTTTTACAGCACCGGGGCAAATGAACGGATTTTCCCTGTCAGCAAGCACTATCTCCACCATGAAATGGACAGAGGTGCGAAAGCGGCGGGAGTGAAGCGGATCAGAATTCACGACCTCCGACATTCACACATTTCCCTGCTGATTGATATGGGCTTCACCGCCCTGGCAATCGCTGACCGGGTGGGGCATGAGAGTATCGATATCACCTACCGCTACGCCCATCTGTTTCCTACAAGGCAGACGGAGATGGCGGACAAACTGGACTTTGAAAGGATGGGAACGTAACCATGTCACTGAAAAACCGAGACAACAAAAATCGCTGGAGGAACAAGACCGTGGCCTTCCGGGTGTCCCCGGAGGAAGATGAACAGATCGAGGCCGCTGTGCGGCTCTCCGGCCTGACAAAGCAGGACTACATCACAAGACGCCTCCTGTGCCGGGACGTAGTGGTACAGGGTAATCCCAAGGTCTACAAAGCCCTGCGTGACCAGCTTGCCGCCGTTCTGGACGAACTGCGGCGGGCCGAGGACGGGGCTGGCGTGGACGATGAACTGCTGGACACCATTCAGATGATCGCCGCTATCATGGGCGGCATGAAGGAGGATTGATAGATTGATGGATTCCAGAGAAACGAAAAGGACTGTCCCGGTTCCGTCTGTTGGCGCAGACGGGGAACAGCCCATTTCACAAACACCTTCCGCAAGTATAACAGAGGAAACGACAGAAAACAATCCCCCTGAAAAAAATTATGCGGAACTGCTGCGGAAAATGCAGCGCATGAACGACCCGGCGTATCTCCCCACGATTTCCATGAACGAGTTGTACGAGAACGTCTATCAGAGCAGACCGCCCGTCATTGACGGTCTGCTCTATCCGGGGACGTACCTCTTTGCGGGAGCGCCCAAGGTAGGCAAGTCGTTTCTGATGGCCCAGCTTGCCTACCACGTCAGCATGGGCCTCCCCCTGTGGGACTATCCCGTTCACAAGGGGACTGTCCTCTATCTGGCGCTGGAGGACGATCACCGTCGCTTGCAGGAGCGGCTTTACCGGATGTTCGGCATGGACGGCACCAACGACCTCCTCTTTTCCATCTGCGCAAAGCAGGTCGGCAACGGGCTGGAGGAACAGCTAAAGCGATTCGTGCAGGAACACCCAGACACCAAACTGATTATCATTGACACCCTTCAGAAGATTCGGGAGGCTGGCGGGGATAAGTACAGCTACGCCAACGATTATGAGGTGGTAGGAAAGCTGAAACGCCTTGCTGACGCTTGCGGCGTCTGCCTCCTACTGGTACATCACACTCGGAAGCAGCAGGCCGACGACAAGTTTGATATGATCTCCGGCACCAACGGCCTGTCGGGGGCAGCAGACGGGGCCTTTCTTCTTCAGAAGGAGAAGCGGACGGACGGCACCGCCACCTTGGATGTGGTAGGACGTGACCAGCAAGACCAGCGGCTCTATCTCATTAAGGACAAGGAACACCTGACATGGACACTGGAGCGGATGGAAACGGAGTTGTGGGTAGAACCCCCCGACCCGGTGCTGGAGGCCGTAGCCGCCTTTATCACGGCGGAGAGGCCGTCCTGGGGCGGTACGGCCACGGAGTTGGCGGCAGCCCTGCAAGTGGATATGAAGCCCAATGCCCTGGCGATGCGGCTGAACGTCCGGGCCGGGAAACTGGCAACGGACTATCATATCCGCTATGAGAACACCCGCACCCACGCCGGGAGAAGTATCAGCCTGACCCTGGATCCTCCCCAAGCGTGACGACCGTGACGGCTGTGACGGCTTTTTTGAGAGCGGGGGCGGTGTCCAAAACATCGTCACGGTCGTCACGGCTGTCACGGGGAGCGGGGTCAAATGTCAAGGGGGCATACCTGTGGGTGGAGATTGCCGCAAGGCAATACAACCCGAACCCCTTGATATTTGGCCCACGGAGGACACTTGCCGGGTGGTGGAAAGGCTGTGCCTTTCCACCTGCCCAACGGCGAGTGGAAAAGTTTAGGCGGGGTGCAGGGCGCCCTTTTCAAAGGGCGGCCCTGCTGGGGGAGGCAACCGCAGTTGCCGGGGGCAAAGCCCCCGCACCCCCTCGGAGAGCCCACGGCACTTTCGCACCAACGGGGCGAAAGTGCCATAGTGGGTTATTACACTTCCCGCAGGAAGTGCCTTCCCCGAACCCCCGTCCATTTTCAACAACCAAACATCTGAAATGGGAGGATTTTTGCCTATGGCGAGAGGCGACGGCATTGACCGCACCAACGCAAGAAATATGAGGCTGACCGCTGCTAAAATCGGCAACACCCAGCAGCACAACGAACGCGAGAAGGATTCCTATGTCAACCAGGACATTGTACCAGAGCGGACGTCGCTCAATGTCCATTTCAAGGTCCCATCCGCAGGGTATCAGGAGATGTTCTCCCAAATGGAGGCCGATGGTGTGATCTCCACCCGTGGCATTAAGGCGGACGCATTTCGATACGGTGAGTTGGTCTTTGATGTGAACTCCGCCTACTTCTACAATCACGGCGGCTATGACTTCGCAAAACAATTTTACACCGACGCATACAAATCCGCAATCAAAATCGTAGGTGGAGAGCAGTATATTTTGTCGGCGGTCATGCACGCCGACGAACGCAACCGGGCTATGTCCGAGGCGCTGGGAGAGGACGTGTACCACTACCACCTCCATGTGGTCTATATCCCGGTGGTGGAGAAGGAGATACGATGGACAAAGCGGTGCAAGGACAAATCCCTGGTGGGCAAGGTCAAAGAAACCGTTATGCAGGTCAGCATGAGCAAAAAGTGGGCATCCCAGCCCGCAGTAGACGAGGCCACCGGGGAGCCATTACGAACAGCAAAGGGCAAGCCTGTGCTGAGAAAGTCGTACAGCGTCTTGCAGGATGATTTCTTTCAGCAGATGCGCTCCGCTGGCTACACGGACTTGGAGCGTGGAGAGCGTGGCAGTTCCGAGGAATATCTGACGGTCACGCAGTTCAAGGTGAAGTGTGAACAGGAGCGGCTTGCACAGCTTCAGGAGGCGGCTGTGCTGGCCCAGGCCGAGGTTGACCGAAGGAACAGGGAGGCGGCAGCTGCCGAAAAGGAAGCGGCCCAGGCCAAGGCCAAACTAAACGATGTGGCCCACATGCTGAAAGGCATGGAGAAGCTGGCGGAGGAATTTTCCAGCGACCCGGAACAGGTCTTGCCAGAAGCGGGACCGCTGGAATCGGCCAGGGCCTACCGGGAGAAAAAGGCCAAGCCCTTATGGGCGAAGATCGTCAAGGTGCTGCGGTCTGTCTACCGGGCCTACTGCGACCTCAAATCCAAATTTGAGCGGCTGCAAGCGGACTATGGCCGGGAGGTCAGCAAAAATAGTTCCTTATCAGAAAGGATTTACGAGGTCTGCGCCGAGAGGGACAGTCTAAAGGGAAAGGTCAGGGACTATGAGCGGGTCAGGCGGGCCATTGGCCCGGAACAGGCGGACAGAATATTAGAGGCCGCTTACCAGCAGGAACAGGCTGAAAAGGAACGGAAACGGGACGCAAGGCAAAAAGCAAGATTAGGCGCACGATAATCACCAAAAACGGAGGGTGTTCCAGTGAATGCCCTCCTGATTTATTTGGGGAATCGGGTAAAATAATTTCTTGTTTTTTAGAGTGTACTATGATATACTGCTATTATCCTAATTTGAGGAGTCTACCAAATATGCGGCAAGGTATTCTTAAATAAAATTTGATAATGGGCGCAAAAATGATTGCCCCTTGCAGGGGCTTAGTTTTTGTACCCAATTTAAGAATACTTTTGCCTTTTTAGTAAATATCGTGACGGACAGCGGCTCATGTAAGCCGTCATACTTCTGTTTGTCCGAAGTCATGATCCCCAGCGGTAAAAGTATTAGCCGCTGGGGATTTTTGCGCCCATTTGGGCCTTGTATGGAGGATAGACATGAACATTATCAATATCGGGATTCTTGCCCATGTAGACGCTGGAAAGACAACCTTGACGGAGAGCCTGCTATATGCCAGCGGAGCCATTTCAGAACCGGGGAGCGTCGAAAAAGGGACAACGAGGACGGACACCATGCTTTTGGAGCGGCAGCGTGGGATTACCATTCAAGCGGCAGTCACTTCCTTCCAGTGGCACAGATGTAAAGTCAACATTGTGGATACGCCCGGCCACATGGATTTTTTGGCGGAGGTGTACCGCTCTTTGGCTGTTTTAGATGGGGCCATCTTGGTGATCTCCGCTAAAGATGGTGTGCAGGCCCAGACCCGTATTCTGTTCCATGCCCTGCGGAAAATGGACATTCCCACCGTTATCTTTATCAATAAGATCGACCAGGCTGGCGTTGATTTGCAGGGCGTGTATCAGTCTGTTCGGGATAAGCTCTCCGCCGATATTATCATCAAGCAGACGGTGCCGCTGTCCCCGGAAATAGTCCTGGAGGAAAATACCGACATAGAAGCATGGGATGCGGTCATCGAAAATAACGATGAATTATTGGAAAAGTATATCGCAGGAGAACCAATCAGCCGGGAAGAACTTGCGCAGGAGGAACAGCGGCGGGTTCAAGACGCCTCCCTGTTCCCGGTCTATCATGGCAGCGCCAAAAAGGGCCTTGGCATTCAACCGTTGATGGATGCGGTGACAGGGCTGTTCCAACCGATTGGGGAACAGGGGAGCGACGCCCTATGCGGCAGCGTTTTCAAGGTGGAGTATACAGATTGTGGCCAGCGGCTCATCTATTTGCGGCTATACAGCGGAACGCTGCGCCTGCGGGATACGGTGGCTCTGGCCGGGAGAGAAAAGCTGAAAATCACAGAGATGCGTATTCCATCCAAAGGGGAGATTGTTCGGACAGACACCGCCCACAAGGGCGAAATTGTCATTCTTCCCAGCGACAGCGTGGGATTAAACGACGTATTGGGGGACAACACCCGGCTTCCTCGTGAAAGGTGGCGCGATGCCTCCCTCCCCATGCTGCGGACGGCGATTGCGCCGAAAACGGCAGCGCAAAGAGAACGGCTGCTGGACGCTCTTACGCAGATTGCGGATACTGACCCGCTTTTGCGCTACGAGGTGGATTCCATCACCCATGAGATCATTCTTTCTTTTTTGGGCCGGGTGCAGTTGGAGGTTGTTTCCGCTTTGCTGGCGGAAAAGTACAAGATTGAAACAGCGGTGAAGGAACCCACCATCATTTATTTAGAGCGGCCGCTCAAAGTGGCCAGCCACACCATCCATATCGAGGTGCCGCCCAACCCGTTTTGGGCATCCATCGGACTGTCTGTTACGCCGCTCCCGCTTGGCTCCGGTGTACAATGCGAGAGCCGGGTTTCCCTGGGATACTTGAACCAGAGTTTTCAAAACGCTGTCATGGATGGTATCCGTTACGGTCTGGAGCAAGGCTTGTGTGGCTGGAACGTAACGGACTGTAAGATTTGCTTTGAATACGGGCTTTATTATAGCCCGGTCAGCACGCCGGCGGACTTTCGCTCATTGGCCCCGATTGTATTGGAACAGGCATTGAAGGAATCAGGGACGCAGTTGCTGGAACCTTATCTCTCCTTCACCCTCTATGCACCCCAGGAATACCTTTCCAGGGCTTATCATGATGCGCCGAAATACTGTGCCACCATTGAAACGACCCAGGTAAAAAAGGATGAAGTTGTCTTTACTGGCGAGATTCCCGTCCGCTGCATACAGGCATACCGTACTGATCTGGCCTTTTACACCAACGGGCGGAGCGTATGCCTGACGGAACTGAAAGGGTATCAGGCCACTGTCGGCGAGCCGGTCATCCAGCCCCGCCGTCCAAACAGCCGCCTGGACAAGGTGCGCCATATGTTCAGTAAGATCACTTGATACACCACAGCGAGGAAGGTTATTGCATTTCCCTGTCTTTCGTGGTAAAATGTAGTTGTAAACCACCAGAGAAACCAATCTAATTTTACCGTTGATAGCCATTTCCTTGATAGCCAAATGATAGCAAAAGTTCGGCAAGCCCATAGGATAAGGATAATAGGTATCAGGAAAAATCAAATGATATCAAATCTCCCAAACAAAAGCGTTTAGAATTAAGTTTCATTTTGCGAGTGGGAATAATTCCGCACATTATTGTGAGTTTCATATAGGGTGATTTTGCCGGTGTTTTAGTTGCTCAACATGCGCTGAGATTACCCACCAGCCGCCCGAAACGATAAAAGTCAATGGCCCTTTGGGATCAATCCAAAGGGCCATTTTCATGCATCTGAGCTGCATATTTACCTTCATGATTGCTAATTATTCGATTGGAAACACCCACAACATCACGATTTTGTGCTTATGGCCAGCTCCAACAGCAACCATTCAAAATAATATACTCAAGCAGAGGCTGTCATTCTAAAATAACAGCCTCTGCTACTCATGCAATACTCAGGTTAAGCTAGCCTTGAATTTGGAGCGGCTCGACTTCTTCCATATCGTCAGCAATCGGAATACAGCCAAGGGACGCAAGAACACATCTTCCGACGTGATACCCAAGATTCACAGGGACGGCATTGCCGATTTGTTTGTATTGAGAAGTTAGCTTGCCGGCAAACTCCCAATCATCCGGAAACGTCTGAATACGGGCATACTCTCGAACGTTTAGTGGCCTTGTTTCGGACGGATGGCATCGCTCTGTTTGCTTCTGGGCCGGTGCACAGGTGAGAGTTAGGCAAGGTTGATCCCAAGACATTCGCCGTGCCATACCTGTCTTTCCTCCAGACAAGTGAAAGCTGCCCTTCATGTACTCTTTCTGAATCTCCAAAGGCAAGTCACGCCAATTTCCACCTTCGGGAACCATTGCCATAATCTCTGCCTTGCGCTTCGGATATTTTTGGCCATCAGATTCCGGACAATCTTTAAGAGCCTGGCGAAGAGAAATGAAGTAATCCTTCTCTTTCGGGAACAAAATCGGACAATCAAGATCCTTGCGAACTGCGAACATGATTAAACGCTCGCGTTTTTGAGGTACATCGAGGTACTGAGCTCTCAAAACTCTATAGCTAACCCTATAACCCAGCTCATCAAGAGTATTCAGCATCGTTTCAAGCGTTCGACCACCGTCGTGCTTAACAAGACCACGAACATTTTCTCCGATCGCGATTTTAGGTTTTATGGCTTTGATTGCACGAGCAAACTCAAAGAATAGTGTGCCTCGAGTATCTTCGAAGCCGCGGCTCTTTCCGGCATAGGAGAAAGCCTGACATGGGAATCCCGCCTGAATGACGGCTGTACCAGCATAAGTAGAGAAGTCTATCTCCCGTACGTCGCCGGCGAGCACATTCCAATTCAGCTCATGCGAATCGCTGTTCTTCTGGAGGGTAGAAACGGCATCAGTGTCGAATTCGTTGAGCATGACATGAGGGATACCGGCGTTGTGGAATCCAAGCGCTGTTCCACCTCCACCCGCAAACAAATCAACGCAGGATGCTTCTTCGAACAATTTGTCCGCTTCAAGCACCTCATACTTTGTGTCGCCCTCATCACCTGCAAGCTTTTTTTGAAGTCTTTCAATCTCCGTAAGATTAAACAAGCGATTGTTGTTTTTGTCGCGGGTTGCCTTGATCAATCCAAGCTTGTTCCACCTTCTGATGGTGTCAACAGAAACATCCAACGCCCTAGCTGCAGCAGTAATGGAAACAAAGCCATCAACTTGTTCTACAGTCATAAATCCCTCTTCAAAAAATAACCCCTGCTTAGGCAAGGGTTATTATATATGAAAAATCTTTAAGGCATACTAATGTAGTACCACTTGGTCATATCTTTTTTATCGAGTGGTTGTTTAGATGGCCTGTTTCTGACGTCTGCAAGAATCTTAGGAAAGGCTTCATATAGTTCCAGCAATGCGTTTTCTCTTTCAAAAGCCCAGGCATAGCCTGTTGCGCCATCGCAGCAACGAACATGATCGCGCTCATCACGCCCAGACACTTTCCATGGACGGTCATAACGCTCGGGAGTTTTAGGAACGATCTGAATAATGTAGGAAGTGGTTCCATTGGCTCTTGCGAGGGTATCGAGCGTATCCCAAACCTTCTTCTCGTCAGACGCCTTGATGGTGTTGTAGCGGTTCTTGACCTCAACCGCCATGGCTCTCTTAGACCCCGAAGAGGAAACAAACAGATCTACTACACCGCCGTTTGTTCCAAGATTTTCCCAACCATTAGCCAGCCCGAGTACAGACTGATGCCAATTACCAACCGCATTGGAGATCGACTTATTTATTCCACGCAATTTCTCAAATGCCATCATGCTTTCAATTGACTGATCAAACAGCACTGCTTGCGTCAATGTAGAAAACGGGTCGGGAGGCGCCTGTAAGTCGCCTGATTCAGCCTTGTCGATGACATTGCGAAAGGCATGCTCCGTTACTTCAAACAATGCTTCTTGGTCTATCCAAGTTAATCCGTAGTCATGCGCACTCACAATTACTCCTCGAGACCGTTTACTTACAAAATTCATTATATTCCTATTTGGGTAATCCACCCCAAAAGCAACGCTCGCCAATACCTAAGGGGCGCGGGGGATCCCCCGCATTGCCGCGCGCAAGCGGGCAGGGAGGCCATGGCGTAATGCTAAATGGGCTACTTGCTAAATCCGTTTTTAGATGCGGCAAGTAGCGTTGTACTACGCCATGAGTTACTCGCTGCGAAGCTCGGAGCAAGCAACGCTCTATGGCGGAGTGGCGCAAGGAGCATGGCTGGAAGGCTCTGTCCGACGGCATAGGCTACTTGCTGGACCCAATTATGGGCTAGTTTCCAGCCCGTAACACGCCATAGGTAGCTTGCTTGCTTGGCAAGTGGCTTAGGGGGGTCAAATTGAGCCAGTAAAAGTGTCGGGGCCGCCCAACAGGCGGCCCCGAAGGTGACAGCTATGACGGCTGTGATAGAAATTTCCCACCTTATGGATTGCCGTCATTGCCGTCATCTTCCCCGATGCGCTCAAGCGTCACCAGGGAGCCCGATGATGTATGGCGCTTGGAATATCGCACGCCGTTCTTCTCCAGGAACAAGGAGTGCTGAGCGAGGTACTTGCCGAAGACGGAGGAAGAAACGCTGTCGATTCCGGCTTCTCCCATCAGCTCCTTCGTCCTACCCTCCCATGTGCCGCTGGAGCGGATGAAGTCCGCAACCTCGTAGACACAAGTCGGAACGCTTGCGACGGCCAGCTCCTCTGCTGGCACGTCCTTCACGAGGTTCCACCGATGGTTTTGGAACTCGAGGTGGATCTTGCGCTGCTCCATGTCGCGCCCCGTGATGCTGAGGGTTCCGTCTTGGGAGTCCCTGTTCGGTTTTGTAAGCACCCATGTGAAGTCAGCCGCGCCCGTGATCGCGTTGGTGCCCGACACGGTGTTCATCACGTCGCTGTCGCCCATCTTTCTGGTGTGGTGGATGAGCAGGATGGTGATGCCGCGCTGGTCGGCGAACCGCTTGAGGTCGGTGAGCTCGCGATAATCGCTCGAATAGCTGTAGTCGCGGACGGATGACCTGACCATCTGGAGGGTATCGATGACGACGAGCTTCAAGTCGGGGTGCTCGTCGTAGAACATCGCCAGCTGGTTAAGCAGGCCTCTTCCCAGGGTTTCGGCTCTGATCGCGAAGAACAGGTTGCCCTCGACCTCGTCCGTGATGAGCCACAGGCGCTTCCTGAGCCTCTCGTAGGTGTCTTCCAGGGGAATGTGGAGGACGCAGCCCCTCTGGGTCTTGTGGCTCCACAGCTGCGTACCGGTGGCCACGCAGATGCTGATGTCCATGGCCAGCCAGCTCTTGCCGGTCTTCGGAGATGCGCAGAGGAAGCCGAGCTCATCGCCCATCAAACCTTCGATGAGCATCGGCTTCTCAGCCAGCGGATCGGTCATCAGGCCCTGGGCGGAGCGCGTTGCCAGCGGCTCTACCATTTCTCGCCTTTTGCATCGTTGGCGACGACAGTCCACCTGCCGTGCGCATTCTGGACGAGCCTCACGCCGAAGGACTCGCAGAGGACCGCTAGCTTGTCATCCAGCCCGAAGGCGTAGTCGACAAGCTCCTCCTCGGTCGGCTCGGAATCGAAGCCGTGGGTCCTAAGCTCGCGTTGGCGATTGATGAGGTTCGCGAAGAAAGCATCCTGCATCTACCTCACCATCCCCATGATCATGCCGGCCTCGCTTTGACGGAGCTTCTCATCGATCTCGCAACCGAGCCCGGCGAAGATGCCCCCGAGCATGCAAGCAAGATCGGCAAGCTCCTCGGGAATGTCGCCGCCGCTTTCAATCCTTCTGAGCTCTTTGTAGACGAACAGCAACCCCTCCTCCATGTAGCGCTGCATGCGCTTGTTCGGGATGACGGTTACCTCGCGGCAGAGAGCGCGTTCGATAAGGTAATCCTGCTTTGTCATGCCGCTGGCATCCGCCATGCGCTGAAGCAGCTCGGCTTTCTCCGGCGACATGCGGAACACGACGGTCTTGCTGCGGAGCCTGCCATGCCTATCGGTGTTCTTCGCGCTCATCGTTCGCCTCCTTCATCTCCTCGGTCTTCTTGCTGCCCATCCTGTCGACCGTGCTCATGGGGTTGGATGGCAGGTTGTAGTAGCGCACGGCATGGTTGAGCGTGGCGGAGAGCTGGTTGCTGATGCTGCGCAAGTACGAGTCGCGGTAGTGGAGGCCGTTGGAGGTGCGCTCGTCCTGGATGGCGTTCTGCCAGCTGAGGATGTCCAGCGGCGTGATCTCCGTGAGCTTCTTCTCGCCCAGGTAGGGAAGGATCTTCGACTCGATCATGTTCGCCTTGTTGAGTTTGGTGGTGTTGCGCAGCTTCTTTTCCATGTCCTTGCAGTAGAGGTCATAGAAGGCGTTGAGGGTCATATTCGGCGTTCCCTCCATCTGGCGAAGGAAGTCAGCCTCCCATTCGTTGGCCGCCTTCTTGGTCTTGAAGCCGCGCTTGGTCTTCTTGCATCGCTTCCCCGTCCAATCCTTGTACCAGCACTGGACGTAGTAGGTGCCGCGAGCCGGATCCTTGCTAACGGACATCGCTGCCACCGTCCTTGCCGAAGTACCGCCCGGCGAAGTAGTCAGCGCTGACCTTACCCTTGACCACCAGCATGCCTTTCTCCTCCATCTCCTCGTTGAGCTTGCGGATCACCTTGTAGGCGTATTCCTTGGAGGTGTTCAGGGCCTTAGCGACTTCCTCCGCGCCGATCATCTGTGTACTCATTCGTGTCTCCTGTTCTTGAGCCGCCTCCAAACATCACAGATACGTGAGGTGATACCATTTGAATAGCGTTTTCGATGCACTTGGTGGAATCCGTTACGTCAGGACGAAAAATGTTTGGTGGAAAGTACAAGGGCGGCTTGGCGCCGCTATGCGCTCGTAAGATTAAGAATCTCAGAGAGAAGAGACAGCTTACACAGAAACAGCTTGCCGAGCTTAGCGGCATCAGCGAGAGCGCCTTGCGCAGCTACGAGCTGGGCGACCGCAAGCCAAAGAAGGAAGTCCTGGAGCACATCGCGAAGGCATTGAGAGTCAGGCCGGAGTACCTGTCCACACCGGAGTTCGGCCCTAAGATGGAGTTCTTCTACGCCCTCCTGGAAAACGACGAGCTCATGGGTTACACCATCACCGAGATTGATGGCCGACCCGCCATCGTTGCCGGCGGAATGACCGCAGGCATCACTTTCAGCGGCTTCCTCAGAGGCTGGAATGAGATGAAGCAGAAACTCGATGCTAAGGAGATCACCCGCGGGGAATACGAGGACTGGAAACAGACCTACGATTCTGGCCACTGGGTGAACACCCCTGATGGCAAGAGTCCTTGGACCAGAAAGTAGAGGTGTGGTTTTGAGGGCGACAAGAATCGTAATTAACCAGTACCGCTCTATCGAGCACATTGATCTAACCATTCCCGAGGGAAAGCCTCTGGTTCTGTTTGGACCGAACAATGCTGGTAAATCAAACATTATTTCCGCTATCTCTCGCATACTTGGAGAGCGTTTTGCGCCATATATCGAAATGCAAAATAGCGACTTCTTCATGCGCGACAAAGCAAAGTACCCCAATGCTTGGATTGGGTGTCATTTTGATGCCCCATATCATCGAGACCGAAAAGGTAACGAGTATTACGAGTGTTACGTAAGGTATTGCAAAGAAGCCTCTGAAAACACATACTGCGACTCCCACGAAAAGAAGCTATACATCTCCAATGCGGACAGGAACGCAATTCAAGCGCATCTTGTTGATGCCGAAAGAAGTATCAATTATCAACTCATCTACTCAAGCAGATACACCCTGCTGAGCAAGTTTTCCCATGCTGTTCATTCTGCGTTAAGAGATAATGACAAGGACTCTCTGGATAATGCCTTTCGGCAAATCAAAGAGGTGTTTGAAGGTATCCCGGAACGCCTCTTTTGCGGAGCATTTTGCCGCGACAGTTCAAGATTCTGTCCAGGGATTCATACATAAGCTCGAGGTCGACTTCTCCGCTTATGATCCAAACAACTATGCCAACGCGTTGAGAATACTGGCCAAGGAGGGCAATGACGTTCGCGCTTTCGAAGAGTTTGGTACTGGCGAACAGCAGGTCTTGCTCATGGCATTTGCTAAGGCATTCATGCAAACGTTCGGCTCTGACTCAATAGTTTTAGTACTCGAAGAGCCCGAGGCCCACCTACACCCCTTGGCGCAGCGTTGGCTCAAGGAATACATATATGACCTTTGCGACAGCGGGATCCAAGTCGTCATATCGACCCATTCAGCTGATTTTGTAGATCCTGGCACCTGGAGGGAGCAGTGCGAGTATGGAAAGACTGTCAGGGCATTACCGATGTTGTCCAATTGTCTTCCCAAGACTTGGTTGACCAGTGCGTAGCAATGGGCGTTCCAAGCGGCAAAGTATCAGAAATTGGAATCTCCCGCTTCTATCAGGCAAAACTCAATTCAGAGATTACGAAGGGGCTTTTTGCCAGCAAAGTGCTTCTTGTTGAAGGTCCTACCGAAACGCAAACACTCCCAATCTATTTCAAGAGAGCCAGTTTCTCGCCGGCCGCCGCCGGTTTGGAAATTGTTGGGTGCGGAGGAAAAGGCAATATCCCCTCCCTATATCGACTATTCACTGCCTTCGGAATCGACTGTTTCTGCTTGTTTGACGGTGATGTATCGAGAGGCAATAACAAAGAACTTGCCGAGCTCCTTGGAATCAACTCTATGAATCTTGGTACCCCTTCTTTCGAAGTTGGCAGCAACTATGCCTACTTCTCAAAGGATTTCGAAACAACCGCACAAGACGAAATCGTGGATTACGGTGTTTTCGAATCCGATGCGCGAGCCAACTATCACATCAGTGGAAAGCCAGCCATCGCACGCTTCGTTGCGGAGTTGTCTAGCTTAGTGCCTCCATTTGTGAACAATTTGATCACCGCTCTTAATGACTCTGCTGTAGTAGCACCGCAAGGTTCGGTTCCTGAGATCCAGGCAGCGGAACCTTCCTGGATCGATTCGGATATTCCGTTTTGACGTAAACAGTCCGAATGCCTGGAGTAACTAACGCAATGAGTATCGTTTGAGTACTCGGTTTTATGCCTGCCGGTATCCACTACAAACACCAAATGTAACCAAACGCAACCATGATTTACGACGATGCAGAATTATGAATCCGAGTGGGAATAAAGAAAAGAGCTGAGCAGGGGAGATCAAAAAAGTCTCCCCTGTTCTTTTTCACGTTGTGGGGGGCTCACCTCATTCAATGGCTGCTTTCAAGTGCCTGCTCTTTGTGAGTTATAGCGGTGAGGCCGTTGACATTAGGTAGCAAAACCGGGAACCGCCCTGCATTGCAGATATTCAGACGGTATGCGTCGAACCCACTTCAAACGTTATTCATGAGGTGAATCCTGTCCTTGTGTTTGCCATGTCTCGCCCAGCCTTCTTTGACATCTGCTCGCCCGGATACTCGAAATAAACCTAGAGCTAAAGGATGAGTTCGTCCTAAGTTCCTTTCCTTATAACTCATGCTTGAAGCATCGAGGGGAGCAGAATGGCGCAGAAAACAATCGATTAAATTTGACGCTAATTGATGAAAAAAGTATATACTATTTTCATCAACGAGAGGAGAATCGATGTGACGGAGGCAGAGCTTATTGCTGAGCGCATAGAGCGTATCGGTGTCGGCAAGGCCTTCACTGCTGCTGACTTTTCAGATATCGCCGGCCGCCGCAATGCTGCGAACGTGCTCGGACGCATGCACGCCAAGGGCAGGCTCGTGCGCGCTATCCGTGGTGTTTACTACGTGTCCGAGAGAAGTGCGCTCATGGGCACTGAGGTGCCGGTCAGCGCTGATGAGGTTGTCCGTGCCGTCGCCAGAGCTAATAAGTGGATTGTCGCGCCGTCCGGTGATGCAGCTCTCAACGCGCTAGGTCTCGATACTCAAGTGCCCGCCAAGCTTGTCTACGTCAGTAGCGGCCCTTATAAACACTACGTATACGGATTCTATGAAATCGAACTTAAGCACCGCGCCAACCGTGACCTGCTTAATTGTTCGCAAATCACCTGTACCATCGTGCAGGCGCTCAAGGCGCTCGGGCGAGAGAGTGTGGGTGACGAGGAAATCGGAATACTTGTGCGCAACCTTACTGAGCAGCAGATTGATACATTCCTAGATGAGTCGGCGGGGCTCACCTCTTGGGTTGTCGACGTTGCGAAGAGGATATGGGAGGCGAAGTATGGACAGGATCGCTAGGGCTTCGACTGACGAACGCAGGTTGGTATTCGAGTCTGCTGCACAGAGGATGGCGCTCGCACCTGCTGTCGTCGAGAAAGACTTCTGGGTGTGCTACGCCCTCGACCACCTCTTCAAAAAAAGTGGCTTTGTTAAGTCTATGGTATTCAAAGGTGGCACAAGCCTTTCAAAAGCATTTGGACTCATCGAGTGCTTCTCCGAGGATATCGACCTCGTACTTGACTGGAGGCTTTTGGGCTACAGTGCTGACGAGCTGTGGGAGCCGTGCGGCGACTTCCTCGCCGAGAGCGAAGTGTCCATGTTGACGGTGAGCTTTGCAGTTCAGCCAGCACTTCTTAGCGCATAAGGCAAAGGCACCGTTTTAGGGATCAGGCCACTTGAGGTGATCCTCGTCCATCCTGTTCGTGAGGATAACAGACGCTATCGTCGTATCGATCTCTCAAGAGAAATGCTTAGAAGACTGAAATTGCAGTTCAAGAAGGGTGTCCTCAATGAGGCGAGGGTCAAGCGCATGTGATCCAGGTACGAATTCAGTTCTATTCATACCTGATTCGCACCAGAGCCCGTGATTCCCGAAGAGCGCAACCACCTGACTCGCGAAAACAAGGCCGCTAGCACTGGGGCGGTCAATCGAGGGGGATTACGAAAAGAATCGAACGGAAGAGACCAAAAAGCTAGCTGGTTCCCACACAAAAAATGGCACTGAAAAAAGCAATGTTTCACCAGCTAGACAGGGTCATATATGGCTTGTGCTCTCTAAAAAAATGATGGCCCACATCTCCTGCCTTCACACTTCTACGGATATGCATGTATGGGGCATTCCATGAGCATGCCGAGATCATAGCAGGCAAGCTCGGCGTATCCTCCAAGGAGCTTCTGGAAGCCCTTTCTAAAGACGATAAGACCTAATCGATGATAGAGGTTCTCGACAAGTTCAAGCAAAGGTATCCGTCTTAGGATGATTAGGGATAAGGACAAGTAGACAAAGCGAGGTTTGTAAATGGAAGAGCATGTCATCAAGCACCCAAGTTGCGGCAGTCGCAACATCGCAGAGATCCTTTGGGGATTGCCCTCATTCACTGACGAGCTTCAGAAGAAGCTGTCCGAGGGTAAGGCTGTGCCTGGCGGCCGCTGCGTGGACTTCGACGACCCGAAGTATGAGTGCAACGATTGCCTGCACAGGTTCGAGAAGCACACAGTTGCCGAAGATCTCGTCGAGATTGTGGAAAGGCGCAGGCTGAAGGGAATCATCTACGGTGCGGCAGTCGGCGACGCTCTCGGGGTTCCCTATGAGTTCCAAGGTCGAGATTCCTTCACATGCAAGGGGATGGCAAGCGGAGGAGTGCACCAGATGCCGGAGGGTACGTTCTCAGATGACACCTCGATGCTGCTTGCAACGCAAGACAGTATAAGGGAGCGCGGTCGCATAGACGTTGAAGACATGAGGGAGCGGTTCCGGAGATGGCTCTATGAGGGTGCATATACGGCCGATGGGAAGGTGTTCGATGTCGGCAATGCCACAGCCACGGCTCTGTCTGAGGGGCATGGGATGGTTCATGAGTACTCAAACGGCAACGGATCGCTCATGAGAATCGCGCCTCTTGCCTGCACGGATGCCACCGACGATGAGATAAGAGCTGTGTCGGCAATAACCCATGCGCATCCCATATCCAAGGAGGCTTGCGTCCTGTTCGTTCACGTGCTTCGCAATGCGCTAGAAAATGGTGCCGACGGGATTGTTCAGGTCATAGAAGATCATCTGCCCGACGACGCTCGCTTCCGCTTTTTGGCCGACATTGTGGCTTGGCCGCGCGAGCGCGTACGTTCCACCGGATATGTGCTCGACACGCTCGGGGCGGCGCTCTGGTGCGCATGGAACACGGACAGTTACGAAGAGTGCGTGCTTGCTGCCGTGAATCTCGGTGACGACACGGATACCACCGCTTGCGTTGCTGGTGCATTGGCAGGAGCCATGTACGGCTACGACTCGATCTGCAAGAGCTGGATCGAGCAGCTACGAGGCAAAGAGGTCATCAATAGATGTATTTTCGGCCAAGAAGCACCTGTGCAGCTCAACTGTGGCAAGTTGTCAAAGTGATTTGGACAGCATGTTAATGGCTGGATCATGGCGATACCCGTCGGGTTATTGAACAGGGGGGGGGTGGACACTTTCGCTGTCTTATAGCGCGAAAAACGATCATGGTTCGTGTGGTTAAGCAAAAAAGCTAGCTGGTTCCCATACAGGGAATGTCACAGAATGTGACTACGTTTTACCAGGTAGATAGGTTATATACTGTTTTGTGCTGTAAAAGATTTGCGATGCAATTTTATCGTGATGATCGTAGGAATCTTTCAAAACCCAAACCCTGGGATATTCGCGTAGAGATTCTGCAATAAGGTCGGGAATTACCAATTATCCGAAGGCGCATTTTGTGCATTGATGCTATTCGAAGCCATCTAGCTCGATGCAGTAGCGTTAGCAGAATGTTTCATAGTCTGACTTTCGCAGCTAAATATAGAAAACAATACCCTTGAGCTGTGAATACGGTCGATTTCTCCTGATCAATTCTTGTGTGGTAGTTTGGCCTTTGCTGCTTTTGCTCTCTACTCTAGGGTAGAGCTCAGCTTCATAACAAAGCTCTGCTCTAAAAATGTACGGAAATTCGTCCTAAGCCCCTCCTGTCTTTTAGCTCTTATAGTTCCGGAGTTAGCGCAACATGTCGCGCTAAGTTTTAGAAAGCTCAAGAAGTGTTGCGATAAGGTTGGGAATTAACATACCGGTCTTGAGCCCGGAATGCTCGTTGCTTTTGCTCAATAGACGGACGTTGCCGTCTACCGCCTGATAAAATAATGTCATGTGTGTTTTAAGGGTGCCGACATGTTGATTTACGGCATCGAGAAAGGCTGGCGGTTGGAGTGAGTCCCGAGAAAAAAGCGCGTCTCGTTATCGATAAGAAGCTAAAAGCTTCCGGATATGCTGTCCAGGATGTTAAAGAGTTCAATCCCATGGCGGCATGTGGTGTCGTTGTCCGTGAATGGCAAACGACCACCGGCCCATGTGATTACCTTATCTTTATCGACGGCACCCCTTGCGGGCTGATTGAAGCTAAAGAACACGACAAGGGCGAGAAGCTCACAGCCGTAGCCGAGCAGACAAGACGCTACGCCGAGAGCGAATTCAAGTATGCCCCCACTGATATTGACATTCGTTTTGCCTACGAGGCGACTGATGTCTTAACCCGTTTTTGCGACTACCACGATAAGGATTATCGTTCTCGCGAGATTTTTTCCTTCCATCGACCGGAGCAACTTCGCGCTTGGCTGAAGGATTCCGATACCATCCGGAACAGGCTCAAGTCTTTCCCCGCCTTTGATGCCACTGGTTTTCGTAAGTGCCAAGTGAATGCGATTGTTAATCTTGAAAAGTCGTTCGGGGAGAACCGCCCACGCGCGTTAATCCAAATGGCCACTGGTGCTGGCAAGACGTACACCGCCATTACTAACGTTTACCGCCTGCTCAAATTTGCCAAGGCCAAGCGCATCCTATTCCTTGTCGACACGAAGAACCTAGGGGAACAGGCCGAGGAGGAGTTCCGCAAGTACAAGCCCACCGACGATGCGAGGTTATTTCCCGAGCTTTACAACGTCTGTCGCCTGACCTCTTCACAGATTCCCAATGGCTCCAACGTATGCATCAGCACCATCCAACGGATGTACTCCATCCTCAAGGGCAAAGAGCTTGACGAGGCAGACGAGGAATCTTCCCCTAATGAAGGTCGCATCGTCGGCGAGCCACGCGATGTTGAGTACAACTCAGCTTACCCACCTGAGTATTTCGATTTCATCATCATCGACGAGTGTCACCGTTCTATCTATAACGTCTGGCAACAGGTTCTCGATTACTTCGATACCTTTCTCATCGGGCTTACCGCTACGCCCGACAAGCGAACCTACTCTTTTTTCAATCAGAACGTCGTGAGCGAATACACTCATGAAGAGGCGGTCATCGACGGCGTCAACGTCGGCGGCGATACCTACATCATCGAAACTGATGTGAGCAAGAACGGCGCGACTATCACCGAGCGTCTTGTTGAGAAGAGAGATCGCCTTTCCCGCGAGAAGCGATGGGAGCAGAACGACGAGGACCTGGAATATGACAAGGGCAAGCTAGACCGCGATGTCGTCAACCCGTCCCAGATACGCACCATCATCCGTGAGTTCCGCGACAAGGTTACGACGGTCATGTTCCCTGGTCGCAAGGAAATACCCAAGACGCTTATCTTTGCCAAAACAGATAGCCACGCGGATGACATCATCAACATCGTGCGCGAAGAATTCGGGCGCGGGAACGAGTTCTGCAAAAAGATAACTTATAACGCCGAAGAGGACCCCAAGTCCACTCTTGCGGCGTTTCGCAACGAGTTCTACCCCCGCGTCGCC
The DNA here is from genome assembly GCF_019795105.1 of Collinsella ureilytica. Lineage (GTDB taxonomy): Bacteria > Actinomycetota > Coriobacteriia > Coriobacteriales > Coriobacteriaceae > Collinsella > Collinsella ureilytica. Next base: position 121,945 of record NZ_JAIMFO010000005.1, on the reverse strand, counting down.
GTAACCGTTGACATGATTGCCACCGGTACCGATGTCAAAGCTCTCGAGTGCCTCGTCTTCATGCGAGACGTTCGTTCGAAAAATTACTTTGAGCAGATGCTTGGCCGCGGGCGTCGTACGCTCGGCCATGATGACCTGGCCCGTGTTTCGCCGTCGGCGACAACGAACAAGTGCCGCTACGTGGTTGTCGATTGCGTTGGCGTCACGAAGAGCCTGAAAACTGAAACAAGGCAGCTCGACAGGAAACCCTCCGTAAGCCTGAAAGAGCTCATGATGAGCGTCGCCATGGGCGCGCGCGATGACGATACCGTCACCTCGCTCGCCGGCCGTCTTCTTCGACTCGCCGCCGTCATGGACAATGGCGAGCGAAAAAAGGCCGCTGAGCTTGCCGGCGGCGCCTCCGTGAACGACATCGCTAGAGATATGCTTGACGCTTTCGACGAGGACAGGATAGCAAAGGAAGCCGGGCTTATCCTTAGAGATGATGCCCGAGAAGCAACCGAAGAAGAGCGAGCCAAGTTGGCAGATGCCCAGTCTCGGCTTGTCGAGATGGCGATTAAGCCAATGTTCTCTGCCGAGCTGAGAAAATATCTCGAAAATGTGCGCAAGGCGCACGACCAGGTCATAGATAATGAGAACCTAGATGCTGTCATCTCATCCGGTTGGGACACCGATCGCGAGGACCATGCCAAAGAGGTCATCCAAACGTTCAGACAATTCCTTGCCGACAACAAGGATGAGCTAGACGCGTTGCAGATCATCTACGGCCAGACCTACAAGCAGCGCCCCATCACGTTGCGCATGATCAAGGCCGTTCACGATGCGTTGAAAACGTCCCCCTATGGACTTTCCTGCGACATGGTCTGGCGTGCATATGAGGTCGCGGGCGCACCCATCGCTACGGCACGAAGTGCTTTGGGCAAGCTTATGGACATCATTTCCGTTATCCGATTCGAACTCGGACAGGAAAAGATCCTAAGACCCTTCGAGGCGGGCGTAGCGGAACGTTTCAAGAGCTGGGTTTTCTCTAAGAACGCAGGTCACGGCCAGTTTACCGAAGAGCAGATGGATTGGTTGCGCATGATTCGCGACCATATCGCTACCTCGGGAAGCGTGAGCTCTGACGATCTCGACCTGTCGCCTTTTGGGGAGAAGGGCGGCCTTGGGCGTTTTTACGTCCTGTTCGGCGATAAGTACCAAGACGTCCTCGACGACATGAACTATGCGCTTGTCGCATAACACCTATTAGCTAGAAAGGCAGCGCATGAGCGCATCCACCATTAACCAGAAGATTTGGAACATGGCGACCGTCCTCTACAACGACGGCGTCTCCAACAGCGATTATCTCGAGCAACTCACCTATCTGCTCTTCCTCAAGATGGCAGACGAGTATAGCAAGCCCCCCTATAACAGGCCGACCGGTCTTCCGGAGGACTGTCGTTGGGAGTGCCTCGCGGACAAGAGTGGCGCAGAGCTGTTCGAAACCTATAAAAAGATGCTCGACAAGCTCGGTGCCCAGGGCGGTATGCTGCAAGAGATTTTTACCGGGGCCCAAAACAAGATGAGCTCTCCGGCGATTTTAGCGCGAGTCATTCAGATGATCGGCGCAGAAACGTGGACGGCTATGTCGCAGGACGTCAAAGGCGACATCTATGAGGGGCTGCTTCAACGAATAGCTGAGGACACAAAATCTGGTGCCGGGCAGTACTTTACGCCTAGGCCGCTCATTAACACCATCGTAAAGTGCGTTCAGCCAAAGCCAGAGAAGACCATCTGCGAGAACAAAACGCCATATTTGATACATTTTAACGGCACAGCCGCTTAGGGTACGAAACTCATACGCAGGGGTACGAAAAATAGGTATGGGGGGCACGAAAACAATTCGATAGGAAAAATAGCATCCCGATCATATAAAATCAGGCCTTCTTCTGGTCATAATTATTGACGTAAAAATATTTCTCTTGACAGATAGCAACAGCTGGGTGTAATATTTAGATAACTTAGTTATCTAAGCAAGAACTATTTTTGATGGGAGGATCTATGACTACAGGTAATTTTGAAGAAACTCATGCCAACATACTAAAAAGTGGTCTGGATGCCTTCTTGGAGGAAGGCTATGAAAAAGCAAATTTGAGAAGAATTTGTAAATCAGCTGGCGTGACAACAGGAGCTTTCTATAAGCATTTTACAGATAAGGAAGATTTGTTTGCAAAGTTGGTAGAGCCTTTAGCAGATAAGATCAATGAAATTTATAACTACTACGAAAAAGAAAGTTTTTCCACCTACGGCACGGAGTTTCCCATTCCCAAAGAAAAAATCTTAAAAGTTCTTGAACTCAAACAAGAAGGGACGCTTAAAAGTGTTGAGTTTTTCTATGCACATAAAGATATCTTTGAGCTTCTTATTTTTAAATCCTATGGCACAAAGTATGAGCATTTCTTAGATAAACTCATCGAAATTGAGGATCGTAATGACTGGTCGATTTTAGAGATGATCCATGGGAAAGAAAACGCGGATTCCATTATGACCAAGCAAAGTGTCCATATCATCAATCATGCATTTTTCAACGCCATCTCTGAACTCGTTGTACACGCATCCGATAAAGAACAGCTTCTCAGTATGGCAAAGACGATGTCTAATTTTTTCAATGCGGGTTGGGAAAAGTACCGCAGCCCGTAGCTCTATATTTTTTTATCCAAGAGATGACTTAGTTATCTAATTTGCTTTATATGTGATCGTGAGGAGGTAAAAACATGAAAAAACAAAGTCCCATAAAGCGTCTGTGGGAACTGGCTGCCAGTCAGCACGCCGGACTAAAACTCTCTGTGAGTCTTGCGGTACTTGGAGTTTTAGGTGGTATCGTTCCCTACGTGGTTGCGGGACAGGTTCTGACAAACTTATTTAATGGTGTGACAGACTTCAGTGCTTATATGAAAGCCTGCGTTGTCGGGCTTTTAGGCTATGCCGTGAAATCCGTTCTATATTCACTGTCGCTTTCCGTTTCCCATAAAGCCACTTTTGAACTTTTACAGGAACTGCGCGAAAAAATGCTGCACAAGCTTCCAAAACTCTCGCTGGGGAAAGTAACAGCGACACCCAGCGGTGAATGGAAGCAGCTCATTGTAGATCAGGTGGAAAGTTTGGAGCGTCCGGTTGCTCATCTTATTCCGGAAATGACGGCAAATATGGTGGGGCCGCTCTGTATTTTGATTTATCTCATTGTACTGGACTGGCGCATGGCACTGTTATCTTTGGTATCCATTCCGATCGGAATGTTTTTTATGAGTATCATTATGAAAAGCTACGGCAAGCAATATGCCGGCTCGGTCCAGGTTGGCGCTCAGATGAATGCCGCTATTGCGGAATATGCCGGAGGCATTGAAGTTATTAAAGCTTTCAATCAAGGAGAGAGCAGCTATCACAAGTTTTCCGAGAAAATTCTCGCAAATGCCCAATACTACTACGACTGGATGAAAAGCGTTCAGTTCTTAATGTCGCTGTCTAAATCGATACTTCCTACAACGCTGCTTGCTGTTTTGCCGGCAGGATATCTTTTTTATCAAAGTGGAAGTTTGGACGGAGGCACATTTTTGACGACGGTGATCCTCTCTTTCTCCCTTTCGGGCCTTTTGATGGCTGCCATGAATTTTGTGGACAGTTTGGCTCGGGTGGGAACGGTTGTCGGTCAGATTGATGCGCTCTTAGCTGCCGAAGAGCAGCAGCATGAAAAACACCCGATATCGTTCAACAAACACGACATTGTTCTTGATCATGTTTCTTTTTCCTATGAATCCGGTGAAGATGCCAAAGAAATTATTCATGATGTTTCTTTAAGCATAAAAGACGGGAGCTTTAATGCATTTGTAGGTCCATCCGGCGGCGGCAAATCGACCTTAGCAAAACTGATAGCCGGCTATTGGGATGTGGAAAAAGGAAGCATCGCTATCGGTGGCATCAATGCGAAAAAGGTTCCCTTAGAACAACTCTATAACAGCGTTTCCTTTGTATCTCAGGATAATTTTCTCTTTAACGAAAGCATTCGCAACAACATTCGCATGGGTTGCTTGAGTGCTACGGATGAAGACGTGGAGCACATTGCGAAGCTCTCGGGCTGTCATGACTTTATTGAGAATCTGGAAAACGGTTATGACACGATTGCAGGAGAAGGAGGCACTCATCTTTCCGGAGGTGAGCGCCAGCGGATTTCTATTGCGCGCGCCATGCTTAAAAACGCCCCGATTGTCATTTTCGACGAAGCAACAGCATACATTGATCCCGAGAATGAAGTGCTGATGCAGCAAGCACTGGGACAACTTGTTGCGGGGAAGACCGTTATCGCAATCGCTCATAGACTTTCCACCATCACGGGAGCCGATCAAATCTTCGTCATAGAAGAAGGAAAAATCGAAAATCATGGCACACATCAAGAGCTGCTTGAAAAGTCAAAGCTCTATCAAAGTATGTGGCTTGCTCATGTAGGCGCGAAAGGAGGCAAATAACATGTTGAACGCACTGAAAAAAATAGGACATTTTGCCGGAGAGGAACAGGGCAATATTAGAAAGTCCATCGCCGTTTCCTTTCTTTTTGCCATTTTCTATATGTTTCAAATTGGTGCTGTTTACTTTGTCATCTTAGGGATGCTGGGAAAAGATATCGGCATAAACCCTGCTCTTTTGGCACTCCTTTTTCTCCTTATCAGCATCTTCGGACGTGCTCTTACCAACTACTTTGCTCAGCTCGAGCAAACGCATGCCGGCTACTTCATGGTGGCTCGGCAGAGACTTGCGGTCGCAAACAAAATGAAGACCGTGCCTATGGGCTATTTTGATGAAGCAAACACCGGCAATATTGTAGGAACGCTTACTACGGTTCTCGGTGATGTAGAAAACACAGCTCCGGTTGTGCTGATCAATATCATGGGAGGCTTTCTCAATGCTTTTGTGTTTACTTTAATAACCTTGATCTGGGATTGGCGTATCGGTCTCATCGTTATTGTCGGTACACTGATTTATTTGTGGGTTACCTCGGCGATGGAGAAAAAGACGGCACACCTTGCACCGAAACGCCAAGAAGCGCAAGCAGAACTGGTGGAAGCCGTCCTTGAACAGATTAAGGGAATGTCCATTATTAAATCCTTTAATCTGACAGGGAAAGGTGATAAAAAGGTTCATGCGGCAATTCGTCGTAACAAGAAGACCAACCTTGCTATTGAAAAAATGTTTACGCCTTACAATATGGCCCAGGATTTTGTGCTAAAGCTCTTTAGCATTTTGATTATCGTTGCAGCTATTTACCTTTACGTGCAAGGAACTATGCTTCCGGAAAATGCTCTGATGTCCGTTATCATTTCCTTTATGATTTTTGCCCAGATTGATTCCGCCGGTTCATCTATGGCTGTTTTGCGTGTGGTATCCAGTTCTATTGATCAGGTAGAAAACCTAAAACAGATGCCGGTTATGGATATTCATGGTGAAGACATCCGTCCGAAAAAAGCCTCCATAAAGGTAGCAAATATTGACTTTTCGTATGGAAGCAAAGAAATTTTGCATGATGTAAGCTTTACCGTTCCGGAAAAAACAACCACGGCCATCGTAGGCCCTTCTGGATCCGGGAAAACAACGGTTTGTAATTTAATTGCCCGTTTCTGGGATGTCAATGCAGGAAGCATCAAAATTGGAGGACATGATATTCGGGACTATACGTTGACCTCTTTGATGGATCAGATCTCTATGGTGTTCCAAAGCGTCTATTTGTTCCAAGACACCATTGAAAACAATATCAAATTTGGAAACATGAATGCCACGCATGAAGAAGTCGTTCAAGCTGCTCAAAAAGCAGCTTGCCATGATTTTATCATGAGTCTGCCGGAAGGCTATAAAACGGTAATCGGAGAAGGCGGTGCATCTCTTTCCGGCGGTGAAAAACAGCGTATCTCTATTGCAAGAGCCATCCTCAAAGATGCGCCCATCATCATATTCGATGAAGCAACAGCCAATGTCGATCCGGAAAACGAAGATAAGCTTCAGCAGGCTATGAACAGCTTAATGAAAGATAAAACCATCATTATGATTGCTCATCGCTTGAAAACAGTTGAAAACGCCGATCAAATTTTAGTGATTGATGAAGGCAAAGTAGTGGCGAGTGGCACACATAACGAACTTGCCGCCAAAGACGGTATTTATTCCAGGTTCCTTCAGGCTCGGAAAACGGCTGAGTCTTGGAAGATATAAAAAGCATTTAAGGAGGATTTTATGAAACTTAAAAATGTGGTACAAATTGCAGTGCTTGGAGTCATTGGCTTTGTTCTGGCTATGGGCATCGGTATGCTGACGGGACTTTTAGGCGTGGTTTCACTTTATGTATCCGCAGGATTTGGCGCTTTCTTTGTCGCGCCGGTCTATGTCATCATGGCACGCAAGGTGCAAAAGCGAGGTGCATCGTTTCTCTTTTGGCTGATTATCGGTCTCTTATACATTGCAATGGGCTATTGGATTGCAACACCGATTTGTGTTGTTGCCGGTATCATAGCTGAACTGATTGTAGGTGATTACAGCAATAAAAACCGTATTGCCATGGCTTTCAGCGCATCAATGTTTATTTACGCCATGCATCCGATTCTATTTGTTGTGTTGTTGGGTGCCGAAAACATTGCACGCTTTGTCAGCAGCATGAGTTTAGAGCAAGCGCAAATGATGGTGGCCAGCTATACCGGAAATGTAATAGTGATTTGCGTTTTGGTAAACATTGTTTTGGAGCTTATCGCCGGCCGTTTCGGGCTTTTCATCAATAACAAGTTTTTTGAAAAGAATAGTAAACAAAGCAGGCTTAGCTGATGATAAAGGAATCAGCTCTAAAGAAAAAGAAGGAAGGACAGCTGCATCCGTTTACGCTCTTCGCGCTTACGATTCTGGTGTCCTTCCAGGTCTTTTTTGGCAATCAAACGGTCTATTGGGCAGTGCTTATTCTGACGTTGTTGATTGCTTTAAATGCCTCGACAGGTCTCTTCCTTAGACAGATTATTGTCTTTTCTGTTTCCTATGGCATGATGTATCTTTTGGCCTTCGCTGATTTGGGATATGTCACAGGCATTTTTATAGGACTTTTTGCACTCATTGCCCGCTTCATACCGATCTTTAATATTGGCATTGTGTTGATTCTTACCAGCCCATCAAAAATCTTAGCCTGTTTTCGCAAGCTTCATATGCCCAACACCGTTAGTGTAGCCATGATTGCAGCTTTGCGTTTTATGGATGAAATTGGCCTGCGCTTGCATGAGATTCGAAACGGTATGAAAATCCGCGGCTTTCATGCTTCCCTTTTGCATCCCGTCCGCACTTTTGAGCTGTACTTTGTTCCTTTGGTATATAAGTGTCTGCATGTCAGCGAAACGCTTGTCTCTTCAATTATTGCCAAAGGTATCGAGTATGAAGGAGAAAAAACCAGTTATTATGATATGCGCTTTAAATTCGCAGATGGCATCAGCCTGTTTGCCGGTGTGGCGCTTTTGGGAGTTGCACTATGGACATCATGAAAGTCAATATTGAGCGCTTTACCTATCAAGGAGAAGAAAAGTCATCTTTGCATGCTATTCATTTTGCGATTGCACCGGGAAAACTGGTCGTACTCACCGGTAATTCCGGCTGCGGAAAAACAACGCTTACCAGAGTGATGAACGGACTCATACCGGATCAGTATGAAGGCACACTGGATGGCAAAGTCACATTATTGGATCAAAATCTGCATGATTTTAAGACGGGTACCTTGGCTAAGGTCATCGGCAACGTATTTCAAAATCCATCCGATCAATTCTTTACCCGCAAGGCAGAAGATGAGGTCGCCCTTGTCGGAGAGAACCTCGGCATGCCGCAGGCGGAACTGAGAAAACGGGTGAAGAAAGCTTTTGAGTACATGAGCATTGCTCACTTAATGGATAAAAATTTGAATGAACTTTCCGGTGGAGAAAAACAGCGGGTAGCTATTGCCTCTACCTTAGTTTATGACACAAAGATTATTTTCTTTGATGAGCCTTCAGCTTCCCTTGATCAAGAAGGTATCCGAGATTTGCAAGGCATCCTGAAATTGCTCAAAGCGTCGGGTAGAACCATCATCATCGCCGAACACCGACTATATTTTTTGGAGGATCTCTACGATAAGCTCTATGTCATGAAAGACGGAACTTTTATCAAAGAATTTGATGCGGGCGAACTGAAATCATCCGATTGTAAAGACTTGGGACTTCGAGCGATAGATTTTTCCGCACTTGTTCCGCACAACACGACAAAGACAGGTGAGCGTGTTTTTTCTGCGAAGGATGTTCATGTCTCTGTAGGCAAAAAAGAACTCATCTCGAATTTATCCTTTGACTTACATTCCGATGAAATCATGGGGATTGTCGGCACAAATGGTATCGGAAAAAGCAGTTTAGGTCGTGTTCTCTGCGGACTTGCCGGCAAGAAGCAAGATATTTCATGGGGAAAAACTCAGCGAGAACGACTGAAAAATGCCTACTACATGATGCAGGATGTAGACTACCAGCTGTTTTTTGATACCGTAGAAAACGAGGCGCTCGCGAACGGCAAAAAAATAAGCGATGCTTATTTGGCAGAGGTCTCTTGGATCATTAAGCATATTGATCTTTGGAATAAACGCAGCGAGCATCCGCAAAACTTATCCGGCGGGCAAAAGCAAAGGCTGGCTCTCGCCAATGCTTTTTTGAGTGAAAAGCAAATTCTTATTTTGGATGAGCCGACCAGCGGTTTGGATTACATGCACATGGATAAAATCGCCGAGCTTATCTTTGAACTTGCCAAAGGTCGCCCGACACTTATTATTACGCATGACATTGAACTATTACTGAAAGTCTGCCGGACGGTCCTTCTGATCAAACAAGATGGATATGAGAAACTTGATTTACAGACGGCAGAATATCATAAGCTCATTTCTTATTTTGATCAGATGATGAAATAACGGCGGCTAAGAGCAAATCTCGCTGCCGTTTCTGAAGGTTATGCGGATATCTTCTTTGCTGAATACCGTGATGTGATCTACAAGAGCACAGAAGCTCTGTTCGTCGAATGTTTGCAGAAGCCTGTCTTGTTTTTGTAGCTGCTTCAGGCAGAACTTGATATCGGCTTTGGTCGCCTGCATCTTTTTGAGCTTTCCTTCGACCTTCGCTAAGGCCGCCTTTTTTTCATTGTAGAAGCGTTCCAGATCTTCGTACTTTGCTTGGTACTCGCTCTGGTCTTGCGGGATGGCAGCATTTTGGCGGATAAGGTCTTCGATCATCTTGGCACAGACATCCATCTCACTTTCCAGCTTTGCTTTTTCGCCTTCCAAGGTATGAGTATCATAAACGCCTCCGACAATCTCTTGAAAGCTATTAAGAATCTCATCTTTATTCTCTATGAGCTTGTTGGTCGCAGAAAGGACGGCGGCTTTTAGCTCCTCATCGGTAAGATGCACGCCGTTTTTGCAGGGGGAGTTTTTCTTGCAGTGCCTGTTGCATTGCCAGATAACCTGCTTGTATTTGTCGTTGGAATGCCAGACTTTTGAACCGAGCCTTGTTCCGCATTCACCACAGTAGACCTTGCCGGAGAAAAGTCTCACGGCACTGTGTCTTCCTTTTTCGTTTTTGCGCCGTTCCATCTCGCGTTGTACGAGTTCCCACACCTCCGGTTCAATGATGGCTTCGTGGTTTCCGGACACGTAGTACTGCGGAATTTCGCCTTCGTTTATCTTGTGCTCTTTGGTAAGAAAGTTCGTGGTAAAGGACTTTTGCAGGAGCGCATCGCCTTTGTATTTTTCGTTGGTAAGGATGGATTTGATGTTGCTTGGGTTCCAGCGAGGTTTTCCCGCGGGAGATGGGATGCCATCTTCACTCAGAGCCTTTGCAATGAGGTGGTAGGTTTTTCCCTGCAGGTACATCGCATAGATGCGTTTGACGATTTTTGCCTGTTTGGGATTGACGACGAGGTTTCCGTCTTTTCCGCGGTCATAGCCTAAGAAACGTTTGAAGGGCACGGTCACTTTGCCGTCAGCAAAGCGCTTTCTTTGTCCCCAGGTGCAGTTTTCGGATATTGAGCGAGATTCTTCCTGAGCAAGGCTGCTCATGATGGTAATCAAAAGCTCGCCTTTGGAGTCAAAGGTCCATATATTCTCTTTTTCAAAGAAGCACTCGGTGCCGTGCTCTTTAAGCTTTCGGATGGTGGTTAAGCTGTCCACGGTATTTCTGGCAAAACGCGAGACCGATTTGGTGACGATAAGGTCTATTTTTCCGTCAAGGGCGTCTTTGACCATGCGTTTGAAGCCTTCTCGCTTTTTGGTATTGGTACCGGTGATCCCCTCGTCGGTGTAGACACCCGCAAATTGCCAGTCGTTTCTGGCTTTAATGTAATTTGTGTAGTAGTCTACCTGTGCCTCGTAGCTGGTAAACTGCTCATCGGAGTCCGTTGAGACGCGGGCATAGGCTGCTACGCGGCGTTTGCGCGAAGTGGTGAGCGGTGTTTTGGAGAAGGGTTTAATGCTGGCGGGTATCGTGGTTACTTGTTTGGCCATACCTTCTCCTTTCGTATCGGTTTGTGCCAATCTGATGCGTAGCATTCTTTGATGGATGCTTTAAATTTCGCATGCTGTTCCTCTGTCCACTTGTGTCCTTCGTGCGTAGGTTGGATCAGCTTGCGAGCAATTTCCTTTCCGTCATAAAAATGAAAGATAAGGTTTTCTCGGCTAAGGACGCTGATATGGTCGATCTTCGAAAGAAAAATAGCGTCATCGAATGCATCAAGACCTAAGACCTCTGCGGTAAGTGAGCGCAAAAGGTCGTCTCTGAATCCTCTGGTGTCACAGCCGTTATGTTCGGCACATCGCCAGTATCTGCGTTTTCCGCTGGGAGATGTTGAACAGTTTTGTGTTTGTGCGCGAAAATTGCATCCGCAATGTTCGCATCGGATTTTCGTTGAAAAGCAGGTGACGTCCGAGCGTTTCATGGCATGAGTGCGCCTATATTCTGAGGCGCGTTTGCGCGCCGCATCATCCCACGATTCTTTTTTAGCGTTATTTTCCCAAGTTTCGGTGACGCTGTGTCCGTCTTTGAAATGGAAAATGAGAACCCCTTGTTTGGGTACCGTGATTTTATCGATTTGCTCGTTAAAAACAGCATCATCAAAATCCTCAAGACCGAGCACTTTGGCACAGCAAGTTTTAAGGATTCGATCCGGGATGGCTTTTGCCGAGCATGTACTGTACTTTTTCTTGCTGGAGCCGCATATCCAGCTGATGACTTTATCCCCAAGATTGGAGTGCTTGGCACGGTTGTTTCGGACGTTTCGCATATAGCTTTTCCCGCACAGCTCACATTTGATTTTTCCGGTAAAGCAGTAGATGTTCAGGCTCTTGTTTGCCCGAGGTCCCAGAGCACGTCTTCTTGCCATCTCTTCTTGCACATAGTCGAAAGTTTCCTTGTCGATAATCGCTTCATGGGTGTTTGCGATGAAATACTGAGGAAGCTCACCGCGGTTTTTCTTGCGCTTCTTGGTAATGGGATCTTCGACAAACTCTTTTTGACAGAGCAAATTTCCCGTATAAGTGACATTGGTCAGAACAACCTTAATATTGGAGTCCGTCCAGCGGTTGCCCTTTCTGGTTGTAATGCCTTCCTCTGCAAATTCACGCTCAGTTTCAAGGCGGGATTTTCCATCAAGGAAGTTTTGAAAGATGCGCCGCACGATCTTTGCTTCTTCGGGAACAACAATCAGGGTGTCATCCTTCCAGCGGTAGCCATAGACGCTATTTCGCGTGTTCGGGTTTCCTTCGGACATACGTTTTCGGATGGTCCATTTAACGTTGTTGGAGATGCTGATGGTCTCTTCCTGTGCGAAAGAGGCAAGGAGCGTGAGCATCAGCTCACCGTCATCCGAAAGTGAGTTGATTTTTTCCTTTTCAAATCGGACCTCGATGTTGAGGTCTTTTAACTGTCTTACGACTTTTAGGAGGTCGACCGTGTTACGCGCGAATCGGGAGATGGATTTCGTTAAGATGAGGTCTATTTTCCCGGCCTTGCAGTCTTTCATCAGGCGCATAAACTCGGGACGTTTTTCCACTGATGTGCCGCTGATGCCTTCATCGGCATAGACTCCGGCATAGTCCCACTCGGGGTTCTTTTGTATCAAATCAGAATAAAAACTGATCTGTGCCGCCAGTGAGTGGTGCAGCCTTTGCGTTTCCATAGAGACACGGGCATAGGCGGCGACTTTCTTGCGGTTTGGCAGCGGTGATTTCTTTGTTTCGATTTTTATGATTTCAGCCATAGAATCGTCTCCTTTCCGTGTCTATACATCACTCTAAAGAGCTGAAATAGCAAGTAAATAAGGCACCTAAGCCGGGGTGGTATCGCTTTAGGAGTGCGTGGTCGAGACGAATGAATTCCTCTTTATCGATGATGTTTTGCTTGAGCCAAGAAAAGAGGATGGAGCGGGATACTTCATAGGCAAGCTCGGATGCGAAGGCTTCAGTCTTCATGAGAGCCTCCGAATCGGTCTTGGATATAGCAAGCATGACTGCAATACTTTCTGTGCGCATTGCCATAGGAAGTGAAAGTTTTTCCGCAGCATGGGCAGGTGAATATATAGATTGCCTTTTTATTCAGCTCTTCCGGATGCTCTTTCCACCAGCTCATCCGGCAGTGCTCTGAGCAGAATTTTTGCTCTTTCCCTTTTTCCTTGACGGGCAGTGGCTTTCCGCAATACTTGCAGTAGCGTAGTGCTGTTAAAGCTTTTGAGGAACCTGTTCTCAGGCCTTCTTTTTGGCAAAAGGAAGCCACGGTGCTTTTCGATAGATTTAAGATGGCAGCAATTACGGCATAACTTGCACCGTTTCGTCTCATGTTGTAAATGCTTTGTTTTTCATCATTTGTCATATCATCCCTCCAGACAGAGGGCAGGTCTTGTTGTCCCTCTAACACTCCCTGAAGAGACGAAGGCGTTATGGACGAATCTTTTTCTGCCTTCTACTGTTCCACTGGAGGTTTTTGAAGAAGTTGAGCGGACAAAATAAAAAAGCCCGCAAGGGAGTGAAGATTTCTCCTCACGCCTTGCGGGCATATCAATGCATTCAGCTTAGAGAAGTTCGTTTACTCGTTTTTGTACAGCTTCGTAATCGTAGCCTGCTTTCGTCAGGCGGTTTACACGGTCCTTACCGTTTCCCCAGTCGCCGCGGATGACCTCTCGGGCAAGCGTGTCGATGGACTTTTTCGGCTTTATGCCTAAAAGCTCATTTACGCGTGCCTGCACTGCGTCGTAGTCGTAGCCTGCTTTGGTAAGACGGTTTACTCTGACCTCACCGTTTCCCCAAGCACCTGCGATGACTTCATGGGCCAGCGTATCGACAGACTTTCTTGCAGGAGCGGAGCTTGTGCCTTTGCCATAGCCGTTAAAGCCGCCTTTCCTGATGATGGAGGGATAGTCCACATAGGCAAGATCCATATCGCATCTGCCTGCGATGCCCGGCACCGAGCCGCTCGAGGAATACTGCCAAAGGCCGTATTGGCCGCCATAGGTGCAGCGACTGTTCCACTGCGCTACCCAGAAGGCGTAGCGGTTTCTCACATCAGGGGAAACGTAGTTTAGGGCTGCTGAGAGCGAGGTATAGAAGCCCGCAAAGTATCCGCCCGCTTCCATCTCATTGCAAAAGGCTCGAATGAGCGAGTCGCAAAAAGCCCGTCCGCGGGCAAGCTGTGACTTTTCTTCCAAATCAAAGTAGATGGGATAGTCAAACTGCTTGCCGGAGAGCACCTGTTTGCAGATACGTGCTTCTTCGCGTGCCTCTCCGGCGCTTCCCGCATAGGAGTACCAATAGGCTCCCACATGAAGACCTGCCGCTTTGGCGCGGGCGTAGTTCGTCTCAAACCACTTGTCCTTTTGAGATAGTGCCGATCCGTAGCCTGCACGAATAATGACGAAGTTAATTCCGCTTTGTTTTACACGGTTAAAATCAATCGATCCCTGCCAGGTTGATACATCAATTCCTTTCATAGCCATAGTTATTTATCCTCCTTTTCTGCGCGGTCATGAAGCTGTGCCAAGACCGCCTTGAGTTTGTCCGGGACAGGAAGTCCCAGATGAGTCGCGTTTTCCACAAGCGAGAGTCCTTCGTTTGAGAGATAGAAGAAGATGACGGCCGTGCGAAGAATCGCGCCCTGTGTGATGACGTTGGTGTCAATGATGTTGGCAACGGCGACCAGAATGAAGATCACGACCTTTTTGGCGATGCCTTTAAAGCCGACTTCGCTTGAGAGCTTTTTGTCGGAGACGGCGCACATCATGCCTGTCACGTAATCGCAGATGACAAAGGCGATCAGCGCATAGAGAAGTCCGTCAAAGCCTCCTAAGTAATAGCCGAGCCAGCCTCCGATGGCAGCAAAGATAAGCTGCAAGGTGTTCCAGAATTCTTTCATGAGTTCACACTTCCTTTCTTGCCTTTATGAGGCATAAAAAATGCCGCTTGGAAAGCGGCTAACAAACAGATAGAAAAATAGAATCTATGCTTTGGAGATAAAGGTTATCGATCCGAGCAAGTTCAGCGGATAGGCCACAGGTCCCGGTATAAGAGCACCAACCACGCTATCGATTATAAAAGCCGGATAGTTTGCTGCGCCATCTCCATAAGCTATTGCCGTAGCAAAGCCGATGGAGGACTCATCTTCTGCGATAGGTGAAACGCAAAGCGGCTGCAATCCGTCCGTTGAGGTATTTTCCTTTACGGTGACGCTGAAAGATAAGACACAGATTTTGCCATATTTTTTAATTTTGCTCATATCGCTTACCACAACTTTGTCGGAAGGTGCAGTAAGCGTAAAGGCCTGAAACTCCGGAATTACAGATGTTAAGCGATGGTTCACCTTGGATAATTGGTCACTGACCGCTTTGGCATCGGCGGCCTGACCTTGCTTGGTAAGCGTAGGGTCAATCAAGACCGCTCCGGCGCCGGCGATAGCCTGATCCAGCTGTTTAAGCTTGGTGTCGATGTCCGTCCTGAGTTTCGTAAACGTCGTCTGACGGGTGCTTTCCTGAGCGGTGCGCGTTGTCTCGTTATGCTTGCGGGTTTCTTCCTGCGCGGCTCTTGTTATTTCTGCAGATTTTCTTGCGTTTTCCTGTGAGATGCGCGTCTTTTCTGCAGCTATCCGCGCGCTTTCCGCCGCCGTGGTGGTTTCCACCTGCGTGTTGATGGCGGCAATCGAGTCGTGGATGGCTCCGCGCACGTCTTTGCCGTAGACGGCCGATAAAATTTTACTGAGATAGGTCTTCACGTTGGCCATGTTCTTTTTCCTCCTTCCCGTCCGCTGCGCTGATCTGCTCGCTCATAAGGGCTATGCGCTGACCTTTTTCTTCTGAGAGCAAGGCTTCTATGAGGAGGTCAAGTAAAAAGCCGGGAAGCTCATACTTTCCGGCAGTTTGGTTGAGTGCGTATCTCAGTTCGTTTCTCGCTTTTTCAAGGCGCAGGATGAGGGGCAGTTCGTTTTCTTTCATAGCGCGCCTCCGAAGAGCTTCACGAAGAAGTCGATGATCTTTCTGAAATTGCGGGCAGCCGCAATGAGCTCAGAGGCATCCTTATCTGAGATTTCTTCGTGCTTGTCGGTGCCTAAGATGATCTCGATGGCTTTTTGCCACTCATCGTCTTTGATTGGAAAGACCGTATCATCCGGCTTTGTTGCTTCTTTTTCGTTTGACTTTTGTTCGATCAGTTCATGTTCGTCCATTGCTGTATCCTCCATGTTTAAAATGTTGCTTCAATCAAAATTCCATTTTTAAACCGCATGCGACATCCGTTTGACCAGCTGGCGACCGTACCGTCGCTGCTCATGGCATTGATCTTTACAAAATGAAAGGCTCCGTTGATGGCTCCGTCAGGCCAGCTGACATTTCTCAGTCGGTTATAGTGCATGTCGATGTCACATCCGGCATTTAACATCCCGCCGGAGAAGTTTCCGAAAGATGATCTGGCATAGGTCCAGACCATCTCATAACTGCCACCACCCGTAGGTTGCGCCGCCCATGTCATATAATCTCCGGTTCGCTCGAGGTCAAAGTTGAGGCCTGCAATGGTGTTGGAGCCGGCAAAGCCGTTTCCGCCGACAAGACCGAGTTCTTTGTTCTGGTAGTAGATGGAGAGCTTGCCATAGCCCAAACGGACTTTGGTATCCCCGGAAGAAGCAACGATACTGCCGTCAATATCGGCTCCTTTGGCGGTGAGGTGCCCATAAGTCGTGAGCTTAAAGTTCGGAGAATCCACCGAGAGCCTTTTGGCACTTAAAGCACCTGTGCTCATGTTCCAGCTGATGTTCCCGGCTCTGTCCTTTAAGGTTCCGGCACGAATCAGATCGGCATTTAGCGTGCCGGTCGTGATGTAATCGGCCACAATTGCACCGTTCATTGTGATGGCGGTGCCGTAATAGCCGTTGTAGCCGGTCTTGGAATAGCCCAGACCGTTCACGTTCCAGCGCCACACCTTTTTGGCTGTATTCTTGTCCGCCGTGTCCATGATGAGAATCTCGTTTTTGCGGGTCACGACGTGTCCGGTCGTAGCTGCTGTGATAAGCGCGGTGGCGTTATCCTTGGCAAGGCGAAGCGTGTCGGACTGCGTGGGAAGCCGCTCGATGCGCTCGACCAGTTCTTTTTTCTCGCTGATGCTTCGCTCAGAAAGACCTGCCTTCACTTCGGTTCCAAGTACCACCGTAGAGGATTCAGGGTGATCCAAAGCGATCGTAAGCTCCGTCAGCGGAAAGAACCTGTCCATGCCATGAGGAGGCGAGATGACACGAATACGATCTCCGATCTTCATCGCTTCCATATCGGCATGCACAAGATGCAGATCGACAGCGGTGAGCGTCAGGGTGACATCGGCAAACTGGCTGTCTTTAATATATTTTTCCGCCTTCTTCTTTAAGTTGGCAGGTACAGAGATATTTTCGAAGCTCACGGTTTTGGTGACGATACCGAAGTTTTGAATGGCGGAAGCCGACTCCACATAAGTCTTGCCACCGTTGACGCTCTTAATGGTGGTATATTCCTCAAGCGCGGCAATGCTTGATGTCTCAAGCCTTTTGCCAAGCGGAATCACACGGGTAGCGATGTCTTCTGCCAAAAGCGTGTCGGTGTAGTCAAGGAGGTTTTCTCCGAACTCAATCACCTGTGTGTTGGTGTTATCGGATTCTGCAAGATAGTCCAGATAGCGAACCTCTCCCACATGGCGCACACGAAGAAAGCCGCCCAAGCGTTTGACGAGTTTGTCGGTGATGGCATCAAGGGTAGTCTCCCAGTTGGTGTAGCGGTAAAGCGAGTCGTTGGGGTCGGTAACGGTGACCTGTCCGACCGTGAAGCGCTTATTGTGCGCGCCGTCTTTTGCCATCTGATTGTTGTGCTTGGCAATAAGCGTCTCAAGAAAAGCGCGGAGCGAGATGTCATGAAACTCAGAAGGCTCCTGCACGGAGTCCAAAAGATAGGCCAGTTCTCCTTCGCAGGTGATGCTCTTGGTGCCGTAAAAGTCCCGCTCAACCGATAAAATGCGGCCGTAAAAGAGTGCCACACCGTCACGCTCCACACGGACGGTGGAATCCAGCGCTTTGAGCTTTTCGTAGAGCGGATTGATCTTCGGTACGCGGGCAGAAAATGTGCCGGATTTTCCAAGCGCCAGCTCCAGCACCGGATCAATAAGAACAGCCTCATCATCGCCCGGTATATAGAGCACGTGCTCATCTAAAAACACTTGGTACATTAAAGGTTTCCTCCTCTCACAGATACGGTGACGGTGTAGGTTCCAAAAAAGCGCAGCGTGTCGCCGGATTCAGGAATGACAAGGTCGGCGAAACGATTTGTGCCGGCATGAAGCGTCCATGACTTTCTCAGCTTGATGGAGTAGACGTAGTTTTTCCTGCCTTCGGTTTCTTGGTAGTTTCTGACATGAAACGTCGGCACCATCGGAACGTGCGATCCGGGAACAAGAAGGTCGATATAAGAGCTTACGCTCACATCCCGATAGTCCCGGATGATGCCGCTTTCAAAATTGAACGTATCCCAAAGCCAATCCTCATCGCTTGCGGCAAGATCCCATTTATACGGATCGCATTCGATCTCCAGTTCAATTTGTCCCAAAGCGCGGGTGCGCTCAAAGTTTTTTACTTCGGCTCGGCCTTCAAAATAGTATTCCGGCTCGGAGTCCAAGATGACCTTGACATGCTTTCCATGTATTTCGTTGAGGAAGGATCGGAGCCTTCCTGCCCAGCTTTCGATCTTTCCGATGCCGCCAAGCGTAAAGGAGAGCGTGCGTCCTTCGTATTCGCATCGTCCCGTCAGAGCCTCTGTGAGATCGAGGTGCTTGGATGATCCGGGAATCTCAACGATGAGTGTTTTAGGCTTTGGCATACCGACCACGTCGGTGTTGGATACGACAAGCCCGTAATTCTTCCATGTGTGTTTGCCGTTTAGAGTGGCTCCAAAGCTTATGTTTTGGTTCATTTCATCCTCCTTCCTACGTAAGCGGCGCGTCTTCCCAAGGCTCCATCCAGTTTTGGTGTGAGTGCTCCGACCAGCGTACCGGAGTCCAGTACGATGTCTTTTTCCGAATTTCCGGCAATGATGGCGAGGTACTTTTCCATGAGTGTTGTGTCCCGGGCGGCAAGCATGCCTTCGAGCTTGTCGTAGAAAGACTTGAGCGGCAAAATCGCCTCCGATCCCGCTTCGCCTCCCGCCATAAGGGCACTTCCGTTCATGCCGAAAAGCGTCGGTCTCGTCATGATGCCGCCTTCCTTGTACCAGTCAATGGAAAGGTGCGGCACTCTGGGCGGCACGATGGAAAAGCCGCCGGAGATCGAAAAATGCGGCAGCTTGATATGCGGAAGCTCGATGTGAAGGCCGGAGAAGAAGCCTTTGATCTTATCGATAATGCCTTTGATGGTGTTTTTAGCCGCTTCGATCGGTGCGGTGATAGCGGACTTGATGCCGTTCCATACGGAGGTGGCCGTGCTCTTGATTCCGTTAAAGATGTTTGTCACGGTAGACTTCACGCCGTTAAACACATTTAAGACGGTTGACTTAATCCCACCTACCACACCGGAAATCATGTTTTTGATGCCGTTCCAGATACTGGATGCCGTGGTGCTGATGGCCGTGAAAACCGAGGAGACCGTGTTGGACACAGCACTTACGGCTCCCGTGACAACAGACTTGATTCCTTCCCAGATGCCGGTGAAAAAGGAGACGATCCCGTTCCAGGTGTTCTCAAAGAAGGTCTTGATCGCCGTCCAAACCTCGCTCCAGTTCGTGCCAAACCAGCCTAAAACGGTGTTGGTGACACCGACCAGCGTCTCCCACGCGGCCGTAAAGATGCCCGAAATTGCTGTCCAGATACCGGAGAAGACTTCCTTGATGCCGTTCCACAGCTGACTCCAGTTGCCTGTGAAAAGCCCTGCGAAGATGTCAAAGATGCCCGTCAGGATATCCAGTGCGCCTTGTAAAATCGCGGCAATTGCTGAAAAGGCGTTCTCAAACACCGGCGCCAAAAGCTCGGTGAAACCGTTCCAAATGGCAGATACCAGCTCGCCGAAGGACTGAAAGTCAAAACCTAAGGCGTTGATGCGTTCGGTGATGCCGGATGCGAAGTTTGAAAAAGCCTCCTTGATGCTGTTCCACGTGCCGATAATGGAATCCCTGAAACCTTCTGAGGTGTTCCACAGATGCACAAAAGCGGCAACCAGTGTGCCGATGATGGCAACGACTCCCACCACGGGAGCGGAGATGCCGCCGATGGCAGCTCCTATTTTGCTCATGAGACCGGACATGCCGCCCATCTTGACCATGAAGCCGGTGACCGCTTTTCCTACGCTTGAAAAGGTCGTGATAAGCGATCCGATCGATGAGGTCAGCTTACCGATCACAATCAGTGCAGGCCCCAAGGCGGCGATAAAAAGTCCGATTTTGATGATGGTGTTACGCGTTCCTTCGTCCATGCCGTTTAACTTGTCAACGAAGTTTTGAAGCCAGGTGACGAGTTTTCGGATCGTAGGCATTAAGGCATCACCGATGGATATGGCAAGTTCCTGCAGCTGACTTTTTAAGATGGTGAGCTGTCCGGGAAGGTTGTCCTGCATGGTTTCTGCCATCTTTTCTGCCGAGCCGTCACAGTTGTCGATGGCGGAAGACAGCTTTTCGATGTCGGCAGGGGCAGCGTTCATGAGGGCCAGAAAGCCGCTCATGGCGTGCTTTCCGACTAATGATTCTGCCGCCTGTGCCTTTTCGGACTCGGAAAGTCCCGAGAAGGCCTCCCGGCAGTCGCCCAAGATGCCGGAAAGAGAGCGCATGGAACCGTCCGCATTGGTCGTGGCCACTGTGACCTCACCGATGGATTTTCCTGAAATGGTGAAGTCCTTGCTGAGGTTGGTCATGACGGTACGAAGGGCGGTGCCCGCCTGTGTGGATTTGATCCCGGAGTTTGCCATAAGGCCGATGGCCTCTGCGGTATCTTCAGCGCTAAAGCCCAAGGCGCCTGCAATCGGGGCGCAGTATCTAAAGGTCTCGCCCATCATGGAGACGTTGGTGTTCGCATTGGACGACGCCGCGGCGAGGATATCGGCAAAGTGTCCGGAGTCTTTCGCGGAAGGCCCAAAGGCGGTTAAGGCATCGGTCACGATATCGGAAGTGAGGGCTAAATCTTCTCCGGATGCGGCGGCAAGGTTCATGATGCCGTCAATACCGGAGATCATGTCTTTCGATTTCCAGCCGGCCATCGCCATGTAGTTCATGGCGTTAGCCGCGTCGGTGGCGGAGAACTTCGTCTTTTCGCCCATCTCACGTGCTTTATCGCGCAGGGCCTGAAAGTCCTCTCCGGTAGCTCCGGATATTGCAGAGACCTTCGACATCGCTTCATCGAAGTCACCCGCGGTCTTGACCGCCAGTACGCCAAGTCCTCCCACGGCAAGAGAAACCGGCATGATCTTTTGCCCCGCGCCCGTGATAGCGTCACCCGCTTTAGTGAAAGCGGCTCCTGCCGCATCCATCTTGGAAAAGACTGCGTTGGTGTTGATTGCTTCCTGCTGCAGGCCTTTAAGCTTTTGTTCGGTTTCGACAATCTCACGCTGCAGTGCGTCGTATTTGTCCTGGCCGAGGTCTCCCGACTCCAGCTGTGCCTTGGCTTGTTCCTGGGTTGTCTTTAAGGTATCAAGCTTTTCTTTGGTTGCTGTGATGGCGTTTTTCAGCATTTTTTGCTTTTGCGCCAAAAGCTCCGTGTTTTTCGGATCGAGTTTTAAGAGGCGGTTGACATCTCTTAAGGAGGACTGCGTTGTGCGGATGGTGGAGTTCACTTGTTTTAAGGCTTTATCCAGTCCCGTGGTATCTCCGTCGATTTCCACGGTGATGCCTTTGATGCGTGAGGCCATGCGTCCTCCTTTCTTGAACAATAAAAAAACACCTCATCGGGTGCTAAAAGCGGTCAAAATCTTCTTGTGTGGCAAGCCGCCTGTAACTTGCACTGTCGTTTGCTTTTTCCGTCCACATATCGAGAAGCAGCCCGATGGAGATGAGATCCATGTCCACAATGGGAATGCCGATCTGACAGGCACGAAGCATAAGAAGTGGCGTTGTCATGGGCCGCTCGCTTCTTATCTGCCTTTTTTTGGTGAGACCTCCGTCTTTAAGTTCTCACCCCAAAGGGAGAGGATTTCAGGAAGTACCTGATAGATGGAAAACATCTCAAAGCCGTCCAGCCACTCTTCAATGGAAGCGGGCACGCTTTTGTCTGCGTGCAGCGCCATGATGTAGGCGACGTTTTCAAAAATCTCTAAGTCTTCAACGGGAAAGCCGCCGTCCTTATCTTTCTTGCCCTGATAGCTTTTTTCGAGCTTGGCTAAGTCTTTAAAAATATCCCGTCCGAACTTGGCTCGGTAAAGGCGCGGGATAGCAGCAGACGAGCGAAACTTTACGGGTACACCCGAAACGTCAATGGTCTTTTCAATCATGGTTATTTTCCTCCTGCCGGTGTGCCTGCCTGCGGCACGTAGACCGCCTTATACCAGTTCGCATAGGTTGCGGCATCGGTGGAATCTCCGGTCTTGGCTTTGACAAGGCCGTCCGATCTTGGATCTGCGGTAAGAGACAGGGTTTCCGTTCCCGGCTCAATGGTATCTTCTTTGGTTTCCGACTCGATGGAAGGACGAGAGGCCGTGCAGTTATATAAGGCATGGCGGATCGCTTTGATGTCGCCGTCAAACTCAAAAAGCAAAGCGAACTTTACTGACTCTGCGGTATTGGAGTTTTCGACCAGCACGCCTTTGGAATCGAGGGTCTCCTGCAAAATCTCGGTGCGAAACCACTCAGGGATTAAGGCAATTTCCAAATCTCCGGAGTAGCCGTTGTTGGTGACGGTTCTAAAGTAGACAACGCCGTCGGCATAAAAGGGAGAAGATTCGCCTTCCGCGTCAAGCGACAGCGAAACCGCGCCAGGGATGGGTTTTGGTGTTTCGTACGTAAAGGTGGATACGCCGTTCGAGACGGTTTCTGCCATCTTGGCGGCATAGACGTTTTTAATGTTGTATTTGACTTTGTTGTTTTTATTTGCCATGTTTCATCATCCTTTCAGCTCAAATGAATAGGAAACTTCGTAGAGGTCTTCTGCGTTGATATAGACTTCGGCCTTGTCGAAAAACTGATCGTGGCGGATAAGAAGGTCTTCGATTCTTTTTTCGAGCGCACGGTCTTTTTTGTCGGTGTAAAGCTCCAGATAAAAGCGGTTCACGGGAAAATACACCTGACCGTCTGCCGCAAAGTTATGCGACTCCGGCGTTACATAGCAGATAAAGGGCGGAGCAGGTGCCTGACCTTCTTCGAAGTGGTCGTAGGCAAAGGGAAGTCCGACCTCTGTCAACATTTCTATGATTTCATCCATCTTTGATCATCCTTTCGATCTCTTTCATAAGCTGCTCCTCACCGATTGTCTCGGCGGGAGCGATATGAGGAATTGCCCTCGTCCTGCCGCCGTTCCGTTTGGCGTGGCCGTGTTCCAAGAGGTGTGCCAGCTGGTAGCGGTTACGAGAGTAGACCGTCACCTGCAAGGCATGGGAGGACTCGGAAGTTTTCTTTTGCGTCCAGCTTTTTTGATAGTCGCCGTGCTTTTTTGGCGCATGCGCCTTGATTTCTTTTTTGGTGGTCGTTGCCGCTTTGGTGACGGCTTGCTTCATGCCTTCCGTTGTCGTTTTGGCATAGGCGTTGAGTTCTTCCATCACGGCATCGACAAGGCCGGAGATTTTGACTTTTCGGCTCATCAGGTTCTCTCCTTTACGCAGAAAAACTTGATCGCTCGCTTCCTGAAAGACAGGTGGTCAATTTTTTCGATGTCGTAGGCGCAGCCCTGAAAGACGATGCGAAAGTCTGTCGTGCTCATCGCTGCCGTTTTCTTACACCACCTGACCGTCACCGCCATGTCCGCCTTCTCCACTTCAGAGGCTGCGATAAAGACTTCGCGCCCGCCTTCTCCTGAGATGGTGGCGGCACAGGTGTAGTCGTCTTTCCACGTTTCGATTTGGTTTCCGATGGCATCACTTTCCACGGTTCTTTTTTGGAAGGTGACGGTGACATTGAGAAGAGCGATATCCATATCAGAAGCTCACCTGCCTTTCTCCGAAAAGAAGAGCGCGAAGCGTCAAGGTGAGCGCATGGTGATCGGCTTCTTCTCGGTGTTCGTAGAGATAGGCCACCGTAAAAAGCACGGCAATGCGCCCGTTTTCAAAAGAAGAGAGGTCTTCGGTGCGTGCCACGTTTTTGACCAACTCGGTGGCAGAGGGTATGAGCGACTCGATGAGTGCGTCATCGTCGTCAAAATCCACGCGGAGATAGTTTTTCACGTCTTCAAGGCTCAGCATGCTTCCTCCTTTCCTGCAAGGAAAAGGCGACTCCCTCGTATAAAGAGAGCCGCCTTATGGCTAAGACGTTTATTTTTACGCACCGGCTTTGAGAATCTGCACGGCCTCGGGCAAGATCAGTTTTCCGTCCACACGTTCTTTGGCAACGTAGCCCACCATGCCGTTTCCGGCAAAAAGCTCACGAAGTTCCTGAAAGCTTCTGGTTCCGCGGTCTCCGATGTTGTAATAGGAGAAATCCCCGAAAGCCACGCCGGCTTTTCCTGTCTCCAAAACAGGGCAGAAGGCAGAGGTCTTAACCGGATAGCCGCAAAGACGGTCCGGTTCTCCTGCCTGATAGCTCGGCTGCCAGATGTAGGCCTGATTGTTATCCTTGAGCTTTCGAAGGGCGGCAAGCGTTGCGTCATTTAAGATAAACGCGGCGTTTTTGCGGTATGGGCGCTTCAAAGAGTAGATGAGCGTCAGGATATCGTCAGTTTTAAGCGCGGTACCCGTGAGTGTGACGGAAACCTCTCCTCCGCCGGTTGCGGCAAAGATGCCAAGCGGCTTGTTTTTGCCGTCGCCGTTTAAGAAGGCATCTTCTTCCGCGTTACCGAGTGCTTTGCCGAACTGGTCGATGATGTAGCTTTCCAAATTGAAAGCATTGTCGTAGAGCAGTTCTTCGGTAACCTTGATCGCTACATGAAGCTTATGGGCATCGAGCACCACCTGATCAAAGGTCGCCTCACCGAAACTTAAGGCCTGACCTTCCTCGATCCATGCCGCGGCAGGCTTGGTAGCCGCGATATTGATCTTGTGTTCGCCGGACGTGGTGATGGTCGTGGCGAGGCTTCGGAAGATATTTTCTTCGGTCAGCTTGTCAATGAGGCGGCTGTCCCATTCTTCAGGTACCAGATAGCCGCCGTTTTCGTCTTTGCCTTCTTCCAAGATGTTCGAGATGCGCTTAAAGCCGCTTCGCAGGGCAACGAGCATATCCTTGGCATAGGAAGAGGAGGCACGTCCGTGCTTTTCTTCCGTCTCTGTGGAAAGCACGGCCGGTTTTGCCGTAAGCGGCGTACCGAGCGGCTTGCTCATCTTGTCTTCGATGTCCTTTTGACGGCACATGCGCTCAATTTCTGTGCTGTAGGCTGCGATCTCGGCTTCCATCTTGTCGTAAGCCGCACCGTCTTCGGCGCTAAGCAGTCCGTCTTTGTCTCGATGGGATTCCAGAAAAGCCTTTGCGGCCTCCCAGGTCTTGGCACGTTTGTTCAAAAGTTCAGTAATCGTCATGGTAGGTGTCCTCCTTAAATAAAGTGTTTGATAAGATCAAGGCGTGTTTCCAAGTCCTTGACTTTGTAGCGGTGGGTAATCGGTTCTGCCGTTTGGGCAGGTGTTTTTGCCTCACAGGCCGCCGCATAGTCACAGAGCTTTTTGTTGATGGCGGCTGCGACCTTGCGGCGTGAAAAGAGCATCGGTGTCTCCGTGAGGCTTTTAGATTCTTTTCCGTTTAGCACGGCACTCTCACCATTTGTAGGATCTTCGTTCTCGCCTTGCGGATAGAGATCCTGCCTTGATGTGATGCGGTCGGCAAAGTGCAGCTCTACTGCCTTTTCTGCGTTCATCCAGGTCTCTTCATCCATGAGTGAAGCGAGCTTTGCATGAGAAAGACCGCTTTTTTGCTTGTAGGCACCGATGATGGATTCTTTGACCTCGGATAACATCCCGATGGCACGCTGCATGTCCTGTGTATCTCCGATGGCCACGGTGGATGGGTTATGGATCATGAGCATGGAAACAGGACTCATGAGAATCTCATCTCCCGCCATCGCGATCACCGAGGCGGCGGATGCCGCAAGACCGTCAATTTTGACCGTCACCTTGCCTTGATAGTTCAAAAGCAGGTTATAGATCTGAGCGGCCGCAAAGCAGTCGCCTCCCGGTGAGTTGATCCAGACGGTGATGCTGCCTGTGCCGTCATCAAGTTCGGATTTAAAAAAAGCCGGTGTGACTTCATCGTCAAACCAGCTCTCCTCGGCAATCACGCCGTCCAGGTATAAAGTTCGTGTTTCATTTTCGCTTGGATCGGGACTTTTGTTTTTCGTCCATCTCCAAAATTTCTTCTGTCGGTTCATCGGTATCCTCCTTGTTTTTCGTATAAGCCGATCCCGCATCGGCAAGCTTCACGACATTGCCGTTTAAGACATGCAAATCGCCGCCATCTTCTTTTGAGAGCAGATCCATATCTTCTAAGCGCCTCACATCGTTGACCGAGAAGATGCCGTTTTGTATGCCGGTGGCATAACCTCGCATGCGGCTCTCATAATCGCCTCGCAAAATCCCGTCCACGTTAAAGCGAATGAGATAGTCTTTCTTTTGTTCGGGCAAAAGAAGCGAACGCTGCATGGACTCCTCAAAGCGCACGAGCCACGGACGCAGGGTGTAGGTCACAAACTCCAGCGACTGGTGCTCGATATTGGAAAAGGTCGCATGTTCGAGATCTCCGATCATATGGGGCGGCACGCGGAAGATGCGGGCAATCTCATCGATTTGAAACTTCCGCGTCTCAAGAAACTGCGCGGCTTCCGGTGAGATGGAAATCGGCGTATAGGTCATGCCTTCTTCCAAAATGGCGACCTTGTTGGAGTTCTGCGATCCGCCAAAGCCCTGCTCCCAAGACTGGCGGATCTTTTCCGGGTCTTTCACCACGCCGGGCATGGATAAGATGCCAGATGGGTTTGCGCCATTTTTAAAGAATGCCGCACCGTATTCTTCGGTGGCCATTGCCACGCCGAGAGCGTTTTTCGCCATCGCAATCGGGCTGTATCCGACAAGACCGTCAAAGCCGAGGCCCGGAATATGGAGTACCTCAGAAGGAGAAAGCCTTACCCTTCCGTTTTTAAGCGTTGGAGCATCGCTTTTACTGACCTGATATTCATAGTAAAGAGTGCCATTTTCATCCCGGTCAACCGTCATTTTGTTGGCCATGAGCGGGTATAGGGCGACAACTTCACCTTTGCCGTTTCGGATAATCTGTGCGTAGGCGTTGCCCCACAAGAGCAGATGGCACATGAGGGTTTCTCGGAAGATAAATGAGGTCATCTCCGGATTCGGTTCATCGTGCAGCAAAAAGTAAAGGGAGCTGTCCGTCGCTTTCTCTTTGCCGGCATTTCCTTTGAGGCGAAAGAGATGAAGCGGAAGACCGGCGACCGCCTCAGCTAAAACTCTTACACAGGCATAGACGGCAGTAATCTGCATGGCAGAGCGCTCCGTCACCGCTTTTCCCGATGTAGTGTGCCCGAAGTAAAAGCGAAAGGCAGAGCCGGCGGTTTGATCTTTCGGCTTATCTCTTGAATGAAAAAGTGACTGTAAAAATCCCATAGGCAAAATCTCCTTTACAAAAATAAAATGCCGCGGCTGTCATAGACTGACTCGCTCGTGTCGCATCCCATGCGGATCGCTCGGTCAAGTGCCATTACAAGTGCAACGGCACCGTCGACTTTCTCGGTGGATTTGGCTTTGTCGATTTTGATATTTCCAGCAGGATCGGTTCGGATGAAGATGTTATCCATCATCCAGCGAAGGACGGGTTGTCCGCCGTGTGCGAGGCGCTTGGAAAGCACGAGGTTCATCAGTTCCTTGGTGGGAGGCGACATCGAAGCAAAGCCCTGACCGAAAGGGACGACCGTGAAGCCGATGTTCTCTAAGTTCTGCACCATCTGAACGGCTCCCCAGCGGTCAAAGGCAATCTCTCGAATGTTGAAGCGCTCGCCTAAATGCTCGATGAATTTTTCGATAAATCCGTAGTGGATGACATTTCCTTCCGTAGTCTGCATCGCACCTTCTTTGATCCAGATGTCATAGGGCACATGGTCACGGCGCACTCTTAATTCCGCATTTTCTTCGGGAATCCAAAAGTACGGAAGGATAGTGTATTTCTCGTCTTCATCACGAGGCGGAAAGACCAGCACAAAGGCGGTGATGTCGGTGGTGGATGAGAGGTCAAGGCCTCCGTAGCAGATTCTGCCTTCGAGTGCCTTTTCATCCACATCAAAGGCACAGGCGTCCCATTTGTCCATCGGCATCCAGCGGATTGATTGCTTTACCCACTGGTTCAGGCGAAGCTGACGAAACAGGTTCTCCTCGGCAGGGTTTTCTTTAGCCTGCAGGAAGGCGGCTTTCACCTTATCCAGTCCCACCGTGATGCCAAGGGAGGGATTGGCTTTCTTCCAAACCTCAATATCTGACCAGTCATCGCTTTCTTTAGCACCGTAGATTACGGGATAAAAGGTTGGGTCATGCTTTTTGCCGCGCAGGATATCCAGTGCTTTTTGATGCTGCTCATAGCAGATGGAATGGGTATCGGTTCCTGCGGTAGTAATCAGAAAGTAGAGCGGCTGCATGCGGGCATCGCCCGAGCCTTTGGTCATGACATCAAAAAGCCTTCTGTCCGGAGCGGCGTGAAGCTCGTCGTAGACCACGCCGTGAATGTTTAAGCCGTGCTTGGTATAGGCCTCAGAGGAGAGTACCTGATAGAAGCTGTTGGTCGGCTTATAGATGAGCCGCTTTTGTGAGGCTAAAATCTTCACGCGCTTGGCAAGAGCCGGCGACATCTTCACCATGTCTTCTGCCACGTTAAAAACAATCGATGCCTGCTGACGGTCGGAGGCGCATCCGTAGACTTCGGCTCGCTGTTCACCGTCCCCGCAGCATAAAAGAAGTGCTACAGCTGCAGCAAGCTCGGATTTTCCCATCTTTTTGGGGATTTCGATGTAAGCGGTGTTGAACTGGCGGTAGCCGTTTTCCTTCACGATGCCGAAGAGATCCCTTATGATGCGTTCCTGCCAGTCGATTAGCTCAAATGGCTTTCCCGCCCAGGTCCCTTTGGTGTGCGAGAGGCACTCGATAAAGGAGACGGCATAGTCGGCTTTTCTCCTGTCATAGTGAGAAGTCTCTGCCATGAACTTGGTCGGCTTATAGTTTTTCAGTTTTCGCATTGGCACGGGCGCCGCCTCCTTTCAGGGCAAAATAAAGGACCGCCAGCCGACGTGTTCGGCATGCGATCCGGTATCAGTACGAGAGAAAGAGCCATTCGGCTCAGTCTCCCGGAATATTCATTCTCAGGGTTTTCTTATTCTGCGTGGCTCATCGCCCATGCTATGGCGTGGCCATCATCTTCGAACTCGACCTCGCTTACCGAGTGAAGTCCGATGGTTCCTTCGCAGCTGGTGTCGTCTGTCAGGAACTCGTAGGTTGCTCCGAAGTAGCAGGGCTTATTCACTCCGTTGTAGTAGTAGCCTGCCATCAGGATTTTGTCTCCGAACCGCAGCGTCTTGCTCCAACGGCATTCCAGATCCTCCGGTGTGGTCGGGTTCGGAAGTCTTAAGGTTCTCATTGCTTCATTGATTGTCATTCTCTTTACGCCTCCTTTACCGTCATCTTGAAGGCCGGGATGAGCGTGTGCTCGTCGCTGCCGAAGTGGGTGTAGCGTTCCTTGATCTTTACGATCCCGTCCAGCGTGCAGCCGAGCTCCTTGAACTTGGCGATGGTGAGGATCAGGCTTGAGAAGGTGGAGCTTATCGTAAATTCCTTCACTCCCAGCTTCCTGCAGTCTGCGAGGATTGTCTCGATGTCGTCGTCCCAAATGACCTCGGCGAAGTTCGGCAGGTCGTTTCCGGCTTCCTTGCTGTAAAGGTAGGCCTGCCCCAGCGTCCACTGGCATCCGATCTCTTCCCAGCGCATTCCGGGCTTTGCGTTTTCTATGGCTTCGATTGTGTACTTCATGGTGGTTCCTCCTTGTGGTTGTTTTTCCTTTTGGTATGTACATATATCACTCTAAGCGCCTGTAATAGCAAGTTATTTCTCGAAATATATGTGACAATCCTGCGGGAAGTTTTGAGGCCTAAATTGTGTACTTTACGCCTCGCCGGTCAGGATGAATTTCGCGTATTCTGACCGGTGATCCTCAAGGTATAAAACCAGCTCGTAGAAGTCCCGCTCAAAGGCAAGCCGCTGCACAGTATTGACATCAAACATGTTCGTAAGACCGCTGTCCCTTATGGCAAGGATCTGTTCTTTTACTTTTTCGTCCATTTCTGAATTCTCCTGATTTTATCAATCCCGAAGATGACGTTTAGACCGGAGCCGTTATCCCAATCCACGAGGATGGAGCCGGTATCATCGACTCCTGTGACGGTGCCGCGTGTTCCTGCAGGCGGTGCCTGTACGTCGTCCATGTGAAGAAGCTCCACACGGCAGCCTTTAGGAAAAGTAATCCGCAGCAGTTCCAGCGTTTCTTTCGTTGGCATTTTCATTTTTCTGCCTCCTTCTGGTACTTGAAAGCGGAGGAGCCTTGAAGATGGCTGAGCAGGATTTTCCTTGCTTCCTTGTAGGAATCACCGATCATCCCAAGGCGCAGAAGAAAACAGCGAAAGTAGTATTTTTCGTTTTCGACTGCGTGGTCTTTGCCAGTGATGCGCTTGGATTCCTTTGCCGCCTTGCCCAAAAGGGAGATGAAGGCGGTATAGGCGGAAAGCTCTGCAGAACTTGGCATCTCGGAAAACCACGGGAAGCTGATCTTTTCCTCGTCCACCTCAAAGGCGACGCTTTCTGTACCAAGTGCATGCTTGATGATGCTTTCTTTTGACGTAAGAATCTCGGAGAGCCTTTCGAGGTTCTCATCGGTGAATTTGTTTCTTGGAAGCGAGATCGTCACCGCCATGTTTTCCTGTTCCTCCGGCACAAAGCCGTGTTCCGATAAAGTCAGCAGGATGCTGTTTTCCTGCTCTGCGTCTTTGACGCTGAGCACGCCATGATTGTCCAGTGTGATGTGCTCGCCAATGTGGTAGCAGAAGGTCGGCGCTTTGGTGCAGGTGGCTTTCTCTTTTGTGAAGTCTTCCAAGGCTTTCACCAGCGGCCGCCTTGCCGAGCCTGTTAAATTGAAGTGGTAATCCATGTCTTTATCCTCCTTTGCAGGTGTTTTCTTGGTATGTCTATACATCACTCTTACCGGGAGGAATAGCAAGTTATTTTTGCAGGTAAATACCACTATTCTTTTTGATTGCGGCAAGTACGAAGATGGCGCACGGAAGCGCGATGCCATTTCCCCAGAGCTTGTAGGCGGCACTGTCCGAGTAGGGATTTTTAAGCCACTTTTTGATCTGCTTGTCGCTTTTTCTCTGGATGGACATTATATCGGTGTAGCGGTCAAAAATCTCACGCCAGAAGGTAAACTGAGCCTTGCTCGGATTTTCTTCTGCAAGACCATCGCACCAGCCGTCCGGAAAGCCCTGAAGCCGGGCACACTCGGTCGGAGTGAGCCTCCTTACGATATAGCCGCTCTCGTTTTCGGTGGCAACGGCACCCGGACCTTTGGCAACCATTGTCGGCTGGCATTCTTTTTCCACGGCAAAGTCGTAGGCGGCGTTTTGCCCCTGATTAAAGGAAGCCCGGTCAAGCCCATAGGAAAGAACCGCCATGCCGCCTTGATTGCAGACGGGATCGGAGCCTCTCGTATCCAGTGTGCGGGAGGTCTCGGTTATCTGGCTGTTGTCTTTGATGTCCGAAAACATCGCCTTGTTCTTCTTGGAGCAAAGCGAATAGGCGCACGGCAGATCAACCACAAGTGGCTGATTGTTTCCGCCCGTGCCGAAACGGGAGACGATGGTCTGCGCCGTATCATTGGGGCCTGTGTATCTTGCGTCCTGTCCGTGGTTTTCAAAGATCAGCGGAGGATGGTTTGACTGTGCACGCAGGGTTCCCGTGACATCTTCTGAGATGTCCATGCGCGATCCTCCCTGATCGTTTAGAACAAGCTTGCCTGTTTCATAAGCGCCTCTCTTAGGATTTCCGGCAGGTCTTTTCCTTTCGTCTTGGCACGCCTCAAGATCCCCAAGCACGCTCTCGGACTCAAATAATATTTTTCCGGCACTTGTGTCTCCAAAATCTGCGACAAGAAAGATTCTCTTGCGTCTTTGGGGGACTCCGAAGTGCTGAGCATCAAGTACCCGCCAGCTGAGAGAAAAATGATCTGCCACGATCTCTCCGGCGGCATGCCACTTTTGAGGTCGAGGCGCATCAAGCGTATATCCTTTGACGGAGAGGAAGGCTTCAAGGACTTTTTCGAAGTCCGCTCCTTTGTGGGAGGAGAAAGCGCCCGGGACATTTTCCCAGAGCGCGTATTTTGGGTAGTTCCCATTGGTTTTCCACCTCATTTCTTTGATGATTCGTATCGCCTCATAGAAAAGCGACGAACGGGAACCTTCAATCCCGCTTCGTTTTCCGGCGATGGATAAGTCCTGACAGGGACTGCCGAAGGTGATGATGTCAACAGGCGGCAAATTTGCTCCGTCAAGGTTTCGCACATCTCCCATGTGAGCCACGAAAGGCAGTCGTTTGGATGTCACCCGTATGGCAAAAGGCTCGACTTCCGATGCCCAGAGCGGTTTCATCCCGACGGTAAGTCCGGCAAGTTCAAAACCTCCCGATCCGGAAAAGAGGGAGCCGAGCGTTAAGACGTTACTCATCAGTTGCCTCCCGTTCTTTCAGAAGGTCGGCATAAGGGGTGTCTTTGCCGTCTCTGTGACAGATGATGCCGTCCGTTGTTCCTTTCAGCTCGGCATAACGAGCACAGGCCACATCGACGTATTTCGGTTCCAGCTCAATCCCATAGCAGATGCGGCCAAGCTCCTCGCAGGCGATGAGCGTCGATGCGCTGCCTAAAAAGCCGTCCAAAACAAGAGCGTTGGTTTGTGTGGACTGCTTGATGAGGTGCGCGATCAGCGGCACCGGCTTGGAAGAGGGATGCCCGAATCCTTCGGTTTTGGAGTTTTTCACCGAGTCAAAATCAAAGCAGGCTTTCTGCTTCTGGTCACCGTACCATTTGTGTTTTCCGTCTTTTCGCCAGCCGTACAGGATCGGCTCAAAATTAAACTTCCAATCGGTACGCATGAGAGGGGCCCGCTCTTTTCGCCAGATAAGGCCGGCTCCGAGCTTAAAGCCCGCATCATCAAAAGCATCGTAAAAAATACGAGATTTAGATGTGGCATAAAACTCATAGATCGAGGCGTCTTTTGCCATTGCTTCTTTGAAACAGGTAAAAGCCTTCATGAGGAAGTCGTAAGCTTCTTTATCGGTGAGATCATCGTTTTTGATCTTTCCGGACGCGGATTCGAGGTTCACAAAATACGGTGCGTCCGTGCAGACGAGATTCACCTTGGTATCGCCGAGCAGTGCCTTGTATGTCTTGGGATCGGTTGAGTCTCCGCAGATGACGGTGTGCCTCCCGATCGTCCAGATGTCGCCGTGTTTGGTGATGGCGGGCTTTTGAAGCTCTGCGTCTACATCAAAGTCATCTTCGGTGATTTCATCTTCGGAAATATCCATCAAAGCGGAGAGTTCCTCGTCATCAAAACCTAAAAGGGAGAGGTTAAAGGCTTCACCGGATAGGTCAGATAATTCTACCGAGAGCATTTCCTCATCCCAGCCGGCATTTAAGGCTAAGCGGTTGTCTGCCAAGATGTAGGCACGCTTTTGCGCATCGGTTAAGTTTTCGGCAAAGACACACGGGACGGTTTTGTAGCCTTCCTCACGGGCTGCCGCGATACGTCCGTGTCCGACTAAGATGTTGAACTTGTTGTCAATCACAGCCGGTGAGATAAATCCGAACTCTCGAAGCGAGGCGCGAAGCTGTGCGATCTGCTCCGGTGAGTGTGTTCTGGCATTTCTCGCATAGGGAATGAGCTTATCGATTGGAACTTGAGCAAATTTTGTCGTATCCATCTAAATCAGCCCCCATTCCGCAAATTTCTCAAAGCCTCCGACTGCGCGAATGTAGTCTCGGGCAATTTCTACCAGCTCGGCATACGGCTTGCCGTCAACAAACGCGTCTCCGATGGCGCAGGAAAGATGAATCGGTTTTCCGCTTTTCTGTGCCAGAAGATGGGCGTAAATATTAAGCGTCACATCGGCTTTGGAGAGATCTTTTCCGTGAAGACCACCGCCGGTGACGGAAGATCCCATATCGGATCCGAGTTTTCGGTTGGTCGCTCCGGTATCCACGTCCGTGCCGCCCGTCCAGTCGCCTAAAGGATTGACGATGGCGTTTGGATAGGCCGCTTGGAGCTTTTTCGTTTCAACATGAGACTGGCAGATGACAAGTTTTTCTCCGTCTAAGATGTATTTGCCGTCTGTCGGATATGCGGCATAGATACTTTTGGCAATTTCTGAGAGTTTATTTTCTTCTTCTGTGATGGGAAGTCCTAAGAAGATGCCGTTATCTCCGCAGCGCAGCTTCCAGCATTGGTTTTTGACCAAATGTATGTCTTGTGGGACGAGCTTAATATCTACAGCTACATTTCCGGCAAGACGACGCACAGTTTTTTCAAGGTCTGCCTTTGAGATCAGCGTGCTTGTTTCCGCAATGATATGGCAGATGCCGTGACCGATCAGGACTTCGACGGCAATCTTGGGGTTTGTCTCGCTTGCATAAGCAAGGTCAACAATGGCTCCCGCGATGCGGTCTGCAACTTTATCGGGATGTGCAGGATTTACTTTTTCAAACATTTCTTCACCTCATTTCTTTTCTCGGAGCAGACGCTCCATCAGGTCATCCTGAGGATCGCCGTCGAAGGCTTCCGTGCAGTTTTGCTTGATGATGTCGTAGATTTCATACCAGAGAAGGTTTGCCTGCTTCTGAAAGTTGAGCGAGAGCTGCACGAACGGACTGGCAATGGCAGCACCGGTCGTTGGATGTTTGCCTAAGAGCCCATATTTGCTGATAGCAAGCTCGCACTGGATAAAGCGGGCAAAGGCTGTCGAGTAACTTTCAAGAAGACGGCGGTTAATGAGCTTTTCGCAGCCGCGTGCCTGAAGCCACTCCCACGTCTCTTTATAGATTAGGTCAGCGCCTAAAGGCTCCCCGTCCCTTTGTTGAGCAGAAAGGTAGGAAGATGGCTCAGGCATATCCGCTCCTTCAAGTTCCACACCGTCTGTCATGTCTTCGCCGTAGAGTTCTGCGATCGGATATTCCGCACGCGGGAACTCAATGTGTGTCGCTTTTTGTCCTTTGCTGATTTTGTCGGCAAGTGCATCCGGCTTATGACCCGCTTTGATGCGTCTTCCGCCTCGGTTGGTTCCATCTTTTGCCACGAGGTATTCCTCCTTTCGGTTCGTAAAAATCATCTTTGGGTTTAATAGGGCGTTTGAATTAAAAGTTCTTTACACGACCCTGCCGCACCGTTCCCGACCGGAAGCCCTGTAGAGATTCGACCCGCCCCCGGGTCACAGAATTTTTTATTTGTATTTCGTCGGCTTTTTGTTATGCCAGCGATCTCCCATAAGTGCCGTGATTCTCGAATGGCACTCATGACAAAGCGCTTCAAGGTTGTCTTCCTTGTGCGTTCCGCCCCAAGAGAGTGGAGTGCGGTGATGCACCTCTGTTGCTTTGGTGTAACGTCCTTCTTTCAGGCATTCCTCACATAAAGGATGCGCCGCAATGTAGCGGTCCCGGATTCTTTTCCAAGCATGACCGTATTTTCTCTTGGTGTTTTTGTCGCGGTTATATTTTTCGTAGTCACGGTTATATTTCTTTTCGTGTTCTTCGCAGAACCGGCCGTCCGTGAGATTCGGACAGCCGGGATAAGAACACGGCTTTTTTGGTTTTCTTGGCAATCCGCACCTCCTTTTTGGCATGAAAAAAGCTCCTCGGGGATTTCTCCCTTTGGAGCTTTCGTCTTATATTTTTCCTGACTATATATTACCACGTCAGGGCACGTGGCATGTTGTTGCAAAGTGTTGTAAAACGTGCATTATTCCAGCTCAATCGGACATTTTGGCATCTTAAAGTGCTGCAGGGCACGTCCATGCCATCTCCAGACTGTTGTGCGGTCAGCATGCAGTGTTTCGCCGATTGCTTCCCATGTCATACCGTCCATGTAGCGGTACTGAAGCACGAGTCTCTCGTCGATATTTTTCACCGTTGCAATCGCATCTTTGATCTGTTCTTTAAGGTCATAAAGTATCGACAGCTCATCAGCAATGCGTTCTTCGATCTCCCACGCTTTTTCCAGCACGCGGATAAATGGCGCTTCGATCGAACGAGTGGTTTGAATGGGATCCTCCCGGTAGCGAAGTCCTGAGACGCTTTCGGACATCTCCCGCAGATTTTT
The DNA here is from genome assembly GCF_019795105.1 of Collinsella ureilytica. Lineage (GTDB taxonomy): Bacteria > Actinomycetota > Coriobacteriia > Coriobacteriales > Coriobacteriaceae > Collinsella > Collinsella ureilytica. The sequence continues at coordinate 85,905 of NZ_JAIMFO010000005.1, read as the reverse complement.
GACTTCCTCAATGTTTGCATTAATTCTCTGGTCAAGGCGGTAGGCTTGGCGCAGATATTCTTTTGGTGTCAGCATTTTTATTCCTCCGTGAAAACAAGTGATGGTTTCCCTCGGATTGACGGAGGTTGACTCTGATTGTCTTAGATTTACTTGGGTTGTCCTAAGGTTGCCTTGACCGCATCAATTAAGGCTGCCTGCGTTTTGTCTTTGTTTTTCAGTACCGTGAGGATATGTTCATCAATGGTGTTCTTACATACGATATGAGAAACCACTACGGTGGCAGATGTTTGCCCTTGCCGCCAGAGCCTTGCGTTGGTTTGACTGTATTGTTCCAAGCTCCAAGGAAGCGAAAACCATACAAGCGTTGAGCCGCCGGCTTGAAGGTTAAGCCCGTGTCCTGCTGATGCGGGGTGAATCAGCCCGACAGCGACCTTGCCTTCATTCCATGCTTGGATGGAGTCTGCCTTATCGAGCTTTCGGTAGTTCACCTTGAGCTTCTTGAGCCTATCTTCGATACGCGTTAGGTCGTGCTTGAAGTTATAGGCGACAAGAAGTGGCTTGCCGTTTGCCGCTTCAACCATGTCTTCCAAAGCGTCGAGCTTATGATCATGGAGATGAACGACTTTCCCATCATCGGCATAGATCGCACCGTTTGCCATCTGAGTGAGCTTTCCGGTGAGAACGGCGGCATTGGCGGCCGTGATTTCATCTTCTTTGACTGACAGCACCAGTTCCTTTTTCAGCTTCTCATAGTCAGCGTATTCACAGTCGGTCATTTCGACTTCGTGCGTGACGCTGATAAGCTCGGGCATCTTCAGGAAGTCTTTTGCCTTCATGGAAATGGTGATATCTGATATTGCTCGATAGATGGCCGCCTCTGCTTCCGGCTTTGGCTTGTAGGAAAAGATGACCTGCCCGTTTCGAGCGTCCGGGACAAAGTAACGCTCCCGGTAGTGAGAGATGAAGCGTCCGAGCCGTTTTCCCATATCGAGGAGCTTGAACTCCGCCCAAAGATCCATGAGCCCGTTTGCCGCAGGCGTACCTGTAAGTCCCACGATGCGTTTTATCTTGGGACGAACTTTCATGAGAGCCTTGAAGCGTTTGGCCTTATGATTCTTGAAAGAAGAGAGTTCATCGACCACAACCGTGTCAAAGGAAAAAGGAAGTCCGGATTCTTCAATGAGCCAGGAGAGGTTCTCCCGGTTGATGATGGTGATGTCTGCGCCCTGAAGAAGCGCGGCTTTTCTCTCTGTTGGCGTTCCGACGGCGACGGCATAAGTCAGCATGGAGAGGTGATCCCATTTCTTGATCTCGGATGGCCACGTTTCTCTTGCGACTCGAAGTGGGGCTACGATTAAAATGCGGTGAGCCTCAAAGCGGTCAAAGAGAAGGTCAAGAATGGCACTAAGGCTGATGACCGTCTTGCCTAAGCCCATATCCAAAAGGATGGCAGAAACATCGTGCTCTTCGATATAGCGGGTGGCGTATTTCTGGTAGTCGTGGGCTATGAACTTCATGTGGCATCACCTCCAATCTTTGTGAGTATTTCTTCGATCAGCTCTTGGTCGCCCAAGACGAAAACCAGAAAGCCTAAATCCCTTAGTTGTCTGTGCCGTATCAGCTGGAGCGGTCTTGGCTTTTTGCCGGGAGCTTTTACCTCGACAAAACCGATATGGCCGTTAGGTAGAAGCACGAGCCGATCCGGCATGCCGTCAAAGCCGGGACAAACAAGTTTTAAACACAATCCACCTTTGGATTTAGCGGCTTTGACAAGTTTTTGTTCGATTGATTTTTCATCCATCACTTTCTCCGTTTCGTTAAACACGTAAGCCGTCAGGCGATAAATCTGATATTTCAAGGCAAGGAGCGATTTTTCCTGCTGCTTCATCAGGGATGGGTATGGAGGGCGATGGAGGCCACGTAACATATCTATATTTTTCAAAATCATCACTACATATAGATGAGTTGATTTTTATTTGTGCGATAGATATAAATGGCTTCCATTGCCTTCCATAAAACCACGAAACTTATTGATATAACTGGGTTTTCTCGTGTTTTTGAATTTAGAATCGTCCTCCATTAAGAACACCGTTTTGTTTCAGATGAAGCCCTATCCATATGTTGCCTTCAGCGGTTTTTTGCCAAGTAAAACCTTGTGCTATCAGAACTCGCTTAAAATCAGCAGAGCTTCTTTTGTATTCACCGATCTCATCACAGTGCTCACGGTACTTCTCATAAAGCTCACCCGCTTTTTGGGTAGCTGTTTTTTCTTCCTCACAGCAATCACTTAAGAAATGGCTGATCCAGTCGTTTTCTTCACGGTAAGCATTCATGGCATCTTTGACGCATTTTGGTGGGACAAGTTTGTAGTCGGCATCAATGTATTTCTTTGCTCCCGCAATCATCCACGAGAGGATTGCCCCGCCGCATCGCTCGGACAGCACCTTGGCATAGTTCTTAATTTCTCCCTTGGCACCCCTGAAATTTGCCTTTAGAGGAATAACGATCAGGCGGTCCCAGGTGCCTTTGTCGATGGTCCCGACTTTGGGCAGATGGTTGGTATAAAGCACCGTCGTATGCGTCGGGATAAAGTTAAAAGGTGCTTCAAATTTTTTCTCAGCATGGATGGGATCTGTGCTGGAGAGATTTTTCAAAGAGCCTGAGTCGAGCCTTTTCCCTTCGGGTAGCTCGGCTGCGAGAATAAGCCTCTTGTTGTGTGTCTCGGCAAGCTCCGCACCTTTGTTCTTGGTCGGCTTTACGGTTAACAGCTCGGCGGAGATGGTACCGGCGTAGTCTCCTAAAACATAGAACTTGGCGTTATTGAAGGTGGATTTACCGTTTCCGCCCTCACCGTACTGGATCACAAGATTCTCATTTAAGACTTCTCCGATGCACTCTACACCGGATTCCAGCTGCAGGTAATCTTCGAGAGCCTTGTCTTTGCAGGTGAAGCCACGAAGGAACCGGAGCCATTCGTCCATACCTTTGTCATTTGGTGATACAGCACAAATTTTGGTGCAGTAGTCCTTCGGATCATGCGTCCGCAGTTTTCCTGTGCGAAGATCCACTGTCCCGTCTGGTGTATTTAAGAGAAAACCGTCTTGATCAAGCCTTTTCACATCGACTTGCACCATCGGTTTCAGTTCGGTGATGGTTGCCTTGATGTTGGAGGATTTCCTGCGGCTTAAGACAAACTTGTAGAAGGCTTCCGCTTTTTCCTGTGCCTCTTCGCTTTCCGCTTCGTTCACCATTTTCCACGCAAGGCAGAGCTGCTTATGGGTAAATCCCTGCAGCGCTTTCTGCACTAAGAGGTCATCGTCTTTCCAGACCTTTCCCGTGAAATAATAGAGACCGAGACCTTTGACATAGATGACCTTGTCAGTAGCCGCTTCGAGAAAGGCTTTTGCCTGTCCGACATCAGTAAAGTCAGACGGGATGAGACTTTCTTCGAATTCCATGCTGTTGTATTCGGCAGGCGAGATATAGTTTTTATCCGCTTTGATGGTGCTGTTGTAAAAACCGACTGCGCTGTTCCAGATGCTGGCGAGCTCTTCTTCGGAAAGGGGCGGTGTGCATTTTTTTGCTTCCTCAAGATAGGCTTCATGCGCTTTATTGTCATCGTTGCCATATTTCTTGAGCACCAGCCCGGCAAAATGGGACATGGTAGTGTTTCGCGCGCCTTCTGTGATCTTGGCATTGGCACGGCTCATAAATTCATCAATGTCAAAAGCACCATCGAAATATTCAACCTGTGGATACTCAACACCGAAGAAGAAACGTGCTGCATCGAGAGCACCATCATCGAAGGCGGGAAACCTTGCCCGCACTTTTTTCTTAAGGCGGTTATATAGCTTCGCATCGCTTATGGAAGTTTTCAGAGGAAAGTAGATGTGAAACTTGGGACGCGCGGCTTTTCCGTCCTTTTCCTTCATGTTATTTCGGGAATAAACCACAAAAAAGCGCACGTCAGGATATGCTGTTTGAACGTCTTTCGGGGTTTTCCACTCAGCAGGTGGAATATCTGAAGCTAATGGATCGGAAGATACGTTGTCACAGTCCAGCGGCAGACAGTCGGATTCCTGAAAGGTTTTATTGCTTCTGTAGCCTTTGATGAGCTTCTTGCGCTGGTTATAGCCATCCTTGTAAATCGCACAGACGTGATCAAAGGCAGCGACCTTTTTCAGGTCGTCTGCCGTTTTGATCTCTGCAATAAAGGGATAGCTTGTATTTGTTTTCTTGCCGCGAACATTCGAATAGCTGATTCTCATTCTTCAACCTCCTTCAAGTCCTCGGTGAAATAGCGAACGTTTCGCCTGTGGTATTTGGCATATCCGATCTCTTTGGTCATGCCGAGAGAGGGTTTTCCAAATGCCCAAAGCTCGGTGCATTTGTCGATCAGGATTTGTCCGAAGAAAAGAGCCAGCTCACGTTCGCTTTTCTCATCCATAAACTGCGGATACATGAGATGAGGCACGATCGGGATAAAGCCCTGATCAACGGCAAAGCGGGCATAGCGCTTGGCGGCTTCGGTGTTTTTCTCAACATCTCCAGCATAAGGAGAGGCGATATAGACAAGGGGCATATAGGGATAGCGATGCGTCTTAAAGATTGCTTCATAGGCGGTAGGATCCGCGTAGCCTTCTGCGTTTTGATATAGGTTTTCCATCAGCGCACCTCCTGTTCAATCTGCGGATAAATGCCGTTATCTTTCAAAAGTTCGTAGAGGAACAGACGACCTTTTTGTGTCCACTTGGTATGAACCGAGGTATGCTCCTCATTTTTTGAATCCAGGTAGGGATAGGTCTGTGTTTTCGTGTAACCACAGTCCGCATAGTCTTGGTAAAGAAGCCAGATGTTTCCCTGCTTAAACTGCACGCCCAGCTCGTGGAGAAGCTTGTTCATCCGTTTGGCGCTCATGCCGTAGTCTTTGGCAATGACCGATATGTTGACCGCATCCTTGCACCGAAGGACGATGTCACAGTAGCTTGCCTTTGGCTGAAGTTCTGCGATCTGCTGCTTCTGAATCGCTGTGGTTACTTCCAGTGTTTTGGACTTTTCACGCTCTGCTTTAAGCTCAAGCAAAGCCGAGATGAGCATGTCTGGATCTTTGAGCAGTTCCTTGGTGGCATAAACACCATGCTTTCTGATAGCGGGAAGAACCTCGGCGGTTACCCAGCGTTTGAACTTTTTTGCCTTGGGCATGTGGCTTGAAAGAATAAGAGAGTAAAGACCGGACTCGTTGATGAGTTTTGTGTTTTGCTCCCCGCCTAAGGGGTGAACGATTCGTTCAGTCCTTGCGTCCTCATCATCGACATGGTCACGCAGTGCCTTTTGCGGATTGCTGTAACCTAAGATCTCAGCGACATCTTTGCCGACAAAATAGGGCACACCATCAATGTTGGTTGTTCGGATTTCACCGAACTCGTTGTTTTGAAATACCTGTAACTCGTTCATATAAAAACCTCCGTTTCATTCGTTGAGGGAGCACCATTGCCGCCCTCATTACTGCCTGAAGAAACGGAGACGATTTGGACGAACTTTTAGAAAAGTTTTTCTCCGCTCCTTCTACTTCTCTCTGGACGTGAGAAAGCAAAACAGCCGGAGATCTTTGAAAAAATTTTAGAGAAATCAGGACTGTCCGATTTTGAGCAGTCCGAAACGAAGCCTTCGGCTCAGTCTTTCTTGTAAAACTTGCACTCGTAGCCGTCGGCTTTGAGCGGCAAGCCTTCAGCCCACGGCGGCGTGCGGCTCATCTGTTCACAGACTGCCTCAAGCGACATGCGCCTGTCAGCTTCGATCACCACTTCGTCGTGGATGTGCATGACAATGGAGCAGTGCCTGAGTGTCCGCATGGCATAGGCCAAGATGTCACGAGCAGTTGCCTGCACGATGTTTTCCACGAACTTTGGACCGTAGGAGTCAATGCGATCCCATTTCTTTCCGGTGATGACACCCTCATAGGTGACGCAGGGAGATCCGAAGCGGTTCTCACCGAGCTTTGGTTTTACGTAAGCTAAGGCTCTTCCGGAGGGCAGCATGATGAAGAGCATGCCGGAACGGCAGCGAAAGGTAAGACCGTGTGTCTTGGTGACTTTCTTATGGCGGACAGCTTCAAGGACGGCACGATCCATGTCCCACCAGAATTTGACGATGTTCGGATTGGCAGATCTCCACGCATCAACGATGGGTTTTAATTCTTCTTCGGAAAGTCCCATCTCAAGCGCGCCCATCGCTTTTAAGGCTCCGACCGAGCCGCCATAGCCACAGGCCAGTGTTGCTATTTTCCCTTTTTGGCGGAGTTCTCCATTGATACCGTGTTTAACGACGGGTACTCCGAACATGCGGGATGCCGTCTCACAGTAGAGGTCTTTGCCTTCGCGGAAAGCATCAAGCGTGTCGGTTTGCCCGGCATACCATGCGATGACTCTCGCTTCAATGGCGGAATAGTCAGAAACGATGAACTTATGATTTGTCCTTGGGATAAAGGCGGTGCGCACCAGCTGGGATAAGGTATCCGGCACATCGTCATAGAGGAGTTTCACGGCTTCAAAGTCGCCGGACTTTACCAAAGTACGCGCCGCATCCAAGTCGGGCAGGTGGTTTCTGGGGAGATTTTGCATTTGCACGAGTCTTCCTGCCCAGCGCCCTGTGCGGTTAGCCCCGTAAAACTGAAACATGCCACGAACTCTGCCATCTTTACAGGCGGCATTTTGCATCGTCTGATATTTCTTAACCGAGGATTTGGCGAGCTGACTGCGAAGCACAAGAGCATCCCGCAGCTTAGGCGGTGCGGTTTGAATCAGTTCTGCGACTTGCTTTTTGCCGAGCGACTCCGTGGGCATACCGTTTTGGGCAAGCCAGTCTTTCATCTGAACGACCGAATTAGGGTTTTCCAGATTCGTGATGTTCTTCATTTTGGTGATGAGCTCATCCTTGGAGCGCCTGTCCATCTCAACGGCTGCGCTGGCCAAAGCAAGGTCGACTTTCACGCCGCGGTCGTTAATCTCCTGGTCAATGGCGTATTCGTCCCAGAGAACATCCGGCACAGGGTAATTTTTGAGCCTCTCTTTGATGGAAAGTTCCACCTCGACATCGCGCTTGTTGTAGGCCTTGAAGGTTTTCCACTTGTCCGGTGCATCAGAGGGAAGATGTCGTTTTCCGGTTTGCCTGTCCGGCATGCAGAAATAGCGGATGAGGTCTTTACCTTCTTTCATCTTTTGATTTTGAAGGCCGAGTACTGTACCGACACCTTCCAGTGACAGTGGAAGACCCAAAGTTGCTGCCCAGACCATCGAACAGCGCCAAGAGGCGGGATTAAGAAATCTTGCCATCTCTGTTGAAAGCGGATGATGGTCATGAAAGGGATCAAGGCTTATGCCGATATCCGATAGATAGCGAGATAAACAAACTCTCTCAAAATTCGCGTTATATGCCCATTTAATAACGGTGTCGTCTGTCAATGCATCCAGAATGACGTTGGGGATTTGTTCGCCTTGTGCAAGGTCGATGACCTGAACTTCACCGCCATCGATCGAGCAGCCGAAGAGCAGAATGTTAAAAGCAGGCGCTTCGGCGTACTTATATACGCCTGCTTTGGCCAGTTCAACGGACGAAAATGACTCTATATCAATGCTAAGTGTTTTCAAAATTTCACCTCCTAAATAGGCAGAAAGGCAGACTGCATCTCCAGTCTGCCTCTCCGCATCATTTGCTTTTAACGGGTTGTGGTGTTGTTTTTCTTTTCGCGCTTTTCCAGTCTTGCAATGAGAACGTTGGCAAAGGCGGCACCGAAGGTAAATCCGACAGCCATCGATAAGATGAGCTGACACATGAAATCAAGTAGATTTGTCATGGCACACCTCTTAGCTCAAGAAGTCATCGTCATCATCGGTTGCAAAGTCTTCTGCGGCAGAAGCATGACCGCCGAGCGGCTCGCCGTCACGGATTTTCTGCAGGTTGTTGAGACCACAGGCGATGCCGCGGTTTCCATTGGAGTTGAACGCATAAAAATTGATGGACGCGCGGCCGTAAACGCCTGAGTAAACTTCGGAGCTGTCGATGATTTCATTTCGGTCGGCATCGACGATGCCCGGCTTGGTGGTGGAGTTGGCGTTTACAAAATAACTGTTTGCATACGCCTCATCGTCCGGACGTTCAGCATCTCCATCACGAAGCGGCGTTTTGATTGCCGCAAGTGCGGGTACCGAGCGGCCGTTTCCTTTGAGTTTGGCTTCACCTTCCTTGTAGGCGGCTTCGATGGCAGCTTTGATTTTCCCTAAAGTGACGGTATCGGACTTGGAGATAATGAGCGAAACGCTGTACTTCGGTGTACCTCCATTAATTGATTTTGGCTGCCACACGTTGGCATAGCTCCAACGAGTGTCTTTTCCTGTGATAACCTTCATCGGGTTTGTAAATTTTGACATTTAATTTTCCTCCTTAAAATCTTCTTTTGCTGAATTCATGGCCGGACGTTTATCGGACTCCGGCACGAGGGTTGGTTTTCCTTGCGGCTTTTCAATAAGAGATGAGAGCAGCTCTTCAAAGCGGTTTTTGCCTAAGAGCTTGGTCATAGCGGTGATGCCGAGGAGCTTTTCCTCATAAGGATTAAAGCCTGCATCGGATACCTTCTTTGCGACGGCATCTTCGTTTACGTATTTACGGTTGCTTCTTCCTGCGACGAGCTTATATCCGTGCCACTCTTTTCCTGCCACTGCACGTGTCAGGGCATAGGCCTTGATGTCTTCCGCCCAGCTGGTAAGTTCATCAAGAAGAGGCAAAATCGCTTCGATGTCCGCATCGGTTAAGGTAGGCGGAAGGGCAAAGTCATATCTTGCCAGCGCGAGATTGGCTTCCGCTCTGGCTCGGCAGTCGGCCTTTGCCTTGCAGAAGCGGCAATGTTCGCCGGCTGTAAAGTCGCCTTTACCTTCGGCGGCAAGTTCCGCCTTTGGTTTGAGTGTGTTCTCTGCCCATTCCAGCAGATCCGATGCTTTCATCTCAAAGACGGATACGTTGTCACGCCGTGGCTGAAAGATAGTCATCGATACGGTCTCAATGTCATAGAGCGCAGAAAACATCTCATAGGCCCCGAGGGCATAGCACATGAGCTGCGGATTATGATCGGCTTCAACGAGCACGCCCTGTCCATATTTGAGATCTGTGATGGAAAGCTTGCCGTCGGCGATGATGAGGGCATCGGCAGTACCAAAACCATCCGGTACATAGGTGGAAAAGTCCACACGCTGTTCCACCAGAACGATTGGATCAGTCGTTGCCTTTTTAGCTTCGGCGACTTGCTCCAGCACGTAGCCAGCATAGGCATCGGTCGCTTCATCCATTTCCTCGTTAAAATAATCAAGATTCTCCGTCGGATCATCGGCTTTCCTGCCTAACGCTTTCAGCACCTTGTACTCGGCAAGAGCGTGCGCCGCGGTGCCTTCTTGTGCATAAGAGCTTGACGTGTCCTCATACTTTGCCGAAAGCAGAGCTGATGGCGGGCAGGCAAGCCAGCGATAGGCACTCGATGCGGAAAGCAGCGCATGTTTATTTGGCATGGAGCACCTCCGCGTCATGAAGCAGAGCTTCGTAATTTTTCGGATCAACTTTAGAGAGCCTGTCCGCGCCGTACTTTTCGATCAGGGCGCGCACTTCTGCGGTGTGACCCGCACGGGAGATGTCCGCTAAGACGGCCCGCACGTCTTCAAGCTTCAGCTCCGGCTTTGGCGTTGCTGCAGGAACCGCCACTTCTTCCGGTGCCGTGCTGAACATCGCTTCCAGCTCGGCAGCGATATCGCTTAGTTGTTCGCTACAGGAATGTAGGTCGTCTATAACAGCTTTCATCTTTTTCATCTGTCCCATAGGGATTGCCTCCTTTCTTTGTCTGAATCAGTTTTCTTGTCAGGTCTTTGGTGATAATTGATATGGCAGAGAGCACTTCGATGAGTTCTTCTCTTGTCACACCCGGCACATTGCTTTGTGGTCTCATGGCTACCTCCTTTCCTTCGGGGCCTGCCGTTTTGCCCCTCTATCCCTCCCTGAAGAAAGGGAGGGACGTTGGACGAAGGTTTAAGGTTTAGGAATAAGAGATGAGATCCAAAAGAAGGTCACGAAGCTCCGGATGCCGGCTTTTCAGCCGAGCAAAAAGCTGACGTTTTCGGTAGTTCAGTGTGGTGCGTTTGATGCCGAGGATTTCTGCCATGTCGCGCTCGGATTGACCGGCGACAACAAGACGGATGATTTGGCGCTCCTCGTCCGTGAGACCTGCGAAAATACGGCTGAGTTCTTCGCGCAATGTTTTACGCGCAAGGACGCCTTCCGGTGAATAAGCTTCCGATGCGGGAAGCACATCGGCGTAGGTAAGCGCGCTGTCTGTTTGTACGGTGTCATGGATGGAGACAAACTTCCCGGCAGAACGAAATGGACAGCCGACGCATATGCCATCGCAGCGGTTGATGTTTGCCTTGGTGACGTGGCATTCGCCGTGATACTGCATCTTCATGCGGATACGGGCGCATTCGTTCTCGTAGTCTTTCTTGTGTTCAGGGCTTGTCTCGACCAGACCGAGACCGCGAATATAAATCTTTGATACATTTTGAGCTGCCATTTACAGACCTCCTTCATCTCGAATCCGAGACGGAGAAGGGCAAGGCAAAATGGGCGCAGTAAACAGACCACAAGCCCCGCGGAAATCTCCGCTCGGGGTTGTGACTGCGCTTGCGCATAACGAAGTCAGAAATATTTACTTGCCGGATGAGAACCGTGCGCCACCGTTGATCAGACGATGCAGCCACCCATCAGGACTCGGATGTTCCAAGAAGGAAGCATCCAAGATTTGCCAAATTGAGATTTGCAAATGCCAATATTCTGTTGTTTAATATGAAGATTTTTGGTATAATTTGCTTGTCTCTCAGTGGTCATACTCAATATACGAAATGGTTCATCTCGTATTTGGACACTCTTGGACAACGTTGGACAGTTTGGACAAAATCGGAAAGAGGGGTGATGAAGATGCTGTTCACAGAACTTTTGCATGCCATTCATCCGCACCTCATGAAAGATGCTGAGGTTCCGGACTTTATGAGAGATTTAATTCAAAGGTTTTGCGATATACCAGAGGAAGAATGGAGCACAAAAAAGGATCCATCTTCAGACTCACGGTATAAAGATGCATCCCTATATAAGTTTTATAAGCGTGGTATTTCAAAGAAACTTGCCAAAGCCATGCTCGGTAGGATGACAAAAGATAATTTTGTAAACTCTTTGGCGTATATCAACGAATATGATGAGGACGAGTCCTTACTCAATGCTTTAGCCGAGGACGTCCAGCCATTCACTGACAAAAAAGTCACAAGGGCTAACGTGGCAGAGGTGATCTTTGACCTCATCAAGGAGTCTTTGGAATTTATCGTTAATCCTGAGCTTGAAAATGACCGCAAGATGGCAAAGGCTAATATGACATCCGAGCGGGCAAAGAAAAAATACGGTGCCACGCTCTTGGAAGACTGCAAGCACACTTGCTCAAAGCCTGGTTGTTCCAAACATCTTCAAACAGTGGCGGATGATCATCAAAGCAAAGATGACTACTGCGTTGCTCATATTTCCGGCAATAAAAACTGCTATGAAAACCTGATTCCGCTTTGCCATGACTGCTTTCAGTCTTACAGTCTAAAACATACTCAAGCCGACGAAAAAGAGCTGCAAAAGATAAAACAGCTGCAGGTCCAGACAAATAATGCCCGCACCACGCTTCGCGGAACGGACATAGAAAAAGGCATCAGGCGTGTATTGGAAAACCTTAGTCGAGCCAAAGTCTCCGATTTTGCGGATTTAAACTATAACGCCATTACGGTGACAAAAAAGATAGATCAGGATGCGGATTATTTTCTTTTAGATGAGGTAATGCGAAATGTCACGCGTTACTACCTTTTCATAGAAAAGAACATGAAACAACTGGTCAAGCAGGAAGTCTTCAGCGACGAGCTACTTAGGGCACAAATCAAAGTGTCCTACCAAAAGCTCGCGAAAAAGAATCTGCCGGCGGAGCTGATTTATCAGTTGTTGGCAGAACGCCTGCAAAGCATTACGAAACAGGATGTTCGCTATTGCTACATCGTGATTTCGTATTTTATACAGTCTTGTGAGGTATTCGATGCTCTTACCAAATAAATTATTTTCATACGAAGAGAGTGCATTGCCACTCATGCCTGAGATTTTGAGGATGCTGGATCATCCGAAATCTCCTCGCGAAATCTATCAAAAGCTTTCGCATAAGCATCAGGACACTGTGCGTCTCATCGAAGCTCTCGACTGCCTTTATGCCATGCAAAAGGTAGAGCTTGATGACGAAGGGAGGATCTTTCTGTGCTCCGAGAAATAAGCTGCGAACTGTTCAAAGAAAATAAAAGACAAAGACCACCTGTTATCTTTCATAAAGGACTGAACGTGGTGCTTGGAAGCATTCCCGGAAAAGCCGCATCCATCGGCAAATCCACCATGCTCCTTATTATTGACTTTGTTTTTGGCGGGAATACCTATCTTAAAAGCGAGCCGGTGAGAGAGCTGGGCAACCACACGATTTACTTTGTCTTTTCATTTGCCGGTAAAGATTATCGCTTTGCCAGAAATACAGCAGACGCAAAGCGAGTTTTCAAGGTAGATGAGAATAACGACCCCATTGATTCGATGGAAATCAAAGAATTCACGGACTGGCTTGCGAAAAAATATGACATGGATTTACCCGGTCTTTCCTTCAGAAATACGGTAAGTCGCTTTTTTAGGATCTATGGCAAGAACAACCTCAATGAGTTCAGACCGCTTCAAATGCGCGGTGGAAATGAATCACAAAAAGATGCCATCCATGTTTTGGTGGCACTCTACAACATGTATTCTTCCATTCTGGCTTTTGAAGAACAGCTTCATCTGGTGGAAGATAAGATTGATGCATTCAAAGCAGCCAGAAAATATGAGTTCATACCCTCTGCCGTAGACGGAATGGGAAAGTATCAAGAAAACATCGTAGCCATTCGTGAACTGGAAGAAAAAAGAGATGAGCTTTGTAATTCAGGGAGTCGTCCCATCAACGAGGCGGAAGTGGAAGAAGCAAATCGTGCCAACGAAATAGAACGTGCATATACCGATATCCGGCGCGTCGTCAAAGGCAAACAAGACGATCTGCATTTGCTTGAACTAAATCTACAGCGCGGTATTTATCCGACAGAAGCGGATCTGAAAAGTCTTGCCGAGTTCTTCCCGGAAGCAAATTTTAATAAGCTCATGGATATCGAGTCTTTCCATAGCAAGATCCAAGGCATTCTTCAAGAGGAATTGGAAAGTGCAAAACAAAAGATTACGGTCGAACTTGCCTCTTTGCAGGAACAGGAAGAAAGCATTCGAAATGCAATGTCTGAAATTCGGCCATCCATGACTTTTACTCAGGAATTCCTGACAGCCTACAGTGTATTGGAACAAAGAATCAATAAACTGCAGGACGAAAATAATGCCTTTGATCAGCGGAACAAACTCCAAGAAGAGAAGAAACAGGCAAATAACCGCTACCAAGAACAAATGAAATTCGTCCTTAAAGAAATTGAAGCCACAATTAACCGGAAGATGGAAGAAATCAATGACTACATAACAGATGATCAGTACAATGCTCCACATCTGACAATCTCAAAGTTTGACAGCTATGACTTTGAGACGCCAAAGGACAGTGGCACAAGTACAAATTATCGCGGGATGATGATCTATGACCTCGCCGTTTTAGATACGACAGTGCTGCCGGCGATTGCGCATGACTCCATCCTCTTTGATCCTATGCCACGTCCTGACATGAGCCGGATGATTGAAATCTATAACAAAGAAAAAGAGAAACAAATCTTTATAGCTATCGATAAGACGTTGAACTGCTCCGAAGAAGCACAAAGCATCATTGCAAAACAGACGGTCATCAAACTTGAGAACAATGAGCAGGCTCTCTTCGGAGACAAATGGAGCAGAAAGGCAAATCGATGAAAATCATATACAACAAGCTGTGGAAACTTTTAATCGATAAGAACATGAACAAAGTCCAGTTAAGAGATGCCGCAGATATCAGTAGTAATTCGGTAGCCAAACTCGGGAAAAACGAGCATGTACGCATGGATGTGCTGCTGAAAATCGCTGAGGCACTGGACTGCAAGGTGGAAGACCTGTTTGAGACCATACGAGAGGAGGATGAACGGTGAGACTGCCTGAAACATTACAAAAACTCATTCGCGCAGGAGAAAACATCAGCGTTGAGTTTAAACGCTCAAGAACGGATATTACAAAAGATGTTTACGAAACCGTCTGCGCTTTTTCCAACCGTGATGGCGGACATATTTTTCTCGGAGTAAAAGACGATGGAACAGTCGCAGGTGTTGAGCCGGATTGTATTATGCAAATCAAAAAAGATTTTGTGACGACGATTAACAATGAGTCGAAAATGTTTCCGCCGCTTTATCTCACGCCGGAAGAGTATGAAGAGGATGGCAAAACGATCCTTTATATTTACGTTCCTTCTGGAAAGACGGTTTATCGCAGTGCCGGGCGTATTTACGACCGCAATAACGACTCCGATATCGATATCACCGACAACGCTGATTTGGTTTTTAAGCTTTATGCGAGAAAGCAAAACACTTATTTCGTGAACAAGGTGTATCCGGCGATTCCTATTACTGCTTTGCGCAAGGATCTTTTGGAGCGAGCAAGACGAATGACTCGTGTTAATACTGAGCATCACGCATGGCTGGATATGAGTGATGAAGAGATGCTTCGAAGCTGCGGACTCATCTTGAAAGATCCGGATACCAATCAAGAAGGTCTGACGCTTGCTGCAATTTTGCTCTTTGGCAGCGATAACCGCATTATGTCGGTGCTCCCCCAGCACAAGACCGACGCTATCTTTCGCGTCTTTAATGTCGATCGCTACGATGACCGCGATGTCGTGATTACAAACCTCATTGAAAGCTATGACCGGCTCATTGCTTTTGGACAGAAACACTTAAACGATCTCTTTGTCATGGAAGGAATTCAGCGTATCAGCGCCAGAGATAAGATTTTACGTGAGATTGTCTCCAACCTCCTCATGCATCGAGATTTTTCCAGCGGCTATGTGGCGAAGCTCGTGATTGAGGCAGATAAGATCACGACGGAAAACGCCAATCTGGCACATGGCCACGGCAACCTCAACCTGAAGACGTTTAAGCCTTTTGCTAAAAACCCGCCGATTGCGAAAGTCTTCCGCGAGATCGGGCTTGCCGACGAATTGGGCAGTGGTATGCGCAATACTTATAAATACACTAAGCTCTATTCCGGCGGGCAGCCTACCTTCACGGAAAGCGATGTCTTTACCATCACCATTCCGCTTTCTGAGGCAGCGACGGCAAGTGTGGGACCGACTTCCAACAAATCAACTACGCAAGTCAGTACGGAAGTTGGTACGCAAGTCAGTACGGAAGTCTATTCTCAGGTGAAACTATCAACAGAAGAAATCCAAAAACTACTGGACTATTGCAAAGAGCCACGCAGCCGGCAAGAAATGCAGACATTCTGCGGTATTAAAACAGCAGAGTACTTTAGAAAAAACATCATTCGACCGCTGGTAGATATCGGGTTATTGCGCTTGACCATTCCGGATAAGCCGACCAGCAGCAAACAGAGATATGCAACAACAGCTAACGGATTACTGTTTGCAAAGTCTGAAAACAGATCCATCTAAGTGCCCGAGAGGAGGAAATAAAAGTCCATGCCAAGAGAAAAGAACACAGATATTTATGTGGCTGAACTTCTGCGTGAAGCAGAGATCAAAGCGACTGCAGAAATCAGCGGCATTAAAGATATTGATGAAGCGTTAAAAACAGCGTCCAAACGTGGCACGGGAAAACTCGGTAGCCCGGAGTTTATTGCGCAAGTGAAAGACTTTGTGCTGATTATCGAAGATAAACGAGATACCAATTTTCATATCAAATGGAATGAGGATCAGAGTACTTTGGATCGCTCGGTGGATGCGACGGTAAATTACGCTGTCAATGGGGCAGTTCACTATGGCGAACACGTTGCCAAACATACACCTTTTAAGAAGATTTTTGCCGTCGGGGTTTCCGGTGATGAGGTTCACCACCTGATCCAGCCGGTTTTTTGTGATGGAAAAACCATCTCGATTCTCGATCCAGTTGAAACTTTCATCAATTTCAATGAGCAAAACATCGACGCTTATTATAACGAGCAGGTGAAAGGTATTCGTGCCGATGAGGAACTGGAACTGGAAGAGATCGTCAAACTCGCTGCCGAGCTGCATGAATATCTGCGCGACTATGCACAGCTTGGCGAAACCGAAAAGCCCCTGGTAGTCTCGGCGCTTCTTTTGGCATTGCAAGATCCCAGCTTCAAATTGGATGATCTGATCGGCGATGAGGTCAAAACGGATGGAGATATTGTCTGGGAAGCTCTCTCAAACCACTTAAAACGTATCCGGGTAAAACCCGATGTAAAACGTGAGATGATTCTGGATCAATTCACCATTATCAAGAACAGACAGTCACTCAATAAAAAGCGCGATGACTTGGGTATGACACCGCTTAAGTACTTTGGCATTTACCTACAGAAAAATATCCTGCAAGCGCTGCGTGCGAATGTAAAAGAAGATATCCTCGGACGCTTCTATTCTGAGTTTATGAGTTACTCCGGCGGTGACGGGCAGTCTCTCGGCGTTGTACTCACACCGAGCCATATTTGCGAACTCTTTTGTGACTTGCTGGATGTGAAACCGACCGACACTCTATTCGATCCCTGTACGGGAACGTCCAGCTTCCTCATCGCTGGAATGCACAGGATGCTCAAAAACGCGAAGGACGAACACCAGCGAAGCGAAATCAAGGAAAAGCAAATCCACGGCATCGAGTTGCGTGAAGACATGTTCACCATCGCTACAACTAACATGATTTTACGTGGAGACGGCAGATCAAACTTGGAATGCGACGACTTCTTTAATCGCTCCTCAGAAGAAATCCAGCGAACCATTGCGCCCAGCGTCGGCATGATGAATCCGCCGTACTCGCAAGGGAAAAATGATGCCACATCCAAGTTGCGAGAGATCTCCTTTGTGGAACACCTTTTAGATTGCATGGCCGAAGGCGGACGGGTGGCGGTCATCGTTCCGCAATCCACCATGATTGGCAAAAACGGTGAAGATAAAAAGACGAAGCGGCGCATCTTAAAAAATCACACGCTGGAAGCCGTGATTACCTTGAATAAAAACACCTTTTACCGCGTCGGTGTAAATCCCAGTATTGCTGTCTTTACGGCTCATAAACCACAGCCCAAAGATCGGTTGGTGAAGTTTTTTAATTTTGAAGATGACGGTTTCGTGGTACGAAAACACGTCGGACTGGTGGAGACAGAGACCGCCAAGGATAAAAAACAGCGCCTGCTGGATTGCTTCCGGGGAAAACGGGAAGCTCCGACCAAGTTCATGGTGGAAACCACTATTGAAGCGGATGATGAATGGCTGCACTCTTTCTACTACTTTAATGACGAGATCCCGACGGAGAAAGATTTTCAGAAAACCATCGCAGATTACCTGACCTTCGAGTTCGACATGATCACTCACGGAAGAGGCTACCTCTTCGAGGAGGTGAGCACATGCTGAGCTTGCAGGATAGAGAATGGAAGAACTTTTTTATCGAAGATGAGCTTACAATTAAGTCTGGGAAGCGACTCACAAAAGCTGATATGAAACCAGGCAAGATACCGTTTGTTGGCGCGTCTGATTCCAATAATGGAATTACGGCGTTTGTATCTAATGAAAACGAGAGCACTGATCAGAACATCCTTGGCGTTAATTATAACGGCAGTGTTGTAGAAACTTTTTATCATCCTTATAAAGCCACTTTTTCTGATGACGTGAAGCGTATTGGTATCAAAAAAACTGATTCGAACGACAAATATACACTTCTTTTTCTTAAGCAGTGCATTTTGCAACAAAAATCAAAATATGCATACGGATACAAATTCAATGCTGAACGAATGAAAAGACAAAAAATCCTTCTCCCCATCACTCTCGATGGTGTACCCGATTGGCAATTCATGTCTGACTACATGAAGGAGCAGGAAAAACGCATGCTGGAGAAAGTCCTGCCCTACTTCAAGGATCGACTACTGGATGACTTGCTTGCTTTAGGCGCCATGCCTGACACCACATGGGGAGGCGTTAGACTGGGCGATCTTTTTAACATCACTATTGGGAAGACGCTGGACGGCAACAAAATTGACAAAGAGAATGGTCGCATTCCTTATGTCACGCGCAAAGAGACGAACAACGGTGTTGACGGATTTACCGAAGGACATGATGAGGCTTATCTTTGGGATAAAGTACCTGTCATTACCATCGGCAATGAGACGGCAAAACCCTTTGTGCAGACCACACCATTTTATACGGGAACAAAGGTCAACATCTTGTCGCCGAAGCGAGCACTTTCCGCCGGAGCTTTAAAATTTATTGCCCGCTGCTTTGAATCGAATCGCGAGAGGTATTCCTACTCCTATACGGCAAACTCCACGCGTCTTGCCGAACAGCGCATCATGCTTCCTCTTACGGACAGCGGAGCGCTGAACCATGCTTACATGGAGCAGACCATCGCAAAACTTGAATCAGATTCCTTGTCATATGTTACAGAAATTATGCAAAATCGGTATGAAAAACTGGTATCGTGCATAAACATTCAGGGGGGGGGTACTGACCGATAGAGATTGGAAGGCTTTCGGGTACGAAGAGATATTCAAAAACATAGGTCGCGGAAAGCGATTAAAGAAAGACGATCATATAATAGGAAAGATGCCTTACGTTTCCTCTACTGCTCAGAACAACGGTGTTGATGGTTTCGTCGGCAACGATGAAAAAGTGCGTGTGTATCAGAACTGCTTAACAGTAGCAAATAGTGGATCTGTAGGAACAGCTTTTTATCAGCCATTTGAATTTGTAGCAAGTGATCACGTGACAGCATTAGGAAATAGCAAATTGAATGAATATAGCTATCAATTTTTAGCAACATTAGTTTCTCGTTTGCAAGAAAAATACAGCTTTAATCGGGAAATTAATGACGAACGAATTCGTAGAGAGCAAATACTTCTCCCGGTTTCCTTGGACGGTGATCCAGACTGGCAATTTATGTCAGATTATATGCGGGCACAGGAGGCTTTGCAGATTTTGAATGCACTGAAACGATGAGCAATCTGAACCTTTTAACGATTCCTCAAACAATTTAACGATTCCCTAAACCTTTTAACGATTACTCGCTCAGGGGTACGAAAATCGGAAACAGGCACACCAACATGAGGCACAGAAAAACTCTAAAATCATACAAAAACTGCCACGAAAAGCAGCAGAGGAAGTTTGCAGAAAGGAGAAAATCCCTGTAAATCAAGGGATTTCGAGGATAAACACATGACTTACGCACCAGCGTTAAATTGTATCAAATACAGTGTCGGAATAGACCCGTGCTGCGGCTCGGGCGGTTTCCTGCTGGCTGCGAAGAGCTACATAGAGGGCACCTGCCAGCTCGACGCCGACCAAAAGAAGTTCTTGAAGAACGAGGCATTCCACGGTTGGGAGATCGTTCCCGCCACGCGCCGGCTTTGCCTCATGAATCTTTTCTTGCACAACATTGGCGACTTCAACGACGTTCCGCCCATCACAAGAAATGATGCGCTTCTTTCCGACCCTGGTATGCGCTTCGACTACGTGCTTACCAATCCGCCTTTTGGCAAAAAGGCGACGCTTAAGGCTGCTGCCGGCGAGGATGGTGAGCTTGTCGACGAAGAGCTCTCGTACTCTCGCCAGGACTTCTGGGCAACGAGCTCGAACAAGCAGCTGAACTTTGTTCAGCACATTCATACTATCTTGAAGACTGGCGGCACCGCTGCCGTTGTCGTGCCCGATAACGTGCTGTTCGAAGGCGGTGCCGGCGAGACGGTGCGTCGAAAGTTGCTGGAGACTACGAATCTGCACACTATCCTGCGCCTGCCAACCGGCATCTTCTACAAGCCGGGTGTGAAGGCTAACGTTATATTCTTCGAGAACCGTCCCGGCAGCGAGCGTGTACAGACCCGCGAGGTGTGGATTTACGACTATCGCACGAACGTTCACCACACGCTGAAGCAACACCCTATGACCGAGACCGACCTTGCCGACTTCCTTGAATGCTACAGGCCCGGCCATATCGATGAGCGCGATGAGACCTACAGCGAGGACAACAATCCCGATGGACGTTGGCGCCGATTCACTATCGACGAGATTATGAGTCGCGACAAGGTGAGTCTCGATATCACCTGGATCAAAACCGGTGAGGACATCTCGGAGATCTCGCTTTCTGATTTGCTCTCAAGCATTCACGAGAAGAGCGATGCGATTGCCGACGCCGTGGAGCAGCTCGAGGCGCTTCTGGGGGATATCGAGGACTAATGGACACCAAGAAACTGCGTCAAAAACTGTTGGACCTTGCTATCCGCGGCAAGCTTGTTCCGCAAGATCCGAACGACGAGCCCGCAAGCGAGTTGCTGTCGCGCATCCACGAGGAGAAGCTCACCATGGTCGAGCGCGGCGAGCTCAAGCCTAAGGATGTTAAAAACGATACCGTGATCTATTTCGGTTCCGATGGGCTGCCCTATGAGAAGCGAGCAGACGGCAAGGGTGAAGCGAAGTGCATCGACAAGGAGATTCTTTTCGATCTCCCCGAGGGATGGAGCTGGACAAGGGTAAACGCTGTTTGTCCAGTAGGAACAGGAGCAACGCCCCTTAAGGCAAACAAAGCCTATTACGAAAATGGCACGATTCCGTGGATAACGAGTGGCTCGGCTACAAAAGGGGTCATTATTGAACCGGATGGTTATATAACCGAACTTGCACTTCGCGAAACAAATTGTGTTGTTTATCCTGTCGAATCTCTTGTTGTTGCAATGTATGGCGAGGGAAAAACGCGGGGGTCTGTTGCTACATTGCGTATTGACGCCGCAACAAATCAGGCGTGTGCTGTTTTAAGAAAGATCGAAAAAGGCTGTCTCCAGAGCTATATCAAAATTTGCTACGAGAACAGCTATGATGCGCTCCGTGAAAAAGCTCAGGGAGGTAATCAGCCCAATCTAAACCAGAGCGTTGTTTCCAACCTCCTGATTCCCGTCCCGCCCCTCGCCGAGCAGCGCCGCATCGTCGACGCCCTCGGCAAATACCTGGCGCTCGTCGACGGGATCGAGCGAGACCGGGCGGAACTCGACGTCCTGCTCGCGCAACTCAAGTCGAAGGTGCTCGACCTCGCCGTCCGCAGCGAGCTCACTGAGCGCGATCAGAAAGACGAGCCCGCAAGCGAGCTTCTCGCACGCATCCGCGAGGAGAAGCTCGCCATGGTGGGGCGCGGCGAGCTCAAGTCTAAGGACGTCAAAAACGACACCGTTATCTTCACCGGTTCCGATGGCCTGCGCTATGAGAAGCCCGCCGACGGCAAGGGCGGGGCGAAGTGCATCGAGAAGGAAATCCCGTTCGAGGTGCCCGAGGGGTGGAGCTGGAGCCGCATGGAACGTCTGATTCAGCTCACATCCGGAATCGATTTGGCAAAAGCCGACTACAACTCGGAGCACAACGGTATTCCCTACATCACAGGAGCATCAAATTTTGAAAACGGTTCTTTAATTGAGAACCGCTGGACCGATAAGCCGAAACGCATCTCCCATCGCGGCGATCTACTATTTACCTGCAAGGGAACTGTTGGAAAGATGGCAATCAATAAGTTTGCCTCCGCGCACATTGCGCGTCAGGTCATGGCCATCAACCCTTATCGCGGAGTTGACAAACTCTATCTCCAGCAGGTGCTTGCCTGGCATGTTGAAACAATTAGAAGAAAAGCCAAGGGTTTTATCCCCGGCATTGAGCGAGGAGTTTTACTTAAGGCCCTCGTTCCGGTCCCGCCTCTAGCCGAGCAGCGGCGCATTGTTAGAGCCATAGAAGCAGTAACCTCTGCTACCAGTCTATAGCCTCATCAACTGCGGCGCGCTGCTCGGTGGCAGTGCGCCGCAGGTATATTCGCGTCGTCTCGATGCTCTCATGGCCCATCAAATCGGCAAGAAAGGCGATATCGGGGTTCTTGACTATAAAGTTCTTGGCAAATAGATGCCGGAATGAATGCGGGTATACAACGTCGGGGTTTACGCCATAGCGCTCGGCTGCACGCTTTAGGCCGAGCGCTATACCACGGCTAGTTATCGCCGAGCGGTTGCCAAATAGCACGCCTTCCGCCTTACCTTCGCGAGCGCACCAATTGAGCGCCTCCGCTTGAAGGCCCGCAGGAATATAGACGCGACGCAGCTTCTGTCCTTTTGAAATGACATCCATATGACCTGCTATAAGATGCACATGCTCGAACTTGCGCAGTTCGCTTACTCTGGCACCCGTGCAGGCGAGAAAGCGTACAACAAAGTACCAGAACCAGTCCTCGTCTCGTGTGAGCCCGTCGCGAAGACGGTAGTATTCATCGTTTGAAATCACATTATTCAAGAAAGGTTTTTGCTGGACTTTAACGCCCTTCAGACGTATCCCGTTGTATTCGAGAAAGTCCAAGTAGACGTTAATGGCGCCAATTCGGTTATTCGCAGTCTTGGGCGCAAACGACGAAACCAGCCACTCCTTGTGTTCAAGCAGCGACTGGTTTGTGATGGGCAACGCATTCTGCTCGAGCTGCTTTGCGGCAAACAGGTACGAAGTGATTGTGTTCGCCGCATACTCCTGCGCTTGCAAGTACTCTTCAAAGTCTTTCATTGCATGTCTCCTTTCGACTATGCAATGAAAGCAGCTAATCGAGTAGATTGAATACCTCTTCGATTCTTTCGACGATACGGCGCTGCTCGCCAAGGGGTGGGACAGGAAGCAGCATCCTTTCAAGATAGTCTTTTTTGATGCGCTGCTGACCAACCGAGCCCATAAAGGTCTTCTTGGCGTCTCCAGTGAAATAGTTCGAGGCAAGGAAATAGAAAAGATACTTACTGTATAGGCCTTTTGATGGCGAGCGTAGGACATACAGTTCTGTTGTTCCAGCTCCAACACCATTCTCAAGACAGGAAGCAATGAAGTATTTGCCGTTCTCAAAGCACGGCGAGATCTTAGCGAATACGACATCACCGTCGGCGAACTGAGTAAAGCCTTTCTTGATTTCTTTCCATCGCCGCACCTCAGGATGATATTGATTGCGAAAGCCTTCTTCGATCGCTGCCATCGGCAGAAAGCTGGCCGGTGTTTCGTCATCAGCATCATTCTTCGGGTCAAGCGCGACAGGGGTAAGTAGGCGGCACCAGCTCCACCCCTCGGGAATCTCGAATGGGATCTCGCCCTCGATGCACTTCGCCCCGCCCTTGCCGTCGGCGGGCTTCTCATAGCGCAGGCCATCGGAACCGGTGAAGATAACGGTGTCGTTTTTGACGTCCTTAGACTTGAGCTCGCCGCGCCCCACCATGGCGAGCTTCTCCTCGCGGATGCGTGCGAGAAGCTCGCTTGCGGGCTCGTCTTTCTGATCGCGCTCAGTGAGCTCGCTGCGGACGGCGAGGTCGAGCACCTTCGACTTGAGTTGCGCGAGCAGGACGTCGAGTTCCGCCCGGTCTCGCTCGATCCCGTCGACGAGCGCCAGGTATTTGCCGAGGGCGTCGACGATGCGGCGCTGCTCGGCGAGGGGCGGGACGGGAATAAGGAAAGTCGAGAAAGTTTCAGCACTTAAACCACCGCGCCCTGAACCAAGCTGTTTTCCGAGTATCAGCGCCTGCGTGAAAGACGATGTGACAAAAGCATGGACGAAGCGGCATAGACTCGGCTCGATCAGTCTAATAATCATTACATGCTGATTTACGTTAGCTCCTGGAAAGTCGCTCGGAACCATTGCGCAACGGCCGATTGATCCACCTGTGATATTAAGCAACAGATCCATGCCGCAAACAATACTTCCTGATTTTGACTTATTCGTAGCTTCGTCAATGTAGGCAACATCTTCCAGCCGAAGCCCATCGTTATAGACGTTTTGAGACCTAATAAAGGGGATGCCAGATGCAACGTAAACTCGCTGACCGCCGCGAGGAGTACTTCCTGATCCAAGCTTGGAGACGAGAGAGCATACGCGGGCCCAGGCCCATCCCTTGGGCAACTCAAACGGCACCTCACCGGCGATGCACTTCGCCTCGCCCTTGCCGTCTGCTCGTTTCTCATAGGGCAGCCCATCGGAACCAGTGAGGTTACGATGTTGCCCGTGACGTCTTTCGGTTTGAAGCGCGCCGATTCTTTGGTCGGGTAGCCCCTAATCAGTTAGATGTTCGGTTCGCGTAGTCTCTATGCGGGCAGTGACGGCGGCGCGAACGGAGGGTTCGGCCGCTTAGCCCTCGCGACGGTTTTGGTTCGCCGCTCGCTCCTCGGCGTAGAGGATCTCGTTCTGCGCTTCCAGGATGTGCGCGGCGTCGCCGATGCGCTCGGCACACCTATGGCTTATCGACCTCAGAGCCAGGATCCCCTCGACGTCGAGCGGGTCCAGCTGGTTGGCGTGCGCCAGCGACTCAAGCAGCTGGTCCAGCCCCCTCGCCAGCCTTCCTGCATCTGCCACCGCATCGATCGGCTCACGACGCTCGTCCTTCTCGTTGATGTCCATCATCAGCTGTCCTCCTTCTTTCGACGGACGTGTCGCGCAGCACCGTAGCCGTTTCGCATGGAGAACCACCTCGCCGCCGACCAGCACGTACCGGCCGGTCTCGTTAACGATGGAGAAGCTCGCGCCGTGAGCGCGGTGTAGACCAGCCGCTCGACCTTTTCCCAGTAGGGGTCGCCCTGGTGGTCGGCCTCGTCCTCGGTGTTGGCGACGATGCTGCGGGCGAAGCAGATGGCCCCGCCTCGTCGCGTATGTAGGCTATGGGGTTGAAGCGCATGGAGCGCGAGAAGTCGATGGTGTCGAACGCGCGGATCTCGTAGCTGAGCCGCGCGACCGCGCCGCCTATCTCGCGGATGAGCGTGCCATTCGGGTCGGTCACGAAGAAGCTAGTGTTGGCCTGCAGGAGGTTCGGTTTGACGTAGTAGCGCGTCTTGTCGGTGCCCGGGTCACCCGCCACGAGTACGTTGTCGTTGGTGTCGGTGGAAGAGGCTGAATCTGTGGCTTACGAGGCGGATGCGCGCGTTGTCGGTGAGGATGTTGTTGTTGTCGGGGTCCTTGGCGTCGCCGAAGGGCGCGATGTCCTTACGCGTGGCCCACCTGGAGCTCCCGTGCTCCTCGCCGTCGCGACGGGCGCCCTTGGGTCCCAAAGAACGCGCCCAGGCGACAAGAGCAGCGCATGCGCAGACGGTTCCCTCGCACAGGGGCAGCGCCTCCGTTGAGAATACGCGTCCCGCGCGAAGCGCCGCCGGGATCGCCGACATGGCGGCCTCCGGGTCGATGATCGGGTTCGCGCCCGACGCCGCGAGGGCTGCGGCCGCGAAGTCTCCCGCGCCGAACGCCGCTGCGGCCAGCGCGGCCGCCGCCTGCCACCTCATCTCTCGGGCCCCTCGATCTGGCGCGACCCGCGGTCCTGGCCGAGGCTCTGGCTGTGGGCCCTCGACGCCTCGCGCGCACGCTCCGCGCGCTCGGCTACCCGAAGGCAAGAATGGCAATAGGCGTGTTGGATTCGATGACGGACTAAAGCCTGATATGGATGATGCCGATACTGCTCGCGACTAGAACAAGGGATATCAACGCTATAACGGCTGCCAAAACTACGTGAAACGGCTTCATTTATGTCTCCTGCCGAACATGATAGAAATGAATAAAATAGCTGCTGCTAAAATACTATCAGCAGTTAAACTACCCGACGGCAAAACGAGGCTTGTTTTGGAGCAGGACAAACACGAAGAGGGCGTTCGGCACAGATCTGCCTCCGAGCACGATGAGCGTCAAGGGCAATCTCGAGAAGAGGCGGCCAAGAAGAAAAAAGCGAGGCAAGAGCGTCTTCGGTCTCTTCGGAAAACCCTATCTTGCATCTCAGACTCGACATCAATCTGGAATCGAACGGAATTTTGCATCGGCAGATAAGCCCGCCCGGCGGAGCCGAGAGACGCCGAAGTTTCTGGCTCTGAAGCCTCTAGAGCTCGCAGAGTGCGGTGCGCTGATTGCCCTCAGCGCAAGCATCCTCCGCTTGAGCATCCATAATCTCGTTCACGAGTGACTCTGCCATGGTGCGTATGAGCTCTGAAAGATTGACCATTCCATCATCGAAGCGTGGAATCTCGAAGCTCTGAGCGCTCAGGTGATCTAAACTGTCCATAGGCGACCTTTTCCTTTCTTTCGAATCTTGTGCTGTTAGCTAAAGATTCTAGGCGAAGGTCGCTTCCTTCTTTTCAACCTAAAGTGGTTATTACACCAACGTTTGGGACGTGATCCATACGAGCCACAAGGCGCGCCATCGGGGCGGGCTGGGAGCTAAGGAGGCCATCATGGAGGTCACCGGCACCAGGATCAAGAAGGGCATCAGGGTCTATCTCGAGCGCAGACGCTTCGAGATTCTGGAGGGGGGGGGTTGAGTGCACGCGGCACCGTCGCTGACTTCATTGCCCGTGACGAGGGCGACCTAGTCTTCGTCCATTGCCAGACCACGCAGAACGGCGGCGAGGGGTTCCCCGAGGAGGACGCGGATTGCGCGGCACTCGAACGGTTGGCGGCGGCCTACCTCGCCGAGCACCTGGACTCCGAGGACATCCTGATCAGGTTCGACGTCGTGAGCATATTCATCGTCGGTGAGGGCGAGGTACTTCTCCGGTACCACCTCAACGCGCTTGGCGCACTCTAAGTGCAGAATGCCCTCGGGGCTTTGCTCCCGGGGGCTTTGGCTTTCAAGGTTACTTGCTCTGTCTAGCGCGCGATGATGACGGTAACGAACCCAGGGATTATCTTCTCCAGGTCGCGCTTGAGACCGGTTGGGTTGCGGACAAGTCTGCCTGGGTCGTAGATGAAGCAGAACAGCCGCTCGCATCCCGGATGTTCTTTGTACCGGGGGATGTCGATGCTCAATTCCTCGCCAAGCCTCTTGTCACGTAGGCCATCACGAGTCATTTTCACTTCAATGAAGCGTGCCTCCTCTTTGAGGAAGAGGTCGATGCGCGAGTTCTTTCCGGCGAAACTAGGCACAGCTTCTTCATCGCGTATATCGTCGAAGTAGGCTAAGCAGATGGATCTGAGCAAATCCTGTACGTCGTATTCATCAGTGATTTCATAGCCGTCCCTGTTTGCATGCCTCCTGTTGATGGAATTGACCACGTCGGGGAATCTGTTCAATATCTGCTCGATGACGTTGTCGGCAGCGTCATCGTCCGACCTTTCGAGGACGATAAAGCCTTGCTGTATTCCCTTCAAAGTCCCCTGGAGAAGTCCTTGCCATTGCCGTGCAATCCCGGTGTGGTCGTTCGCCTTCTTTTCGAGATCCTTCATTGCATCCTGCTGAGACTCAGGGAGTAACTCATGGAGAGCAATGGACGCCTTTGCTCTCCAGGGACTATATAACTCCGAATTAACATAAGGAGCTCCGAGCACACCTTCGATATGGTGTGAAGTTGCAAGAACACTCTCGCCCTCCTTGATTAATGATTCAAGCTTTGCAATGGCATCATCTTTGTCCATGTCGCCCTTCACTCCTATCCTGCTTGTCAATCTCGCTCAATCTCAAAAGAGACTTTCTCATGCTCCCATCCTCGAAGGATTCAAGTAAGATCCCGTCTCAAAATCGCTATACCCTTACAACTCTCAGCAGAAGTTCCATCGCTGCCTTGCCGTCGAGTTCCGACGTACCAGCCTCGGACATTACCTGATCATCCCAGTTGAGCCCTTTGCGTTCGAGTATGTCGCCGTAATGCGTGAGTTCGTATTCCGGGTGCTTGTAGGCTAAGGAGCGGATTGTCTGTCCGACGTCAGCGACCGTCATTCCGTAGTCCGCGTATGGCATCTGGATCGGATCGTCCATGGCTCCCTTACTCACTTGGTCGACGACTCAGTCGCCGTATTCCTCGGCTTTCTCAATTGCAGGTAGGTGTTTCGTCAGGCTCTTAAATGCCAGCCACTTCTTTCGAGAAATGCGCGTTTGCAATCTCATCAAGCTGAGCGGCGATTTCTGAGAATTTCCGGTTGAGATCCAGCGTCCTCACGCTGATCTGGTTGCCGCTCATCTGATACACGCCGTCAGGCTGAATCTCCTCGTCCGTCTTAGCATAGAGCAGCATGCCCGACACGCTGTGCGACTTGGGAGTGTTAGCGAACTCCGCCTCCTTGTTCTTCACGTAAGTGAAGATCTGGTACAGATTGTCCGAGTGGACGCTGCGCTTGTCGAACTGCTGTTGCGTCGTATTGTTGTAGTACTTAGTGTCGATGATGAGAACGGTGCTTCCTCGCGCGAGCGTTATGTCGGTGTGCATGGCGGGGAGCATGTCGTCGAAGCCGTCGTCGAGAGCCCAGCTGATGTACGGTGCCCCTACGGAAAGCTCTGGATGTTCGCACCTGTAGTACTCGAGGACAAATTTCTCGTACAGGCGGCTCATGCGCTGATCATCGAGGAAGTCCATCATGTGGAGGCTCCCGTTCGCCCGCGTTTGGAGAAGACCCTTCACGACAAGCCAGCATACGTTCATGAGCATGCGGTAGGTCTGGTTGTTCCGGTCGAAGCGTATGTTCCAGTCCTCGCACGAGAGATCCACGCCATCCACGTCCGCGAAGTACGGAAGTAGCCGGCTAAGTGCCTTCTTGCGCGTCTTGCTAATGTCCGAGCGAACCAGGAGCGCGATTGTCGCCTTGAGGATGCCGTTCATGCGCGTGTTCGTACTGAATTCGTCGTAGCTGCAGACCAGCTGCCTGCGCAGAATCGAGCGCGTCTTCAATGACTCGGATAGTTCTATCTTCCCTCTCGGAGAGGAGAGCGCCTCCTCGAGGTGGACGTACTCCCGGCCAAGGCCGCGCTTGACCTGCAGGCTTACGCCACGCGTCAGTATCTCTGCGAGGAGGTCGGCGGTGTTATCGAACTCCTCGACAGCAATGTCGCGGTAGCTTTGCCCTTGCAGCGTCTGGAACGCGTAGGCGAGCATGTGGTAGAGGTTCTGAATCCGAATCACTGGATAGACCTGCGCAGTTTATCGGCCCACTCGTCGACCTTTGAAGGCTCATCGAACCAGTACTCGCACAGCATCGGCACGAGCTCGTAGTCGATAATTTCCGAGAGTTTCCCGTCTATTACGTCGTCCGAGGATATGCGGCAGAAGTAGCTGTGTCCGATGCAAAAGCCGTTACCGAGCGACTCGTCGGACGCGATCGCCTCATTCAGTTTCACGATGCAGGCGACGAGCCGGTCGAACTTTTTGCTGGCAAGCCCCTTTTGGTACGCGGCGAAGCTCTCCGTGTCGAAAGCTGGGAGAAGGTTGAAGAACGCGAAGCGGCGGCGCAGAGCGTAGTCGAGCATTGCGAGCGAGCGATCCGCCGTGTTCATCATGCCTATGAGGTAGACGTTGCTCGGAACGTAGAACAGTTCATGCGAATAGAGCAGCTGCAGTGTGTTTCTGGATCCGCGCTTGTCGTTCTCGATGAGCATGAACAGCTCCCCGAAGATCTTCGAGAGGTTTCCGCGATTAATCTCGTCTATGATGAAGAAGTAGTCGTTGTCCGAATCGTCCTGCGCCTTCTTGCAGAAGCTATAGAATGCGCCTTTCTCGAGGTCGAAGCCCTGTGCGTTCGGGCGGAACCCCTCTATGAAGTCCTCGTAGCTGTAGCTCTGGTGGAACTGCACCATCATTACGCGTTCGGCATCCTTCGCGCCCATCATGGAGTAGGCGAGGCGCTTGGCGGCGAAGGTCTTGCCCACGCCTGGAGCACCCTGCAAGATGATGTTTTTCTTCGCGCGCAGGACATTGACGAGGGTTCTGTAGCGCTCGGCATCCATATAGACTTCCGAGAGGAAGTCCTCGGGCGTGTACGCGGGATATTCGATTTGTCCCGCATCCTCCTCGAGATCGCTGCCCTCGTCCTCGAAGAACGAGTTGAGATGTGCGACGAGATCGGGATAAGCTGTAATGTCCGTCAGAGGCTTCGTGGCGAGGAGGCACTCGCTGTACCACTCACCATTGTGCGTCCAGCGAACTCTGCGGATGTTTGGGTAGGAGTCGTCGTTCTTGTCGAACTCGTAGCTTCCCTCTACAACGCCTCGTCCAAGAATCTCGTTCAGCCCTCGCTTCGCAAAGATGACGTCGCCCGGCTTCAGCTCGTGCAGGAATTGCCAGAGCGCAAGCGCACAGTTCTTCTGTGAATATTTGCTCCTGTACAGGGTGCGCAGGCTCTTGCGGATGTCTTCCTTGCTGGCGTATTGCTCGACGTTGCCGAGCTTGCTCCAGCCAATGCCCATCACGCCGCGTGCGTAGAAGTCGTCCCATCTCGCGGCACCGTCTCCCGGGGAGTAGGTCCAGTAGCGCGTGGTTCTGACCCCCCTCGTCTCCGAGGGCGTTTTCCTCAGCCTTTTCGGCCGCTAACTTCTCGGCGGCCTTTCTCTCCTGATTGACGCGCTCAGACTCTACGAAGGCGGCAGCCGTCAGTGAGGGGAGGTCTGTATACGGGCATTCAACGCTTGCGAGCTTCGACTTGATAGTGTCGCAAATGGCGAGATAGCGTTCTCCGTCGTGAATCGGCGAGTCCTTCTCCTTCGGTACTGCACTGGCGATAGTGGCACCAGTTTTTGCCACGTCAGCCATGAACCAGCGGTTGCGCGAGTCCAAGCTGATGAAACTGCATGGCCTCGTCCAGAAGAGACCCATAGTGAGCTTCCAGCCAAGTCCGAATTGGGTGACAGTATCATCGAAGGCCTCGACGAAGCTTTTCCGGTTCTCTTTGCTGTCCTCGCCAGCAAGTACAATCTCGGCCTCGAGCACGCGCCAGAGATTGTCGATGTCGTGCTCGCCGCGCCGGTCGTCATCGGCGAAGGCATAGAAGGTCGCGTTGAGGTTGTTGAGCACGGGGATGCCCTCGAAGTCTTTGGGCTGCTCTGCCTCGACGTCGAATGCCTCGGCGATGCCTGCAATGATCTTCTGCCGGCTTGCGTCCTTGATGCCCTTGTTAAAGAGGCCGAAGACGGTGAACGGATCAATATCGCGCAGCTCATCCGCCTCGAGCTTGGGCAGCTGCATTCCAATCGATTCATAGACGGATGTTAGTTTGTTTATCAGGACATTGCGCCTGCTTCGATAGGTTAACAGTTTGTCTGCCAACTCTTCATAAAAGCCAATCCAAGTGAATTGTGTGCTGGTCATTATAGTCACTGCCTACCTTGTACTTTTGTCTTGTCGATGTGCTTGTAACGTCTTCCATATACGCCTACACGCACGACAGTTATCTTCAGATCACGTCTCAAAAGTCGATGCAAAAGCCACTTCGGACTGATAAGAAGGAAGCGACCTTCGCCTAGAATCTTTAGTTAACAGCACAAGATCCAAAGAAAGGAAAAGATCGCCTATGGACAGTTTAGATCACCTAAGTGCTAAGAGCTTTGAGATTCCACGCTTCGATGATGGAACGGTAAATCTTTCAGATCGGCGTTAATTCCCAACCTTAGCGCAACATGTTGCGCTAACTCTGAAACTATAAGAGCTAAACCTGGCTACCGAACCGAGCTTACCGATCAGCTAGGATATGTAGTGGGCGTTGACCTCGCCAAACAGGCACCTACTAAGGCTCAGATCAGATAGATCATGGGACAGGTGAGAACATGGGGCAAGTGAGAAAGCCAAAAGCTAGCAGATTCTCATACAAAGAATGTCAGAGAATTGAGCCGTCTTTTACCAGCTAGATAGGTTCATTTACTGTTTTTGTACTGTAAAAGATGAGTGTAGAAAAGTTTAAGATCAAGAGCTAGAGGCACCCTTGCGCCCTTGGAGAGAGGACGGGTTCGCCCCTCCCATGCTCGACAATCGAGGGCCACGCAAGCCAACACCCTTTATCCTTTACTCACTACTCACTACTCACTACTCGCTGCTTATGAGGGGCAGGATGCAGTTTCTTGTGTGCAAATTTATAGTAGTAGATTCCGAGCAAGAGCGCCGTGCTTACCCAGGTCATGGGGTAGATGGCAGCAATACCTCTGAGTCCAAACCCAAGGTGCTGGGCGAGCGTTAAAAGTGCCAAGCGCATAGCAACGAAGCATAACAAAGAGATCATGGTTGCTTCCTTTGCCTTGCCAATTCCTCGGCACACTCCCGCATACACTTCGATAAAGGTGTAAATCCAGTAAAACGGGAAGGTGGTCATCATAACCAGTCCACCAGCTGCAACAACCTCGGCATTCTGATCGAACAGCGCCACGACCGGAAATCTAAAAACAAGCAGCAAGGCAGCTGCGATGGCGGCAAAGATCGTGCCAAACAAAATACAGCGGCGAACACCAAGGTGCACACGCCAGTGATGTTGAGCTCCTATGTTTTGTGCAGCTAGCACGGTAGTTGTTTGCCCTAAGGCTACGAGCGGTGCATAGATAAGCATTTCAATTTTGAAATAGGCAGTAAATGCCGCAACGTTTGTTTCACCTGTTGCATTAATTGCCATTTGGATCAAAGTATTGGAAAGCGTGACGCATAAGGCTTGGATGGCAACAGGGAAACCAACAGCAAAAATACTTCGTACGATTTTGAATATCGACCGAGGCGACGAGCCAGAAAAATGCCATTCGAGTAACTTCCGAGCACGGAAATGAGCAATAAGAAACGCGACTCCTTGTGAGAAGCATGATGCCCAAGCTACACCATCAATACCAAGATCTAAAACCCCAAGCGCATAGGCATCGAGGGCAACATTTACGATTCCGCCTACAATCTGAGCGTACAAAGGTGTTTTAGAATCCCCGACACCACGCAAACAAGATGCAACATTGTCGTAAAGAGCAATAAAGGGAAGTGAGCAGAAATAAATGCGAACGTAGGAGAGGGCATCGGCTCGAACAGAGGCGGGAACCGCCATGAGGTTTATCAGCTCATCTGACCAGGCGATTCCTGCTATGCAAAAGAGTACACCCAGCAAGAGAGCAAGCAGCATAGAAATGGAAAATGCCCTGTTAAGCGCTTCGGTATCTTGAGCCCCAAATTTTGAAGCAACAAGGACATTAACCCCGACTGAAAAACCCGCCAAAAAGCTAATTACGCACGTAACCACAAGAGATGATGCACCAATAGCGGCAATACCTGCGGTGCCGACCATGTTTCCGGCAAATAGCGCATCAGCTGCAGAGTATAAAAGCTGCACCAAGTTGGCGCAGAGGAGGGGAAAGGCAAAGCGAATGACGCTTGTTGTCATATCGCCTTTGATGAAGTCAGTCGTTTTTACAGACATATCGAACGCTGGTTTCTTTGAATCGCGCTTTGCAAGCGAGCAAGTTGCCTACCTTGATTGCGTAGGTCGCACCAATATAACCGTGTCTTTTTGGCGGCAATGATACGTGGAACTATTCCGCAGCTCATAGCTACATTGCTAGGCGTATATGTAAAACCCCGCTCGATTGGAAGCGTTGTTTTACGCATGAAGCCTCCTCGTTTGTGATGCCACGCATTCAGGATGACGAGCATCGTAACACAGGTGATACGGATTTAATTAACGTAACACTTGGGGAGCAGGTCACTCATGAAAATCCCACCCGAGAGTTTTCTCCCAGGGTAAGGTTTCAGGTGCCCTCACAGCTCAGCACGTACTATCAAGTTTGACTCATACCAATTGGTTATTTATACAGGTACCAGGCGGTAAAGAAGTATCGTGGTTGATACCACTTGATACCGCCTACGGCTCCAGGCACACCGTTGGGCGCACTCGTCCTTTTCGCAGAAAACGACCATCCCTATGCTTCCTCCATCCAGGTATGCAGTGAGTGGTGCATCACGTGATACCAGTTGATCCCGCAGCACGGAAGAAGGAAGTGCACATGAGAAGAGGCTTGGCTTTCGCAGTACGTTCAGGCAGAAGGAGGAGTGTATGAGAAAGGGCTCAGTAGTTGCGGCGTTTTCGATAGCGCTTTCAGTTATGATGGCGAGCATCGCGCTGATGGTGCCGCCGGCGGCATGGGCTGAGAACGGAGAGGGATACGGGAGCGTGTCCGTTTCCTCTACGGCAGAGTCGCTTACCATTGGAAATCGTGCTTTAAGCCGAACCTTTAGACTCACGGGAGGAAAGCTCAAAACAACTAAGCTCGTAAATGGGCTGGGTGCTACTGAAATTATTCCAGGTGCCGACTCCGAAGAGTTTGTTATCGATGGCATGCTTGAGGCAAAGCGGCTCGAGCCTCAGACGCCCCTCACAAGCGTCAAGCCCCGTCCTGGCACGGCTACAGAGGTAAGCGCTGTGAGCGTAATGCCCAACGAGCCAGCGGCAGCAATCAATGCGATTGATGGCGATCCTACAACTTACTGGTCTTCTGCTGAGGTAGCAGACGGTCATCCATACTTTGACATTGATTTTCATACAGAGAAGCAAATCAAAACACTCGCAATAACGCCTCGTGTGTACAACGGATCGTATGAGTGCACCGGCCAGATCCTCGCGCTTACGCTCCAGCGTTGGACTGGCTCTGCATGGGAAGATGTCCAAGCGTTTACATTGCCAGGAGGTGTCCAGGCTGGAGCGCAAACCCTTACGCTCACGTCAGATCTTTCTGCTGCAAAGATTCGCCTACTTGTTACTGACTCGCATTTTTGGGAGGCAGCAAAGAAGGGTCGCTTTGCAAATATTGCCGAGCTTGATATTCGTGATGCAGAAGGCCGGTCGGTCATTGAGCGTGCAGACACGTCTGGTATGTGGACAGCACAGGTTTCTTCAAGCTCAACTCAGGGTGGAGATGCTGGTGGCGCTCCTGCCTTGCTTGATGGTGACCCCAATACCTTCTGGCACTCAAACTATGGCCAAGGAGACGGACCGGCCAATCAACTGCCGGTCATTGCTATGATTGACCGCAAGTCGGCAACTGATTCCTTCCAGACGTTCGGCTATCTCCCTCGTCCAAATCCCAATAATGGCAATTGGCTTGAGTTTGAGCTGCGCGCGGCAGATGATCCTGATCAGCTCGAACGTGAGTCGAGCCGCCTTACAGCACCTGATGGATCTACTACGTTTCGGGTGAGCTATGTTGGCATGTATGGGACAGGCGAGGCAGCAGGATCTAAATGGTGCTATTTTGCTCTCAGCAAGCCTTGTACCAAACGCTATATTGCAGCGGTGGTCACAAAGGGGCAGGGCGGTCCTTTTGCAGCTGGAGCGGGGATTGACCTGTTCCGTGAGGCATTTACTTCGGTTCCAACCACAAATCAGCCGCAGATTAAAACCTCTGAACTCACGCTTGCTGGCGCACCTAAGACAGAAGAGACGTCTGCCACGATCAAAGGCGTGAACAAAACCGGCAAGCTTGTATCGTTCACCTTTGAGCCGGTGCAATTCGGCAGTGGACAGGCAACGGTTACCGAAAAAGTTGTGATGTATGACGGTGACCACTTCATGCGGAAGTGGATTGAAGTCAAGTCTGAAGATGAAGATATTCGCTTCAACTATATCGATGGAGAGCACCTTGATCTGTCAGGCGTAGATGCTGCTCATCGGTGGACGATTCCTACCAATGCTGGTGGCGTAGTTCAGATGGACATGGAAAAGTCCATTTTGGGTCAGCCCATCTATGCGAATGGCATGTTTTTAGGATCTGAGTTCCCCGCAGCCGATACGCAAATTGAGGACACGCTTGGCCGAGCGCGCTATTGGTGCGGTAAAAACTTCAAAGATTTCCGGCGAGATCATGAAGCAACGTACACGGGACTTAACGATCAGGGTGCCTATGTGTCCTGGCAGACCGTGTGCGGAGCAACGCATGCATCGTCGCTTGATATGAACGTGATCCAGATCGACTTCTTCTCCTATATCAAAAGCATTTCTGAGCCGAGTGAGTTCCGTATTCAGTACAACTCCTGGTTCGACAATATGATGCGTATCAACAATGAAAATATCCTCGAATCGTTCCACGAGATCGATAAGCATTTCTCCGCAACAGGAGTGCGTCCGCTCGACAACTATGTCGTCGATGATGGGTGGAATCAGTATCGGTCGAGCGCCGGCGCGATGTCTTCGGGTATTGACATTGAACGCAACGGCCCGGTGGAAGAATCGAATAAGTCCGGATTTTGGGAGATCAATAGTAAGTTTGGTTACACGCTTGATGACTCTGCCAAACTGGTAAAAAAGCTTGGCTCGAGCTTTGGCGTGTGGATTGGCCCGCGTGGCGGTTACAACTATTACAGCACGCTCGCAGACATTATTGCGCGTGCCAATAAGGGCTCAAAGGCTGGTAACTCCATCGATGTTGCAGACACGCGCTATGTAAAGAACTTTGAACACTTCGCCATCGATATGATGGAAAAATATGGCGTGAGCTATTGGAAGTGGGACGGTTTTGCCGATCAAGCTCAGTTTGGTGCGTTCCGCGTAGGTGAGGGCGTTGCTGGATATGATGAGGCGCATCAGCACATGTATGGTGGACCGCATGGATATTTCCACGTAACTGACCTTTGGGAAAAGTGGTGCCGTTTGCTCTCAAACGTGCAGCATCGTGCCGATGAGTTGCACCTCCCTGCTTTCTGGATTTCTCTAACCTGCTATGTCAATCCGAGCCCGTGGTATTTGCAATTCTCAAATTCCATTTGGATGCAGTGCAATGCAGATCGTGGTGAGCGCTATAACACCGGTGAGTTTACCGACAAGATGAATTCCATGCTTACCTATCGTGATGGTGTGTACTACGACTTTATTAAGAACCACGAGTTTCAGTTCCCGCTCGCAAATATCTACAACCACGATCCAATTTATGGCAAAGAGGATACGGGTATCTCTGCGAGTTCAATGACCGGTGAACAATTCCGCAACTACCTCTTTATGCAGGGTACGCGCGGAACTGCCTTCTGGGAGCTGTATTATTCAGCATCCATTTTTGATACGGAAAAGTATCTTGTTAATGCAGACTTCCTGAAGTGGGAAGAAGAGAACTTCTCTATGCTGCGCAATGCAAAGGTTATTGGAGGCACTCCTGCCAAAACCGCCACGCTCGCAGGTAGCAATGGTTTGGGGGGTGCTCGAAGCGCTAGAACAGGCGAGCAGCATGCCTATGGATTTGCTTGCTTTAATGATGCAGGCGATGAAGGCATTATTTCTATGCGCAATCCCGCTCATGCAGAAAAGACCATCAGCTTCCGTCTTGATGCTGGCGTAGGCTGTACAACAGCTGGAACCTATCATGTGGTGCTCGACCACGGCTATGCGGAGGCGGGAGCTCGGCTCACAGCTGCGCCTGCTACGATCGCTCAAGGTCACGAGGTACAGATGACCTTGCAGCCTGGTGAGACTCAGATTTGGCACCTGAGCCGCAAGGGCGATACGAATGCCCCGACGCTTGTTTCTCAAGAGCAACTTTCCGATACTGTGCTGCGCGTACAGACGTCTGAGCACGTGAGCGGTGCGACCTTTGAGGTTACCGTTGATGGTACATCGGCTGAGCTGAAGTCCGCGCACGCCTATGCAGATCTCAAGACCTTTGATCTTGAGCTGGCGAGTGCACCTGCCCATGGGGAACGTATCTCGGTCAGTGCTACTGCCGGATCTGACAGCGCTGGCAACCGTTTGGCCGGATCGTTCGAGCGGCGCTTCCACACGGGTGGTGTGGTGTACGCCTTTGATGCTGCTTCCGCCGCTGGAGCAGGCGAGGTAGCAGGGCTTGAGGGAGCTGTTGGCTTTACTGCTACCGCCTCGGTTGATGAGGTTGTTCCGAATACCGTGTTCATGCACCAAGGTGAGGAGTGGTCGCTCGCGCTCGATGGGGATGGACGAGCGGTCTTTACCGTCAATGGCGTTTCGGCTGTCTCTGAACAGGCAGTGGGAGGACTCACAACCATAGCTGGTGTGCGTGAAAACAATGGCATGCTGAAGATCTATGTGGGAGGAGAGATTGCCGGCTCAGCCTATCGTGCGGACAAGGTTCGTGATCACAGCTTAGCCGCTGCTACCATTTCATGTGCAGGCTCTCCTTCGGTAGCCTCAGCGCGGGTGTTTGATCGCGCACTTGGATATGACGAGGTTCCCACCTCGCCGTTGGCAGATCTGATCAAGCAGGTAGAAGGAATGCGCGATCATTCATCCAAGGCTTCCTGGACGGCTACCAGCGCTGACGCGGTGTTGGCTGAGGCGTCTTTTGCACTTGCAAAAAATACTGAGGATCAGCAAGCTGCGTATCAAAAGCTCCTTGCAGTGCTTCGTGGTCTGGTTCCTGGAACCGATAATGTTGAAACGAAAAATCTTGCTGCAGCCCTTGAGCCAACAGCTGCGTGGTTGCCTGGAAGCACGACTGATCCTTCACTCATCTACAACGCAGGTTCTCCGCTTTCAAAGGTCTGCGATGGGGATACTTCAAGCGAGAGTAGGTTTGGCATTTTTGGCAACGATGCTCATCGCCAGCCCGCGTATCTTCAGATTGACCTTGGACATGCGTGCACCATTGATGCCGTGAAGCTTTGGCGTTATTGGGGCGGATCGCGTATGTATGATGCCACGGCCTTGGTGGTGTCCTCTACGCCGGACTTTGCAGATAAGCAGGTGCTGTATTACTCAGGCGCGACCGATGTGTTCAAGCTTGGCGAGCAACCAACAGCAACTCTGTATCATGAGTCACCTGATGGGAAGGTAATCTTTGGAGTCGAGCCACAGGCGCAGGCTGGATCACAGGCTCAAGCGCAACCTCAGCCGCAGGCGATTACCGCTGCATCTCGCCAGCGTCGCTCTCTTGCTGCAGGTGAGTCTGCGCCGGTTGAGGCTCGGTATGTGCGCCTGTATATGAATGGCTATGAGGGCGGTATTGGCAAAGAGAATCACGTGGTTGAGCTCCAGATTCTTGGGAAACGCAAGATTGAGCTGGGCGATGTATATGGCGTAGAAGCCCTTAAGGCTCAGATTGCTGCTGCAAAAGAAGCGCTCAAAAATCGTGATACCTATACCGAAGATACGGTAGCTGCGCTTGAGTCTGCGCTTAAAGCGGCAGAGCAGATGGTTGATACTTTGGCAAAACAGCATGATGCCGGAGCGTATACGACAACGCGTGGCGAGTTTGACGATGTGAGTGCAGCGCTGGCACAAGCTTTAGCGGGACTTAAGCCCAAGCAGCCATCAGAGCTCGTGCAGGTGACCTTTGATTATGGCCATGACGATATGGTTCAGACCGTTTCGGTGGCTTCGGGCAGTACGCTTACAGAGCCTGAGAAGCCAGTGCGCAAAAGCTATACCTTTGAGGGTTGGATGACAGACGCAGGTACTGCTTATGATTTCAGTGTGGCAGTAACTCAAGATTTGAAATTGACGGCATCTTGGAAGCCTGAGGCTACATCTGACAATACGACGGATGATGATCCGAGCGGCGACCCGAACAAGAAGCCGGATGACGGCACGAGTAACGACCCAGACAAAAAGCCAGGAAGCGACCCGAGTAACGACCCAAACAAGAAGCCAGGAAGCGACCCGAGTAACGACCCAAACAAGAAGCCGGACAAGAACACGGACGAGGGCTCGGGAAACGGCTCGGACAACGGTTCAGGCAACGGCTCAGGTAACAAGCAGGGCAGTGGACACTCCCGCTCGCGAGCACTTCCTCGAACGGGTGATATGGCGCTTCTTGTTGTGGGCACAAGTGGTCTTGCTGGCGTGAGTGCCTGTGTGTTGGCGGTTGTTCGGAAGCGGAGGCATGAGTAGGAAACATGATAATGTCGTGTGCGGGTAAGCGCGGCTGTGCCGTGCAGTAGCTCTAAGCCTGCTTATGCTGAAAGGGATATCGGGGTGTGTACCTCGGTATCCCTTTCTTGCTTTGATTTTTTACAGTTCAATAGCAAGTATTCACGGTGCTTGCAAAACACGCGGTTTGTTCTATGCCGTGAGATGCTCGATCGCCGCATATGCTCTCGCCATGGAGTATGCTAAGAAAAAGCACGAGATCACAGGGTAGACTCACAGGTACATGCGCGGTAGCTGAGATTCTAAGAGCAGAAGCACACGTGTCGCTGGGAGATGGCATGGCTCAGGTAGTGTTCACAGAGGATCCGAGGGCGCGTGAGAGTGCGTATACCCTCGGGCGGATTCATTCCATTGAGACAATGGGAACCGTCGATGGTCCGGGCATCCGCTTTGTGGTGTTCACACAAGGATGCCCCATGCGCTGTGCCTACTGCCACAATCCCGATACATGGGATGTCCGTGCTGGTGCTCAGGTAAGCGTTGAGCATCTTATTGACCTCTACGAGAGTAACCGCGCATTTTACAAAACCGGAGGCATTACGGTTTCGGGCGGCGAACCTTTGCTGCAGCCAGCTTTTCTTGCCGATCTCTTTCGCGCGATGCACGCTCGTCCGCGCGGCCGCGTGCACACTTGTCTCGATAGCTGTGGTTATGCCTTTGATCCCGCACATCCCGAGCGCTTTGACGCGGTGCTTGCCGAGACCGATCTGGTCTTGCTGGATATCAAACATAGCAATCCCGAGGGGCATCGCAAGCTGACCGGCCAGTCAAACGAGCGTATTCTCGCTTTTGGAGCTCATCTGGCTGCGCGCGGCATTAAAACGGTTATTCGCCATGTGGTGGTTCCGGGAATTACCGATTCGGTTGAAGAATGCGAGGCACTCGGTAGGCTTATTGGTCCTTGGCTGAATGTCGTTGGTTTGGAAATGCTGCCCTACCATACGATGGGAATTCCAAAGTACAAGCAGATGGGTCTTGAGTATCCGCTTGCAGGCGTGCCGCCCATGGATAAAGAGCGCATGCCAGAGCTTCGTCAGGCGGTTTTGCGCGGCATGAAAGAATCGCGTAGCAAGGCAGGCTCACATCATCCCAAGTCTCATTAAGAAGGAGTAGCTGATACCTACCATGGATACAATCGCAAGCTTTACCGTTGATCATCTGGCCTTAATGCCTGGCGTGTATGTATCGCGCCGCGATGTTGATCCCGCGAGCAAGGCCGTAGTTACCACCTTTGATCTGCGCCTGACTGCACCGAATCGCGAGCCGGTTATGAACACCGCCGAGGCTCACACGATCGAACATTTGGGTGCTACGTTTTTGCGAAATCACCCCATTTGGGCGAGCCGGGTTGTGTATTTTGGCCCCATGGGTTGTAGAACGGGCTTTTACCTTACGGTATTTGGCGAGGTGCACAGTGCGGAAATCTTGCCGCTCGTGCGCGAGCTTTTCGAGTTTGTAGCGAGTTTTGAAGGCGAGATCCCTGGAGCTACGGCAAAAGAATGCGGCAACTATCTGGATCAAAACCTGCCTATGGCGCGTTGGCTGGCTAAACGCTATCTTACGCGTGATATTGCCCCAGCTGAAGCGGGGGATCAGAGCCGGTTGCACTATGAGGCAGATGGCTGCTAGCACGCTTTTGTATACGCTTTCCGTACACGCTTGTCGTATCCCGTTAATTCGGCGTATCCAAGCATGCCGCGCAAGACGATGTCCGCGCTGCCACCTATACTTCTGATTGACAAATAATACGCCCGCAGGGCGGAAGGGAGCGCTATGGCACTCACAGAGCGAGAGGTAGTAGGCATTGCAGACTATGCGCGCATTGCCTTGGAAGGCGATGAACTTAAGCAGATGACAGCCTATCTAAACGAGGCAGTGCAGATGCTTGAACCTGTGCTTGCTTATGCGCAAGAAGATGTAGATCCTACCTTCCATCCCATTGGTGAGCTGGCAAATGTTATGCGCGAGGATGTGCTCGATGCCGAGCGCGCTTTAGATATTAAAACAGCTACGGCGGGTGCCGCTTCAGTTCGCGACCGGATGTTTCGTGTACCGGCAATTTTGGCTGAGGGAGGGGAGGGCTGATGAGCTCTGCATCCACATTAGATCAGCTTACAGCCGCCCAGATTGCAGAAGGTGTGCAGACTGGAGCCTTGAGCGCTACAGAAGTTACCCGCGCTGCCTTGGCTGCCATTGAAGCTCGCGAGCCAGCCATTGGTGCCTTTTTGGAAGTAACGCCTGAGCTTGCCTATGCTGCTGCTGAGCGTCTTGATGCTCGCCGTGCTGCAGGTGAGTCCTTGCCGCCTTTGGCGGGTGTGCCCTTGGCAATTAAGGACAATATGAATCTGGTGGGTACGCATACCACCTGCGCCTCAAAAATGCTCGAGTCGTATGTGAGTCCGTATACCGCTACCTGCGTAGATCGCATGCTTGCCGCAGGATGTATTCCGGTAGGTAAAACGAATATGGATGAGTTTGCCTTTGGCTCATCTACCGAAAGTTCAGCCTTTCATCCCACAAAAAATCCCTGGGATACTGATCGCGTGCCCGGCGGATCTTCTGGTGGCTCAGCTGCAGCAGTTGCGGCAGGGGAGACCCCGCTGGCTCTTGGGTCAGACACGGGTGGATCGATTCGCCAGCCAGCAGCGCTTTGCGGCGTTATTGGCATGAAGCCGTCGTATGGCGCGGTGAGCCGCTATGGGGTTACGGCCTTTGGTAGCTCGCTTGACCAGGTAGGGCCTTTTGGTCGCACGGTGCTCGATGTTGCTTTGGCTATGGATGCCTTAATGGCAGGCGGCGCAGATCCTTTGGATGGAACGAGCCGCGCCTTTGAGGCGAGCTTTACGGCTGGTCTCAATGAAGGTGTAGCAGGTAAGCGCGTGGGCATTGTTCCCGCGCTCATGGAGGCGCAAGGCCTGGCAGATGAGGTGCGTGAGGCGGTGCAGGCAGCAGCAGGGGCACTCAGGGATGCAGGTGCTGAGCTGGTTGAGATTGAGCTTCCACATCTCGATGCGGCTATTGCTGCATATTATGTTATCGGTCCTGCAGAGGCCTTTTCTAATCTCGCTCGCTTTGATGGCATCCGCTATGGCTATCAGGAGCCGGGTTGTTCAAGCTTGGGCGAGCAAAGTGCGCGTTCGCGAGCGCACGGTTTTGGCGAGGAGGTCAAACGCCGCCAGCTTTTGGGAGCGTATCTGCTCTCAAGCGGTGTTTATGATCGTTACTATTTTGCTGCTCAAAAAGCACGGACATTGATTACTGAGGACTATGCTGCTGCATTTGCCCAGGTCGATGCCATTTTAATGCCTGCTGCTCCTCGTACAGCTTTTCGGTTCGGTGAGCTTTCAGATCCAACTCAGATGTATCTGTCGGATCTTTTTACGATCTCGCTCAATATTGCGGGCAATGCGGGCATGAGTGTCCCCGTTGGCTTGGGAAAAGATACGAAGCTGCCGGTTGCAGTTCAGCTGCAGGGAGCGGCGTTTACCGATGCTAAGTTATTGCGTTTTGCTCGTGTGGTTGAGCAGGCCTTTGTTCGTGATGGATCTGACTCGGTGCTGCCCGTCGCGCCGATTGCGTCGGGCACGTGCTCTCCATCGGGCGCGTGCTCTGTGCCTGATGCATGCACCACGACGGATACGTGCACCACGACGGATGTGCCCGTCGCGCCGATTGCGTCGGACGTGTCCGCCGCTCCCACTGTGGTCCAGAAGGGAGGTGAGCTCTCATGAGAGAGCTTGCTGAAGTTTTGCAAGACTGGGAGGCCGTGATTGGCCTTGAGATTCACACGGAGCTCACCGCGCTTGAGACAAAGATGTTTTGTGGCTGCAAGCTCTCGCATGAAGATGAACCCAATGAGCACGTATGTCCGGTATGCCTTGGCCTACCTGGTGCTTTGCCGGTTCCTAATCGGCGTGCGATTCAGGGTATCGTAAAAGCTGGTCTTGCCTGTGGTTGCAGAATCCAGCGCCGTTCGATGTTTTATCGCAAGCATTATTTTTATCCCGATATGGCTAAGAACTTCCAAACCACGCAAGGGCCAGTTGCTTTTTGCATGCACGGAGGTTTGACGATCGAGGTTACAGGACCTGGTGCTGCTGAGCGCCCAGAATCTGCGTTTGGAGATTCTCAAGCCGCAAGCGCCGCATCAGCGCAAGCAGGAGCCCAAGGCCTTTCTATGCAAATGGCAGCCGGTCTTCCAGAAGGCGAGGATGCCGGAGCTATCGTAGGTGCCACTCCATTTGACGCTTCATCGGCAGGCGTTCCCACTCGATTGGATGCGGGGGGCTATCAGGTTCCCATTAGAATTTTGCGCATCCATATGGAAGAAGATGCTGCAAAGATGACCCACGTTGGAGGAGCAGAGGGTCGGATCACCGAGGCGCAGGAAAGTCTGATTGATTACAACCGCTGCGGCACACCTCTGATTGAGTTGGTGACCGAGCCCGACCTGCGCACTCCTGAAGAGGCTCGTCTCTTTATGGAAAAACTTCGGCGAATCTTTTTAACCCTGGGGATTTCTGACTGCTCGATGGAACATGGCTCAATGCGCTGCGATGGGAATGTATCGCTTCGCCGCCGGGGAGATACCGCCCTTGGTACCAAGACCGAGCTTAAGAATCTGAATTCCTTTAAGTCGCTGCACGATGGTTTGGCATATGAGATTCGCCGTCAGGCCGAGGTGTTGGAATCGGGAGGAACCATTCGTCAAGAAACTCGTCACTGGGAGCCCGGGCGCAAACGCACGGTGGCTATGCGAGCCAAAGAAACTGCTGACGATTACCGTTTGTTCCCCGATCCAGATCTTGCACCATTCGTCTTAGATGAGGCCTTTGTAGACGCGTGTGCAGCAGAGATTCCTGAGCTG
This sequence comes from Collinsella ureilytica, assembly GCF_019795105.1. Classification (GTDB taxonomy): domain Bacteria; phylum Actinomycetota; class Coriobacteriia; order Coriobacteriales; family Coriobacteriaceae; genus Collinsella; species Collinsella ureilytica. The sequence goes on along the minus strand of NZ_JAIMFO010000005.1, from coordinate 41,181 downwards.
CCCGATGCAAAGCGGGATCGTTTCATTGCACGTTTTGGAATCAAGCGCGCCGATGCGGAGCAGATTGCTGGCGACCCTGAGGTTTCGGCATTTTTTGAAGCGGCGGCAGAGGCGGGAAGCACTGAGGCGCAGACGGTTGCAAACCTCGTAGTCAATGAGCTTGCTGGTTATCTAAAGGCAGCAGGGACGAGTCTTGCTGCATCGGGGATCAAGCCGAGCCAGGTTGCTTCGTTGGCACATTTGCTTGCAACGGATGCGATTAGCTCGAATCAGGCGCACGAGGTTTTTGAGCTGATGGCGAAAGAAGGTCGTGATCCTGAGGCGATTGTAGATGAGCGTGGCATGCGGCAGGTGAGTGACGCCGGAGCACTCCAGGGTTTTGTCGATGACGTAATTGCGGCATTTCCGGATCAGGTGCAACAAGTGCGTGAGGGCAACGGGAAAGTGATTGGCTTTTTGGTTGGTCAGTGCATGAAGGCAAGTAAAGGAACAGGTAATCCCAAGCGCTTCAATGAGCTGTTACGTGAGGCGCTGCTATAGGGTGACGTCGAGCTCGACCGCGCGAGATCTGCGGTCGCCTGCCGTGTAGGTTCGGTCGTTTTTGATCGTTTTCGCAGCAAGGCCGATGCACTGCCAGTCGAGTCCGTATGCGCCATAGGGAAAGTTGTTTGGTATCAGTCCCCGAGAGAATTGGAGTTGGGACATGGAAAAGACCGTTAAGAAGGATGGCGTCAAAAGGGATGGAATGGGCAAGAAGATCTTTATGGGTCTCGCTGCCGTGAGCATAGCCATCGCCGTTGCCTGATGTTCGCACGGTGAGCCCGCGACCACGGGCTCAACAGACGTTACGCCGACGGTCAAGCAGCAAACGGATCAGGGTGGAAAGAGTGGTAAGGATGCAAACCTCCCGGCTATGACCGCCTTGCAGGAGCAGGCGTATAAGACGGCGATGCGGTACTTGTCGGTGCAACCCTTCTCCCATGACTCTCTGGTTGCCCAGCTTGAGTTCGAGAAGTTCAGCACGGAGGACGCAGTGTTCGCTGCCGACAACTGCGGTGCGGATTGGCGAGAGCAGGCGTGCAAGCTGGCCAAACAGTATCTCAGTACGCAGCCGTTCTCCCAGACGGGTCTGTCCAAGCAGTTGCAGCATGAGAAGTTTAGCGTAGAAGATTCCGATTACGCCGCCGAGAACTGTGGTGCAGACTGGAACGAGCAGGCATCGAAGCAGGCGGCTCAATACCTCGATATGATGTCCTTCTCTCACGACTCCCTTGTCGATCAGCTGGTCTTCGAGGGCTATACTCCCGAGCAGGCTGAGTATGGAGTGTCTCAGCAGGGAATCTAGTCGCTGCAGCATTTTTGTGAGAACGTCGGCCGTGCAAGGAGGCATAGCGCCGGCGTTCTCGCCAAGCAGCAGTGCCGGTATGGATTGCGAGACATAGGTATAACGGGTGCGGACGATCGAGGTGGTGTGCCCGTGCTTGCTGAAGTTTGACCATGAGCTAGTCGACGATGAGCCTTGGATCAGCTTTATGCCGCCAACGAAAACAGGCGGTTGGATTTCGTTCTTAATGTAATACATGAGCAAGATTTTAGTTTTCGCACGTAGTGATACATATCCGTTATCTGTATGTACGCTTTGCTCGCTATAGTACACATCAGGTGAGGCATAAAAGACAAGTCTATTCCTGCCGTTTAGCTCTTATAGTTTCAGAGTGAGCGCAACATATTGCGATACGGATAGGAATTGACATGTCCGGCATTGTTAGTGCATCTGTGCTAAACTGTCTGTGCAATTGTTGACAAAGGAGGTATCGTGGCAAACAGTAGTCTGACGATACGGATTGATAGTGAGCTCAAGGGTGAGGCTGCAAAAGTGGTGGAAGATTACGGACTAGACCTGTCATCAGTCGTGCGCGCTTTCTTTGTTGAGATTGTGAGCACCAATGCTATTCCGCTTTCGCTTGACTATCGTCGTCCTAGCGTAGAAAGCCTAGAAGCAATTCGAGAAACCGAAGAAATGATAGCCAAGGACACCGGTGAAAGTTACAGATCTGGTGCAGATCTCCTTAAGACTGCTATGGCATGATGGTGATTAGGTGCTTTTCAGCAGGATTGAGGTGCAAGTATGGGTCGCTATAGCGAATACGATGACGTCATAATGAGGGATGGGCGTTACGCCACAATCGAGGATGCATGCACTCCTGGTGAGTATATAATGGGCTTCTTTTATCCGGATGTGAGCGGTTTGTTTATGATCTACACCGATGACGACATCCTGCGGAAAGCTGAGCCAGGTGAGTACGAGAAATATAAAGCAAAGCAGGAGAATTATTCATTGCCTCGTGATTTTAGCCATATATACCCACTTGAGACGAGACAAGCTGCAATTAACTTTTTTAAAAAAGCCTAGGCTTGCCTAGTTAACACTTATCCATTTTCTCCCTGATTTAAGCCGCTTTCGAGCGGCTTTTTTATTTCTCGACGCCTGTTTGTCTAGCATAATAAGAGGGCTAAAGAGTGAGGGAGCTTTTAGCCTCAATCCAGCTGAGAAACGAGGGTGCCTCGATAGAGGCGTCGACGTATATGCGATTTCTTCTAGAGGAAAAGAAACAGGTCATTTGAGCTGCGATAACCCATCTGACCTGCTGAAATGAGTGGTGGAGGCGCGGAGAATCGAACTCCGGTCCGCGAAAGCCCCCTGATTGGCATCTCCAGGCTCAGTCGTTGTATTCATCTCGATCGTCGCGCGCGCAACGACACGCTCACTACGATCTAACCGGTTCGTTCTTAGCCTGCACCATACCGATTACGTGCGCAAGAGCATTCCCCTGAAATGACGTCTCCACGGAGCCGGGGAAAACTCCGATTTGACGCGCCGCTATAAATTAAGCAGCGAGAGCCAACTGGGGCTCAAAAGAAGAATTCTTGTCAATTCAATTTGACGGTACCCCTGTTTAACGTGGCGAGGAGACCACGGCCTGCTTCCTCTCTCAGAGCTATCGCGTCGAAACCAGTCGCCCCCTTGTGTAAGGGTTGGACGGTGTGGCACATATGCCACCTCGACCTGTCAAGGTACATGCTCGAGCCCGTGGCCGAACGGACATTTCACTATAGCATGTTTGATGTGGAGATATTTTGTGGATGCGCAGCACGCACATGTGAAAATGACGCATTGAGAGCAACTGATTCAGCTAAGAGTGAGTAAGGGGTATACGTCACGTACGTGTGAACATACGGCTTCTCATGACATGAAACGCTCAGCGAGTGAGCATAAAAGCGCAGGAATTATGGGGAGCGTATAGTCAGATAGTTCAAACGAGCTGGCATACATTGCGAAAGGGAAGCGCATGAACGAGCCCAAGCAGCAAACAGAGAGCCCAGAGCCCCGCCGATCAGGCGGCATTGCCCTGGTACTTGAGGGCGGAAGCTATCGCATCCAGTTCAGCTCAGGCGTTCTTGATGTGCTGATGGAGCACGGCCTTGCGTTTGATGCCTGCTACGGCGTGAGCGCTGGCACGCTTGCTGGCATGAGTCTAAAATCTCGCCAGATTGGTCGATCAAATCGTATTAGCATCGCGTTTTGCAATGATCCTCGCTACATTGGGGCGCGCTCGCTGTTAACGAGCGGGAGCATCGTGGGTTATGACTTTATGTTCACAGAGGTTCAGGATCATATTGACCCCTTTGATGCTGAGGCATTTTGCGCCAACCCCATGCAGCTATTTGGTACCGTAACTAACATCCTTTTTGGCTCTGCTGAGTATCTCCCTATTAACGACCCGGTGAGCGATTTGAATATCGTTCGTGCATCAACCTCGCTGCCCATTGTGACGCCGCCAGTACAGATTGGAGCAAGCAGCTACTTGGATGGCGGGATTGCAGATTCGGTGCCGGTTGAGCATGTGTTAGAAGAGGCTGGCTATGACCGGACGCTAGTGATTTTGACCCAGCACCGATCCTTTGTAAAAGAGCCCTATGAGCTGCCCGGGGCGGCGCGCGCCCGGTACACCGCCTATCCTTACCTCATTGAGGCTTTGCTGACACGCCATGAGCGCTATAACGAGCAGCGTGAGCATATTTGTGACTATGAGCGGGCAGGTAAGGCCTTTGTGATTGCACCTGAGGAGCCAGTGGATATTGGGCATATGGAGCATGATCCAGTTAAATTGCTCGAGCTCTACATCAAGGGTCGCCAAGCTGGTGAGCGCTATCTGGAAGAGATACGCACCTTTCTCGGAGCATGATTCTTGAAGTATAAGAGGAAGAAGTGCTCGTACGTGTGCGAGCTAGCGCTGGTAACACACGAGTCTCTTCGCGAAAGTCAACATCTCGTTCAGGCGCACTTCCATTCATACACCTCCATACAGCTAAGCTAGGTACGCAGTTGCTTTGTGGCATTTTGTGCCGATGTTGCCACTGCCACAGTCTGTGAAGACACCGTGTAAAAGTTAACCAAGGTTAATAAATATAAAGATCATGTAGTAGAAGTAATAGCTGTCAGCATCAGCCGCCTCGAAAAGGAGACGAACATGAAAAAGACGGCAACGCTTCTTACAACTGGAGCCTTAGCGCTCGCAATGGCTCCGCTGCTTGCGGGCTGCAATAGCGCACCAAAGCCTGCGGTGGGCTCTGAGCCAGCAGGTTCTGCGACAACTCAGACAACTCCTGCTAAGCACGAGGTATCACTTGCCGATTGGGAGGGTGCCTGGAATGGCTTTAACGGCTATCTGGACAACCCCGAGGTTGCGCCTGCCTTTGATGAGGTTGCCAAGCGTGATGGCAAGTCTGCCGAGGAAGTAAAGAAGGACTTCTCTGCCAAGGTCATGTGTGACTTCAAGGGCATTGTGTTCAAGGGCGATACCATTGAGCTGCTCGATGGCTTTGAGTCCGAGGGCGGCAAGCCCACGGGAAAGGCTACTTATACCTTCAAGGAGTCCCGCACGGTTGAGCATGCCGGCTATACCCTTGAGTGGGACGTCTTCACTTCCGATGACGCGGATGCGCCCTATCCGGTACTGCTGCTCATGCCGGTTCACGGCGAGGAGGAGCTGGTGCACTTCCATATGCGCTACGGCAATGACGTTGACGAGCTCATGGCCAAGGATGGTTGGTATCCCACGTTTGTGAAGCCGAACTCCACCATTGAGCAGATCAAGGGCGAGATCACTGAGTAAGCTCATTGAGCTTGCGCCGCAGGGGGCATACACTATGTTGACCAGAAGACAATTGCTCGCATGCGGCACGTGGTGCGCCGCCGCGCTCGGAAGCACAATGCTTTCGGGCTGCGGCGGCCGCCGTTCGGCGGGAGATGGAACCCCGCTGGTCTATGCGTCGTTTTATCCAATTCTCGATCTGGTGCACGAGGTTGCTGGAGACTCGGTTGAGCTCAGAGCCTTTATGCCTGCCAATAAAGATCCTCATGCCTGGGAGCCTACGCCTAAGGTCTTAAGCGAGCTTTCTGGGGCTGATCTGTTGGTGGTAAACGGAGCCAATATGGAGCACTGGCTCCCACAGGTTCAAGACGCTTTGCCCGATCTTCCCATCCTTCGACTCTCAGATGATATTGAGCTCATTACGTACAAGGGTGCTGCTGCCTTAGGTGAGTTTCAGTTCCTCGCACGTATGGAGGTGCCTGCTGGAACCTATGGCTTTGAGTTTGGGCATACGCACGAGAGCCTCATGCGTGTCGCCTTCTTCGATGCGCCTGCCGATATGGCTCAGGCAGATTTAGTGAAGCGCTGTCGCGACATCATGGCAGATGGGGGTCGCGCAGTTCCGCAGCGCAGCAAGATCCAAGTGGAAGATGCTCAGGTATATGCCCTCGAGATGGGGCACGAGTCGGGACATATCGACTTTGTGCTGCCAAAGGGCGGAAACTGGGTATTCATTTCCGATCGCGCATCTGAGGATCTCTTGCCGTATCAGATTGTTGATCGCTCAGGTACGGTATTGGATGAGACGCAGGTCGTGCCCGTCATGGAAGGCTCATCTACGAGCATCGATAAGATTACCTATGATCCGCATTCTTGGCTTTCCTTGGTAAATGCCAAGCGATATTGCAACTCTATTCACGACTGCCTCTTGGAGCTTATGCCCAACCAGGCACGGCTGCTCAGATCTCGCAAGCTCGATGTTGTAACGCGTCTAACCGAGCTTGAATATGAATATGTAGATGCTTTTGCAGCTGCTGCTCGAAAAGAGTTTGTGGTCACACACTATGCATGGGCATATCTCTGCCGCGATTTTGGACTCATTCAGTATCCCCTCCAGGGTCTGACGTCTATGGACGCGCCGAGTCTCAAAACCATGCGTAAGGCAATTGATTACTGCATAACACGCTCGATCAATACGATCTTTTATGAGCTTGGAGCCTCAGATAAGGGTGCAAAAACGATTGCCGACGAGATCGGTGGCACCGTGGCTCCGCTTGCCTCAATGGAGTTTGTCACCGAGGAGCAGGGTCGCGAGCTGAATGGTTATGTCGAAATAATGCGTTCTAATTTGAGCGCACTCTTGGAGGCAATGAAGTGACGATGGATATCGTAGAGGTTCGAGACCTATCGTTTGGTTATACGTCAACACCGGTTTTGCGCCATGTTGACTTTACGCTCGCCGAAGGTGAGTCCTGCTGCATTTCGGGCGAAAATGGAAGTGGCAAGTCCACCTTGTTACGCCTGCTGCTAGGTGAGCTTTCTGGCTACACCGGAACGATCAATTTGTTTGGTCAGGCAATTTCTCATACGGGCTCTTTTAGCGAGGTTGGCTATGTTCCTCAGGCTAATGTTTTGAGTCGTGTGGCGTTTCCGGTGACCTGCCAAGAGATGGTTGCCATGGGTCTTGCGGGCGAGTTTGGCTTTGTAAAGATTCCGCGCAAGGCGCATTTGGATCGTGCTACCGCAGCACTTGAGCGCATGGGACTTGCCGCGTATGCAGCAACACCTTTTAACGAGCTCTCCGGCGGTTTGCAGCAGCGTGTCATGATTGCTCGTGCTCTGGCAAATACCCCGCGCTTGCTTGTACTCGACGAGCCAACGGCCGGGGTGGATCACGAGAGCAAGGTGAGCTTTTTGAAAACGCTCGAAGAGGTTTCGAGCTCAGGAGAAATTGCTTTGATTTTGGTAACTCATGAGACGGAGCTTGTCGTTTCACATGTGAGTTTTGATCGAGAACTGCGTATGGTTGAGGGGAGCCTGCTTGATGCTTGAGTTTGAATTTATGCGCCGAACCTTATTGGCGGGTGCGGCCTTAGCAATTGCGCTGCCCTTAATTGGCATTGTGATGGTGAATCGTCGAACCTCGATGGTAGGCGACGCGCTCTCGCATGTTTCGCTTGCCGGTGTTGCGGCAGGCCTCATTGTGGGCATTGACCCAATTATTGGTGCGGTGGTTTCGTGCGTGGTAGCTGCCCTTTTGATTGAGGAAGTACGCGCGAAAATGCCCCAGCTCGGAGATATGGCGGTGGCCGTCACCATGAGCGCAGGCTTAGGTCTCGCGGTCATTCTGGCAGATTTAGCTCCCGGTGGAAATTCCTTCGAGTCATACCTCTTTGGTAGTATCTCTGCGGTAACCACGGCGGATTTACTTGCATCGGTATCAGCATCTGCTTTGGTGATTATCGTGAGCGCGATTTGCTATGGCTCGCTCATGAATATTGCGGTTGACACTGCTTTGGCACGGATTGCTGGCGTGCGTATTCGGGCGGTAAATGCGGTCTTTACCGTGCTTACGGCTTTGGTCGTTGGCCTGGCATGTAAGGTCGTAGGAGCGCTTCTGGTAGTTTCCCTCATTGTGTTGCCGGTTGCCTGCGCACTTGTTTTTTGTAGGAGCTACAAGGCTTGTTGCATTGCGGCTCCGGTACTCGGTCTTATCTACACCATGGCAGGTCTTACCTTCTCGTACCATCTTGATGTGCGCCCCGGTGGCAGCATTGTGATGGCAGCGGTGCTTGGCATTCTGATTGCTTGGATTCTGCGCGCAATTCGAGGACGTGCATCTCAGGCTGCACCTCAGGCTGAGCGCGAGCCGGTATCTCAGGCTGAGCGCACGGCGTAGCTCACGAGGCGTCTGTAAGGTTTGTGCCTCAATTTCTTTCACACCTGTGCAGAAAGTCTGACCGAAGCGGGGGTCTGAGTTGACGACCTCCGCTTCCGTGGTATCCTTGCGAGGTTACTTGCAGAGCCCCGTGAAACTCTGTAACAACATGTATCTGTTCATGGAGGAGTCAAGTTGATCACTAAGTCGACTCACTACACCAAGCAGTCCGAGGCTCACCGCAACTGGGTTCTCGTGGATGCTGAGGGCGCTGTTTTAGGTCGCCTTGCTGCGCAGATCGCTGCGATCCTGCGTGGTAAGACCAAGCCTCAGTACACGCCCAATTCTGACTGCGGTGACTTCGTTGTTGTCATTAATGCTGAGAAGGTCCAGCTGACCGGCAATAAGGCAGACACGAAGGTTTATTACCGTCACAGTGGCTATAACGGAGGCCTCAAGACTGAGACCTTCCGCGCTGCCATGGAGAAGCATCCCGAGCAGGTCATCGAGTGTGCTGTTCGCGGCATGCTTCCTAAGACCACCCTCGGTCGCGCCCAGCTCAAAAAGCTTAAGGTGTACGCCGGAGCTGAACACCCGCACGCGGCGCAAAACCCCGTCAAGATCGAGCTGGAGGCATAAGAGATGGCTGAGAATACTGTCGTCTACTACGGCACCGGCCGTCGTAAGAACGCCGTTGCCCGTGTTCGTATTGTTCCTGGTACCGGCAAGGTAACCGTCAACAAGCGCGATGCTGCCGAGTACTTCGGTCGCCAGCAGCTCGTTGAGGATGCAATCGCACCGTTTAAGGTTACCGATACTGCTGGTTCTTTTGACGTCATCGCACTCTGCGATGGCGGTGGCATCACCGGCCAGTCCGGTGCTCTACGTCTGGGCATTGCCCGCGCTCTGCTGCAGGCTGGCGATTATCGTGCAGACCTCAAGCGCGCTGGTTTCCTCACCCGCGATGCCCGTGTGGTCGAGCGCAAGAAGTACGGCCTCAAGAAGGCTCGCCGCGCTCCGCAGTTCTCCAAGCGCTAATCTGCCGCTCGGAACCATGCTCTTCAAACGGAGTCTGCCGTCCTTGCGGTGGGCTCCGTTTTCCATTGTCGATCGAGCATAAGCTCGCTCGCCGTCTGAGAGGGGGCCTCCATGTCCACCAATTTGTTTGGAACTGATGGCGTGAGAGGTGTTGCAAATGCGGATCTCTCCTATGATTTGGCCTTTCGTTTGGGTCGTGCGGCTGCTCGCTTTTTAGGAAAGAATATCTGTGTTGGTAGAGATACGCGCCTGTCGGGAACCATGCTTGAGTCTGCACTTACCGCAGGCATCATGGCAGAGGGTGGCTATCCTCATTGTTGTGGCATTATCCCAACACCAGCCATTGCACTGCTTACGGTTGAGGCAGGCCTAGACGGCGGCATTGTGATCTCGGCCTCGCATAACCCTCCAGAGTTTAACGGGATCAAATTCTTTGGATCCTCAGGTATGAAGCTCCCGGATGCTTTAGAAGAAGAGATATCTGCCTGGGTTCAATCTGAGGCAGCTCATGCAACAGAGGGCTTGCCCACTGGTGAGGGCGTGGGCCATATTGTTAAGATGCGCGATGCTCGCGATCGCTATATTGACCATGCGGTTTCTACCGTAGAGGGTGGAGACTTAAGCGGTCTTGTTGTAGCGGTTGATTGTGGGCATGGTGCTGCATGCATGACTACACCGGTAGCTCTTCAGCGCCTAGGTGCTACGGTACACGCTATTAATACCGATCACACCGGCATGGACATTAATGTGAACTGCGGCTCCACTCATTTGGAGCCTCTACAAGAGCTCGTACGCCAGACAGGTGCCGATGTAGGTTTAGCTCATGACGGAGATGCGGATCGCGTCTTGTTTGTAGCAGCCGATGGCACAGAAATTGATGGAGACTTCATTCTGGCAATCTGTGGCGCTGATCTAGCTGCTCAGGGCAAGCTCGCAAACTCTGAGATTGTCTCCACCGTTATGTGCAACCTAGGCTTTACGACTGCAATGCGCGAAGCTGGATTTTCGGTTGTGCAAACCTCCGTGGGCGATCGCTATGTGCTTGAGCGCATGATTGAAGATGGAGCGGTATTGGGTGGTGAGCAGTCTGGCCATGTCATCTTTTTGGAGCATAATACAACTGGTGATGGTCTGGTTACTGCCTGCCAGCTCCTTGCTGTTATGAAGCGCACGGGGCGTAGTCTGAAAGATCTTGCGAGCATTATGGTGAGATTCCCGCAGGTTCTGGTGAATGTGCGCTCGGAGCGTAAAAGCGAGCTCGATGAATGTAAGCCTGTGTGGGAGGTTGTGCAAAGAACTGAGCGTATGCTGGGAGACCGAGGGCGTATTCTCGTGCGCACTTCGGGAACCGAGCCGCTGATTCGAGTGATGGCAGAGGCTGAGACCCATGAGACGGCTCAAGCTGCGGTTGATGCCATTGTGGCTGTGATCGAACGCGAACTCGTCTAGGGTTCGGAGCGGCTGGCACAGGCGATCGCGTTTTGCGCAGGTGTTTGTAGCGTGAGAGGACATAGATGTTCGATCGACTTCTAACCCCATTTCGTAGCAGGAGGCGGCCTTTGATCTTGGCCTCTCCGCTTGCTGGGCGAGTTGTTTCGCTGGGCGAGGTGAACGACGAAGTCTTTGCGTCGGGTATGTTGGGTGAAGGAGTTGCGATTCAGCCGCTTTCAAATCGAGTGGTTGCTCCCGCAGATGCCAAAGTAGAAGTTATCTTTCCAACTGGCCATGCCGTTGCCTTGCGCACTGATGATGGCCTCGACATCCTCATTCATTTAGGTCTCAACACGGTGAATCTCAACGGTGAGCATTTTGTTGTACATGCGCAGCCTGGGGATACGGTGCGACGTGGTCAGGTTCTTATTGAGTTTGATCGTCGAGCGATTGCCAGCGCTGGCTTTGATACGATCGTTCCGGTGCTCTTGCGCAATGCCCTTGAATTTTCGTCCGTAAAACCTGTGGTAAATGAAATCGTAAATGAGCTTGATGATCTCATTCGTGTGCGCCCGCGTTAGTGGGTGCTCGTCTGCATTGGATCAGCGTACAGCAGGGTGAATCGCCAGCGTATGGGGTGACTTTTTGAGAGCGTATGCAGATAAAGACGAACTGAAAAATGAAATACGCAAAACGTTCGAGAAGTATATTTCAGAGTTCGACGATATTCCGGAGCACCTCAAAGATGAGCGCGTGGATGCAGTTGATCGAACACCGGCTGAAAATCTTGCATATCAGGTGGGCTGGACAACGCTTGTTCTGTCTTGGGAAGCAGATGAGCGTGCGGGGTGTGTCGTACAAACGCCATCAGATCAGTTTGCGTGGAACCAGCTCGGTGAGATGTATCAGTGGTTTACGGATATCTATGCTCATCTCTCGTTGCATGAACTCATTACCGCATTGCGTAAAAACGTCACCGCGCTTCTAGAGATGATTGATTCCTTAAGCGAGGAGGAACTGTTTCAACCGCATATGCGACGCTGGGCTGATGAGGCAACAAAGAAAGCCGTATGGGAAGTCTATAAGTTCATACATGTGAATACAGTTGCGCCCTTTGGAACCTTTAGAACAAAAATCAGAAAGTGGAAAAAGCTCGCGCTGTAGGTAGTTCGCACTGTAAAAAGCCAGAGCTCTAAGAAGCTCACCTTGTAAGAATACGGTGATGTTAACAATACGTTCTGAATAAGATAACGGCTGCAGCAATGGAAAAGCACGCTATTATTGAGCCTTGCGCATCTGTGCGGTCTACGCAGTTGCGCGGTCTGGTAAGAGCATGCCCGCACCGACACGGGGCATCGCGGACTCAAGGAGAAGTATGAACAAGACCCATTCTATGCACACGCACACCTGCGGCGAGCTGCGCCATGAGCATATTGGCCAAGAAGTAGTATTAACTGGATGGGTGTGGCGTCGTCGCGATCATGGTGGCCTGATTTTTGTTGATCTGCGCGATCGTGAGGGCGCAACTCAGATCGCCTTTGACCCTGAGCATTCTGGTGGAAGTGCCTTTAGCGCCGCCGAGCATATTCGTTCTGAGTGGCCTATTCGGGTGACCGGCGTGGTGCGCGAGCGCCCTCAAGGTATGGCAAATGACAAGATGGAGACCGGAGAGATTGAGGTTCTGATTTCTCAGATTGAGGTTTTAAACCGCTCTAAGACTCCGCCATTCCAAATCGATGATGCAATTGAAGCGGGCGAAGATGTGCGCTTACGCTATCGTTACCTCGATATTCGTCGTCCGGGTATGATGGCAAATCTCAAACTCCGCTCAGATTTTACCTTTGCTATTCGCTCGGCATTACATCGTCGCGCCTTCATGGAAGTTGAGACTCCGACGCTTTTTAAATCTACGCCTGAAGGTGCCCGAGATTTTTTGGTGCCAAGCCGTATTCAGCCTGGCCATTTTTATGCCTTGCCACAAAGTCCTCAGCTGTTAAAACAGCTGCTCATGGTTGGTGGTGTAGAGCGTTACTATCAGATTGCCAAGTGCTTCCGAGATGAAGACCTCCGAGCTGATCGCCAGCCTGAATTCACGCAGGTTGATATTGAAATGAGTTTTGTTGATCAAGACGATGTGATGAGTGAGTTAGAAGACGTGCTCTCTGAGGCCTTTGCTGCCATGGGCGTGGATATGCCCACGCCTCTGCGGCGCTTGAGCTATAAAGACGCCATGGAAACCTATGGTTCGGATAAGCCTGATACGCGTTTTGGTATGCATCTCATTGATGTTTCGGACATTTTCAAAGACTCTGCTTTTAAGGTCTTTGCAAGTGCCGCAAATGCTGAAGGATCAGTTGTTACGTGCTTAAATGCAAAGGGTGCGGGTACGTGGGCTCGCGCTCGAATTGATAAGCTTGAGCCGGTTGCCCGTGAGCTTGGTGCTAAGGGTTTGGCATGGATTGCCTTCCGCGAAGATGGAAGTGTGAATAGCCCCATCGTTAAATTCTTCTCAGATGAGGAGATGGCCGCTTTGCGTGAGCGTGCGGGTGTGGAGCCTGGCGACTTGGTCATGTTTGCCGCAGGCCCGCGCATTGAGAGCTGTCAGATTTTAGGTGGTATGAGAACTCATATGGCAGAGGCTCTTGAGGTGCCGCGTGAGGGTCATGATTTCTTATGGGTGGTGGATTTCCCGCTGTTCCATTGGGATGAGGATCGAGGAGCCTGTGCTGCTGAGCACCAGCCCTTTACGCAGCCGCGTGAGACTGATATTGAGCGTCTTGAGAGCGATCCGCTGTCGGTTGGCTCATGCACCTACGACTTTGTAATGGATGGTTATGAAGCGGGCGGCGGTGGCATGCGTATTCACGATGCCGACCTACAGGCTCGTGTTTTAGAGAACCTGGGCTTTACACCTGAGTCTGCTCGAGCTCAGTTTGGCTTCTTGCTCGATGCGCTTGAGTACGGCGCGCCTCCCATGGGTGGCTTTGCGCTTGGCTTGGATCGTGTGTGCATGCTGCTTGCTGGTGAGGACTCAATCAGGGAAGTTATGGCCTTCCCCAAGACCAGTTCAGGTTCTGATTTGATGAGTGATGCACCCAGCGAGGTATCCTTACGCCAGCTCAAAGAAGTCTCGCTTCGCACACTGTAAGAAGCAGGTACGGGCACTTATTGGGTTTCATGGCGCGCTCATGGAGTGCGCATACAGCGCCGTTGGCCTACGCTTACAGTAAAAAGTTCGGTAGCAGCTTGGGATCTGGTGCAGTAGAAGGCATGGCGCTGGTGGGCATATCGCAGGGGTGGGCCAGAGCGCGGGCATGCATCCTGCTGACGCGAGGTATTGCGTTTAGCGCTGGAACTGACGCAGGGCAGAGAGTTGGCTCAGAGCATCTTGCTGGCGTGAGGCTTTGCACTGACGTGCAGTATCGCAACAATGAGGAGTACAGTAGCAGCAAAGAGCGCGGGAGCAGTAGGGAGGAGCACAGCAATGAGACTGGGCGTTGTGGGCACCGGGATGATCGCGCGGCTGATCGTTCCTCATCTTGCGGACTGGGGCTGGTGCGTGAGAGCTATCTGCTCTACTCCAAAAAGCATCGAGGCAGCTCAAGAGCTTGCAGGTACCTCTGCTGATGTGGCTGTCTTCACCGATTTGGATGACATGCTCACGCACGCTGAGATTGATGCCGTTTACCTGGCGGTTCCCAATCATCTACATCATGATATGGCGATGCGTGCGCTCGCAGCCGGAAAACACACGCTGGTAGAAAAGCCCTTTACCAGCACGGTTGAGGAGGCTGAAGACCTCGCTCGTTTTGCGCGCGAGCGGAACAAGTTGTTATTTGAGACGGTTTCTACTTTGTATCGGCCTGGTTTTGCGAAGCTTCGCGAGCTGTTGCCGCGCATTGGCACCATTAAAATAGCGACGTGCAACTTTAGCAAATACAGTAGCCGCTACGACGCGTTTCGTTCGGGAGAGATCTTACCGGCTTTTGATCCAGCAAAGTCTGGCGGTGCTCTCATGGATTTGGGTCTCTACAATATGCACTACCTGATCGGGCTTTTTGGAGTGCCAGCTGAGGCAGTGTATCGCCCAAATATGGAGCGAGGGATTGATACTTCGGGTGTTATGGAGTTGAGCTACGATGGCTTTAGAGCGGTGAGTATAGCGGGCAAAGACTCTAACGCACCTGCATATAGCGTAATCCAAGGCACGGAGGGCTACCTTGCCCATGAGTCGCCAACGAGCCATTGCGATGCGGTGGTTTTACACCTCAATGATGGGACGGAAGAGCGCTTTGACATAAACCCTACGCTTCCTTGGGAGGGTGCGTTTCGCGCGATCGCTACTATGATTGCAGAGGATGATCAGGAGAGCTATCGGAGTCTGCTCGAACAAACCCTTGCGGTGTCACGGGTTATGACGAAGGCTCGCCGCCAGGCAGGGATCTGGTTTTCTGCTGACGCACGATAAGGGGTGGATGGGCTTAAATATCTTTCAGCTAGCCAATCATTTTAAGCACATGCCCTCAAAGCCTTGCTCTGAGGGCATGGTATTCAAGGTGCGGACAAGATGGGTGAGCACTGGAAGGGATTAAGAACCAATTGAGGCGCGCGCAATTTCGAGGTATTGCCCATCAGCAACGGATACAAAGCTATTTCCTTCAAAATTATCATTATTAATGATGTTGCCGTAAGTCTCGTTTGCATCGACTGTACCTAAAACAGCGTAATAGCCTAAGTCACCTGATGACGTGATGTTGTACTCCCCAGCAGGAATATCCAGACCAACCTTATATATGCCCTCGCCGCTCAATTTCTTTGTAGGTGTGGCATCAGCAATGGCAACAAAGGTCGATCCGCGTACCTCGAGCAGTTGTCCTTCAGATACGGCTACATAGGAGCATGTAGTGAAATTGCCATTTGTAAGGATATTCGTCTTAGTAGTATCAGGATAAACGCAGAAGTAAGCATGGCTGCCCGTAGACGTTAGCTTATATTCGCCAGCACCGATATCTTGCCCAACGCGATACGAGCCGGATTTATATGTTTTTACATTTGGCTTAGTCTCTGTTTTTTGAGCTTTTTGCTGACCCTCATTGGCAGAGCCTTCTTGGCCTGAGATATAGACAGGCTCCTGGGCGTTCTTGATGGTAAAGGATTCGACAACCTTTTTCAGATCACTCTCAGCTCGTTTGTAGTCAGACCCCGCTGCGAGTGCGTATGTGCCTACAGAGTAGTTGCCTGAGATAGCTAGGCGAGCAAACCCCTTGGCCTTTTTTCTTCAGGGAGACTCATCGTGGTTTGGAAGATATGAGCCTTTGTTTTGCTAATAGTCTCCCAGTTGGTGTCCAGTGTGGAGTCTGAGCTGTTCCAAAACTCGATTACCTCTTCGTCGCTTGAAAATGCTGTCATAGGACTGACCATAAGGCCCAGTTGAATCAGGCCATCAAAGGTATCAGGTGTGATAGTGATATTTCCTGAATCTGATTTTTCCACCCTCCAGGTACTTGGAACCGTGAGGGTGGTTTTTGCTTCATCCTTTTCAAACGTGACGACCTTTGTTTTCGCCCCGTTACCCTCGGCAGCGGTAGAAGATCCCGCTGACGGAGCTTTTGCACATCCAGTGAGTAGTACGCATAGGGAGAGCATGATTGATACAACGGCACCCCAAAGTTTTCTGGCCTTCATAGCGATCCTTTCCTTGAAGATATAATGCCGGCATAATTAAGGTAAGCCCTCGCGCGGACATGGGTTTTTTACTGTCTCTTTCGTTGCCAAAATCAATGCAGCATAAAAGACCTTTTTTCTATGACAGAACACATTTGTTACATGGGGGCAGAAGAAGACACTGGAGTTTTATTTTTTTTCGCTCAGGGTTTTTAAGGGCTTACGAGCGTGATAAAACCGTTTTACTCGACAGCGTCTAACTGTATATGCAGCCTGCCATACTCTTGTTCAACATGCTTACGTGTGCCTTCACCGTGTCCTTGTGCCCGAGCATGTTCTTGTGCCGCATGTCTCACTTGTGTGCTCGTTGCACGCCCACCCCGGCGCGCTATACTGTGCCTATACGGGGAGCTGGGTGTGACCTGGCTGAGAGGAGAGCTCAAGCTCTCGACCCTAGAACCTGATCCGGATAATGCCGGCGTAGGGACAGTGGATCCTCTGCCATCTGAGAGCCCCTACGAGACGAGGGGCTCTTTTGCGTTTATGGCGCAAATGCCCGGGGAGGAGAGAGATGCAAGCAAGTGTTGCAATTCAGGTACTGCCACAGGGGGTGGAGGGAACAGACGAGGTAATTCGTGTCGTAGACGCGGTTATTGCGTATATCATGTCTGAGTTTCCCGATGCCTACGTGAGCCCGTTTGAAACGGTGATTGAAGGCGACTATGACCACTGCATGCGTGTAGTGGCTCAAGCGAATCATATTGCTGTTGATGCCGGGGCAAACGGCGTGGCAACGTACGTCAAGATCTTCTTTTCGCCCAGCAAAGGCGTGCTTACGGTTGAGCAGAAGATCGGAAAGTACCATGAAAACGACGCTCAATAACGACGCGCCTAAGCTTGCGAGTGCTTTGCCGAAACAGCAGAATGCAGCAGCTGAAACAGGGCGGGTGCATACTCACACCGCGCAAGCAACAGCCGTGAAGGCTGCGCAGGCACCAGACGGGCAACCTACGGGTACAGGTACTCAAGCCATACGCGCAGCTGCTCAAGTTGAGAGCGCGTCCCCGAAAGCGATAGCTGCGAAGGCTGCGCATCCACCATTAGCACGCATATCCGCCCTGTCCGCGCGCCGGCAGGATCCCTATGTTCTAGCAGCTCCCATTGCCATTATCGCGCTCATCGGCATCTGGCAAGCAGCATGTTCGCTTGGTTTGGTGCCACCCTTTATGCTGCCAAGCCCCATTTCTGTGGTAGGCGCCTTGGTGGGAGACTATGAGCTTTTGCTCCATCATGCTATGACGACGCTTGTAGAGGCAGGAATTGGTCTTTGCGCTGGCGTTTCTCTTGGCTTTGTTGCTGCCATTGCTATGGATCACTTTGAGGTGCTCTACCGAGCGCTGAACCCCTTAATTGTGCTCACACAAACCGTGCCAACGGTGGCAATTGCCCCACTTTTAGTGCTCTGGTTTGGCTATGGCATGCTGCCAAAAATCGTGCTGATTGTAATTTCTACCTTCTTTCCCATTACGGTGGGATTGCTTGGCGGTATGCGCTCGGTTGATTCCGATGAGATTGATCTCATGAGATCTATGGGGGCAAGTGAGTTCGAGATTTTGCGCCATGTGAAGCTGCCTGCGGCTTTACCCCAGTTCTTCTCTGGTCTCAAGATCTCTGCTGCCTATGCACTGGTTGGAGCAGTTATTGCTGAGTGGTTGGGTGGCTTTTCGGGGCTTGGTGTATATATGACACGCGTGCGCAAGGCCTATGCCTTTGATCGCATGTTTGCAGTCATCATTTTAATTTCTGCCTTAAGCCTTGTTTTGATGCGTGGCGTTGAAATACTACGCCGGCTTGCGATTCCGTGGGAGCGTGTGCGCAGGTGTGAGCGATAAGAAAAAAGTGCCGGTTGAACCGGCAACGAGGAGGTATGTATGAAACGGGTACGTATGATGAGTCGCCGGGGCTTTCTGGTAGCGGGGCTTGCTGCTACTGGAATGGTAGCCTCATCAGGTCTTGCGGGCTGTGGTTTTAAGCCACAAAAGGGTGTTGGTTCAAATTCAGCCTCTGGGAATGCAGATCCTGAGCTTAAAATGATTACCTTTGCTCTTGATTGGACTCCAAACACGAATCACACGGGTTTGTATGTAGCGCGAGAGCGTGGTTATTACCGCGAGGCTGGCCTTGATGTTGAGATTGTTCAGGCTCCCGAGAATGGTGCAGATGCGCTTGTGGCATCGGGAGACGCGCAGTTTGGCGTGAGTTTTCAGGACAGTATGGCTGGCTATGTGTCAGGTGATGCTCAACTGCCAGTGAGCGCAGTAGCAGCTATTATTCAGCACAATACCTCAGGCATTATTAGTCTGGCAGATCGCGGTATCACCAGCCCCGCCAAGATGATGGATCACACCTATGCAACTTGGGAGATGCTAATCGAGCAGGGCATTATTAAGCGCTGCGTTGAGGCCGATGGCGGAGTGTATGATCGGGTCAAGCTCATTCCTTCAACGGTTACGGATGAGGTTTCTGCCCTGAGTTCTGGTGAGGTTGATAGCATTTGGATCTTCTGGGGCTGGGCGGGTGAGAAGTGCAAGCTTGCTGGCCTTGATACCTCGTATTTCTCATTTGAGAGTGTGGACAAGGTCTTTGACTATTACACGCCAGTTATTATTGCGAACAATATGCTCATCAAAGATGATCCAAAGACCGTGCAAGCTTTTATGGATGCAACACGTCGGGGCTATGAGGATTGTATTCAAGATCCCGATGCTGCTGCAGAGATCCTGCTTAAGGCAGCTCCTGAGCTTGAGCGGGAGCTGGTAGTTGCTTCTCAGCACTATCTTGCCGAGCAATATCGCGCCGATGCTCCGGTATGGGGGCTTTTGGATCAGAAGCGCTGGGATGCCTTCTATGCCTGGGTGTCTGAGCAAGGGTTTGCTCCAACCATCGCTGCGGGCGCTGGCATGACCGACGCATTTATTACGGCATAAGGAGAGCTATGTCGCAGCTTGAGGTTCAGCACGTGAGTCAGACCCTTGGTGGTGTGAATATCATCGAGGATATCTGCATTACCGTTCAAGCAGGCAGTATCGCTTGCTTGTTAGGACCTTCAGGCTGCGGAAAAACGACCTTGTTTCATATTATTGCCGGGCTTGCCACGCCCTATCAGGGCACCATCGTCCTTGATGGCAAAGAGATTACGGGCACGCCCGGTAAACTTGCCTATATGCTTCAAAAGGATCTGCTGTTAGCCCATAAAACCATTCTTGCAAATGTGGCTTTGCCCCTGCTTTTGCGCGGGGTACCCAAGTGCGAGGCATATGAGCATGCCAGGAGTCTCTTTGGTGTCTTTGGGCTTGAAGGAACAGATCAACGCTGGCCATCGGAGTTATCGGGAGGCATGCGCCAGCGTGTAGCACTGCTCAGGAGCTATCTGTTTAATAATGATTTTATGCTGCTAGATGAGCCTTTTTCCGCCTTGGATGCCTTTACGAAAGCCGATATGCACCGCTGGTTTTTACAGGTTGCAGAAGAGCTTGGAACCACCGCACTGGTAGTTACTCACGATATTGATGAAGCGGTGTTGCTGTCTGATCGTATGTATGTGATGAGAGGAGCACCGCAGCGCGGCATCCCAACGTGCATTGCCGGTGAGGTTGAGATTGCTCATCCGCGAAGCGATCGCAAAGATTTTGGATTGAGCGAAGATTTCATACTTGCTAAGCGTTCTGTTATGGAGCTCTTGCGGGCAGACCAAGATGATGCGCGCTGAGAAGAACACTCGTGGGCGCTTGCGTGATTACGGCGAACCGCCCGCGTTGTGATGCGCGCTGAGAAGAATGCTCTTAGGCGCTTCTGCAATCAGCGCGACCGCTCGTGCACCAATTAGATGGCATGCGGCAGCAGCTACGCCTTGCTACACAATTGTTACCATTTGGATACTTCAATACGCTCATAAGGCGCATGCCCTGCGAGGTTTTTGAAAATAATGATAAGCACACCCTTCACAGGAACCTCAGAACGTGTTAGTTTACAATTTCGAACATAGAAGAGGCTAACTCTTCCTCAGTAAAGCAAAAGCAACTGAGATCGAATGGGAGGTTCTTTTATGTTTCGGTTGATCGGGTATGACGATGGGTGGCGATCATGACCTCAGGTATGCCGGCAATGCCGCTGTCGCTTGTTCGAGCAGGCGATACAGTGACCGTTTCAAAGGTTCGCGGCAATACAGATTTGCGGCGGCACCTGCAGGAGCTCGGCTTTGTAGAGGGCTCTGAGGTACATGTAGTGACGTCGAGCGGAAGCAATATCATCGTTATGGTGAAGGGCGCTCGGTTTGGACTCGATGTCAAGGTTGCCCAGTATGTCATGTGTGAATAAGGGAGCAGAGCGACCGCCTTATGTAGGCGCGCCAGCTTGTGAGTGCTACGTAGTCAGCTACGTACTCAGGCGTATCTGCTCCTCAATTCGAAGGCTCGATTGGCCACATTGTCACTGAGTGTGAGGGGAAAGGGGGAAGCAATGTTGACAATGAGCGATGTCGCCGTGGGAGATTCTTCTACCATCGTCAAGCTGCACGGAACAGGTCCGCTCCGTCGCCATCTTATGGATCTCGGGCTCATCAAAGGAACGCCGTTCAAGGTCGTGAAGGTAGCGCCGTTGGGCGATCCGATCGAGATCACGGTGCGCGGCTATCAGCTCTCCATCCGCAAGGAGGAGGCAGCTATCGTCGAGGTCGGATAAGCCGATTAAGACAGCCTAGGCAGAGCTGCACTTGCCATACGTATGAGCACGTACTGCGCTTAGGAGCGTTTGTATCCGTGCTGGTTTTCGTACCAAGCGCATCTCGGCAACTATGCCCGGTTTCAAAGCCTCATGGAAGAAGGATTGCATGGCAGCTACTCAGCTCCATATCGCGCTTGCGGGAAACCCCAATTGCGGTAAAACAACATTGTTCAATTTGATTACTGGCCAGAATGGCTACGTGGGTAACTGGCCTGGTGTTACGGTCGAAAAGAAGGAAGCTAAGCTCAGCTCCGACAAAAACGTGACCATCACCGACCTGCCCGGAATTTATTCCCTGTCCCCGTACAGCCCCGAGGAGCGCGTATCTCGCGATTACCTGATGAGTGGTGAGCCTGATGCGGTGATTCAGCTTTTGGATGCCACCAACCTTGAGCGGAATCTCTATTTGGCGCTCCAGGTTATTGAGACGGGTCTTCCGGTTGTAGTAGCACTCAACATGGCAGATTTGGTTGAGCGCTCAGGAGATAAGATTGATACGGCAGCGCTTTCCCGTTCTTTGGGATGCCCGGTCGTCATGATTTCGGCCCTCAAAAATACAGGAATTGACGAGCTGTTTTCTCAGGTACGCTCTGTGGTATCTGCTCAAGCAAAAAAGCCTGCACACCATTTTGACTCGGCTATTGAAGATGTGCTCGATCAGCTTGAGGCGCTTTTGCCCTCCTCAGTGCCGGTGGAGAAGCGCCGCTACTATGCGGTAAAGCTCTTTGAGCGCGATGAGCAGGCACAGCGCCTGCTGCAGCTTGATAGCAAGACGATTGAGAATATCGAAGAGATTGTTGCTGCTTGCGAGCGGGATTGCGAGGACGACGCTGAGTCCATTATCACGGGCGAGCGCTATGCAGTCATTGCTCATATTATTGATGAGTGCCTGCGCCGTGCCCCTTCTCAGATGAGCACCTCAGAAAAGATTGACCGCGTGGTGACGAACCGTATTTTGGGTCTTCCTATCTTTGCGGCCATTATGTTTGCTGTGTACTTCTTGGCTATTTCTACCTTTGGTACCTCGGCTACAGACTTTACGAACGATCAGATTTTTGATGCAGGCTGGTTTGTGCTTGGTCAAGGCCGTGAGGCCTACGATGAGGCAGCTGAAAACTACGGCGAGGCACAAGCGCAAATTGATGCCTTTATTGAGGCTGCCGATGAGCGCGGGGTAGATACCGCTGCCTTTACTGAGGCAAAAGATGCTGAGGATGCCGATGCTGCCGCTGCGGCGGTAAAAACCATCGCTGCTGATCCGCAAGCTGCCTCCATCAATACAACGACTGAGTATCAGCCAGAGGATGAGGATGCAGAGCCAGTTGAGCTTGCAGTTAGTGCGAAGGCAGCTGTTGGCGCCGCTGCGGTAGAAGAGCCTGATCCGAGCGATTTTGGTCCTTTCGTACCGGGTATTCCTAGCATTGTTGAGGGCTGGCTGAAGTCTGCCGGTGCAAGTGATTTGGTCATTGGCCTGGTAAACGATGGTGCAGTTGCTGGTGTGGGAGCTGTGCTGGGCTTCATCCCGCAGATGTTTGTTCTCTTTGTCCTCCTCACCTTCCTTGAGGACTGCGGTTATATGGCTCGTGTTGCCTTTGTTATGGACCGCGTATTCCGCCGCTTTGGCCTTTCTGGTAAGTCCTTCATTCCTATGTTGGTCTCCACGGGCTGCGGTGTACCGGGTGTTCTCTCTACCAAGACCATTGAAAACGAGCGCGACCGCCGCATGACGGTTATGACTACCACCTTTATTCCTTGTGGAGCGAAGCTGCCAATTATTGCTTTGCTCATGGGTGCTTTGGTGGGAGACAATAAGGCAAACTGGATTGCTCCGCTGTTCTATTTCTTGGGTGTCATTGCTGTTATTGGTTCGGGCATCATGCTCAAAAAGACCAAGATCTTTGCTGGCCGCCCAACGCCTTTTGTTATGGAGCTTCCTTCCTACCACATGCCCTCGCCTCGTTCTTGGGTCTTGCATGTGTGGGAGCGTGTGAGCGCCTATATTAAGAAGGCCTTCACGATCATTTTTGCCTCTACCATCGTGGTGTGGTTCCTCTCCAACTTTGGTGTGTATGAGGGTGCCTTCGGCTTCTTGCCCGATCTGGCAGAGGGTGTAGACGAGTTCACCGACTTCTCGATTTTGGCCATGCTCTCAGGAGCTTTGGGCTGGATCTTTGCGCCGCTAGGCTTTGAGTCGTGGCAGGCAACTGCTATGTCGATCACGGGTCTTGTGGCAAAAGAGAACGTCATTGCAACTGCTGCTTCTATCTTGCATATCTCGGGAGCAACTGAGCATGATGCGTCGCTTTGGACGGCTTTTGGTCAGATGTTCCCCAGCGTAGGTGCAGTTGCTGCCTTTGGTGCCTTTAACCTGCTGTGCGCTCCTTGCTTTGCAGCTATGGGTACGATTCGCGCTCAGATGAACTCTGCCAAGTGGACGGCCATTGCCCTGGGTTATGAGTGCGCCTTTGCGTGGGTCATTGGTCTTATGATCAACCAGTTCTACCTGGCGGCGAACGGCGTCTTTAGCTTCTGGACGGTTGTTGCCGTTATCTTTGCAGCTCTTATTCTCTTCCAGCTCTTCCGGCCGATGCCCAAGGGCGCTTGGGGAGAGGATGAAGAGGAGCACAGTCACCTCTCGGTAGGAAAGTCCGCTGCGTAGTGTGCTCACAGGTGTATTTGTGAGAAGCTCGGGCATCGCGATGAGGTGCAAGCGAGCTGCCTCAGGCGTGTGAGCGCGTAAGCGCCCAGCATCGCTGAGGGATTGCAGGGACGCATGAAATCGGAAGGCCGTCCCATGTGGGCGGCCTTCCGAGAATTGTATGGGAGGATCGCGCATGAATCTGACCGATATCATCATCTTGAGCCTCGTGGCCGTGGCCTTTGTTGCCGTAATAATCCGTGTGCTTAAGAAGGGCTCATGTGGCGACTGCGCTCAGGGTGGTTCGTGCCGCTCGTCAAAGCACAAGGGTGGTTGCCCTGCTATGAAAGGTGTTGACGAGATTGAGCGCGAGCTTTCTAAGGGTGTTCACTAAGCGAGCTCATAGTCGAGGCCATTCCGAGCGTGTCCGCGAGCAGAGCTGGTAGCTGAAGGTGTTTCGAAGGCGCTTGCGAGTAGAGCTTATAGCCGAGGCCATTTCGAGTGTGTCCGTGAGCAGAGTGGTAGCGAAGGGCGCTTCGAGGGCGCTCGCGAACAGAGCCAGCAGCCGGGGGCTTTGCGCCGTTTGACCAAGCCGGGCAGTGCGGTAACTTGTCTGTAACACTTCTGTGGGAAAGTGTGCCCGGCATACTGTCGACACGGAAAGGTCCGCCATGGATCAGCAGCAGAACATCGACTTCGTCCTGCGCACCGTAGAAGAGCGGGGTATCCGCTTTGTGCGCCTGTGGTTTGTGGACGTCTTAGGCAGGCTTAAAAGCCTCGCCATCAGCCCTGAAGATCTTGAGATTGCCTTTGATGAAGGCATTGGCTTTGATGGATCAAGCATCGAGGGCTTCCGTTCTCCCGACGAGGCGGATATGTTGGCCTTTCCAGATCCTTCTACCTTCCAGGTACTGCCATGGCGCACCTCAAGCGACGGAGTGGCACGGGTCTTTTGCACCATTTGCACGCCTGATCGCACGCCGTTTCCTGGAGACCCGCGTGAGTGCTTGCGCAGGATGTTTGTTCGAGCAGAAAAGCTTGGCTATATCTTAAATGTAGGCGCTGACATGGAATTTTATTACTTCCCTGACGAGCGCACGCCTGAGCCGATGGACGACATGGGCTATTTCGATCTGTCTCCGCGAGATACTGCTCAAGATCTTCGCCGCACGATGATTTTGATGCTTGAGAAGATGAGTGTACCTGTTGAGTACACCTATCACAGCTCAGGTCCTTCTCAGCATGGCATTAGCCTTCGCCATGCCGAAGCCTCAACTATGTCTGACGCCATTCTTACAGCGAAGCATGTGATCCGCATGGAGGCAAACGAGAACGGTATCCATGCCTCATTTATGCCCAAGCCCATCACCGATTCTCCTTCAAGCGGGCTGTTGCTTCAGCAGTCACTCTTTAATCGTGATGGCGAGAATGTTTTTTGGGGCGCAAACGACGAGCGCTATCACCTCTCTGATCTGGCGAAAAGCTATATGGCGGGTATTTTGGAGCACGCTCCTGAGATTTCTGCCATTACCAATCCAACGGTCAATTCCTATAAGCGCCTGTTGACTGGTAAAGACAATGTGCCCGCCTATGCTACGTGGGGTCTGAGGAATCGCTCGGCTATGATTCGTGTGCCTATCTATAAGCCTGGCAAGCACCTGGCCTCCCGCATTGAGCTACGCACGCCCGATCCTATGGCTAATCCCTATCTGGTCAATGCCGTTACCCTAGCGGCTGGTCTTGATGGCATTGAGCGTAGACTGACCCTGCCCGCTGAGTGCACGAGTGAGTTACTGCGTCTTTCTCCGCAAGAACTTGCTGAGAAGGGCATTCGTCGCTTGCCAACGAGCCTTGAGGCGGCGCTGGATATTTTTGAGAGCTCAGCGTTTATGCGCGATGCCTTAGGCGAGCACATCCACAGTTATTTCTTGAAGAAAAAGCGGGAAGAGTGGCGGCGGTATGCGTCAACGGTTTCTGATTGGGAAATCAGGCACTACCTTGCTAATTCTTAAGCGTGGCTGAGACGGTTTTTTGCTTGCAAACGTGTCTTTCAGTAGCCAAGGGATCAGTTGTGCTGCACATGCAGCCTCGATTCTTGCTATCATCCTGAACCGATGAGGGAGGCGGCGATGTCAGTGAAGCGCGTGCTATTTATGGCGCGGACCACCAGGCTCCATGAGTTTGTTTTATCGCTTACTCAAAGCGTTGGCTTGGAGGTTTCTGCCGCCACGCCTGATTCGCCGGGGGCGTCGAGTGAGTTTGATCTCCTCGTGTTGGATGCAGATGGCGTTCGCAACGATCGCCTTGAGCAGATTTCTACATGGCTTGATGGCCGGGGTAATATCCCTATGTTGCTCATCGTAGCAACGGAGGCCTTGGCGGATTTGCGACTTCCCGCTCATGCTCGCCTTGATTTTATTTGTGCGGAATCGAGTACGTCAGAGCTTGAGCTGAGAGTAAGGCGCTTGCTTGGCGAGAGCGACCCATTCATGGCAAAAGATGTGGTAACGGTTGATTCGATGACCATCAACCTTGCTACCTATCAGGTCTATCTTGATGGTGAGCCTGTTGATTTGACGCTGATGGAGTACTCGCTCCTTTCATTTTTGGTTACACACCCCAATCGAACTTTTAGCCGAGAAGTTTTGCTTCACCGCGTGTGGGGTTTTGAGTATTGCGGCGGAACGCGTACGGTTGACGTGCATATTCGGCGTATTCGTTCAAAGGTGGGGCCTACGATCGCGGCTCATATTACGACGGTGCGCGGAGTTGGCTACCTCTTTAAGGAGTAGCGTGTCTTTGAACAGGGGCTTTGAGCAGGGGCTTTGAGCAGCGCGTGAGCCGTTGACTCGAGATTGTCTGCGTGCGGCGCCTTGCTTACTATTTGGCGTGACCCTTGAACGTGTGAGCAACTTCAATAGCTACTCGTTTATGAGCAATATACGCGTTGCTGTTGCGGTGTCTGTGTCGGAGCGTATGCTCGGGACACGATGCAGCTGCATTTTAAGATCCGCTGTGAAGACCAGGCTTCTAACAGGGTGCACACCCAAGCGCCCTGCAAAAGCGTTCTGAGGTCTGCCTCGGGTGCTACCTGGCTGCAGCTATAGGTTGAGCTCTTTTGTGCGTATGTATTGAGTATCTGCTGTGGAGTCCCTCAGTAGTTAGGGCATTGTAGATGCTTCGTATCCGGCATCGGGGTACAACAGGTTGCATGCAATTATCGATCATTGCTTGTGAGAAGGGATCGACATGAACGAGGAAAACACCTCTCAGCGTCCGAGCGTAACGGGATCTGTTACGCCGCACGTTGAGGTTGAAACAACACCTCAAACTCCTCAAGCTCCTGAAGTCGCTCGGGGATCTGAGTATAGGGCGGACTCTGGTGCTCCCGCACCACCTCCGGTTAGTCCTGCTGCTGCGGGCTCGAGCAGTGCATCAAAGCCTGCAGTCTTTGTTTCTGATGATGCCCAGCCTGAGCAGGTAGCAGGCTCAGAGACGGTGCACCATACGGTGGTAAAAACTCGAGCGAAAAAACTTCCAGTCTTTATCGCGGCACTTTCTGGTCTGTTGGTCGGTGCGGTCTTGGTTATTGCCCTGCTCATGTCGGGTGCCTTTCGGCTTGCAGGGGGCGACTTGAAGTCAACCGGTACGGTTCCGTCTTTAGGCTCCCCGCAACAAATTGAGATCAAGCCTGAGGATACGAGCTTGGCAGAGGCTGTGGCTACTAAGGCCTTGCCTTCGGTGGTCTCCATTAGCTCAGTTACTGAGCCAGATCCCACCAAGGGTGAGCGTGGCGGCATCAAGGCAAGTGTGGGTTCGGGTGTGGTGATTGACGCTCAGGGCAATATTCTTACCAACTACCACGTTATTGAGGGCGTTACGAGCTTTACGGTGACCTTTAATAATGGGGAGACCCGCGAGGCAGAGATTGTAGGCTCTGACCCCTCAAGTGACTTGGCAGTGGTTCGGGTGAAAGACGCTCAAAATCTGGATCTGGTTCCTATTAATTTAGGTGATTCGGATGGCTTGAAGGTTGGCCAGTGGGTGATGGCAATTGGTAACCCCTTTGGTAACGAGCAGTCGGTGTCTACCGGTATCGTAAGTGCTCTGTATCGCTCTACAGCCTTGCCGAATGCATCGGGTACGAGCATTTACGCAAATCTGATTCAGACTGATGCGGCAATTAATCCGGGCAATTCTGGTGGCGCTCTGGTAAACGCAAAGGGCGATCTGATTGGAATTAACTCAGTAATTGAGAGTCCTTCTGGATCGAGCGCAGGCGTGGGCTTTGCCATTCCTATCAACTATGCAAAAAATATTGCAAGCCAGATTATCGAGGGCAAGGTTCCGGTGCATCCCTATTTAGGAGTCAAGCTTTCTACGGTGAACGCCCTAACTGGTACCAGCTCTGAGGCCATTGGTGCTCAAGTGATGTCTGTTGAGCCGGACGGTCCTGCTGCTGCAGCTGGTCTTAAACGCGGCGATGTGATTACTGCTGTAGACGATGCCAGTGTGAACTCTGCCGACGGCTTGATCATTGCGCTGCGGGAGCGTGCGGTTGGGGATAAGGTGAAGCTCACAGTTTTCAGACAGGGCAAAATTGAGGATCTTGAGGTTACTCTCGGATCTGATGAGGCCTTGAGGAATCGCGAGCAAGACCAGGATGCGCCCGAGCAAGGTGATGCTGGCAATGGCATGCAGGAGCAGGAATTCTTGCGCTATCTGGAGCGATTGCTCGGTCGCTAAGCCAGCAATTCGCCATGCATCGTGCCCGGTACAGCAAGCTTGACCAGGTTCAGCACAGGTCTGCGCGCTGCATACGCACTTCGTGATCTGCAGCTTCGAGATGTGTGCTGTTCCTGATAAGCACCTCTCATAGGGACAGATACAACAAGCCCGGTAGGCAGTACGCCGCCGGGCTTGTTGCGTTTTCAAACACCCCATACCCCTCAAAACACGCTAAGATAAACAGAAAGCGCATATGGGCACGACGATCGCCGTCGCCAGCTCAGCTGCACCAAGCGTGGTGGAAGGGGAGATATGTTCACGCTTCATACAACGAGAGGTGGTGTGCATCCGCCTCAATATAAAGACATGCGCGATCATGCGTGTAGGTTCATTGAGCAACCAAAGCGTGTGCGCATTCCTATGAACATGCATATTGGTGCTCCGTGTAAGCCAGTTGTTGCGCCTCAAGATCACGTATACGTAGGCACGCTTATTGGCGATGGTGAGGGGTTATATGCTCCTGTTCACGCAAGCGTTTCTGGCACGGTAGAGGCCGTGGTAGAAGAGGTCTTGCCAACGGGAGTTTCCTCATATGTGGTCGAGATTGCATCTGATGGCAAACACGAGGCAGATCCTCATCTAGAGATTCCTACGTATACAACTCAGGATGAGTTTATTGACTGTGTGCGCGCTTCGGGCATTGTAGGTCTTGGTGGCGCTGCCTTTCCTACCTGGTTTAAGATGCAAGCTCCCAAGGGCAAGCGTTTTGAGGCTGTAGTTATTAACGGTATGGAGTGCGAGCCTTATATTACGAGTGATTTCCGCCAGATGATGGAGCACGGAGACTTAGTCATTGCAGGTGCTGCGCGTATTGCTCGTGCGCTTTCTATTCCTGAGGTGGCCATTGGTATTGAGGATAATAAGCCTGAAGCCATCCAGCATTTGCAGAAGATCGTGGTAGAGCAGGGCTTGAGTGAGCTCATTGAGGTACTCTCGATTCCCACCAAATACCCCGCTGGCGGAGAAAAGGTACTCATCCATGCCACAACGGGAAGAGATGTTCCTGCCGGAGGTCTCCCGGTGGATGTGGGCTGCTTGGTTATGAATGTGACCACCGTTGCTCGCGTGGAGTACTTCTTCCAAACCGGTCGCCCGCTTGTGTACAAGGTGATGACGATCGCGGGAGACTGCGTTAAGAACCCGGGTAACTATCTTGTGCCGCTTGGTATGAGTGTGCATGAGATTATTGACGGCGTTGGTGGTTTTGACCGCGAGCCAAGAAAAATCATCATGGGCGGCCCGATGATGGGCCGCACGATTGATGATATTGAGTGCCCAGTCATTAAGGCAAACAATGCCATTTTGTTCTTCCATGATCAGGCTATCCTGCCAGATGAAACGCCTTGCATCCGCTGTGGTCGCTGCGTTTTAGCCTGCCCTTTGGGGCTCATGCCTTTCGCGCTTGATGGGGCGGCTCGTCGCTCAGATACCGCTGCCCTAGATGAGTTTGCAGTCATGAACTGTATGGAATGCGGATCATGCGTCTTTTCTTGCCCGGCACATCGCCGGATTGTGGCAAGCATCCGTGAGGGTAAGGACTGGCTTCGCTCAGAAACTGCCCGCCTGACCAAGCCAAAGGAGGCGTAAAGCGTATGAATCTCATTACCGAGGCGTCGCCGCATATTCACGGCCGCGCTACTACGAGCAAAATTATGGGCTGTGTGCTCGTGTCGTTGCTGCCCACCCTCATAGCTGCAACCGTTCTCTTTGGCTTGAATGTTCCCTTGCTGGTGCTCACCTATGCTTTGGTAGCCATTGCCGCTGAGCATCTTTGTTGCAAGCTCATGAAGCGTCCCTCCACCGCAGGAGATTTATCCTGTGTGGTAACCGCAGTGCTTTTAGCCTTCAGCCTGCCTGCTACCTGCCCGCTTTGGGTGGGAGCCCTCGGCACGGTTTTTGCTATCGTGTGTGCCAAGATGCTTTTTGGTGGCATTGGCAATAATTTTGCAAACCCTGCTGTTGCTGGCCGCATCTTTATCATGGTGGCGCTGCCGAGCGCTCTCGCTTTTTATCCCCAGGTTGTGTTTAGTACGACCGATGCCTTAACGGGAGCTACTCCGCTTGCCGCCGCTGCTTCGGGTTCTGCCTCGTATAGCGTGATGGATCTTTTGCTCGGAGTTCATGCAGGATCGCTTGGTGAGACCTGTGTGCTCACCCTGTTCGTGGGCTACCTCTTTTTACTCGCACTTCGTATTGTAGACGCTTGGGCGACGGTTCCCTTTATTGCAGCTGTTGGAGCAATTATGGCTCTTGCAGGTCAGGATGTGGTCTTTCATTTGCTCTCGGGAGGTCTTGCGCTGGGAGCTTTTTATATGGCAACCGATTACAGCACAACGCCTATGACGCCTCGGGGCAAGATTATCTTTGGCTTGGGCTGCGGCATTATTACCGCGCTGGTGCGTCTGTTTACTTCTGCGCCAGAAGGTGTTGCCTTCTCAATTCTGTTCATGAATCTCTTTGTGCCGCTCATTGATCGCTATACGCGGCCTGCCTTGTCAGGAGGTGCTCAGCATGTCCTCGTGTAAGGGAGCGCCAGTTACCTGCTGGATTGACCGTCACAAGAACAATCCTGTCTATAACGTGGCACTTATGCTCATCGTCGTCTTTGCGCTGGCTGGCATTACAACGGCTGTTCATACGGGGCTCAAGTCTGCTTTGCAAGCATCAGATGCGACGCTTGAGGACACTCAAGGCGGGTCAGCGCGTGATCTGATCTTTCCTCAGGCAACCTTTACTCAGGTAGATATCCCCGAGATTGAAGGCTTGGAGTCAGCATGGCGCACGGATGCGGGAGACTTTGTTTTTGATGTAAAAGCAGAGGGCTACGATGGTGACGTTGAGCTGTTGATAGGCATTTCTGCTGAGGGTAAGGTGGCTGGCATTCAAATTGTTGCAGAAGATGAAACGGAAGGCATTGGCACCGAAGCGCTGACCGAAGAGTTTTTTGACAGCTTTACCGGCATGGAAGCCAAAGGCGTACTCACGATCAAAAAGCCTTCTGGATCAGAGATTCAGGTGGATGGCGTGTCTGGTGCAACCTTTACATCATCTGCGGTAGTGGATGATATCAATATTGCGTTTGAGGCCTTTGCCCAGCTGGGAGGTGAGTGAGATGGCTTTGCATCCCGATTTGGTGGCACAACAAGACCGACGTATTGCTGAGCTTGTATACTCTCGCGCTTTTCTGATTGTTGCTGGAGCCTTGCCAGGTGTTGCTGTTGCTCGCTCACTGGAGACCGGTCTTGCGATTGGCGCGGTGTCGGCGATCGCTATTGTGTCTGCAGCCCTTATCGCCCCGTGTGCCGATCGCATTGCCGGGCGCACTGCTCGTCTCGCGATCGGGCTGATGATCAATGCGGCTCTTATGGTGCTCGTTGGATTTGCTGTGCGCATTATGGTGCCAGCAATCTACCGTGATCTGGGCTTTTATCTGCCTCTTTGTGCGGCAAGTGGCATGGCATCGGTGTTTTTAGCGCAGCGTGAGTTTGTGCCTGGGCAGATCGAGCATGATCCGGATACCACCTCTCTCAACCGGCTTAGCTTTGCGGATGCGTGCATCGCTGCTCTTGGATCCCTCGTTTCTCTTGCACTTGCTGGCGCGCTTTCAGGATTGCTCGCAACGGGTGTGGTGGCAGGCATTGAGGTGCCATTCCTTATGGCAGCACCGCTTTCGATTTTTGCGAAGCCTGCGGGATCATATTTGATACTCGCGGCAATAGCTGCACTTATACAGGCAGTGTGCCCAGGCAAGACTCACGTCCAAGGAGGGGATCGCGCATGAGCGTGGTGACATCTATGATCTCTCAAGCGCTCGATAACAATCTCGTCTTTGCCCAGGTCGTCGCCATGGTGAGTGTCTATATCATATCGATGTGCCCGCAAGATACCCTGCGTTTTGGTGTCCTTTTGGGCCTTGCAACTGTAGTAACAGGCCTTGTTGGCTCAGCTTTGTATGTGGGAATTTTGGTACCGCAGGAAATGGGCTTTTTTGCTCCCGTAGTGCTCGTACTCATAAATGCTGTTCTTGCCATTGCTGGAGCGTTCGTCGTGGAGCTTCGAGGTAAAACAAAAGAGCCTGAGCAGGTGCGCCGTGAGGCGGCGTTCATTGCAGTAAATGCAGCGCTTCTTGCTGCTCCGCTCATGAATGCTGCAAGCTGTGATGCTGGCGTGGCCACACCTGAGTCGCTCATAGGAGCCTCGTTGGGTGCAGGCTTAGGTGTCTTCTTAGCCGTTGTCTTATTTGAATCGATCATGAATCGTGTCGACGCTGCCTTGGTGCCCAAGGCTATGCGGGGCTTGCCCTTGGCACTGGTTACGGCCTCTTTTTTGGCACTTGCGTTTTCTGGTGTGATCGGTATTGCATCCGGCATGCTTTCGTAAGGAGGATCGATAGATCCGTTTGTTCAAACGATTCCTTCTTTTGCAGGCGTCCTCATGCCAGCGGTTATCCCTGTTGCGATACCTGCTGAGATTCCTGCTGCGCTACGCGCCGCGATACGTGCCTTAACTGCTCGGGTATCTCGTGCTTGCAATCTTGAAAAGTAACGGCCGCATCTGCTCAGTGAGTGTGCGTATGCGCGGTGCTCGTCCTAATAGAAGAAGAGCGTGCATGAGGCTGGTATGCTAACTGGGATACGATGCGCCATGAGCGATTGCACGCGGTGCCTTGAGTGAACGTGGGAGTGCGTTGCCTCACAGGCAGGAGTTGCAATCAGCCAGGCTGGGCTTTTCAGGAGGACACATGGGCGAGCAGCAGGGGATAATGTTTGAAGATGAGCGCGAGGTAGACTCAGGCATTCGTGCCAAGCTTGAGTCGGATGCGTCAGTCAAGTCCCAGGGTGAGACAGGCTCAGGTATGCCTGCTGCGTTTGAGAAGCATCCCTTGGCCAAGGCTCAAGCCCAGCACAAGTTAGACTCAGGTACTGCGTCGGCGCAAGCGCAGCGAAACGTTCAGGAAAGCCTGTTTGATGCCCCAGCTCCGGCAAGTCCTGCAGGTGACTCTGAGGCTGATGCCAAGTATGCAGCCGCTCAGGTGCGCGCGGCAGATCTTCGCCGTCAGCTGGACTATCATGCCTATCGCTATTACGCTCTTGATGCTCCTGAGATTACTGATGCCGCTTTTGATGCGCTGCTCGCTGAGCTCCTCAATTTAGAAGTGACCTATCCCGATCTAGTGGTGCCTGAGAGCTATACCCAGCGTGTGGGGGGCTATGTTGCTGCTCAGTTTAGTCCCGTTACGCATATGGCGCGGATGTATTCCATGGATGATGCTATGGATCTTGCTGAGCTTGATGCGTGGCTTGCCCGTACTGAGGAAGCCTTAGGTGCGGGGGCGGTTACCTATACCTGCGAGCTCAAGATCGATGGTCTTGGTGTGGCGCTTACCTATCAAAATGGTTCGTTCGTACGTGCTGCCACGCGAGGTGATGGAACCACGGGCGAAGATGTAAGTCTGAACGTTCGTACGATCACGGATGTGCCTGGTCTTTTGCATGAGCCAGCCCTTGCACAGATGGGCGAAGATCGCGCGGGAACGATTGAGGTGCGCGGTGAGATCTATATGCCCAAGGCGAGCTTTTTGCGCCTGAATGAAATGGCTGATGCTGAGGGAGCCCCGCCGTTTGCCAACCCACGCAATGCTGCTGCCGGGAGCCTTCGCCAAAAAGATCCGGCCATTACTGCTCAGCGCGATCTCGCGAGCTTTATTTATGCGGCGGCAGATACAGCTCCCGTGCATGTTCGCTCACAGCATGCCTTCCTCGCTTGGTTAAAAGACGCTGGCTTTAGTGTGAATCCACAGGTGGCAACGTGCTCATCGCCAGCCGAGGTTCATGAGTTTTGTGCTCACGCCCAAGAGCACAGGGCAGACCTTCCCTATGATATTGATGGCGTGGTAGTTAAGGTTGACAGTTTTGAGCAGCAAGAACGCCTAGGTTTTACAGCGCGCGCTCCTCGCTGGGCAATCGCTTTTAAGTTTCCGCCTGAGCAGAAAAAAACGATCCTACGACAGATCCGCATCCAGGTTGGGCGAACAGGCGTGCTCACTCCCGTAGCTGAGTTTGATCCGGTAACCGTAGCAGGCTCTACCATTGCTCGTGCGACCTTGCACAACGAGGATGAGGTGCATCGCAAAGACGTTCGAGTGGGCGACACGATTGTGGTTCATAAAGCGGGCGACGTGATTCCCGAGGTGGTAGAGGTCCTTCGAGATCTGCGCCCTCAAGATGCGTTGCCGTGGAAGATGCCTGAGACTTGCCCAGCTTGCAATAACCCCGTGGTACGCGAAGACGATGAGGTGGCGTATCGCTGCATTGCGCTCGATTGTCCAGCACAGCTCAAAGAGCGTTTAATTCATTGGGCAAGTCGTGGCTGCATGGATATCGATGGTTTGGGAGTTGAGCTGGTAGATCGTCTCATTGGTGCCGATTTAGTGCATGACGTGGCAGATTTTTACCGGCTTAGCGTTCAAGATATTGCCGAGCTCGATACGGGGCGTGTCTATCAAAAAGATGATAAGAGGCGCGGAGTTTTGGCGGGAGATCCCATCCCGGTGGGCACGACCATTGCAGAAAAGATCGTGTCTGAGCTTGAGAAATCAAAGGCGCAGCCGCTCAGCCGGGTGCTGTTTGCACTTGGTATTCGGCATGTGGGCAAGCGCGTGGGCGAGCTCATTGCAGCTCGGTTCTTACATATGGAAGCCTTAGCTGCAGCAAGTGAAGATGAGATTGCTCAGATTGATGGCATCGGCCCCAAAATTGCCCAGAGCGTACGCATGTTTTTCTCGGTACCAGAGAATCTGAAAGTGTTGGAGCGTCTCAAACTGGCAGGCTTTGCACTCGCTGAGGATATACGCGCTTCAAAAACCGCTGCTATGGCAGGCGTTGATGCAGATCTCATTGAGGCGCAGCCTTTGGCAGGCCTCACCTTTGTGTTAACCGGAAGCCTTGAGCGGCGCACTCGCGATGAAGCGGGGGATGCCTTGCGAGCTCTTGGTGCAAAGGTTACCGGTTCAGTTTCTAAAAAGACAAGCTATGTGGTGGCAGGGCCTGGAGCGGGATCAAAGCTTGCAAAGGCAGAGTCTTTGGGAATTCCTGTTTTGGACGAAGATGCGCTTGAGGCCGTACTTGCACGTGGCACGCTGCCTGCTGAGGGTGAATAGTAACAGCCTTTTGTGGCCGCTGCCGGATTGAAGCGAATCAAAAGCCGCTAACTTGAGGGTCGCGTGTCGTTTGGTATGATCGAGCGCTGATCGGCGTGCGAAGCGGGTATGGGAGGATGATAAGCAAGCAGTTAGATGAGGCTGAGGAGTCGGTTATGGGTAGTGGGTTCAAATTGCTCTTAGAGCATATGAGAGGGTGTCATCGCTTTCAGGCAATCGCGGGTGTGATCGTGGTGGCTATCGAGACGTCCCTCGAGCTGTTTATTCCTGTGCTCATGGCCGGCATTATTGACCACGGTGTTGCTGCTCGAAATGAGGCTTTTATCATTCAACAAGGCCTCATCATGATTGCCCTTTCTTTGCTTGCCTTAGGTCTTGGACTTTTGTATGCACGATTTGCCTCTCGTGCAGCCATGGGCTTGGCTACCTCACTGCGTCGTTCGGTCTATGCCGCAATCCAGCAGTTTGATTTTGAGAATCTTGACCGGTATCGCACGGCTTCTTTGGTAACGAGGATGACGACCGATATTACGGTTATTCAAAATGCATTTTCTACTGGCTTTCGCCCCTGCGTGCGAGGGCCGGTTCTTTTGGTCATGGGTCTGGTATATGCCATGCTCATCAATACTGAGCTCGCCGTTGTGTTTGCAATTGTGTTGCCCGTCTTAGCCATAGCACTTGCCTTGATTGCGCGTCGGGTAGCACCACTGTATCGGCAGCTCCAAGAGGCGGTTGATAGTCTCAACGGTGTGCTCCGTGAGGATCTAACAGCGGTGCGCGCTGTTAAAGCCTATGTTCGAGAAGAGCATCAGCGTGGAATTTTTGGTCAGGCAAATGAGGGCTTAGCACGAGTCTCTACTCAAACCTTTGGTACTGCCGTGCTTAATCTTCCGCTCTTTCAGGCATCAATGTATGTAACAGCAATTTTGGTTCTGCTTTTTGGCGGCTCGATGGTGCTCGAGGGTAGGCTCGGCGTGGGACAGCTCACGGGCTTTATGAGCTACGTATTGCTGATTATGACTTCGCTCGTGATGATCTCAAACGTGTTTTTACTGCTCATGCGTGCTCTTACGAGCGTGCATCGAGTGGGAGATGTACTCGCTGAGCGTCCAATCCTTGCATGCCCTGCTCATCCCATTACTGAGGTTGCCTCCGGTTCGGTGCGCTTTGAGAATGTTTCGTTTCGTTATCAGGCAACTGCTGAAGAGGATGTGCTTGAGCAGGTGAGCTTAGATATTCCTGCAGGATCGTGGCTGGGTATCTTAGGCGGCACGGGCTCGGGAAAGACCTCGCTCGTTCAGCTGATTCCCAGGCTTTATGATGCAGCATCTGGCCGTGTGCTTGTGGGTGGCCACGATGTGCGGGACTACGATATTGCTTGCTTGCGCGATGCGGTGGGCATCGTTTTGCAGAACAATGTGCTCTTTACCGGGACGGTTCGAGAGAACTTGCTGTGGGGAAACCCTGAGGCAACCGATGAGGAGCTCTTGCATGCTTGTAAGCTGGCCTGTGCCGATGAGTTTTTGGATCGGATTGGTGGCTTGGATGGAGACCTGGGGCAGGGTGGTGCTGGTGTCTCCGGAGGTCAGCGTCAGCGTTTGTGCATTGCTCGAACCTTGGTGAAGCGACCTAAGATTCTCATCTTTGATGATGCAATGAGCGCGCTTGATATGGCAACCGATGCACAGGTTCGAACCAACCTTGCTTCTATTGAAGGCGTGACCCTGATCGTTATTGCTCAGCGTATTACCTCGATTATGGATGCAGATCATGTGGCGGTGCTCGATGATGGTCATCTGCACGCCCTCGATACGCCTGCTCGCCTGTTGGAGAGCGATCCTATCTTTAGAGAGATCCACGCCTCTCAGATGGAGTTTTGTGTCTCCGATGATGGTTCAGACTCAGAGGCCAGTCTGGCGGATGTGAAAGACGGCGCAGTGGGCGCGAAGCGTGGTGCGGAGGGCACGCATGACGCGGAGCTGGCCGCACAAGGCATCGCCACGGGTGCGAGCAGCGAAGCTCTGGGTCTGCATGATGAAGTACTGGGTGCACAAGACGCGGGGCTGAATACGAAAGAGAGCGCAGAGGGTGCACATGCCGAAGCCTTGCATGTGACCAGCAAGACGGGAGGTGAGTGCCGTGGCTAGTATGTCAGCTCGCTTACGACCAGCAAATCTTGGATCTACCATTTCGCGCTTACTCACCTATATGGGTCACGCCCGCCACTCCCTGATGGTCGTGGCAGTACTCGTTATTATTTCTGCTGTGGCAAATCTTGCCGGCACCTATATGATCAGGCCAATTGTGAACGGGCTTGCCACGGGCAGCCACGAGCTGCTCGTTGCTCAAGTTGGTCTGACTGCTCTTATTTATGCTGCCGGAGCACTTTCTGCTCTTGGTTATTCTCAGATCATGGTACGAGCAGCTCAAAAGGTTGTTTTTGATATCCGGCGTGACCTGTTTGCGCATATCCAACGTTTGCCGCTCTCGTTTTTTGATCAAACTCGCACGGGCGACATCATGAGTTATTTCACTAACGATGTGGATACGGTATCCGAAGCGCTCAATAACAGCTTTGCCAACATGGTTCAAGCAGCAATCCAGATGGTCGGGCTTACGGTGCTGCTCGTGGTTTTGGATTGGCGGATCACCCTCATTACCCTTGTTTGCGATGCCATCATTGTTTGGTATGCCCGCTTTGCAAGTAAGAAAAGCAAGCAGGCGTTTGGCAGCCAGCAGGCTATGCTTGGTGAGCTGGATGGCTATATTGAGGAGATGACATCTGGCCAGAAGGTGGTCAAGGTATATAACCGCGAGGCAGCAAACTTGGCGGGTTTTGATAAGCACAACATTTCCCTGGAGGCATCAGGCGCGAGCGCTATCGCGTTTGCTGCGTCGATGGTGCCGGTTACGGTTTGCATTGGCTATGTAAACTACGCCTTGGTGGCTGTGGTTGGCGGCATTTTGGCGGTGCGCGGCATGGCCGATGTGGGTGCAATTGCGAGCTATTTGGTTTTTGTGCGTCAAGCCGCTCAGCCAATTAATCAGTTTACTCAGTTAGGAAATTTCCTTTTGAATGCCTTGGCGGGAGCCGAGCGACTCTTTGCTGCGATGGATCTTGAACCTGAGATAGATGCGGGTAAGGTCAGGATTGAACAGGTAGGAAAGGGATTGTGGGCTTGGCGAATACCTGATGGCTATGGGGTAGGCGCTTGGGGCAAGGTCTTGCCGGTCGTATCAGGTTGTCAGGCAGCTGATGGAACCGAACTGGCGTGTAAAACGATTCCACTTTCTGGTGATGTACGACTGCACGCGGTCGATTTTGGCTATGTGGCGAATCGTCCGGTTCTAAAAGGTTTGGATTTGGTTGCTCATCCTGGTCAAAAGATTGCCTTTGTAGGTTCTACCGGAGCAGGAAAAACAACAATCACAAACCTCATAAGCAGGTTTTACGATGTTGATTCAGGCGAGATTACCTTTGACGGAATTGACGTGCGCGAAATTGCGAAGGCTGACCTGCGCTGGGCGCTTGGGATGGTGTTGCAG
Organism: Collinsella ureilytica; assembly: GCF_019795105.1. GTDB lineage: Bacteria > Actinomycetota > Coriobacteriia > Coriobacteriales > Coriobacteriaceae > Collinsella > Collinsella ureilytica. The sequence continues at coordinate 2,101 of NZ_JAIMFO010000005.1, read as the reverse complement.
GATACTCATCTGTTCAGCGGCACGATTGCAGATAATATTCGCTTTGGAAAGCTCGATGCGACTGATGAGGAGGTGCGCGCGGCTGCTCGCGATGCCTGCGCGGACTCGTTTATTCGCCGCCTCCCGCAAGGATACGATACGCCGGTAACCGGAGACGGAGCTAATCTGTCTCAAGGTCAGCGCCAGCTCATCGCGATTGCACGGGTTGCGGTTGCTGATCCACCCGTGCTCATTTTGGATGAGGCTACTTCGAGTATTGATACCCGTACCGAAAAGCTCATTGAGCGCGGTATGGATAGGATCATGCGGGGCAGGACAACCTTCATCATTGCACACCGGCTGTCTACAGTTCGCGACGCCGATGCGATCATGGTGCTTGACCAGGGAAGAATCGTAGAGCGTGGAACGCACGAGGAGCTGTTAGCGTTGCACGGAGAGTATTGGGCGCTTTGCCGTGGTCTCAAGGAGCTCGATTAGTCGGTGCGTCGGGGGCATTCTGCGATGCAGAGGCCTGTTTACTCTTGGCCAAGGCAGTGCAGCTCAATGATTTCTTTCAGCTCATCAATGCCTTGACCATTGTCAGATGAGGTAATGAGGAGATCGGCCGGGCGCATCCCAAGGATGCGAGCAATAGCGGATCGCTGTTGGTCGGCTCGACCCCGAGAGAGCTTGTCTGCCTTGGTGAGGGCAATTACAAACGGGAGGCCCGACGCATTCAGATAGTCGATCATCTGGTGATCGAGAGCAGATGGTTCATGGCGAATATCGATGAGTGAAACGACGAGATTAAAGCTTCGATCAAGCTCAAAAAACTCACCGATGAGGTCTTTCCAGCGATCCCGCTCCGCCTTTGAGCGCTGCGCATAGCCATAACCTGGAAGATCCACAAAGTGAATTCCATCAGCCTCAAAGAAATTGACATTGGCTGTTTTGCCTGGCGTACTTGATACCTTCACGAGGTTTTTACGGTTAAAAAGCTTATTCATAATGCTTGACTTGCCCACGTTTGAGCGGCCGACAAAGCTGACTTCCGGGCAGGTGGAAGCAGGGATCTTGCTTGCGTCTCCATAGCTTGCAACAAAGCGTGCGAGCTGGTAGTTAATCTGTCCTGCCATGGGGCTCCTCTGTGTGGGTGGCGTGGGTTTACATGGGCTAGTACGGGTGAACGTGGACGGTTACGAGCGGGTACGGACAGTTACGGATGCTGGAAGGCGTATGCGGCACGGGGTTCGTTATGTGCCGCGAGCTTCGTTGCGCACGATCATTTTCTTTGCATGCGACTGCAAACATCGTTATTTCATTCCCATTGTAATAGGAGAACGCACTTCGTGTGAGTCATACGTGCTGGCTTTATGGCTATGTCCGCGCGGGGAGATAGGCTTGGCATACGTTGATTCCCGTGCTTGCGGAAGGAGTGCAGACGATGAGAAACTCTGCGGCGTTCAACCGGACGAAAAAATGGATTAAAAACGAGCGGGTACGCCGAGCTCGTCTCATTGAAGAAGAGCGGGCGCGCTTGAGAGAAGAGCTGTCCGAATCTCAGTGCTACGAAGATTGGGTGAGATGTCGTACCTGTCTTAATAAGCATCGTTATCGCAATGAGCAATTTGCGGCAAGCATGTGCTTCATCTACATGAAGCAATTTAAGAAGCCGCTCGATTGGTATCGCTGCCCGTATTGCGGTGGCTGGCACCTTACGTCGAAAAAGGCAACGCGAGCTATGCATGTCTTGCAAGCAGTTCAAAAGGGATAAGAGGCATGTAGGTACGGGGGCATGTATATGGTCTGTCCTAGAAGTATAAGGAAGCATAAGGTGGAAGAGCAGCGCATATCGTTCAATCGCTGCTGTTCGCCGATTTAAGGCTTGATAGAAACCAAAATGTCCCGCCAAACGCCTATAGTAATTTGGAGAAGAAAAAGGGTCTCCCGAAGAAGACCCTTCTGCTTGTCAAAAACCACCTACGTGGTGCCCGAGGGCATGTATGGCAAAGCCGTATTTTCGTTAAATACCCATTCTACCTGCGGAAACATTTATAAATATCCCTAAATATCCCTTTAGGTACCTTAGTTTTACAAAGTTGATAGAGCTTCTGCTACGCGC
>NZ_JAIMFO010000004.1 GCF_019795105.1 Collinsella ureilytica | reverse complement strand
AAGACTCGTCTGCTTTGCAGTCGGGTCTTATTTCGTTTGCGAAGGCGCTCATCTGCGACGCTTTGTGGCCGGGTCTTTTGCGCTTCAGTGTCTTTGGTCTGGCGGCCTTTGTGCTCGCATTGTTTGCGATGGTGCTGGGCTGAGACTTTGGCTTGGCGACTCTTGCACCCGCGCTGTTTGCGAGGTTGCTAAGAGAGCACTTCACCGGCTCAGTTACTTCAGCCAAGCGTTTACTCGACTATTGAGCCTTGCTGGTCTAGTACTTATCTTTGAGGCCCCAGATTACTCGAATCGGCAGCGTGAGGATCTCGAAGAAAACAAATAGGACGAACCACATAACAACCACCGTTCCTTGTCTTGTCTCTGGATGTCTCGCCTGGTAGAACGTTGCATCCAGAACTACTTGGTCAGCTAGAGGCACTGCTTAAATCCTCAGCTCCTTTGCTAGGAGATCAGGCGTTTAAGAGGCCTCTTTCGTTACCAGTATCATACGTGCTTGCGCGGACATACTGCGCGAACATACCTTGTCCTTTTGCCCTCCTTGTGACCGTGCCCACATATACGGCTCATCTCACTTAGAATAGTGAACTACTACGAAGATTTTTTTGGAGGTGGGTATGGCTTCAGCTGGTATTGGCGTTGATATCGTAGAGATATCACGGATGGAGTCTATTTTGCAAAAGACCCCTTCCTTTGCTCGGCGTTTTTTTACCGAAGAAGAGCGAGCCTATTCTGAGGCTACTGCTCGTCCTGCGGCTCATTACGCGTGCCGGTTTGCTGCTCGGGAAGCAGTGCTTAAGGCCTTGGGTACGGGATTCTCTTCTGGTGTAGGAAGGCTCGATGTTTCTGTTTCTCGTGACGCTCAGGGAAAGCCGCTGGCAGTTCTTTCTGGAAGAGCTCAAGAGATAGCTCATGAGCTAGGCATCCTTGAGGTTGCGCTTTCGTTGTCCTTTACCGGGGATTATGCAATTGCCAATGCCTTAGCCATTACTGAGGCGGTGCGCCCGGTCATTCAAGAGGAACCTGAGGATGATCGTGCTCGTCTTGCCCGATCCTTTCGTGAGGCACGCTCTGTCTTAGATGATCTCGAGCGCGTGTTTGATAATCCAGCCCAAGACGAGCTGAGTATTTCTGAGCATTCAGACGCTGTATCGCATACATGACGGGAGTAACGCATGAAGCCAATTCTTGAAACTGAGGCCGTTCGGCGTCTCGAAGACTTAATTGAGCAGGAGGGCACCTCAAAGGCGGAGCTTATGGAGCTCGCTGGAGAGTTTGCAGCCTCGATTGTAGAAGCCCGTTCCCCTAAGCGTGTGCTTGTGGTTACCGGTTTTGGCAATAATGGTGGCGATGGCTGGGTTGCTGCAGACATCTTGCAACACAAGGGCATCCATGTCGATTTAGTAACGCCAGTTGAGCCAGATGAGATTCCCTCTCCCCTTGCTCGTCACGTTGCTCGGCGAACTGCCGGGCGAGATGTCACGGTGATTGTGGGGCCGTCCCGCGACGAGCTCGTTGCGTTACTTGAGAAGTCAGATGTGGTTGTAGATGCAATCTTAGGCACCGGCTTTTCTGGAACGGTGCGTGCGCCTTTTCCCATTTGGATTCGGGCGATCAACGAGCATGCATCAGACGTTGTCTCGATTGATATTCCTTCAGGCCTGAATGCCGAGACAGGAAAAGCAGCAGATCCTTGTGTGAGCGCAGATGCTACCGCAACGATGATCGCAACAAAGATTGGTCTGTATAGCGCTGATGGTCCGGAGTATGCAGGTGAGGTTGTTTGCGGTGAGCTCTATAGCGGGCTTTCAGAGCTCATTGGCGAGGTTGACCACGTTGCTGAGTTTATTGAAGCATCAGATCTAGAGACGGTGCTGAAAGAGATTCCCTCTGCAGTTAATAAGTATTCTCGGGGATCGGTGCTCGTTGTTGCTGGATCGTCTACCTATCCGGGGGCTGCCATGCTTGCGGCAAAGGCTGCAGCACGAGCAGGTGCCGGGTATGTGTCGGTTGTAGCCCCAGAGACCTGTGCAAATCTGATTCGTATGGCGTTACCAACCGTGCCGGTGATTGCAGCTCCGGCAGACGGTCGTGGATCATTTGGAGCAGCTGCTCGCTCTATGATCGTTGAGCTTGCGCCGAAGTATAGTTGCGTGCTCGCAGGCCCAGGCATAACTGACGCAGCCGGTTGTATGCAGGTTGTAACGGGTTTGCTAGAAACTGAGGTTCCGCTCATTTTGGATGCGGATGCCCTCAACTGCCTCGCTCGGATGACGATTGACGGTATTGATTCTATGCCTGAGCTTTACCGACGTGAGGCACCTTTGATTATGACGCCCCACCATAAGGAGTTAAGTCGTCTGGCAGGTGGTGCGTCGGTAGAAGAACTTGCATCGGCCATTGATGCTGCTCGTACCATTGTTTGGGCTGGTGGCTCGAGCAATATGGTTGTAGTAGCAAAAGGGCCGGTTACCGCAGCTGTTGGCGTTGAGCGCGTACTCCTTCCGCCGGCAGGCCCTGCTGCCCTCGCTACTGCGGGCTCTGGTGATGTGCTAGCAGGCATTATTGCAGGTATCGTGGCTACCACACGAGAAGAGCCAGAGTCTTGGGAGCTGCTTTGTTCGTATGCGGTGGCGGTGCACTCCGCTACCGGTATTGCAGCAGCCGCCTCAATGGGGCCAAGAAGTGTGATTGCTACCGATCTGATTGATCTGATAGGCCCTGCCTTTGACATGGTAGAAGCAGGTGTTGAGGATGGACTCGACGTGGTTGCTGCATCTGCTGAGGAAGAGGAGGCATAGCGGATGGTTGTGCAAAAAGAGCCATGGTCGCGCGGGGCATGGGTAGAAATTGATCTCGGGGCGATTCGTCGCAATACGCGCACCTTTAAGAATCTGCTTGATCCTCGCGAGCGTCTCTGCTGTGTAGTTAAGGCTGATGCATATGGCCACGGTGCTCTTGAATGCGCCCGCATCATGTATTCTGCCGGAGCAGATATGTTTGCCGTAGCTACGGTGAGCGAGGGTATAGAGCTCAGGCAAGGCGGCGTTAAGCTTCCAATCCTGATCTTATCTGAGCCGCCTGAGACTGCGATTGATGCCTTGCTTGAGTATGAGTTGATGCCGTCGGTATATACCTCAGAATTTGCCCTTGCCTTAGGAGAGCGCGCGGTTGAGGCCGGGTGTGTTGCCCGGTATCACATGGCAATTGAGACCGGTATGAACCGCATTGGTGTTCACCATACCGAGGTGATCGACTTTAGGCGCTCAATTGATTTTCATCGTGGTATTGCCTGCGATGGCGTCTTTACACACTTTGCTACGGCAGATGATCCGGATGGCTGGGACTATAAGCTTCAGCGCCGCCGCTTTGAAGAGGCTGTTGCTGCCATGCATGAGGCAGGGTTTGATTGCGGCATTGTACATTGCGACAATACGCCGGCAATGATTTTAGATCCTGCATCTCACTACGATATGGTGCGCGCCGGTATTGGTCTTTATGGCCTGGATGCCTGCGAGCGTACGTCTCGCGCAGTGCAGCTCGATCCTGCCATGAGTGTGCGAGCGCGGGTAAGTCGCACAACCGATCCGGCGATGGGTGAGGGAGTGGGATACGGATACACCTACCGCGTTCCGCGTGCGCGGGTTCAAATTTGTACCCTGCCCTTAGGCTATGCAGATGGCGTCTCACGCACTCTTTCAAACCGGATGGACGTGCTCTTTCGGGGCATGCGCCTGCGCCAAGTAGGCAATATCTGTATGGATCAGCTCATGGTTGAAATTCAAGAGACATCTCGCTCGGTCATGCCTGAAGCAGAGATTGGCGACTTGATGACGATTATCGGTCGCGATGGCGATGCTGAGATTAGCCTCGATGAGCATGCGCGGTTGAGGGGAACCATCAACTATGAGGTGGCTTGCGGATTTGGCATGCGCCTTGAGCGGATTTATCGCTAGGAGCCTAGTATGGGTGTAATGAAGATACCCGGGCACGCAGACCCAAGGCCACGCGAGGTTTCGCTTGAGGAGATTCGTACGGCTTTGGGAGACTGTGCCCGTTGCGAGTTGGCACAAACCCGCACTTCAATTGTATTTGGATGCGGGAGTCCTCACGCTCGTGTGATGTTCATTGGTGAGGCACCAGGTAAAAATGAAGATCTGCGCGGTGAGCCATTTGTGGGGCGAGCGGGAGAAAATCTGAATCGAATGCTGGGCTTGGCAGGGCTTAAACGCGAAGATGTCTATATTGCCAACGTAATTAAATGTCGGCCGCCCAAAAATCGTACGCCGCAGGCAGATGAGATCTTGGCCTGTTCCCCGGTTTTGCGCGAGCAGATCAGAAGCATCTGGCCAGATGTGATTGTGACCTTAGGCAATCCTGCTTCGCATTTCATTCTAAAAACCGAGACGGGTATTACGCAGCTGCGGGGTAAGTTTTATCAGATGGGGCATTTTACCATCTTGCCTACCTTTCATCCTGCAGCAGCCCTTCGAAATCCTGCCTGGCAAAAGCTCTTAGAAGCAGATCTTCAGATGCTTGGCGATCATCTGCGTGCAAAAAACCTTGAAGGAGAGGCGTAAGATGGCGATACAGCGCCTGGAGCATGGTGCGTATCTGAGCACCTCGTCTGAAGATACTAAAGACTTTGGAGCCCTGCTTGCACGCTTGCTTGCTGATGGGGACGTTCTGGTGCTCACCGGAGGTCTTGGAGCTGGAAAGACCCAGTTCACAAAAGGTGTCGCACAAGGCCTTGGAGACACACATCCAGTTACCAGCCCAACCTTTACCCTGATGGCCGTGCATGATGCAGGACGAATTCCCTTGTATCACTTTGATCTCTACCGCATTGAGCATGCATTTGAGCTGGAAGATACGGGTATCTTTGATGTCTTAGGCTATGAAGGTGTCTGTCTGCTTGAGTGGGGCGAGCGCTTCTCCGATGAGCTTTCCGACGCATATCTGAGCATGGTAATTGAGCGCACCGGAGAATATGGACGAAAAATTTGCTTTGTTCCGCATGGAGAGCGTGCGAGCGAGCTTGCCGAAGCTATTGATGAGTTGGTGCTGGCAACCATGAACGATACCGATTAATTTCGTGCACGTAATGCACGCCTGAAGCAGCCTATGCTGTCTGCCTGTACTGATTGAGATGTGAGAGAAGAGACGAAGAGGTTATGGATCAAGATCGCATCGCTCGCGTAGTAGCAATCGACACGGCAACCGATATGCTTTGCTGTTCGGTTGCCCAGATTGAGCGCACAGAACCCGAGCCTTTGATGCTTGCGGTAGGAGATCATGCATGTCGTCGCCGCGCAAATGTAGAGCTGATCCATACGCTTGAGGATGTGCTTGTTCAAGCAAACTGTACATTTGATGATATCGACGGTATTTTGGTTGGCAGGGGTCCTGGATCCTTTACGGGTGTGCGGATTGGCATCTCTTCTGCAAAAGGCCTGGCAGTTGGCGCGAACCTGCCTTTGCTGGGCGTCTCAACGCTTGCAGCAACCGCATGGTCTGCCTGGTCTTCTGGGGTACGTGGGCTCGTTGGCGTTGCAGCCGATGCCATGCGTGGTGAGCTCTATCCGGCGCTCTTTAGGCTAGATGATACGGGTGTGCAGCGGCTCTTTGAGCGTGAATCGGTCATGAAAGCCGCCCAGGCAGTTGAGGCATGGGCTGCTCTTTCAGAAGCTCACGAGCTCCTCATTACCGGAGATGGCCTCTTGCGGCATCAGTCCTTGTTTGAGCAGGCTGGCTTCGCTGAGCAGTTCTTAGAAACTGATCTGTGGTGGCCTACGGGCGAAGGTCTTGTTTGTACCTTTTTAGCCGACCAAGGTCTGGATGCTTTGTCGAGTGGCGTAAACGATCCGGCGGCGGTTTTGCCGGTGTATACCCGCCTTTCGGATGCAGAGGAAAACGAGCGTCGGCGCTTAGGTCAGCCCATGGGCGAGGTACCGGGAGCAACGGGTGTGGCTGAGGAGCTTGCTGGTCGCCACCTGCAAGTACGGCCAATGGCTGCATCTGATGCAGAGGCAGCCGCTTGTCTTGACCAAGCGGCTTTTGCAGATGCGTCGCATAGTTCTTGGACGGCTCCGCAATTTCTATCCGAGCTTGCCGAGCATGCAAACAGCCCCCGAAGCTGGTGGGTGGCTCATGATGATGGTGAGCTCATAGGCCTTGCTGGTGGCATGGTAGTTGAGGCTGAGCTTGAGATTTTAGACGTAGTAGTGCGTTTGAGCCATCGCCGCCAGGGCGTAGCGCGGAGACTACTTGCTCAGGTGAGCTACGATGCGCAGATGCTTGGCTGTACTACTGCTTCTCTTGAGGTTGATGCAAACAATACAGACGCTACTGCGCTCTACGCAAGCCTTGGATTTAAAGAAGTAGGGCGTCGTCCAAACTATTATGGACAGGCCTCAGATGCGCTCATTATGCGCGCTTCTCTGCCTTTGCGTTTGCCCGTGAACTCTGAGCTGCCTGAGCCGACAGCGACCCAGATGCGGCCATGGCCGCGCCGGCGGCCGAAGCGGAGCTGCGAGGAAGCTGCCGAGCTTTCGCGCCGTCGTCTGACGCTTGCGATTGAGAGCTCATGTGATGAGACAGCAGTGGCGATTATTGATGTTGACGGCAAGCTGCTTGCAAACCAGGTTTCTACTCAGATTGATTTTCATGCACGCTTCGGAGGCGTGGTGCCCGAGATTGCATCCCGCAAGCACGTTGAGGTTATGGTTGGCGTGGTAGATGCAGCGCTTGAGGAGGCAACGGCAGCCTTGGGGCTCGACGGGGGCGTGCTTGAGCCCTCCGAGCTTGCTGCTGTAAGTGTTACTCAAGGGCCAGGCCTAGTGGGTGCTCTTGTGGTGGGCGTGGCTTTTGCAAAGGGCTTATCGCTCGCTGCAAAAATACCGCTTATCGTGGTCAATCATCTTGAAGGGCATCTGTTTGCCAATCTCTTGACGGAACCTGATCTTAAACCACCCTTCATTTTTACCTTGGTATCAGGTGGTCACACCATGCTCGTGCATGTGCGCGCGTGGGGTGACTATGAGGTTTTAGGCGAGACGCTAGATGATGCCGTGGGCGAGACCTTTGATAAGGTTGCCAAGGCCTTAGGCCTTGGGTATCCGGGAGGGCCCATCATTTCGCGCTTGGCAGAAACCGGCAATCCGCGTGCCATTGATTTTCCGCGTGCAATGATGCATAGCCACGATTTTCGCTTCTCACTTTCAGGGTTAAAAACTGCGGTGGTTACCTATATTGAGCAGGAAGTAGCCGCAGGGCGCACCCTTAATCTGCACGATCTTGCAGCATCTTTTGAGGCGGCCGTTTTTGACGTTCAGTTTAAAAAGGCATGGGAGGCTATTAAGCTCACGGGCGTGCAGGACTATTGCCTCGGTGGAGGAGTAGCGGCAAATCCTCATCTGCGCCAGATGCTAACCGAAAAGCTTGGCCGTCGCGGCATTCGAGTGATTTTGCCGCCGCAAGGAGCGTGCACCGATAATGCAGCAATGATTGCAGAGGTTGCCCGGCGAAAGCTCGAGCGTGGTGAGTTTGCAAGCTTAGATGTTGACGCAGATCCAAATATGACGCTCTAGGTGAATAGGCAACGCGGTAAGGATAAGATTGTATAAAAATGGGTTAGGATTACAAAAAAATCCGTGCCGCTTTCTAGGAAGGGAGCGGCACGGACAAGTAAATTCCCGTCTGACACTAAAGGCACTCACCTATTGAGCAATTTTATTTACTATTCAGAAAGTCCTTGCTGTGCGCGACAATGTGTTCCACAAAAATTAAAGCGGCCCTCCCTTGAGATATTCGCTTCCATCTGACCAAAATTCACAATAGAAGCTACAGGCAGTTTCCACAGCGTTAAAAGGCGATTTAATCGAACAGGTGTATCTCACGGCCAATGTCTTGCCCCCATCGATTACCGTCCACGAGTGGACACAATGAGAAACGCTTTGGCCTGAGCCACATTGAATCCAAGCGTCATAGCACGTATCAATATTGCCATTTCCATAGGCATTGTATGCGGCGATTGCCTGGACAACAGTCGGTACCCCCTTGATTAGAATAGTCAAGCTGTTACTAGCGCCTGAGACATGAGAAAAGGGCATCGCCTTAGTGCCAGGTGGGATGTTTTCCTGAACTTGAGAACCTTCAAGTTGAGCTTTCTTCACAGCTTCCTTCCAAAGTTCAGACGCAATCTCACCTTCACTAATTCCCTTTGCACTCGCTTTGCGTGGGAGCAACGCCGACAGAATGCAAAAAGCAGATGTCCCAACCACAGACCTCCGAGAAACCACCATTGAATTTCCAGCCGTCTTCATAACATCCTCTAATCCGTTGGTGGAATAGAATGCCGAGAGAAAGTAAACTACGAAGGCAAATCAGAAGCATGCAACTTTTTTTGATGAGACAACTCATCACGCACCGCTTTACGTACGACAAGATACAAAAGCGGACAGGCAACCAAGAGAAGTGGACCATAAGTGACGAGAAACGCTATAACAACATATATGAAATCCATGTTCCCTCCCAAAGTCCAGTTTAGGAACTGCGTACGTTCTGACCAAAAAGTAACAAAATAATCCAATATCTTTTTAAACGGTATGTTTTGCTCAGCAAACGGTACTTTCAGCTAAAAGATGAAATAGTTAGCTCTAATGTTGCAGCGTAGTTGCATTCTTATTCATGTGTGCTGGCCTCGCTCAGCATCTTGCTGGCTCACCTATAATGGGCGGCCACGTTACGACCTACGAACCCGGGAGGGTGTTTATGGATATCATTAAACGAGATGGGCGTGCAGAGCGCTACGACGGTGAGAAGATCGTTGCTGCAATTTGTCGCGCCTTTGCAGATGTGCACGGATGCAAAGATCGCTCGGGCAGCGAGTTTACTGAGATTGCAAAAAGTCTGCTTCAAGATATTGAGAAGGTAGTGTTTAACGGCAAAGCAACAAGCGTTGAGGCCATTCAAGATCAGGTTGAGCGCTCCTTGATGGAGCAGGGATATTTTGATGTTGCGAAAGGCTATATTCTCTACCGTCATGAGCGCACAGAGATCCGTGAGCTGCGCGCCTCGATTGCTCACGAGGTGGGCGTGCCCGAGATTGGCGAGACGCTCACTCGTATCTCAAGAGATTTTGATCACGCTACCTATCCGCTTTCTGCCCTGCTGGCAAAGTTCTGTGGTTTTGAAAAAGAGGGGATGGATACCCACGAGCGTCTGGCAGCGCTTACCAAAGCAGCAGTTGAGCTTACGAGCCAAGAGGCTCCTCGTTGGGAGTATATTGCTGCTCGCCTGCTCGCCTTCTCGTTTCACCGCGAGCGTCAGGCGCGTGAGGCGGCTCACGGGCTGGAGAACTTTCTTGATAAGTTGCGCTACCTTACCGATCAAGGGCTGTATGGCGCATATATTCTTGAAAGCTATACTCCAGAAGAGATTGATGAGGCGGCTTGCTATATTGATCACGCCCGCGATGAGCTCCTTACCTTCTCTGGCCTTGATCTTCTGATTAAGCGCTATGTGATTTGCTCACACCGTCGCGAGCCGCTGGAGAGTCCTCAGGAGATGTATTTGGGCATTGCCCTGCATCTTGCTATGAACGAGTCGCACGATCGCCTCGTTTGGGTAAAGCGCTTTTATGACATGCTCTCTAAGCTTGAAGTCACCATGGCTACACCAACTCTTTCCAATGCACGCAAGCCCCAGCATCAGCTTTCAAGCTGCTTTATAGATACGGTGCCTGATAGCCTTGAGGGAATCTATCGAAGCATTGATAACTTTGCCCAGGTATCAAAATTTGGCGGCGGTATGGGCATGTACCTCGGTAAGGTGCGTGCCACCGGTGGATCTATCCGGGGCTTTAAGGGAGCCGCTGGAGGTGTTATCCGCTGGATTAAGGTCATTAACGATACAGCAGTTGCGGTTGACCAACTTGGCGTTCGCCAAGGTGCAGTTGCAGTGTATTTGGACGCGTGGCATCGGGATTTGCCCGAGTTCTTGCAGCTCCGCACCAATAATGGAGACGATCGCATGAAGGCGCACGATGTGTTTCCTGCGGTGAGCTATCCCGATCTATTCTGGCGTATGGCAGAAGAGGATTTGAATCAGCCCTGGCATCTTATGTGCCCTCACGATATTTTGACCGTGAAAGGCTACGCGCTTGAGGATTATTTTGGTGAGGAGTGGGAGCGCCGCTATCACGATTGCGTGGCAGATGCGCGCATTGCTAAGCGTACGATGAGTATTAAAGATATCGTGCGCCTCATCTTAAAGAGCGCGGTGGAAACAGGTACGCCCTTTACCTTCATGCGCGATACTGTTAACCGAGCAAATCCTAATCCGCATGCAGGAATTATTTATTGCTCAAATCTCTGCACGGAGATTGCTCAGAATACGTCAGAAATTGAACAGGTCTCTCGTGAGGTAATTACAGAAGACGGAGACACGGTGGTGGTCTCAGTCACACGCCCTGGGGATTTTGTAGTGTGTAATCTTGCAAGCCTGTGCTTGGGAGCATTGCCGGTAGAGGATGAGGCTTATCTCTCGCAAACTGTTCAGACGGTGGTTCGTGCCCTCGATAATGTGATCGATCTCAATTTTTATGCCCTTCCATATGCAGAAATTACCAACCGGCGGTATCGCAGTATTGGGCTTGGTGTTTCTGGCTATCACCATATGCTTGCCAAGCGGGGCATCGCCTGGGAAAGCGAAGAGCATCTGTCGTTTGCCGATGAGGTCTTTGAGCGCATCAATCGTGCTGCGATCGAGGCTTCTTCGGCGCTTGCTGCAGAAAAGGGAAGCTATGCGCTCTTTTCTGGGAGCGACTGGCAAACAGGCGCGTATTTTGAAAAGCGTGGCTATACCTCAGCTGCTTGGCAAGAGACTGCCCAGCGTGTTGCTGCTCAAGGTATGCGGAATGCCTATCTCTTGGCGATTGCGCCTACGAGCTCTACCTCGATTATTTCTGGCACAACTGCAGGCGTTGATCCGGTCATGCATCGCTTCTTTCTTGAGGAGAAAAAGGGCAGCATGTTGCCGCGTGTAGCACCTGAGCTTTCGCTTGCAACCTATTGGTACTATAAGCCCGCTCACCTGGTTGATCAGGCGTGGAGCATGCGAGCTGCTGGTGTGCGCCAGCGCCATATTGATCAGGCTCAGTCGGTGAACTTATATATCACCAACGATTTTACGATGCGCCAGGTGCTTGATTTGTATTTGCTTGCGTGGCGCAAGGGCGTTAAAACGGTCTATTACGTGCGCAGTAAGGCATTAGAAGTTGAGGAATGCGAAAGCTGCAGCAGCTAATAAGCGCTTTGTCATGAGTGATGCAAACAGATGAGGAGCCCTTCTGCAAGGGCGAGAGGAGAAGCTATGACGCTTGATCTACATGATGAGCTTATGCGCTCACCGTTGTTTAATCCCGAAGGAGATACCGAAGTGCGCGACCGCCGCATGATCGGTGGCAATACTACGAATCTCAACGACTTTAACAATATCCGCTACCCGTGGACTTCAGACTGGTATCGTCAGGCCATGAACAACTTTTGGATTCCCGAAGAGATCAACCTGGCGCAGGACGTGAAGGATTATCCAAACCTAAGTTCAGATGAGCGCACGGCCTATGACAAGATCCTGTCATTTCTTGTATTTTTGGATTCACTACAGTCTGCAAACCTGCCTAATGTGGCGGAGTATATTACCGCCAACGAGGTGAATCTGTGCTTGCATATTCAGACCTTCCAAGAGTGTATTCACTCGCAGAGCTATAGCTATATGCTCGATACGATTTGCAGCCCTGAGCAGCGAAATGAGATCTTGTATCAGTGGAAGACCGACGAGCATTTGCTCAAGCGCAATACCTTTATTGGAGATCAGTACAACGCCTTTATGGATCAGCGCGATGCCAGAACGCTGCTCAGAGTGCTGATGGCTAACTATATTTTGGAAGGCGTCTACTTCTACTCAGGCTTTATGTTCTTCTACAACTTAGCGCGCATGGGTAAGATGCCCGGCTCTGCACAAGAGATTCGCTATATCAACCGCGATGAGAATACACACTTGTGGCTCTTTCGCAATATCATTTTGGAGCTCAAGCGCGAGGAGCCTCAGCTTTTTGATGATGAGATGATCGAGGAGCTGCGCGCCATGCTTGAAGAGGGCGTGCGCCAAGAGATTGCTTGGGGCCACTACGTGCTAGGCGATCGGATCTCTGGGCTGACCCAAGAAATGGTAACCGACTATATTCGCTATCTGGGAAATCTCCGGTGGCACGCGCTTGGATTCGGAACGCTCTTTGAAGGGTCTGAGCGTGAGCCTAAGGATATGGCATGGGTGAGCCAGTACTCCAATGCCAATATGGTAAAGACCGATTTCTTTGAGGCGCGCTCAACGGCTTATGCGAAGTCTACGGCCTTAGTGGACGACCTGTAGGCGTTCGAGTGTGTGCGGATGAGCGCTGCGCGCATCAATCGTGTACGGTTTTACCAAATTGAGAGATCGTGGACAGTGGACTAAAATCGCAGGTGAGAGGAGGGGAGTGTACAATGCGGAAACACACGGGAAACACAAAATTTGACGCTCAGTGTGGTTCTTGGCACACTTCCTCTCAACCAACGCGGGGATGCAAGGGGCATCGAGCCGCGATGAGTGAGGGGTTACTCAAGATGAACAATCGCCAGCTATCAATTATGAGCGTGATTATTATCTAGCGCGGGCTGGCTGCATTGTCGCCCGCACGATAGCGGGCGGCCTCAAAACGAGGGCCGTCGAGAAGGTTCGACGACCCTCGTTTTTTCATCTTTTTACACCCCGGGAGGGAAGAACGGTATGAATGGTGTCCTGGTAATTGTGGTAGCTGCGGCGGTGCTCGCCGTAGGCTACCTGTTGTATGGACGATGGCTGGCTAAGTCGTGGGGGGTTGACGATACGCGCCTGACTCCTGCTCGTCGCCTGCGCGATGGACGCGAGTTTTCTCCAGCATCTGGGTTTACGGTTTTTAGCCACCAGTTCAGCTCCATCTGCGGTGCAGGGCCGGTAACTGGCACGATCGTAGCTATGATGTTTGGCTGGTTGCCCGTGTTGCTCTGGGTGCTTGTGGGCGGCATCTTCTTTGGCGCTGTGCACGATTTTGGAGCCCTCTATGCGTCTATGCGCAATAACGGCAAGTCACTCGCCCAGCTCATTGAGAAGTATATTGGCCGGACGGGACGCCGTCTGTTCCTGCTGTTCTCCTGGTTGTTCTGCATCATTGTTATCGCTGCATTTACCGATATGGTTGCAGGAACCTTCAAGATGGCTCCTGATGCGGTAGCTGGACTCGGCTTTGGTGTTGATGCAGAGCATCCCTCCTATGCAGCAGGTACAGCAGGCACCATCTCGATGCTCTTTACCTTTGCTGCCATTGCCTTTGGTCGTACCCGTACGCGCTTTGGCCTGTCTGGCATGCGTGAGTTTGCGGTTGCCGCCGTTGCTATTGCGGCCATGTTCGCGGTCGGCATGCAGTTCCCCATCTATCTGGATAAGACCGGTTGGTTCGCCGTCATCATGGTGTATTTGGTCTTTGCAAGTGCCATGCCCATTCAGGCCTTAAAGACCCCGCGTGACTATCTGACGAGCATTCTCATGCTGGTTATGATTGCCGCAGCCGTTCTGGGCATCTTGGTCTTGAACGCATCTGGCCAGGCCACGATTACTGCTCCGATGGTGGTAGACGCCGAGACTATGGCCGGGCTTGAGGCCTCAGGCAAGCATATGTTCCCGCTTCTTTTTGTATCAGTTGCCTGCGGTGCGCTCTCTGGTTTTCATAGCCTGGTGTCTTCTGGTACGTCTTCTAAGCAGGTTGAGCGTGAGAGCGACGCGGTAAAGGTTGGCTATGGTGCCATGGTCGCCGAGTGCTTCGTAGCTGTACTCGCCGTGGTTATCGCGGGCATCATGTTCTCTGATATGAACACGGCCGGAACTGGCGTTTTGAACGCTGGCGCTCCCTCTACTCCCTTCCAAATCTTTGCAGCTGGCATTGCTCGCGGCATGCGCTCCTTTGGCGTAGACGCTACAGTTGCTACGGTATTTATGACCATGTGTGTTTCAGCTCTGGCGCTTACCTCGCTGGATGCTGTTGCCCGAATCGCACGCGCTTCGTTCTCGGAGTTTTTTGCCACGGGGCAAGAAGATGCTGCTGAGCCCACCGGCTTTGTGCGTCTGTTGATGAATCCCTGGTTTGCTACCGTTGTTACCCTCGTTCCTGGTCTTGCTTTGGCCTTTGGTGGATATGCAAACATCTGGCCGCTCTTTGGTGCATCCAATCAGCTGCTCGGTGGCATGACCATGATTACGCTGGCAGTCTTTTGTAAGGTGACGGGTCGCCGTGGCTGGATGCTCTATGTTCCAGCGGTACTGCTGCTTTGCTCCACGTTCACGTCTCTGGTGCAAAGTGCCTTGGGTTGCTTTACGGCGGTTCAAGCCTATGGGCTCTTTGGCATGATGCCAGCTTCTCCTGCTACACCAGATGTATTGGTGTCTGTGGCAGGCACTAAGGGTTTGCAGTTGGTGTTTGCTGTGCTTCTCGTAGCCCTTGGCCTGATTGTGGCCGTACGTTGTCTGCGCGAGCTTGTGGTAAAGGAAAGCGGTTCTTTGCCAGATGAGCAGGAGGCCTGGTCTCAGGCCGGACGCGCAGCTGAGAAGAGCACTGAGCCGGTAGCGGTTGCTGAGGCCGATGTAGCCATAGCGTAAGTGTGATGCGTTTATAGATACGGTTGTGCATGGGTCGGATTCACGGATGGATTCGACCCATTTTTTCTTCAGTGTGTATGAGGTAGCTAACCCCCCCCCTGGAAAGCGTGGCGTGGCAAGCAACGGTATCTGCTATGAGCTTGTGTGAGGCGGCGTGTGCGGGTGTAGCTTCGCTGCAGATATACCTTTGCTGATGCGATTCCTGTGCGGCGCGATTCCGCTGCGGATGTGATTCTCGTGTGCGGATATAGCTTTCGATGTATGTGACTTTGCTGCGGATGAGACTCTTGCGGGTCAAGTTTCTATTCTGGTACACGCATAGGCATCTGGGGTATAGAAGGAAAGCGGCTGCGATGAGCGCTGTCGTTCAGGTGCAACAGGAGAGACGTGGACGAAGTTGTAGACGTGCGTGCCTCCATGTGTTTCGATAGTGGCGTGAGATTCATAGTCGATGCAAGCCTGAGGCTTGCCGTCGTGTAGATGGCTCTGTGTTGCTACACTAAACAATGCTTGCTGGGGTCTGCCGTTTGCTTACCGCATGTATGGAGCAGGCCCGCGCATATGGAAAGGGGTTCCAATGGAGCCGATCAAACGGGGTATGCAAGGTCCTGCTGTGGAGGATGTCCAAACCCGTCTGACAGGTCTTGGATATGAGATTGACCAGCCTGAGCTCGATCAGCATGAGTTTGGTGAAACAACGGCCACTGCAGTACGAGCCTTTCGCCAAGAGCAGGGCTTGCCCGATGGGAATGAGATTGATCTTGATGCTTGGAGCGCGTTGGTAGATGCCTCGTATAAGCTGGGAGATCGAACACTATATCTCCGGCTTCCCAATTTTCACGGAGCAGATGTGCGCGCTTTGCAGCAGGCTCTCAATACGCTTGGCTTTGCTTGTGGTGAAGTTGACGGATCCTTTGGGCCTCATACCGAGGCTGCCCTGCAGCAGTTTCAAGAAAACGTAGGGCTTTTTGCCGACGGCATGGCGTTTCAGGATACGTTTAGCTATATTTCCCGCCTCAAGCATGTGTGGAATGGCAAACCGGCAGCCGTGGAGCTCAATCCCGAGGCGCGGACGGGCTTTGCACGTGCAGCCTCGGTGCTTGAGCAGGTGCGTATCGCTGTTGGGGGCGAGGACGCCATTGCGCGCAATGTTGCGTCTCGTATGTGGAATATTGCTTCTGCAACTACGATTAATAGCGGCATGGTGCTCTGGAATGGTGAGGCTCCTGCCGATGCTGATGTGGTGCTTGTGATTGCAAGCGAGGAGCTGCCTGATGATGCTGAGCCTCAAGCCACGATTGTGGTGGGGGAGACTGATAACCTATCGCAGCGCATTCGCACAGCAGTTGCTGCATCAAAGCGCAAGCCAGCACATGTGCGTCTCGAGATTACGGGTCTTTCGAGCTATGGTGCCTTTACCGCAAATGATGCACAGACCCTAGCGATTCGCTTGCTTGACGGTGTCTGTGTTGCACTGAGTGAGTAAGCATATCTGGGGCAGTTACCTCGTTGAGTTAGGTGAGGCGGTTGCGCTGCGCATTGCTGTGTATTTCGTAGCGCTTTTGGTTCCGCTCGTAGCCTATATGCGTTGCTTTGCTGTTTTATGTAGCGCTGTATGAAGGCTTGCCTTGATCGAGCTGGGTCGGACGCGGATCGGCGCATGAATCGGAGTTGTTCACGCGCCGTATACGGTTTGGGTCTTTTTGCGTCGTTAACCTGATCTTGCACTTGCTTTGTGAGTGATAGGTGCATGTTTGCGATAAGTACGCTACACTATCCCAGCGGTTATTCGCAGGCGTTGGGGCATCGTCCAGCGGCAGGACCCCGGTTTTTGGTGCCGGTTACGGGGGTTCGAATCCCTCTGCCCCAGCCATTTTTGTATGTATCTCTCCAGCTCCCTTTTCCGAACTGGAGGTTCCTTTACTGTAGCTGCGTATAATCCGCTATTTTTTGTGCTTCTCTGCCGTAATACAACTCTCTGCAATCACTTTTTAATCAGAGCAAGCTTAAATGCGTCGTCAATTAGTTGTACTTCCCGCCGTAAAGCAGAGAACTCCTGTCAGACATGGTAGTGTCCTATTGTTTTTCGGGCTTGTGCTCGAGCATGACGTTGGACATCTATGTATCGTTCTTGAGATGCCGTGCCGTTATAGTGAACCTACCTATCCTTTTGCCGGAAGGCAGTCTTGCTCCTATGGCTGTTGTCAAGGTACCCGCAGGGAGCGCTTCCTTGTCACTCGTTGTTCATCACTTCTGACGGATAAGCGGATTTGTCCGTCAAGAAAGTGTAATTCTGACGGACAAACTGAGCGTATCTCTAATTCGAAGGAAAGGCGAGACTCCTTTCAGTGATCTCGAGCAGTTCGAGGAAGGCGAAAAGCGCCGGTCTTCTCTCACTGTGCGGGGCGATTTCCTCGATCCTATCAGACTCCTTAAGGAATTCGATGAGCCGACGAGCCGCTGATAGGGAGCTTCCTCATCATGTCTTGGGCAAGTAGTAACGCGCGCCGGTAGTTCACGACTTCGAGAATGTCGTCGCTCTGCGCGGCGTCGAAATCCCCACCCCCCGCCTCGTAGACGAGGACGTCACTGACCGTGGCGTGCGTCCCTTCGATTCTGGAAGAGGTCACCGCTTCTTGCGCACGGAGAGGGGAGATTAGTATCTCGGAATCAGGGATAATCTCAAAAAAGCTGTCGTACCTCGCCAATGCGTTTGACGCGCGGGACAAGGAGTCGGCGAGTCGTTCCCAATTGAGCGCTTTTGGTGGGAACTTGCCTGTATGGTAGTGGACGGTCATCGAAGAAATCTCCTTTCCGGATATTAGAGTTCGCTGAACGGATTGAAGGGAGGGATGCCAATCGGGAGGAAAGGGTAGCGACAGGAATGCCCATGAAGTCGCTTTTGATTTTTACGTCATCGCCTGCCGGGTTCGATGATCCATGTTTTGGTTCAGCCTTTCATCGCGTAGTGGATGGCCACTGCATGGCGGCGGGAGGAGAGAGTTAGTCTACCTCTCACTCAGAGATCTTTCTCACCTTACTCAAGGTGGTAAAAATGGATTCTTGACTCAAGTCGCGCTGGTCGCGAACAGCGTCAGCCGCCTTGCGACGACGGTCAGGCGTGCATGAGCGGAAGTCGGCGACGAGCAGAGTCTCGTCGCGGTCGAGGGCAGCTTCCCCCTCGCCTGGATGAGCGTCGTACCAGCCGAGGATATCGTTCGGTGTGCACTTTAAAGCGACGGCGCAGTTCCATACCTGTTCTGCGTTCATCATGGCAGCCCCTGACTCCCACGATCGATAGGTGTATCTGTTAACCCCTATCTTCGCTGCGAAATCATCTCTATTTGAGTAGCCAGCTGCTTTTCTCAGTTTCATCAGTTGAATCAACACTGCTAGCCTCCTTAACAAGTAAGTAAAGAATAATATATTCTGAATAGCGTTTAAATAATAAAACGATGTATTAATGCTTGATAAGAATATTCTGCTTATTTCTTCAAGTTTTGTGTAACGCCGTTTGTTTAGCGCAGGCGATGAACGAAAAAGTCCGCCATGGAAAGCAAAAGATCGCGGCATGCCGGGTCAAGATCAATCGCTAGCAGCTTGTTTTTTGCTCGGCTAATAAGCTGATCTGCCTGGTCTTTCGCATAGGCAAGCGCGCCGGTTTCCTCAAAAATCTGAACCGCACGATCAAGCACATCAAGATCCGTACTCCCTTGCTGCAGGATCTCAATAAGCTCATCTTTTGTGCGGGGATCCTCGAGTGCGCGAACGACCACCAAGGTGCGCTTGCCTTCGATAATATCGTTTCTGAAATCTTTATCTTTTGTTGTTCCATCGCCAACAAGATTCAGCAGATCATCTTGAATCTGGAAAGCCAGACCGGTATCGAGGCCAAAGGATCTGAGCGCTTCTATGGTTTCTGTGGCCGCGCCTCCAATGATGGCACCACACGCAAGTGGTACCGCCCCACTATAGTGTGCAGTCTTCAAGGTTGCCATACGAAAATAATCGTCAATACCAATATCGAAGCGCTTATCGCGCGCCCACCCTAAGTCGAGTGCCTGCCCCTCAATGGTGCGAATTGTCATGGCACTCAGCTCGCGCAGTACTCTGATCTTAAGCTCATCGCTCAGGGTTGGATCTTCAACCACAGCTTGTGTAACCATCGAAAGTGCCAGATCGCCGCAGTTAATTGCAAGACCCTCGCCAGTTATGCGGTGCATACAGGGCTCGCCGCGTCGAAGCAGGCCATCATCGGCAATATCGTCGTGGATGAGGGCTGCGGTTTGAAAGTGCTCGATTGCAAGAGCCGCCGAACGTGCCTGCGCTAAGCTGCCGCCTACGGCTTGGCAGGCGAGCATGCAGATGAGCGGTCGGTGTCGTTTTCCGCCTGTCTTCGCAAAGCGCTCAAGCGGAGCATAGAGATACGCTTCAATATCTGCGACCTCAGTCTGACCTTGAAATGCTTGAAGAACCTGCTCATTTAAGGTATCGAGATGTTGCTCTAAAAAGTTTCTAAAACCTTGCACAGGCCTGCCTCGACTCTTCCTATCCGAGTTCGCTCCAGTAAACCATGGGGTGCGTGAGACTTGAAGCCCGATGCATCCCGCACCCTTATGCTGTTCCACCATTGTGTTGAGGACTCAGCATATCTCATCTATCTTGCCTGTCCTGGGCACTGGGCCTTCGTCCTCGTGCGCCTTGGCCAGAGCACAAGATCGTGCAGAGCATGTGCTGGGAGCTTATATGCCCCGCGCTCCTTCATATGCGCTTGCGCTAGAGCCCTCATGCGCAGTCCTAAAGCCATCGGGATTCATTGACTGCCACTTCCAGGAATCACGGCACATATCGTTAATATCCAGCTCGGCAGTCCAGCCCATCAAGCGCTCTGCCTTAGAAGCATCGCCCCAGTTAGCGGCAATATCTCCTGCGCGGCGCTCGCGTATGACATAGGGGATCTTATGCCCGCAGGCAGCTTCAAATGCGTGAATGACCTCAAGTACTGAGGTTCCCGTTCCAGTGCCCAGATTAAAAACTTCAACGCCGGTTTTGCCATTCATCCATGCAAGGGCAGCAGCATGACCACGGGCAAGGTCTACCACGTGGATATAGTCGCGCACACCGGTGCCATCGGGCGTGGGATAGTCGTCTCCAAAGACCTGAACAGCTTCAAGCCTGCCCACTGCTACCTGTGCAACATAGGGCACCAAGTTATTTGGGATACCCTTGGGATCTTCGCCAATCTTGCCAGACGGGTGTGCTCCGATGGGATTAAAGTAGCGAAGCAAAACAACATCCCAGTTCGGATCAGCAGTGTGTATATCAGTTAAGATCTGTTCGATCATCCATTTCGTCCAGCCGTAGGGGTTGGTAGCTTGCTTTTTGGGATCCTCTTCTGTTACTGGTGGATGATCAGGGTCACCATAGACGGTGGAGGAACTGGAGAAGATGATCGATGTGCAGCCGTGAGCGCGCATGACATCTACGAGCGCCAAGGTGCCTTCAATATTGTTATGGTAGTACTCAATTGGCTTAGAAACGCTTTCGCCAACCGCTTTAAAGCCGGCAAAGTGAATGACGCGATCGATCTTATGCTCAGAAAACACACGTTCAAGCGCAGGCCGATCAAGAATATTTGCCTCCACAAAGGTCAGGCGCTCTGCTGCCGAGTCACCCACAATCTCTGAGATGCGATCGATGGCAACGGGGCTTGCATTTGAAAGATCGTCTACGACTACAACCTCATAGCCCTGCTCAAGGAGCTGAACGACCGTGTGCGAGCCAATAAACCCGGCACCTCCCGTTACCAACACGCAGGTCTCTTCAGGCTTCAATGCGTTTGACATGGAACTCCTTTCGCTGGCGAATGCCTTTAGTATACCGCTCAATATGTGTGAGCCTCCGTGGATAGGTGTTGGGGCTTCGTGAAGATTGGCGAGCTGTTTTGCACTGCGGTATCCTAGATGAGATTTCTGGACTGCCGACATATACATACATACTAAATGGAGCAGATATGTCCAAGCGTATTCAACATGACCACCAGGCACCTCGCTCAGCTTCTTCCTTTGAGCGGTTCCCGGTTTCCCGCCGTTCGGTACTTGCAGGTCTGTTTGGCCTTTCTGCAAGCTCGGTGCTCTTTGGTTTGCCCACGCGTGCCTTTGCGGTAGATGCTACTGAGGAAACGAAGCAGGCGCTTGCAAATGCCCAGGCTGAGTTTGATCGCGTGCAAACGCAAATGAACGATATTACCGCTCAGTATCAGCAGCTCTCTCAGGAGCAGGATAAGACGATCGGTAAGATCGAAGGCGTGCAAAAAGAGATCGATGCTACCCAAGAGGCTATCAACCAAAAAGAAGCTGAGCTGACACAAAAGCGGAGCTCACTTTCTGATCGCGTTGCCTCAAATTACAAAAAGGGTGGCAACGACGCCTTAGCTATGCTGCTCTCTTCATCTTCGTTTGATGATTTAATTTCCAAGTCGTTTTACTTGGGCAAGGTCAACGAGCATGATCAGGCGGCAATCAAAGAGATCGATGAGATTCGTCGGGATCTCCAAGATAAGAAGAACGAGCTTGAGGCTGCCAAGCAAGAACTTGAGGTATTAAAGCAAGTTCAGGCTGATCAGCTTGAGCAGATGAAAGCTAAAAAAGCTGAGATCCAGGCACTCTTGGATGGGCTTTCAAGTGAGGTAAAGCAACTTATTACCAAGCGTGACAATGAGCTGCTCGAAGCTGCTAAGGCCGAAGAAGAGCGTCGTTTAGCAGCTGAGCGTGCTCGTCGTACTGCGGCTTCGCGCCCGGGTGGCGCTGGAGTTACCCCTGGCGTGAGCGAGCGTGTTGCTGGGGCAAATGCTCAGGCACGAGTGGTAAGTGCTTGTTCAGTAACGCCTTCCCCAGGCTATGGATATTGTGCTGCTTGGGTTGATTATGTTTTCGAAAATGCCGGTATGCCGAGCGTGTATGGCAACGCAGACGATATGTATAACGCGTGGTGCGTCAGCTCTGATAAGAGCGCTTTGCGCGTTGGCATGATTATTGCGGTGTCTACGCATCCCCATACGCAGGCTGGAAGCGTGTATGGTCACGTCGGTATCTACGTAGGCGGCAATACCGTTATGGATAATATTGGCTACATCAGAAGCATTGATCTGGATCAGTGGATTAGCTACTACGGCAGCACGGTTACTCCGCGCTGGGGTTGGGCAAATGGCATCAACCTTGCTGGATAGTGCGTAGAAGCCAAAGCGCTTGCTGAGTGTGGCGGGCGTTCGATTATTGCAGATAAAAGAGCGTCGGTGTCAGGGTGCATCGGCGCTCTCATTGTTGAGAGTGGCTCTTCTGTTGTGCTCACATGAGCGAGAGCGTAATGAGTCCAATAATATAGACGACCAGACCGACTGCAAGCGGAAGGTCGTATCGCAGGCTGAGGCGCATGATGCGGTAGTGCGTTCTTTTTGCCCCTCCCGTATAGGCTCGAGCATCCATAGCGCGCCCGAGGTTTTCTGCATGGCGCAATGCGCTGGCAAAAAGCGGAATGAGAATCGGTATAGAGGCTCGGGCATAGGCAAGGGCACTTTTGCCTTCAAAGCTTGCTCCACGAGCTGTTTGAGCTGCACGAACATTATTGGCTTCGCGTGCCAAAATAGGGGCAAAGCGAAGTGCAATCGAAAGAATCATGGACGCCTGTGTGATGGGAACGCCGAGTCGCTCAAGCGGGGCAAAAAGTGCTCCAAACGCATCAGTGAGCGACGTGGGACTCGTGGTGAGCAGCAGCAATCCACCCACAATCAACAAGATGGCAAAACGCAGGGTGTAAAGCAGGGCTGCAAGGATGCCGCCTTGGTGAATGATCAGAGGGCCTGTTGTGAGAACAACCGGACCGGTGCTTACAAAAAAGAGGTTAAAAACCGAGGTAAGCGTCAAAAAGAGCAACACATGGCGAAGTTGGCTCACGAGCCGGCTGGCGGGCACTCGCGCAATGAAGGCAGCCAGTAAGGCACAGCAGGCGGCAAGCGCGAGGGTAGAGAGGCGTGTGATAAAAAAGCAGGACACCATAAAGATCAGGGTGACAACGAGCTTCATGCGTGGATCAGCCTTGTGGATAGGTGAGTTTGCAGCAAGATATTGGCCAAAGCCGGAAGATCCTAGCATTGCGGCTCCTCAGGTGCTGATATGCATGACGCGATATACGAAATCAGCTCATCAAAGCTCAAGGGTTCTCGCTCGTGTGCTGGGGGTGCGCCCGCTTGCAGCAGACGGCGGTAGAGTGCGAGAGCTTGGCTCGTGCCAGGACTCATCAGGGGTTCAGCTGAGAGGATCTCGCGTGGGGTTCCGTCGGCCACAAGCCTGCCCCTATCTAATACGAGCATGCGGTCTGCCAGCTTAACTGCATCATCCATATCATGGGTCACCATTAAAAGCGTAACGCCCTGGCGCTTGAGGCGCAAAAGGAGGCTGCGCAGGCTTTGGCGTCCGGTAGGGTCAAGACCGATCATAGGCTCGTCGAGCACCAAGATGGGCTGCTGCATTGCAAGAACACCGGCAAGCGCAACGCTGCGCTGCTGACCTCCTGAGAGTGAAAATGGAGAGCGCCTAAGAAATGCGGGGTCTTGAGGAAGCCCCAGAACCTCAAGGGCGTAGTGAACTCGTTGTGTTACTTCTTGCTCGTCAAGCCCGAGATTCAAAGGGCCAAAGGCAATATCTTCAAAGACAGTGGCGGCAAAGAGCTGGCGCTCAGGTAGCTGAGATACGTAGCCAATTTGTTTTCTGAGCATTCGCCTGTGCTGGCGATCTTGAGTGTCAATACCTGCAACTGATACGAATCCACGGTGAGGAAACACAAGAGCAGAAGCCAACTCGGCGGTGGTTGATTTGCCGGATCCAGTCTTTCCTACCAGAGCCGTGCAGGTTCCAGGCTCAATTGCAAAGGCGAGGTGGGAGACTGCGTTCGGTGCCTCGTTGGTAGGCGGGTGAAACCATGGGAGCTTTCGCTTGCGACGTTTCTTTTGTTTGCCGTAGCTAAAGGAGGCATTTTGAAACGCGAGCGCAGGCTCGGGTGTTGTATGGCCATTCGCTAAGGGGGTGCGAGTAGCCGTGTCGAGCCTTTCTGAGATGCTCTGCGAATTGTTCTGCTGGGCGAGCGGTGAGGAGCTTTGCGAGGTAGCCCGCGAGCTGCTCTGATGAGCGAGCGGTAAGAACCTTTGCGGAATGTCTCGAGAGTTGCTCTGATGAGCGAGTGGTGAGGAGTTTTGCGAGCTACCCTGATAGACAGGCGGTAAGGAGCTTTGCGAGCTACCCTGATAGACAGGCGGTAAGGAGCTTTGCGAGACGGCGCTTGGTGAGCAGCTCACAGCCTGGCTCATGGTGGCTACCCAGCGTATCAAGGCTTCGTCATCAAGGGTGAGTGGGGTAACAAGGCCTGCTTTTCTCACAGTGCTGGCAACACGAAGATGAAAGGGAAGCTCAAGTCCTAAGTGCTCTATCAGATTCGTATCTGAGAAAAACGTACGAGGCGCTCCATCAAAAACGAGCTCTCCGGCATGAAGGGCGATAATGCGATCTGCATGCATTGCTTCTTCCATATTGTGGGTCACATGTACGATGGTTATGCCGCCGTGTGCCAGGGTCTCAATTGTTTGGGCAACCGAAGCTCTCCCTTCAGCATCTAGCATGGAAGTTGGCTCATCTAAAAGGAGGATCTTCGGCTGCATAGCAAGGGCTCCGGCAATTGCTATGCGTTGGCGTTGACCGCCTGAGAGGCGCGCTGGATCCTCCTGAGCGCAATCCTTCATACCTACAGCCGCAAGCGCTTCATCTACTCGGCGTGCAATTTCTGCCGGTTCAACACCTTGGTTCTCAGGGCCAAAGGCAACGTCTTCAGAAACATTGCTCGTTACGATTTGATCTTCTGGATGTTGGAAAACCATAGCAAGGTGCTGGCGAATTTCTTGGATGCTCTGTGCATGCTCAGGGTTGTTTCCAAAGATCAGAACGCGTCCCTGAGATGGGTATATGAGGCCACCCATGAGCTCGAGCAGGCTTGTTTTGCCAGAGCCATTGCCACCAACAATACAGACGTATTCGCCGGCAGCGATGTGGAGCGAGACGGTATTCAGCGCTCGAACTGCTCCATATGAAAGCCTGACAGCATCGAGGCTAATCGCAAACGAATCAGGCATGGGTATGGGCTGAGAGAACGCTCATACAGGGTGCTAAGAGCACCTGGCCAGCAACGACATTGATAAGCATCTTGAGGGCATTAAACGGCAGCAGAATCGGGATGATCATCTGCACCACAGTCTCTACCGGAACCGGTGTATACAAGGGAGTAATGATGAGATTCGCTGCGCATGAAAGCACAATAGCTGCCACGGCTCCTACAACCATGCCTGCGATCGATCCTGCCCGGCTTTTGCGAGACTTTTCATAGATGATGGCCGCTGGAACAATGAAGGCGCAGGTGTTGAGGATGCCCATGATGACCCCAAAGGGATCAAGAAACATGCGGGGGATCCATGAAATGATAGCAACCGCAACTCCCAAGCCAGGGCCGAAAACAAGAGCTGCAATAAGACAGATAACACCTGAAGGGTCATAGCACAGCCATGGCGCTGCGGGAAATATAGGGATTTGAATGAAGCTTGCAAGGAGCGATCCTGCAGTAAGCAGACCGGCGAGTGCGATGCGTTGTGGACTGATGCGTGTGGCCATGCTGGCCTCCGTTTCTTCCATCCGGACTATACCGTCGGCTCCGGAATTGCACCGGATCAACCGCTGTTGCGGCTCGCGGGCTGCCGGGGATATGCCCCGATCACCGCCGGTGGGGAATTGCACCCCGCCCTGAAACTGAACGATTCAACTATACGCCAATTTCTTATTCGATCAAGTTGTGTCCCGTTTGAGGTGGATCTCGCCTAGGGTTTTGGTGCCTGGGGTATAGTGCTCAAAAAGCAAACGTGGCCACAGGGGGTCTGATGCACGAATACGATAGCTTCAACGAAGAGGTGCTCGCTGCGCTCGGGGCAGTCGTGGGAGAAGACGGCGTCTTGCTCGTTGAGCCCATGCGAGAGCATACGACCTTTCAGGTTGGAGGCTCTGCCGATGTGGTAGTCCTCCCGCGATCTGAGGCTGAGGCAGTGCGCGCCCTCGATATTGTTGCTCTATCTGAGTTGCCGCTTACGGTGGTGGGCAATGGGTCTGACCTGCTGGTAGGAGATCGCGGCATTCGAGGCATTGTAATCTTGTTCCGTGAGAATATGAGCGAGATCTCAGTTGAGGGAACTCGGGTTCGAGCCCAGGCGGGTGCCTTGTTGCGCGACCTTGCACTGAGCGCGGCTGAGGCAGGGCTTTCTGGTCTCGAGCCGCTGTGGGGAATTCCTGCCACGGTAGGCGGTGCCTGTCATATGAATGCTGGTGCCTATGGTGGCCAGATTGCAGATGTTCTCGAGTCGGTGCGAGTCTGGGTACCGGGAGAGACGGGCTATCCAGGTTCGGTGAAAGAGATCTCGGTGAAAGATTTGCACCTGGGGTATCGTAAGAGCCTCATTGCAGAAAAGAGCCTCGTCGTGCTTTCCGCTACCTTTGCGCTTATGCCTGATGATGCTTGCGCCATCCAGTCTGCGATGGACGAGTTTCGTCGTCGCCGCGAAGAGAAACAGCCGCTTGAGATGCCAAGTGCCGGCTCAACGTTTAAGCGACCTGAAGGTTATTTTGCAGGCAAACTCATTATGGATGCTGGCCTTCGCGGAGCGCGTGTGGGTGCTGCTCAGGTATCTGAGAAACACTGCGGCTTTGTGATCAATACAGGTGGTGCCCGCGCAAAGGATGTCCGTGCTCTCATTGAGCATGTGCAGGCAGAGGTGAAGCGCCAGTTTGGGGTTGAGCTGGAGCGCGAGGTTAAGCTTGTTGGCGAGTTCTAGCCAAGCATTGCTTACATGGGCTTACATGGCAAGGTAGACCATCGCAATAATGAGCGCAAAGCCTACGATCTCAATGGGAGCAAAGATCGTGCCCAGCATGAGCGCGCTCGTGAGCGTGGCAGAAATTGGCTCGATGGTTCCTAAGAGCCCCGCACGCATCGCACCAATTTCCTTAACGCCATGCATATACAAAAAGTAGGCAAGGAAGGATCCAACAACAATCAGCACCGCAAAGGCAATCCAGCCCTCGGTATCAAGGGGAGGAATTGATTCCCACGGATGTGTGATTGTTGAGACCACAAGGCCTGAGAGCACCATGGCTGTTCCGGTAACGGCTGTAGAACCATAGCGGGGAAGGATGCGCCCCGGCAAAATCGTAATGAGCGCCGCTCCTAAGGCGGTAACAAGACCCATGACGAGACCAAGGGGTGGTATGGAAAGCCGGGATGGATCGCCGCCTGTGGCAATTAAAAAGGTGCCAGTAAGGGCAAGCATAATCGCCAGAACTTCACGACGACGAGGCACTCGTTTTCCGTGTACACATGAGAACGCCATGATGAACAAAAGCTGTAGGCACTGCATGATCGTGGCAGTCCCTGGATTGGTGAGCTGGACGGTCATCAGGTAGGCGAATTGGTTCATGAGAATTGCCAGAAGCGAAAAAATAAGCATATCAAGCCAGTGCTTGCGGTCTGTCCAGAGTCCGATGAGGCGCTTTCTATCAAAAATAAGGCCAACCAGTATGAACAGTGCACCTGCGAGTACTTGACGAGCTCCCATAAGCCAGATGACATCCACATGACAACGGGTAAAAAGATAGCTCGCTGCTGTTCCAGAAAATCCCCAACAAGCACCACCAATGAGTGTCGCGGCGGCACCTGCGATGAGCTTTTTGCTTGCCTGATCATTTAAGCGCTCACGCCATCGCCGGCGTGCTGCTCGTGCGGCTTGATTGGGATTTGAACTCAAAACATTGAGGGAGGCCTTGCTGGATATGTCCTGGTCACTGAGCACACCCGCTCCCTTCTCGTATAACTCGCCAGTGCAACCTTACCGCATAGGTGCGTTTTGGGTATCCTTGATCTCATGAACACAGATCCGCCAAGCGGTCGTTATGAAGGAGTGTCCATGTCTACTGCTATAGATTCGGCTGTTGAGGCCCGTGAGCGAGCAGCCAAAATACTTCAGAAGAATATGCACAACAATGAGCCTATCGCGGGCTTTATGATTGAGCGCTCAGAGGAGGTGCCCGAGTTTGACGCCGATGCCTATGTGCTGCGCCATAAAGCATCGGGTGCTCGCCTGCTCTATCTCGCCTGCGACGATGAGAATAAGGCCTTTGCCATTGCCTTTAAGACTCCGCCCTCAGATAGCACGGGAGTCTTTCATATTCTTGAGCACTCAGTGCTTTGCGGATCAGCAAAGTTTCCGGTCAAAGAGCCCTTTGTGGATCTCATTAAAAGCTCAATGCAAACGTTTCTCAATGCCATGACGTATCCGGATAAGACGGTGTATCCGGTGGCAAGTACGAACGAGCAGGATTTACTGAATCTGATGGATGTCTATATGGACGCCGTCCTAAACCCTGCTATCTATAGCAAGCCGGCTATTTTTGAGCAGGAGGGCTGGCATCTTGAGGTTGATGCGCCCGAGGGTGGCAGTGTGAGCGATGAGGGCTCCGTGCTTCGGTATAACGGCGTGGTATATAACGAGATGAAAGGCGCACTCTCAGATCCTATGAGCGTGCTTGATGGAGCGGTTATGGCTGCGCTCTTTCCCGATACCGCGTATGCTCATGAAAGTGGCGGGGATCCGTTGCATATTCCTGAGCTCACCTATGAGCAATTTCTCGATACGCACAGACGCCACTATGCGCTTTCAAATAGCTATATCACCTTGTATGGCGATCTGAATGTAGAGCGCGCTTTGAAGTTTTTAGATGAGCACTATCTTTGCGATCGTGCGCGTGAGCGAGATGCCGAAGCGCGTCGCCTGGCAGCGCCTGTAGCCTCGCTACCAGGGACTGCAGAGCACGCAGGCCCCAATCTTTTAGAGCAGCAAGCGCCGGTTATCTGTGAGTATAACCGCCAAGAGATGCAGACTGCGCCTGAGAATGCCATGGTTGGCCTCTCGTACGTGTTGGGCGGCTCAGGAGCTCTTGATCGTAAGCGCGTTATTGGTGCTGGTGTGATGTTTGATGCCTTGTTTGGATCAAACGAAGCTCCGGTTAAAAAGGCAATTCTTGCGGCTGGCTTAGGCGGCAATGTGGTGAGTGGTGTACAGACGGCCTATTTGCAGCCAGTTGCCAGCATTATTCTCATGAATGCGGACTCAGATGTTGCTCACGATTTGAGGCGTGTAGTAGAGCAGGAGTGCGCTCGGTTGGTACAGGAGGGCATTCCGCGTGACCGCTTGGAGGCTGTGCTTTCAAGCAGTGAGTTTGATCTTCGCCAGCGCGACTTTGGCATGGCTGACGGTGTGGTTGTTGCCTGTGAGGCTCTCAATACCTGGCTCTATGATGACGCAGCGGCTACGAGCGCCTTACAGTACGGTCCGATCTTTGCAGAACTTCGGCAAGAGCTTGAAACGAGCTACTTTGAGAATCTACTCAAGGAGCTGGTGTGCGAGAGTAAGCATTTTGCCTTAGTTGAGCTTGTGCCTACCGAAGATGCGGGCAGCGCAGCCTCAATCGCTCATGAGCTTTCAGAGCGCAAGTCGGCACTTGATGGTGAAGATCTCGCTGCGCTCGCCGCGCGCGTAGAAGAGCTGCGCCGCATTCAGGAGACAGAAGATAGCCCAGAGGCTCGCGCAACGCTTCCGCGCTTGCATGTCTCGGATATTGGAGCAGCTCCTGCTGAGCCACCCGTAACGTATGATGAAACAAGTCCACTGCCTTGCTTGATGCACGATATCCCTACGCATCGCTTGGCATATATGAAGGCTTATTTTGATCTGTCGCATCTCAGCTTTACTGAGCTTGCCTATGCGGTCGTACTCGCACGCCTCATGAAGCAACTCGGTACCGCTGAGCGGAGTGCCGCAGATCTTGATACCCTCATCACCTCTGAGCTCGGTTTTCTCTCTTTTAGTACCACCGTCTTGCGCCAGGGTGATTGGCGTTTAGCTCGTCCGATTCTGCAGGTCTCCGCAGGCGCTCTTTCAGAAAAGCTTGAGGCGTTAGCGGAGATTCCGCATGAGGTCTGGGCGCGCACGGTTTTTTCTGATGAGGGGCGCATTCGCGATGTGCTGACTCAAATGAAGATCTCAATGGAACAGTCCTTTATAAATGCTGGGCATCAAGCGGCGCTCTTGCGTGCTATGAGCTACGTTTCTCCGGCGGCCGTGGCAACAGACCAGATGGAAGGCGTGGGCTTTTATCGCTTCTTACGCGAGCTCATCGAGCATTTTGATGAGCGTAAAGCCGAGCTTATTGAGCGACTCGTGGATCTGCAGCAGCGCATCTTTACCTCAACGGATCTGGTGATGAGCTTTACCGGCTCCGATGAGGACTATCAGCGTTTTTGGCGTGTGGCAGGAAACCTTGGCTTGGCTCCGCGCACGGCTGCAGCCAAAGAGCTCATGGTGCCTTTGCCTGAGCCTCGCCATGAAGCCTTTATTATTCCGAGCGATGTGTGCTTTGCAGCACGGGCAACTGATCCGCGCGCCTTACACATTGCTACCGATGGCACCTGGCAGGTTGCATCTCAGGCTTTGACCTTTGACTATCTGTGGAATGAGATCCGTGTTAAGGGCGGAGCCTATGGCTGCGGATTTAAAACTTCAGTTGACCGCCGGATTGCCTGCTATACCTACCGCGATCCTGCCATTGATCCTTCTCAGGAGCGGATTGATAGGGCTGCCACATGGCTTTCTAGCTTTGAGCCAGCTCCAGAGGAGTTTGAAGGCCTCATCGTCAGCTGTGTGGCCGCCCTTGATGCGCCGGTCAAGCCTTATGGGCTGGCAGCGCGGCAGGATATTGAGTTCTTAGAGCGCAGAAGCGCAAGCTGGCGAGCTGAGGTTCGAGATCAGGTGCTTGCAACAACACCTGAGCGTGTGCGAGAGCTTGCAGGAGATCTTGATCGCGCGCTTGCAGCGGCTCCTCTGTGTGTCTTTGGCGGCAAGGAGATTATCGAGGCGAGCAACTTGGATTTGGTGCCCGTCGATCTCTTTGGCTAAAGCTGGTAGAGATCTGAGAACTTGTCCTCGAGATAGCGGCAAAAGACACGTGGATCAAAGGTGCTCCCGCAAGCTTGGTAGATCAGCTCGGGAGCATCTTTTGCTCGACCCCAGCGCCAGATCTTCTCTTTCAGCCAACTGCGAATGGGCTCAAGGTTTCCCGAGGCACAGGCCGCATCAAGATCAATGCCAGAAGCTTCCATGGCATCTACAAACTGGGCATCGTAGGCACTGCCCAGTGCATAGGTGGGAAAGTATCCAAAAGAGCCACCGCTCCAGTGAATGTCTTGCAAAGCGCCCTCGGTATTGCTTGGGACAGCAAGACCAAGGTAGCTCTGGGTAAGCTCTGCCCAGCGCGCGGGCACGGTTTCTGCCTTGAGTTCTCCGGCAAAGAGAGCTCGCTCAATCTCATATCGGATCATGATGTGCAGCGGATAGGTGAGCTCATCTGCCTCAGTGCGAATGAGTGAAGGCGTTGCAATATTCACAGCGTGATACAGCTCGTCTTCAGAGACGCTGCCATAGACCTCTGGCGCATGGATGCGCAAAAGACGAAGCAGCGGCTCCATAAAGGCGCGAGATCTGCCTAAGGTATTCTCAAACAGACGGCTTTGACTCTCATGCATACCCATCGACGTACCGCCTTCAAGGCAGGTATAGGCATAGGCCGGATCAACATTCAGCTCATAAATGGCATGCCCGCTCTCATGGATCACCGAATAGGTGTTAGACATGAGGTTGTTCTCGTAAATATGGGTAGCAACGCGGGCGTCTCCTTGAGCAAAACCCTCTGAGAACGGATGCTCGGTAAAGGCAAGGCTGGCACTTGAGTGATCGAGCCCCACTAGTTTCATCAAGTCATATGAAAGAGCGCGCTGAGCTGCCTCAGGTACGTGAGCATTCAAATACGGGCAGCTGGGTTGTCCCTTCTTAGTAATTGCTGCTACGAGTGGCACCACGGTCTTGCGAACCGTGGTGCAAAATGCGTCAAAGTCAGCAGCAGTTAGTCCGCGTTCAAATTGGTCAAGCCACACGTCGTAAGGGTCGCGTGTGGGATCAAGATACGCTGCCTGCCGCTTGAGTGCTGAGATGATGCGATCCAGATATGGAGCAAAGCTCTCCCAGTCGCCGGTGGGCTTTGCTTTGTGCCACACAGCGTCAGCCTCACAGATGAGCTTTGTCCAGGCAACGGCTTCATCGGTAGGGATGGCGAGCGCTTCTTTCTGGTCGCGCTCGAGCACGCGAATTTCATCGGCAAACTGATCGCTGAGCTCACCCGCATCAAGGGCGGCACGTGAGCGCCGAACGATCGAGCACGAAGCCCCGCTGGTGAGCAGCTGGTGGTGTTGCTCGGCTAGATAGCCCAAGGCTTCTCCTCGAGCTGCCGCTCCTTGCTCTGGCGCAGCTGTTGATCCGTCAAAGTCTGCAAGCTTCATGAGATATTCCTGGCTCCAGAGCTCGCGCTCAAGACGGCGAAGCTCGCTTGCGACGTTCGAGAGTTCAGAGTTGAGTGATGAGCTTGATTGATGGTCAGACATGGGTGCTCCTCAAAAAGTATCGGTGTCGCGTGCGCTGTCTGTATATTGAACCACGGCGACCCGTATGTAGGAAGCAATCGTTCTCTCATGCAGAGCTAACGTAGTTATTATTTCTTTTTGTTAAACAAGCGACAAAGTATGATAATCTGCATCGAAATTTAGTGCTTCTACCCACATTGGAGTAGGGGTGGAATTCGGTATGAACGAGCACACAAGACCGGGTGCTCTTGATCAAGAAATATCTGGCAACACACGAACTCAGAACCAATACGAGGACAAGAGGTAATGATGAGGGCTACGTTGAATACCAAAGCAAATAAGCAGAGCTCATTCGCACGCATATGCAAGCGCGTCATTTTAGTGGCGCTCGCTCTGCTGGTCATTGGCCTCATCGGTATTGCTGCGGTATTGAGGCACGAGATCAAAACCGTGGTTTCAATTACTGAGGTTGATTCCCATCCGCTCTATACGATGACCTATGACGGAGACTATGGTTTTGATGACTTCTTACAAAAGGGCGCATCAAGCGATACAGAGCTCATCAATTTTGTAGTTACACGACTGATGAGGGGAGTTCCGATCAAGCTGGATTTGCCCGATCTTGCCTGCGCCACCTTCAATGCAACATCACCGACAGGAGATGCGCTCTTCGGTAGAAATTTTGACCTGACATTCTCCCCAGCAATGCTGGTGCGCACGAAGCCAGAACATGGGTATGAGTCAATCTCTATGGTGAACCTAGCCTTTTTGGGCTATGGAAAAAACAAGCTTCCCGATAATCCGCTCAAAGCCGTGACTGCGCTTGCTGCCCCATATGCTCCCCTTGATGGTATGAATGAGAAAGGTCTTGCCGTTGGCGTCTTGCTCATTGATACCGACCCGACGCATCAGCAAACAGATAAGCCCGATATTACAACTACAACTGCAATCCGCATGATGCTCGACAAGTGTGCAACGGTGGATGAGGCGGTAGAGATGCTTGGCAAATACGATATGCATGCGAGCGCCAAGCGCAGCTATCACTTCCAGATCGCTGACGCTTCAGGCAAAAGCGTGGTTGTTGAGTATCTGGGCAATGATATGAACGTTATTGATCAGGGCAACAAGTCATATCTGGCAGCAACAAACTTCTTGCTCTCACCAGGGAACTTTGATTTTGGCGGTGGGTATGACCGCTACGATATTCTCATGAGTCGCCTGAACGCTACCGATGGTGTTATGACTGAGCATGAGGCCATGGATGCCCTGCAAGCCTCTGCTCAAAATGAGCGTCTGAATAAGAAGGGTGAGCCGCATATGACGCAGTGGTCGGTTGTCTATAACCTCGATCAGCTGACGGCAACGGTAGTCTGCGGCATGCAATACGATACGGCACATACCTTCTCGCTTAAGAAGTAGCCAAGAGAGCGGCGCGCCTGATGTGCTATGCTTTCATATACTGCGTTGACGGAGAGGTTGGTTGCCGCACGCTCATAACACAGAGAGGTAGGGTCTGAGGCTGGAAGCCCACCGTTATGAGGGGAGCCACGTTCACTTCTGAGCTGTGATCTGAACCGGTGGTGTGAACTGCTGCAGTAGGAGAGCCGTCTGCCTGAACGAGATCGGGTAAAAGCGGGTCTGCCGGGAGACATCCGGTGGCCAAGCGAGGTGGTACCGCGGATACAGCCGCCCTCGCACCAAACCCACTGGGGGAGGTGCGGGGGCGGTTTTTCATGGAAAGGGAGAGTATGAGTCTGCTAGAAGATCTTGATGCATTGGCTCAAGAGGCGCGTGAGCTCATAGCTGCGGCTGATACGCAAGAAAGGCTCGAAGCGGTGCGTGTGGCGCTGTTGGGGCGCAAAGGTCGGCTCACGGCACTCATGCGGATGATGGGAAGCCTGGCTCCAGAGGAGCGACCGCAGGTTGGTAAGCGTGCCAATGAAGTGCGCTCAGCTGTGGAGGCCTTATTATCCGAGCATTTTGGTCAAATGGCTCGCGAGGCGCAAAGCCAGCGCTTGCGTGCTGAGGCTCTTGATATAACCCTGCCTGGCATTCGGCCGCACTTGGGTCACCAGCATCTCATCAACCAGATTATCGAAGAGATTGAAGACGTCTTTTGTGGCATTGGCTACACGGTCGAATCTGGTCCTCAGGTTGAGACGAGCTACTACAATTTCACCGCTTTGAATGCGCCCATGGATCACCCTAGCCGCTCAGCTCGCGACACGTTTTATGTGGTAGATGAGGCACCGGGCTCGGTGGCTCATCCAGAGGCTCATGCCCAGGGCGAGTCTGATATTTTGCTTCGCACGCAGACCTCTGGTGTGCAGATCCACACCATGGAAAGCCGCCGTCCTCCGATTTATATGATTGCTCCAGGCAGGGTCTATCGCCCTGATACGGCAGATGCAAGTCACTTGCCTCAGTTTAACCAGGTAGAAGGACTTGTTGTTGATCGTGGGATCACCTTTGCGGATCTCAAAGGTACCTTGGATCACTTCGTGCGTTCTATGTTTGGCAAGGATCGCCGAACCCGATATCGCCCACACTTCTTTCCCTTCACTGAGCCTTCCTGTGAGATTGATGTCTCTTGTGGCGTATGTGGGGGCGAAGGTTGCGCCTTTTGCAAGCATTCAGGATGGATTGAGATCTTAGGCTCGGGGATGGTTGACCCCAACGTGCTTGAGAATTGCGGTATCGACTCTGAAGAATATACCGGCTTTGCCTTTGGCGCTGGTGTTGAGCGTATCGCTGCACTTCGTTACGACCTGCCCGACTTGCGCGCACTGATGACCGGAGACATGCGCCTGCTCTCCCAGTTCTAAGCCGAGAGATCCCACTGAAAGAGGTATGACATGCGGGTTTCATATGATTGGCTGAAATCCATGGTTGATGTTCCTGCAGATCCGCGAGATCTTGCAGCTGAGTTGATACGCACCGGTACTGAGGTTGAAGCTATTGAGGTTGTGGGAGAGCGTCTGGATCGGGTCGTTACCGGCCAGATCCTCTCAAAAGAGCCTCATCCCGATTCTGATCACATGTGGCTCACCCGAGTTGATGTGGGCAGGTGGAATCTGGGAGAGGATGGAAATCCTGAGCCCTTACAAATCGTTTGCGGAGCGCAAAACTTTGAGGCGAACGACCATATTGTGGTGGCGCTCGTAGGAGCTGAGCTTCCCGGCGGCGTGAAGATTAAGAAGAGTAAGCTTCGTGGTCAGCTCTCATGCGGCATGAATTGTTCTGCTCGTGAGCTAGGGATTGGGTCTGATCAGGCGGGCATCATGATCTTGCCGAGTGATGCCCCGGTAGGCATGCCCTTTGCTGAGTATCGTGGCATGTCAGATACCGTACTTACATGTGAGATTACACCCAATCGACCGGACTGCTTATCTATGATTGGCATGGCGCGCGAGGTAGGAGCCGTGCTTGACCGCGATATTACGGTTGATCTTCCGGAGCTGACTGAGGCTGTTGGGGATCCGGTGGCAAGCCAGCTCGCGGTTGAGATTGAGGATGAGCGTCTGTGCCGTCGCTATGTTGCGCGTGTGGTGCGAGGCATTACGGTTGGCTCTTCGCCTGAGTGGTTGCTTCGCCGCCTGACCGCCTTAGGTATGCGCCCTCATAACAGCATTGTGGATATTACCAACTACGTCATGATGCTCACAGGCCAGCCCTTGCACTCCTTTGATCTCAACAGCTTTGCCGAGCGCGATGGGCACCGCTTGGTTGTGGTACGCCCAGCTCACGCAGGTGAGCATATACAAACGCTCGACGGCGTTGACCGCGAGCTTTCGTTTGGGATGGCTCTCATTACCGATGGTGTACACCCCAAGGCCTTAGCTGGCGTTATGGGCGGTGCAGATTCAGAGATCTCTGATCAAACTGTTGACGTGCTCATCGAAAGCGCCTGCTTTGACGCTGGCCTTACGAGCCGTACCAGTCGTGACCTGTCGTTAATTTCTGATGCGAGTATTCGTTTTGAGCGCCAGGTTGATGAGACGGGCTGTAGACAAGCCGCCGATATTGCCTGCGCCCTCATTCAAGAGATTGCTGGTGGCGAGGTGGCAGAAGGTGCGGTTGAGATCTATCCTTCTCCCCGCGAGATTCACCCCATTCACCTGCGCCTCACTCGCGTCGCCGCGATTGTGGGTGCAGAGATTGATGCTGCAGCAATTGAAGGTATCTTGAGCCGCCTTGGCTGCATGCTCAATGAGACTTCTGATGGCTATACGGTGCTGCCACCTTCCTTCCGACCAGATCTAGTGCGCGAAATTGATTTGATTGAGGAAGTCTTGCGTATCTGGGGCATGGATCGGGTTGAGCCGACTTTGCCTGCTGCAAGAAACCATATTGGCGGCCTAACCGAGGAGCAGCATCTGTTGCGCCGCGTGGGATCAATTCTTAGAGCCTGTGGTCTGAATGAGGCGACGAGCTTTAGTTTCGCAGCCCCTGATGATTTAAAGCGCGCACGCATGACCGAGGTTGGACGCGGAAAGCCGGTCGTGCTCATGAACCCGCTCGTAGCTGAGCAAACTGAGCTTCGCCGTTCTCTTTTGCCTGGGCTCTTGCAGTCGGTTGCCTATAATCGCGACCATGGTGCGGTGGGAGTTTTGCTTTATGAACTAGGAACCTTGTTCCGGGGGCGCAGTGGTAAGAGCTTGCCGCGTGAGCTTCGTTCGGTAGCTGGTGTGCTCTCGGGTGCGGCAGCAAAGGATAGTTGGAATCAGCGCCATGAACCGCTGCGTTTCTTTGATGCAAAGGGCGTGGTCGAAGAACTCTTGGCGCAGCTGAGAATTCCGCGTCTACGCTTCCGCGAGCCGGGTGAGGGCGAGCTTGAGCACTTGCAGCCTGGCCGTGCCGCTGAGGTTCTCTCTGGCGGCGTCTCGCTGGGTTGGGTAGGAGAGATTCATCCTGCAGCCCTTGAAGCCTTTGATATTGATGAACCGGTTGCTGGCTTTGAGCTTGATTTGGAACAGCTCATAAAGCTTGCTCAGGGACATGGGCGCTACCAGGTACTGGCAAGCTATCCAAGCGTTGAGATGGATCTGGCAATTGTGGTTGATGAGTCGGTGACCTATCTCGATTTGGCTCAGCGCATTCAAAGTGCTGGCGGAAAGCTCTTAGAGGATGTGAGGCTTTTTGACGTATACCGCGATCCCAAGCGCGTGGGTGAGGGTAAGAAGTCTATGGCCTTCTCGCTAACCTATCGCGCAGCTGACCATACGCTGACCAGCGAGGAGGTTGAACGGGCTCATGAGCGCTTGGTTGGTAAGGTGCTCAAGGCTGTTGGCGGAGAGATCCGCTCGTAAGGGGGATGTGTGCCGAGCTGGAATATCCATTTTGCCCAGACCGAGCGCCTCTTTGGTGCCGATCAAACGCTGAGGCATAACCCCAGCTCGGCTGCTGGTGCTCCCGGGGCGCTGGCGCACTTTGTGCTCGATCGCAATGCCTTTTTGTTTGGAAATATTGTGCCAGATATTTTGGTCGGCTATATGGTTCCGGGCATTGAGCAGCCACTGCCCTATGTTGAGACGCATTTTGCAGAGCATGAACCCATTCCAAAGCCGCGCGAGGATGAGTTTTGGGATCGCTATGTTGTGCCCTTACTCACAGATGATGCGTTCAAGCAGCGGCGGGAGCAGGCCAGGCCCGACCTTATCGTTTCTTGGTTAACGATTGAGGCCGAGCGCAAGGCGGTTAGTCTTGTGCACCACCCTGCTTATGTGAGCGCAAGAACTTGCGACACTGAGCTCTCACCTGAGGCAGATCCGATACATGAAGAAGCCCTGAGTCAATCCGTGCTTGATCTCGTACTGGGAGCCTGGGCTCATTTGGTTGCCGATAAGCTCTGGAACACACGGGTGAACGAATTCTTAGAGGCTCACGGCGGGCGTCCAAGCGAGAGTTTCCGCATTAAGAAACAGGCTGATTTTGATGATTTTGGGCGCTTGCATCATCTCTCAGCCTTGCCCATTGCTTCGCCTCGTTTGTTGCAAACCGCTGAGCGCTTTCCTCAATATATGCTTGAGCGCCGCTATGTTATTGCTGCGATTGGTGTAGCTCATGAGATTGTTCGTGCAAATGGCGGTGACTGGCCGCGCCCTCAGTATCGGCTCCTCACGGCTGACTTCTTTGATGAGGTCTTCAATGAGGTGATTGTTGTAACCGAAGAGCTCTTCCAAGCTCGTATGCGTACGTATGGACATATGGACCGTGTTGGCTGACACGTGTTGTTCATACCATGGTGCCGCTTGCAAACTGCTTGTAATGTCTCTGCATATGTACAGTTTTTCGAGTTAGACAAATGCCGCTTGCTATAATATGCGCGACGTCAGATCGAATGCGAAAGAAACCACCGGAGGTCT
Source organism: Collinsella ureilytica (assembly GCF_019795105.1). Taxonomy (GTDB): domain Bacteria; phylum Actinomycetota; class Coriobacteriia; order Coriobacteriales; family Coriobacteriaceae; genus Collinsella; species Collinsella ureilytica. The sequence continues at coordinate 564,530 of NZ_JAIMFO010000004.1, read as the reverse complement.
TCATGTATAAACGCACTAAGATCGTATGCACTATGGGTCCGGCATGTGACAACGAGGACATTTTACGTGAGATGATGAAGGCGGGCATGAACGTAGCCCGCTTCAATTTTTCTCATGGCTCCTACGATGAGCATCGCGGCCGCATTGAGCGCGTTCGCAAGATTGCTCACGAGCTGAATAAGCCAATCGGAATCTTGCTTGATACGAAAGGCCCTGAGGTTCGTACGGGGCTTTTGAAGGATCATCAGAAAGTCTCTGTTTCTACGGGCGATAAGATCATCGTAACCGCTCAGCCCACAACTGAAGACTTTGCAGGAACTGCCGAGCATATCTCTCTTGACTACCTGGCGTTGCCTGGTGAGGTATTCCCGGGCGCTCGCATCCTGATTGACGACGGCCTAGTTGCTTTGCAAGTCGAGTCTGTTGATGGGCAAGACATTCACTGCACCGTTATGAACAATGGTCTCATCGGCGAGCGCAAGGGTGTGAACCTGCCCAATATCAATATTTCTTTGCCGGCGATTACCGAGCGCGATCGTGAAGACATCCTCTTTGGCCTCACGCAGAGCATTGACTATATTGCAGCTTCGTTCATCCGCGATGGTGCTGCGGTTGAGGAGATTCGGAGCCTTTGCCGCGAGCATGGTGGCGATCACGTAACGATCTTCCCCAAGATTGAGTGCGCCTTAGGTGTGGACAATTTCGACGATATTCTTGAGCACTCAGACGGCATCATGGTTGCCCGTGGTGATCTGGGTATTGAGATTGCACCCGAGTTGGTGCCTCATATTCAAAAGCAGATCATCAAGAAGTGCAACGATGCATATAAGCCGGTTATTACCGCAACGCAGATGCTCGACTCCATGCAGCACAATCCGCGCCCAACCCGCGCTGAGGTAGCAGACGTTGCAAATGCAATTTATGACGGCACTGACGCAGTCATGCTTTCTGGTGAATCTGCGGCTGGTTTGTATCCGGTTGAAGCTGTGCGCATGCAGGCTCAAATTGCTCACGAGACCGAGAAGCACCTGCCAGCTCATGGCAAGCTTGAGGTTCCTGCCGGAGCCCATGGCACCCGCGTCGTCAACAACGTAGTAGGTCTTTCTGCGGTGAATATGGCAACGACGGTGGACGCCAAGTGCATCACCGTTCCTACCACCACCGGTCGTACCGCTCGCTTGATTTCTCACTTCCGCCCAAGCATGCCAATTGTTGCCTTCTCTCGCCATGAGTGGGCAGTGCAGCAGATGATCATGTACTGGGGCGTTACCCCGCATCTCGCTGCCATTACTCAGGGCACCGTAAACGGCACGATCGTGAAGGCGATCGAGACCGCCAAGGAGCTTGGCTATGTGAAGAAGGGCGACATTACGGTCGCCACGGCAGGTGATCCTCGTATGTCAGTTCAGCTCGAGGACAAGATTTCTTCAACCAACGTTGCCTACGTGGCTCAGGTTCGCTAAGAGATTTTGAGTCTGCGTTTCATATGAGCGTTGCAAGCGCGTCGTCTGGTGGCGGCGCGCTTGTTGTGTGCATCGGCGAGGAGCGTGAAAAGCCTCTGTTCATATCAGGTCTTGTTTTGGAGTCGCAGCTTGCCGATCGTGCTCTCTCGTGTACCGAAGCCAGGCTGATTTGCAACGCCTGTTGTACGTTTATGGCGGATGAACTTTGGGATAGCTTGACTCAATCAGGCAGATCACGTGATGAGCCGATGATTCGGGTAATATAGCAAGCGTGGTACGACGTCATCTAGCATGGCAGCCTTGATGGGCCCTTGCCCCTCTCCTGGGGAATTATGATCGGGCATCAATCTGCTAGGTGACCATTCACTCCAGGAGGGGAAGAACATGCAAAAAGAATACCTGTTCTCGACCGAGGATGTCCTCGCCGAGCAGGGATCTGACGCGACTCAGGGTCTGACTGCTGCTGAGGCAGCTGCTCGGCTCGCGCGCGTAGGCGCAAATAAGCTGGATGAAGAAGAGAAGACACCGCTTTGGAAGCGCTTCTTTGAGCAAATGGCCGACCCGATGGTCATCATGCTCATTGTGGCAGCCATCATCTCGGCGATAACCGGGATCGTGCAGGGCGAGGGCGACTTTGCCGATGTCGTGATTATCATGATCGTCGTCATTATTAATTCTGCCCTAGGCGTTATTCAAGAGGCAAAAAGTGAGCAGGCGCTTGCCGCTCTACAAGAGATGAGCGCTGCGCAGTCTAAGGTGATTCGCGCGGGCAAACTCATCTCACTTCCGAGCTCTGAGTTGGTGCCCGGCGATGTGGTCTTGCTTGAAGCAGGAGACTCCGTCCCTGCAGATTGCCGCGTGCTTGAGTCTGCCACGATGAAGATTGAAGAGGCAGCATTAACCGGCGAGTCAGTGCCAGTGGAAAAGCACTCACGTCCCATCGAGATTGCATCGGACGCAGATGATGTGCCCTTGGGAGACCGCAAGAATATGGCCTATATGGGCTCGGTTGTGGTCTATGGTCGCGGTCGTGCTCTGGTGGTTGGCACCGGTATGAACACCGAGATGGGAAAGATTGCAGACGCACTGACCACCGCAAAAAAGGAGCTTACTCCGCTTCAGGTCAAGCTCGCCGAGCTTTCGCGCACGCTCACCATCATGGTGGTGGCAATTTGTGCGGTGATCTTTGCGGTTGACTTTATTCGCCACGGCGGCGAGATGATCGCTCATCCCAAGATGATCTTAGACACGTTTATGGTGGCTGTTTCGCTCGCGGTTGCTGCGATTCCTGAGGGCTTGGTGGCCGTGGTAACCATCGTGCTTTCTATGGGCGTGACCAAGATGAGCCGGCGCCAGGCCATTATTCGTAAGCTAACTGCGGTAGAAACCTTAGGCTCAACCCAGATCATCTGCTCTGATAAGACGGGAACTTTAACGCAAAATAAGATGACGGTTGTCCAGCATGAGCTGGCATCTTCTGAGGAACATTTCTTAGCGGGTATGGCGCTTTGTTCAGATGCTCGCTTTGATGCTGAGTTGGGCGAAGCAGTAGGCGAGCCCACTGAGTGCGCTTTAGTAAATGATGCTGCCAAGGCTGGCTTGACTGGGCTTGACGCTGAGCATCCGCGCGTGGGAGAGATTCCTTTTGATTCTGGCCGCAAGATGATGACGGTTGTAGTAAAAATGCTCGATGGCAGCCTGGAGCAGTTTACCAAGGGTGCTCCCGATGTGGTCATTGGTCAGTGCTCTCATATCTATGAGCAGGGCGAGATTGTTGAGCTCACTGCAGAGCGCCGCTCCGAGTTGCTTTCGGCAAATAAGGCGATGGCCGACGATGCCTTGCGTGTACTTGCTCTTGCAAGCAAGCATCTTGATCAGGCTCCTTCCTCCTATACCACCGAAGCGATTGAGCATGATCTGGTATTTTGCGGACTTTCGGGCATGATTGATCCGGTTCGTCCCGAGGTAACGCAAGCGATTGTTGAGGCTCGTGAGGCTGGTATTCGCCCCATTATGATTACGGGCGACCACATTGATACTGCGGTGGCCATTGCGAAGGAATTGGGCATTGTGCATGATGCAAGCCAGGCCATAACCGGCGCTGAGCTTGATCGGATCTCAGACGAAGACTTCCACGAGTTGGTAACCTCATATAGCGTGTACGCTCGCGTGCAGCCTGAGCATAAGACACGCATTGTGGATGCTTGGAAGAGCCGAGGCAATATTGTTGCTATGACGGGCGACGGCGTAAATGATGCACCTTCCATTAAGCGCGCCGATATTGGTGTTGGTATGGGCATTACCGGTACCGATGTAACGAAAAACGTAGCCGATATGGTTTTGGCAGACGATAACTTTGCCACAATCATTCACGCTGTAGAAGAGGGTCGGCGTATCTACGACAATATCCGCAAGGTTATTCAGTTCTTGCTCTCTGCAAACTTAGCCGAGGTTTTTGCAGTATTTATTGCTACCCTCATGGGCTTCACGATCTTCCGACCGGTGCAGCTCCTCTGGATTAACCTCATTACGGACTGCTTCCCGGCCTTGGCTCTTGGTATGGAGGAGGCGGAAGGCGATGTGATGAAGCGTCGCCCGCGCGCTGCTACGGATGGCGTATTTGCCAATGGCATGGGACTTGACTGCATCGTACAAGGTATTGTGATTACCTTGTTGGTGCTGGCCTCTTTCTTTGTTGGCGTGTATCTGGACATGGGCTATATCAATATTGCAGACATGGTTGCCGGTACCGCTGATGAGGTTGGCGTGACCATGGCATTCATTACGCTTTCAATGGTAGAGATCTTCCACTGCTTCAATATGCGGAGCCGCCGTGCATCCCTGCTGAGCATGCGTCGCCAGAATTGGTGGCTTTGGGGAGCCGCGCTGTTAGCGCTCGTACTTACGGTGATTGTTGTTGAGTTTGATCCTTTAGCCGAGATGTTTGGCTTTGTGCCCCTTTCAGTTGAGGCGCTGGGTGCAGCCTTAGGTCTTGCCTTCCTGATCATTCCGTTGATGGAGATCTATAAGGCCATTATGCGTTCGGTGGAGGCTGAGTAAGTGCAGAGCGATTCGGATGTGGAGGGCGCGCAGATGCGTGCGCCCTCGGGCGCGGCTTCGGGCGTGACTTCGGGCGTAGGCGAAGCGTTGGCTGCGGACGTTGCAGGCGAGAGCGGAACTATGAGCCCTGGGTCTTCTGAGGTAGAGGCTTTGCGCGATGTTCCGACACTCGCCGACATCCGAATCGATGACCAGCAGATGGCTTCCTTTGAGGAGTTTCGAGCTACGTTTGCAGCATCGGCCGGTGAGGCAGCTGCTGAGCGACTAACCCTCGGCTGTGTTGTGCGCCTCGATCGAGGCTTTCCGCTGGTGGCACATCAAGGTGGTGTCCTGCGAGCTGAGCATGCGGTTGCTTTTGCTAAGCGCGATCGAGGTTGTGGGGACGCACTGCCTGCCATTGGGGACATTGTTGCTGTGCGTATCGACCCCGCTCATGATTTTGGCGTGATTGAGGCTGTGATGCCGCGTCGTACCTCGTTTGCGCGCTGGCGCGGTAAGAATCGCGGTGAGCGCCAAGTGCTCGCTGCCAATGTTGATCGTATTCTTGTGGTTCAGCCCTTAGGGGGTGGACGTCAGACGGGATCCTTCCTGCGTGATCGTATTGCCCGCGCTCTGGTGCTCGTGCATGATTGCGGTGCTGAGCCTGCGGTGGTATTCACGAAGTCTGACCGGGCAAGCGATGATGAGATTGCAGATGCCCTGCGCGTTGCCCAAGCCTTAGCAGGAAGCGAGGCACGCGTGCTCGTGTCTTCAGCAACTGAGCGTGAGGGCTTGGCAGAGATTCGTGCCTTAGTGCCACCGCATACCTGCGCCATGATTTTAGGAGAGAGCGGTGCAGGTAAATCCACCCTGCTCAATGCCTTATTAGGCCATGATGCCCTCACGGTGGGCGCGGTGCGCGAGCGCGACGATAAGGGCAGGCATACCACGGTCGCCCGCGTGATGTGCAAGCTCCCTGGGGCATATGGAGTCATTGCTGATGCTCCGGGGCTAAGAAGCATGACCCTGTTGGGGCATGAGGCGGGTTTGGCGCGTGCGTTTCCCGATATTGCTCAAGTGGCAGAGGCTTGCAGGTTTCGAGATTGCACGCATACCCATGAGCCAGGCTGTGCGGTTCGCGCTGCCGGTGCATCCGGAGAGATTGATCCGATCCGCATTGAAGCAGCGCTTGCTTTGGCGTCTGAGATGCGCGTGAGTGCTCAGAGTCTCGATCCAGACGTACGCCTTTAGGGTGTAGGGACCGAGCTGGCTTTCTTTGCTTGCGGCTGAGTTTGTAGCTACAGATATGATCGCTGAGGGAACCCGCTACGACCAGTTTTCTCTACTTGCGGTTTAGCTTGTAGGGACAGGCTGTATGTATTCGCTGATGTGAGCGTGCCTTTTTCGGTCGCACGCTCGCTTGCGGCTTCTCTTAAAAAATCCTATTTCACCAGGTCAAACCCAATTATGTAGAGATCTGTGAGACATCCGTAAGGGTGGCGGGCACTTTCTTTTTTCGCCTGTCCACACCGATCAGTTCCCCTTGAAAATGGTGGTAGAGCAAACAGCCTCGAGGGGAGGTTCGGTGAAACCGAAAATGAGACTATTGATTAGTTTGGCAACAGGCGCAGCAGCGGCTTTGTTTGCCTTTGGCTATGCCACCTCGGTAAAAGCTGAGGCTGCACGCACGCAGCGTGAGACTATGGAGCGCTTTGGCGGAGAGCTCGTGCAGGTACTTGTTGCCACGCGTGATATTGAGCCAGGCGAGGTCATTGATGCTGCAAATGTGGTGTTAGAAGATTGGGTAGCGTCCCTAGTTCCCGCAGATGCTCAAACGTCAATGGCTGAGACACAAGGCAAGACCGCCACATCTCGAATACCGCGCCGGGCGGTCTTATGTCCGCAGTATTTTCTCGCGCGAGAGCGTGGGGCTGAGGTGCCAGCTGGCACGGTTGCCTTAGCAGTTGCAAGTGATGCAGAGCATTCGGTGGGAGGCTCGCTTGCTCGCGGTGATGCGGTTGATGTCTATGTATCACGCGATGGAATTGCTGATCTCATCTGTTCTGCTTGCGTGCTGGATACCAGCGCACGTGCAGAGGGCAATACAAAAATATCCTGGGTGAGCCTTGCGGTTGCGCCCGAGCATGTGCGTGAGGTCTTGCTTGCTGCATCTCAGGCACCGATCTCTCTTACCTTACCGGCAGTTGCTACAGGAAAGGAGGGATGATGGCTGGAATCTGGGCTATAAGCTGCAAGCCATGTGAGCTTGCATGTGTGCGTCAAGAGGTGCACGCACGCGACGCAGAAGCGCAGTTGGTGCGCCTTGCTTCTTCGGACAACGTGCTGAGTTTGATTGAGGCAGACGCTGGAGTTCTCGCGGGCATGCTGTGCTCAACGTCAGATCTTGCCGATGATGAGGCGGTTTCTTTGATTGAGCGTGTGGCAAAGCTTGTAACATGCCCGCTCATCGTGATGTGTGATCGTTTGGATCCGGGTCTGATTGCTCGGCTTTTTTATGCAGGTGCCACGGAGGTTGTTGCGGGCGGTAGCTCTAGCTCTTGTGAGCCGGTCTCATCAAAAGAGGCGTGTGCGAAGGGGGCTTTGCGGCAGGCTACGAGTGCTGGCGCTGTCGCCCACAGCAAGGAGCCAGCAAAGAGCGCATCTGGTATGGACGCTTATGCTGAACCGGCGAGGCAAGTTCATGATAGGACTGCTTTTCATTATGCGAGCAGCATGACGACTGCGCTTGACGAGCCTGATGGGCTCGATGAGCCCGACGAGCTTGGCAGGTCTGACGAGCTTGAAGAGCCTGATGAGATTGACGGGCTTGATGAGGTGGCTTCGCGTAAAGCCATGGGTGGTCGGTCGACATCTTCTGAGCCGGGAGCTCCGGTGATCTGCGCGATTGCTGGGCGAGGGGGAGTTGGCACATCAAGCGTTGTCGGGCTCATGGCAGCAACTGCTGCGCGTATGGGTTTGCGCACAGCCGTTATTGATCTTGATTTGATGCATGGCAATTTGCCTGCCTTGATGGGGATCGATGATCCGGTCGATTTAGCGCGGCTCCTCAAAGATTCAGACTCGGTATCTGAGACGGCAATTGAAGCGACGGCGATGATGGTGAGCCCCGGCCTCACCTTATGGGGCTCGCTTGAGCGCCCGGAGCTTGCAGAGTCTATGGGCACAGCTGTTGAGCAGCTCATCTTCGCCTTGCGTGATCCCGCTGATGTGATTTTTATCGATACATCGGTTGCCTGGGGAGATGCGGTGGCTGCTGCGGTTGCAATGTGCGATCGCTGCCTGGTCGTGGGAGCACCCGGCCCCACCCAGCCAGAGTCTGCGGCGCGCATAGCTCAGCTTGCTGCTCGTTTAGGCGTGGCTCGAACCAAGATGGTGAGCGTTTTAAACCGCTGCACAGCTTCGAGCTTAAACGAGGAGTTTGCCCTTCGCTTTGAAATGGCTCTCTCTTTGCACAGCCGGGTGCGCATCCCCGATGGGGGCAGTGAGGTATCAGGCCTCCTTTCATTTGGACGTCTTGAAGATTTGGCGCGAGGAGAGAGTCGTCTGACGAGCGCTATTCAAACATGTACGAGCTCGCTTTTGAAAGAGCTGGGCTGTGCCGTGCCTGAGGGTTTTGGAAAGCCAAGCGAGCAAGACTCAGGAGGCCTCAGAATTCGGCTTCCCTGGGACAAGGCAGGTGAGCCACGATGAGCTTAGCGAAGCGCGTGCATCAAGCTGGGCTCGAGATTCAAGACCCAGAGTTTGAAAACATGCGCGCCTTAAAAGATGAGGCAAAGCGTGCCCTGCTTGAGCGCGTTGGCCTGAGCGAGGTGGCTCGCATTGCTGAAGCGGAGCCTCAGAGTGCTCGAGAAGAGCTTCGGCCAGCGGTGGAGGCGGTGCTCAATACTGCAGCTCCGAGCACGATGGAGGCGCACCAGCGAGATGAGCTGGCTGATCGAATCTTGGATGATGTGGTGGGGCTCGGCCCTTTGCAGTCCTTACTTGAAGATGATGCGATTACAGAGATTATGGTGAACGGAGCCGGTTCAGCCTTTTTTGAACGTGCTGGTACGCTGCATCCCTTAGGTGCTCTCTTTGAGTCTGAAGAACAGATCAGAATCATTATTGATCGGATTATTTCTCCTATTGGCAGGCGTATCGACGAGCGAAGCCCCTTGGTAAATGCTCGGCTTTCCAATGGCTACCGAGTCAATGCAGTCATTCCTCCTATTGCACTTGATGGCCCGCTCTTAACGATCAGGAAGTTTTCGGATCGTATTGGCACGCTTCAGGAGCTTGTAGCCCTACGAGCTCTGCCTGAGTGGTACGCCCAGCTCCTTTCATTTGCGGTCAGACTGAGACAGGATCTGGCGGTTGCTGGAGGCACTGGCTCGGGAAAAACCACGCTGCTAAATGCCCTTTCATCTGAGATTCCGCTCAAAGAGCGGATTGTGACGATTGAAGACTCAGCTGAACTCAGATTTGACCATCATCCGCATGTGGTGAGGCTTGAGTCTCGTACCGCTTCCATTGAAGGAGAGGGAGCGGTATCTATTCGAGACTTGGTGGCAAATGCCTTGCGTATGCGGCCTGATCGGATTGTTGTTGGTGAGGTGCGCGGTGCCGAGTGCATTGACATGTTGCAGGCTATGAATACCGGGCACGATGGCTCGCTCACAACGCTTCATGCAGGAAGTGCTGAAGAGACGATTGTGCGGCTCACGTTGCTTGCCCGTTATGGAATTGATCTTCCGAGTGACCTTATTGAAGAGCAAATCGCTATGGCAATTGACGGGATTGTGATGTCGCTTCGGCGTGCAGATGGACGCCGTTTTGTAGCTGGATTTTCGGGAGTGAGCCGAGCAGCTGGCGGGGGCGTGCGCCTGACCGAGTACGTTTCTTTTCATCAAGCGGATGCAAGTTGGGCTCTCATACAAGAGCCGGTCTTTATTGAAGATGCTTGTCGTGCGGGTGCCCTGAGTTGGGAGGAGGTAGAAGCATGGAGACGTTCATGCCCATCGGCGTAGGCTTGTTTGCTGGCCTGTCAGTTTTTGTAGCGCTTGTAGACTTACAGCTCACCGGCTATGGCAAGTATGGCCGCTCTGGCTTTGGTGGTCTGCGTGGGGCGGGTAAAGCTGCCGGTACAAACGCTCGCTTTGCACGATCAGCTCCCTCTGGCCTCGAGGATCGATTCGGGGGAATGCGCCATTGGTTTGCAGCGCTTGCAACGCACCTGGGTGGTTTTGCCATGCAACTGGGATGCAAATCAGATGGAGACGGATTGCTTGCTCGAGTACTTCGCGAATTGAGCGAGTTGCCGCTGGTCAGTCGGATACTTGGGAGCTCACCTGCTCGTGCGCAGGAAAAACGCCGTATGGTCGCCCCCACACATCAGGAGTTTGATATTTCGGCAAGCCGGCGTATAAGACAGGGAGCCAGTAGCGCAGCTGATCAGATTTCAGGCTCGTCCTTTGTGTCATACATCGACCAGACGGCAGGTAGCACAGCCGGAGTGGTGAATCATCTACGTCTGAGCCAAGCCCATCTCGGGCTGTTCATAGTGGGATCGCTTGCGTCGGGCATGGTGGGGGTACTCATTGCGGGAGCGCCTGTTGTCTTTCTGCCCATGGCGGCTCTTCCTGGGGTGTTGCTCATAGCTAAAGGGCGCATGCGCGCCCGCCAGCGAAATCAGGAGCTTGAGGCTGCTATGCCTGAGGCCTTTGGTGCCCTGTCTGCTGCCTTGGGTTCGGGCTGTTCGCTCTCGCAGGCCATGCGTTTTGTAGGTGGGCATGCGTCTGAGCCAATTCGTCCGGAGTTTACCCGCGTGAGCCTTGCCATTGATTGTGGGATCCCGGCCACTCAAGCTCTCGATGCCTTGCTCATACGCTTGCCTGTTGCTGGATTGAACTTGGTGACCCTCGCATTAAAGGTATCTGAACGCACCGGTGCGCCCATGCAAGATCTTTTAGGGCGTGCAACTCAGCTCGTGGGCGCTCGCATTGAGTTACGGCGGCTCTTGGATGTTAAAACCGCTCAGGCACGAATGTCTGCTCGGATGGTAGGGCTGATGCCGGTGGCCATGGCCGGAGCGCTCTCGCTGCTTTCTCAAGACTTTCGTCGTGGAATAGCTTGCCCGGTGGGTGCGTTATCCATGGTGTTTGCTCTGTCACTCAATCTGGTGGCCTGGCTCATTATCAAAAAAATTATGCAGGTGAGGCTCTGATGAACGAAGCGATGGTTATGAGCCTGGCAGCACTTATGGTGGTGGCTTGCACAGGTTTTACTTGGAGGCTTACGGGAGGAGACGGAGTAGAGCTGATGGGAGCGGTACGCCATCTTGGGCAGCAGCTTCACCGCTTCGCTCTTCCGATCTTTGAGCGCTTGCACACCTTAGCTGGAGGTCATGCTCGCGCATCTGCACCAGGCCTTGCAGATGTAACAGAAATGATTGACGTTTTGCAGCTTGGCTTGCGAGCTGGCCTTTCTTTTGATGCTGCACTTGAGGTGTTTTGCGCAGAACGTAAGAGTGTCCTTGCGCGCTTGATGGCTGAGGCAAAACTCAGCTGGCAGATGGGGCTGACTACCCGTGAGGAAGCTTTGCATCAGGTGGCGGTTCAAGCCGGAGTTAAAGCGCTTGAACCCTTTGCTGCAGCAATTGGTCGTTCGCTGCATTTGGGTGCCCCGCTTGCAGAAACGCTCGCGGCGCAGGGCAAGGAGTGCCGTGCAGCTCATCGCTCAGAAGTGGAGCGCCAGATTGAACGGGCTCCTGTGAAGCTCCTGATCCCTACCGGCACCCTCATCTTGCCGGCACTTTTGTTGTCCATATTAGGTCCGCTATTTGCAGCGGGCGGAATGAAATGAGGTATCTATGTTTGAGGGCATGAGCACGGCATTAGCAAGAGGTATGAAACGGCTGGCTCTTTTGGCACAAGAAGAGCGAGCCCAAGGCACGACTGAGTACGCCATCCTTGTTGGCGTGTTGGTGGTGATTGCCATCATTGCGATCATTGCATTTAGAGGGAAGATCACAGAGCTTTGGGATGCCATTTCATCTGGGATCAATAGCTTATGAGCGGGCGTGTTCGTGTGTGGTTGCCGCCTGCTGCGGCACTCACCTGTGCGTGCGCCATTTTGGTTTGGCTACATCCAGGGACTGGAGACGATATTCCATCTACGCTTGAGCAAGATGTTGAGCGTGTACAAGAGGCTCTTGATGCACCTGCGCGTTCCAGTTCTCAAGCGAGCTTTTTGGACGATTTAGCACAGATAGAGTCAAGGCATGCGAGCGAGGCAGTTCCGCTTGGATGGGAGGAGGCTAAAAGCCTGCCTGAAACAGCGGAAATGCTGCTCACGAGCTACCGCGATGCCGGGGGTTACACCTTAAAGACCAGTGGCTATTTGGATATTCATGGCAATATCTGGGGCGCTTTGATTCGCGCCGCTACTGGTTCAGTCGACCTAGTGATGGTGCATGCGGATGAGGCTGATGAGCTTTCGAGCGTGCGTGTGCTGCGGATTGCGTTCCAAGGAGTTGGTGTGCAATGAAAAGCGGAGGGGAGTATGCAGAATGGCGCGCTCATACCGTTGGTCACTCCGAGCGCCGTGAGTACTTCAGAGGAGGGGAGTATGCAGAATGATGTGTTCACACCGTGCTCAAAGGTGTTGCGGTGCCTTAAGGCCTTTGCTGCTGAAGAGGCGGCTCAAGGAACGCTTGAGTATGCTCTGGCAACGATGGCGATACTCTCGATTGTGCTGGGGATTGCAGCGATCTGGCGTGCAGCTGAAGCAGGCGTGCTCGCTCGCTTGGTTGAACGTGCGACTTCTCATGTGCTTGGCGGCTCAGGGCTTTTTGATATTGCCCTGTACTAAGCGATGGACCCTGCGTTTGACACAGGTTGGGATACGTTCAAGAGATGTCTTTCGCGAAGATACTGCGCAGGCAAGTGTTGAGGCGGCGCTGTTGCTGCCTGCTTTTCTCATTCTGATCTTGCTCGCGCTTCAGCCGGTTTGTTTGATGCTTACCCAATCGGTTATGGAAGCAGCAGCTGCTCAAACCGCCCGCCTCATGATTACGGCTGAGCATGAAGGCGATGAGGCGTATCGAGCCTTTGCGCTGCGTCGCCTTGCTGCTGTGCCCGATCTCGCCATCTTTCATGCAGGCGGCCCACTCGCTTGGGACATTGAGCTTTCACGTGGTGGAGAAGCAGGTGAGGTTTCTGTTGGGATTACGGGTGCGGTACGACCCTTGCCAGTTCTCGGTGCATTTGTAGCCGCCTTTGGCACGCGCAATGCTCGAGGAGACGTAGAGCTGAGTTCAGAGATTGCCTATCGCGGACGACCATCGTGGTTGGAGGGAAGCTATGGATCCTGGGTATCTGTTTGGGGTGCGTGAACGGCCGTTTTGCACGAAGGATGCCAAGCGGCGGAAGCGTCTGCGGCCGCGATGGGGCATTGACCTGTTCTTGGAGGAAGGGGCATATACGAGTCTTACCGCTGCGGTATCCATGCTCATGGTGTTTGCCCTTACTTTTTCGGTTGCAAGCGCGGCGTGGGTGCTTGCACGTTCAGGAGATGTTCAAGTTGCGGCAGATGCCACAGCGCTCTCTGGTGCCAATGTTGTCTCCTCATATCACACGGCTGCTACGGTGGTAGATGCGAGCATTTTGACCTTGGGTTTAACCGGCATGTGTACCCTTGGTGTGGGTATGGCAGGCTTGTTTATTCCGGGAGCCGCAGCTGCGGCAGAGCAGGCGGTAGAAGCAGGGCTCAGAATGATTGAGCTGAGAAATGACTTCGCCGCTTCAGCATCTAACGGGCTTTCTACGCTCGAAAAAGCCCTGCCGTATCTCGTGGCAGCTGCAGCTACACGAACCTGTGCTGCTCAATCAAGCGAACGAATCTCATATGCCGGGACAGCTCTTGCAATACCACGAGCGTCTGCTTCTGAGTTTCCTGCCCTCGATGAGGTGGGAGTGCCGACCGATTCTTTGAGGGATGCCTCTCATGATCTGGGAGAAGTTGCCCGCGCGCGAGCAGAGGCCTCAAAGGAGGCTGAGCAGGATAAACGTCGCGCCTGGGAGGCAGATTGCGGGCGATCTGGCATGTGCATGTGGGAGCGAGCGGGGCATCTCTCTGGCATTTCCGAGGATCAAAATCCACGATATGCGTCCAGTCTTACTTGGAATCCAACAGTGGGTCTGAATCGAGCTCGCGCGTATTATCGCTGGCGAAAAGACCATGATCCCGTTTTGGGCAAGAGCGTGAAAGCGCAGGCAGATGCTGCGGCTCGTCGTGCGTTTTACGCCTTTGCATCCCAGGAAATGGAGGCTTCTGAGTACCAGGAAACCGATGAAGAGGTAATTGTACGCATACCGCTCTTGCCCAGAAATATCCGCGAGCTCAAGGAGTCAACGCTCTACTCAGAGGCGATGTGGCCAAGTACATACGAGGATGGAAAGCTCACCTTGCATTATGGATCTGATTGTCCGGGTGCTCCTGGCGCCCCTGGTGCTTTGCTACCCATTTCTGCAACTGATACGAGCGAGGCGGCGATCTGCTCTATCTGCTCAATGAGTACGGTTGATTTGGGACGTGTGCCTGCAGCTTCAACGAGCATAGAAAATGGTTTTGAGTATCACTTGCGCGAATTTACCGAGGCGCTGAAAGATTACGAGACATCTCGAAATAAGGAGCTTGCATTAGAACGGCAGGCAAAAAAGGAGGCAGAAGGTGCTGCAGATGCGTTTGAAGATGCACTCTCACGCTTAGCGGGTAAGCGCCCTCGCATTGCCCCTCCTGGTCGAAAAGGTTGTGTGGCCTTGGTGGGGTCGGGTGCACTTGAGGAGCCCTCTGTGTTTTCCGACGTTTTCGCTCCTACTCCTGCCATAGGCTCGCGCGGGGCGATTGCGGCTGCGGTCTTGGCTCCAGATCCAGCTACGCGTGAAAATAATATGCTGGGCTTATTCTTTTCAAATATCGAGCGCCAAGCAGGAGCTTCTCCAGTTGTTGGAATCGTAGGTAGCGTTTTAGATCTATGGGGAGATTTGCTGATTTCCTATGGGGATATTGCTCAAGGTGCCGATGCCTTGCTTGGACGCATGATGGGTGGCCTGGATATGCTTGGAGCCGGTCCGCTTGCGCGTTGGCTGGGTGATCGTGTGCGCTCGATTATGCGAGGTATTGGGCTTGAGCCGGTTGATCTTAGCTATCGAAAACCTGTGCTTTGCGATACGTCTCTTGTGCTTGCTCATGCTGATATGCCGGGACTTTCCAATACGCAAGATCTCATTCGGTCGATTCCTTTGAGCACTACGGATCCCTCAGCAATACTTGCTGCCTTAGGATACGAGGCAGAAAAGCACCTAGCAGGTGAAGAGATTGTACTGGCTGAGCTTCCTTTACCTGGTGGTGGCTCCATTCCACTTGCCGTCCGCGTTGGAGATGTGGTGGGTGGGCAAGCATGAGCGTGAATCAGATATGGCGAGAGAACCGAGGCCAGGCAACGGTGGAGATGGCTCTTGTCGCGCCTGTCTTGATCGTGTGTGCACTCATCGTGTGGAATCTCATGATCTTTGTATCGGCGGTGGCTCGTTTTGATCGGACGGCACCCGATTTGGTACTAGCTCACGGCGCTTCACCCGTAGGTGGCGAAGGCGCGGCACCGGCAGCTTCTGCCGATGTGATTCGCTCAGAGCTTGTACGTGCAATGGATGATGAGCGTGTTGAGATTGAGGTGTCAGTGGACACAGGAGCTGGCCAGGGAGCACATCAGGCGAGCGAGAGCATACTTGCCCTTGTGGGGACACTGCGAACGTATCGTTGCACGCTGCGGTATATCCCCTGGCCACAAGAACTGTCTATTGCCGGTGTCGATCTGGGAGCTCCGGCTGTGCTTTCGCATACACGAGAGATTGTTATTGATCCGTGGAGGCCAGGAGTGGTGATATGAGCAATAAGAGAGATAGAGCATGCTTTGGTTTTGAGCCCGCTGCGCAGGTGAAAAGTCTTTCTGCGCGGCGTCGAAGGGGTTGTTTGCATGAGTGTAAGCAGCGACCTCAAAGCCAGGCTGTGCCCTCGAGCTGTCTCGTTTCTCCTGCGCTGGTGAGAGGTAGAAAGCGAGCTCATAGCCAACATGAATTGTCGGCTATTGAGAGGGGAGTTGTTGAGCAAGCGCTTGTCTGTGTTGGCTGGGAGGGCTCGCATCTCATCGTGGCGGACACATTTTTTAAGCGGCTGTTTGGCATGATTTTTCTGCTAAAATCTGACCGAGCTGTATCTGGAGTAGCTTCGATAGCTTCTTCAGTATCTAACGCGCTGTTTGTTTTAGCATTTCCCAATTGTTCCGCAGTTCATACCTGCTTTATGCGCTCTGCGCTCGATATCGCCTTCTTTGATATTCAAGGCAAGCTCCTCAGATTGGAGGCAGCAGCTCAGCCGTGGCGCTTTATGACATGTGCGGGATCTGCTTTTGTGCTCGAGCGATTTTCCATCGCTGACTAGTGCCCAAGCTGTTAGCGCTTATGTCTCGCGTCGCTATGAGCAGTACGGAGCTTCAGAGAGATAGTGCGGGAAAGAACGCAGGCGCTCCGACTGGATACGTGCATCTTGATTGAGCCTTCAATTTGGAAAGTGAGGAGGAGGGTGACGTTCGTCAGAAAGGAAAGCAAGTTTGCCTCAGAATTGTACATACACGCTGAATGATTGATAATGTTAAGCGTGATAGTACGCACAGGAAAGGAGCTGCGATGGGCGCTCTAATGGACATTGCCTCAGCTAGCAATGGCTATGTTACTTCGATGCAGGCGACCGATGCCGGTATTCCCAGGCGGAAGCTGAGAGAAGCCGTAAGCATCGGTGATCTCGTTCAGCTAGATCGCGGACTTTACGCGCTTCCGGACGTGTGGGAAGACCCTCTTTTTATCCTGCAACATAGATTTTCTCGAGGAGTTTTTTCAGACGATACAGCACTCTTTCTTCTTGGTATGACCGACCGCGCACCCTTCGCTCCTACGATGACTTTTCCTCGGAGCTATAACGCAAGCTCTGCTAGGGAAGCAGGAGTTATTTCCCGTACCTGCGTCGATGATGTTCTCGACTTGGGCCTTTGTAATGTAGAGACTGAGTACGGAAACACAGTAAGGGCATATGACGTTGAAAGGACGCTTTGCGACCTCGTCCGGGGTCAAGGCACGCCTGATCTTCAGATCGTCTCTCCTGCGATGAAAGCTTATGTGCAGAGCAGAAATTGTGATCCTATGAAGCTGGTTTCCTGCGCTCGCGCTCTTGGTGTTGAGGTAAAAATCCGAAACTATCTGGAGGTGCTGCTTTGAGAACTAAGAATGCGATGCAGCTTAAGGCTCTCATACTGGCAAAAAGAAAGCGTCTGAACGTATGCGCAAGAAGAACGTTCAATTTTTTCTGCTTGACCCTATCTCCTCCTTTGGTATAGTGTTCTGGCTGCCGTCTGACGGCGGACATGATGGCTAGGTAGCTCAGTTGGTAGAGCAGCGGACTGAAAATCCGCGTGTCAGGGGTTCGACTCCCTTCCTAGCCACCAGTTGATCTGAAGGCGCTCGGCAGGCATGCCGGGCGCTTTTTTCATGAGAAAGGTAGAGGCGTGGCTTTCCGAGTGAATATTGCAGGCCTCACGAGACCTCGTTTAGGCTCCGTTACCACTGATCGTATTCGTGGTGTAAATCTTGCTGGCTGGTTTATTCCTGAGCCTTGGGTGAGTCCCTCGCTGTTTGAGGCGACAGGTGCTTCAAATGAGATTGAGCTGCAGCGAGCAGTGGGCTGCAGCCTCTATTCTGATCGCCTACGCAAACACTACGAATCCTTTATTACTGAAGACGATTTTCGTCGCATGGCTACGATCGGTCTCAACTCGGTGCGCTTGCCGGTGCCTTGGTATGCCTTTGGCGCACAGGGGGAGTGCGGTAGCCATATTCCGGTAATTGACTATATCGATCGTGCCATAGAGTGGGCTGAGAAATACAATCTTACAGTCTTGCTTGATCTGGCAACCGTACCGGGCGGACAGGGAGATTCCAGCGATCCTCCGGCTTCTCCCTCGTTCATTGCTGAATGGCATTCGAGCACCAGTGGACGCCAGGTTGCCCTCGATACGCTTGAGCGCTTGGCGGCACGCTATGGCACGCGCGAGGGTCTTTTTGGTATTGAACTTTTGGACTCTCCAGCCATGAGTGTTCGCCGTGATCTTTTTACGGTGACCGATGGCATTCCTATTCACTACCTGCGAAATTTTTACCGCGATGCCTATCAGCTGGTGCGTATGCATATGCCTGAAGAGAAGGCTGTTGTATTTTCGTGCTCTGGTTATCCGGGTCGGTGGCGCGGCTTTATGCGTGGCGCTCGGTATGTAAATGTCATTATGGATTTACATCTGTACCACTATCGAGATGAGACTGCCTGCGATATTACGTCGCCAGGAGGAATCTCTGGGGCTGTCACTCGCAATCGTCAGCTGATCAGTCGAGCTCACGGAGCTGGCTTTCCGGTCATTGTGGGTGAATGGTCTGGGTCTGCGGTGCTTTCGAGTAGTTCAGTTACTCCAGAGGGGCGCGCTGCCTACGAACGTGTTTTTGTAGCCAATCAGCTTGCGAGTTTTGAGACGACAAAGGGCTGGTATTTCCAAACCTGGAAGACCGAAAAGCGTATTCCTGCTTGGGACGCTCGCCTTGCCTTAGGTACGCTTGAGCGTGCCATGATTGAGTAGCTATGGTAAAACCTGGTCAAACTCAGGCAGGTATCCTAGACGATCAGCCCCGGAGTGAGTCGTTGCTCAAGGCTCAGCACATATCTGCTGGTGCTCATGCACGTCTGGATGCGCGGGAGGGATCTTCTCGAGGCTGCTTAAGCGTTGTGGGTACTCCCATTGGAAACTTGAGCGATCTATCCCCTCGAGCAACAGCGAGCTTTCAGGCGGCAGAGCTCATTTGCTGTGAAGATACGCGAGTGACGGGCAAGTTACTTGCGCTGCTCAAAATCTCTCGGCCGCTTATGCGCTGCGATGAGCACACGATTGCTGAAAAGACCCCAGCTCTCATCCAGCGCATGCTCGCCGGCGCGCACATTGCCTTTGCCTCTGATGCAGGTATGCCTGCGATCTCTGATCCTGGTCAGTATCTAGTAAATGCTGCGCTTGAGGCTGATGTGAAGGTAGAGGTTATACCTGGTCCGTCTGCTTGTGTAACTGCGTTGGTGGCAAGTGGTATTGCAACAGACGGCTTTTTCTTTGGGGGCTTTTTACCTCGCCGTCCTGGCGCGCGCCTCCGGCGGTTGGCTGAGCTTGCCGCCATTCCCGGCGCGCTGATTTTTTACGAATCTCCGCATCGGCTTATCGCCTCACTTGAGGCTCTGGCAGAAGGCTTGCCTAATCGCACGTGCGCAGTTTGTCGTGAGCTTACGAAGGTGTATGAGGAGGTTATTCGGGGTTCTGCCGAAGAGCTTGTCGAGCTCTTTTCAGCTCGTGGTGAGGTGAAGGGCGAGATTGCCCTTGTTGTGTCTCCTCCTACGACAGAAGAGCTGGCGCAACGTCTGAGCGTGTCTTCCGGCATGGTGACTTCCGCTCACGCAGATGCACAGGAGTTGTTGGCGCAAGAAATTGAAGAGGCGCTTGATGCAGGCGAGTCTGCATCAGCTACAGCAAAGCGTCTCGCTCAGCGTTATTCTATAAAAAAACGCGAGGTATACGATCAGATTATTGCCGCTCAAACAGCTAGGAAAGCGCCGCTCTAAGCCACGGCCTTCTTGTGAACACCTGTTTTTCAGATAGATATGTTGGCATTCGGGAAACAATAACGTACACGTGGATGATGATCGTGATGTGCCGTATAAGGGAGAGCAGATGCTGGCCGAAGGGCGTCATAACGCAATTGTTGATGAGGTAAGCGCCGTCGGCTCGGTGAAAGTTAAAGAGCTGGCTTTGCGTTTTGGCGTAACGGAAGACTGTATTCGCAAAGACCTAACACTGCTCGAAAAGCGTGGACAGCTAAAGAAAATCTATGGCGGTGCGGTTCGACTGCGCACGCATGCGACGGATTATCGCATTTCAGATCGGCTGGGTAAGCATATTGAAGACAAACGAGCGATTGCAACAAAAGCACTCGAGCTCATCAATGACGGAGATATGGTCTTTTTAGACATGTCTACTTCAAATATTGTGCTTGCTCAAATGCTTGCTGACTCAGGGCGAAAGATCACCTTGGTTACTAATTGCATCCAGGTCATCGGTGCCGTATCAAGTGCTCGCAATATCAAATTGATTATGCTTGGCGGCGAGACGAACGATCGGCGCGATGGCTTTATTGGTGCGCTTACGATTGAGCAAATGGAGCGGTATCGCTTTGACATTGCCTTCATTGGTGCTGTGGGAGTGGATTTAGAAAACGACCGTGTATCAACCTATATTCCGCAGGATGGAAGCACGAAGCATTGCGCGATTGCTTCGAGCAAGCGCTCGTATCTCATGCTTGAAACAAGAAAGTTTCAAGAGGATGGAACCTATTTCTTCGCTCGTATGAGTGACTTTACAGGAGCCATTATGGAGCGTTCGCCGGAAAAATCCCAGATAAAGCTATTAGAAGAGTTGAACGTAGACTGGATTGCCTGATCACCTAGGCGCTGCGGACGGTACGCTGAATCTTTCGCCCGTTTAATCACGCGGGGTGCGAGCTAGGATCAGCCGAGTCGCTTAGTTGCACGATCTTCTGATAGCGCAGATAGACGGCGTTCGTAAGCAGGGTCGCTTGATCTCCTCATTGTGCAGGGAAGCGATGAGTTGGGCCATGTGACACTCAAACTGGCAGTGAGTCAGATCTGAATACGCTTAACGCGCTTATGTCTTACCAGTGCGATGTTGACGTTGCATAGACCGCCGAGCCGCTCGCTGTCTTGGTAGTAACGTTTAAAGCAGTTCAAGCAGACGCACGTCCCGACGCAGATCATCAGAAACCTAACAAAACAATAAAAAGAAGATAAAACAATTGACACCACGTCCACCATGCCTATACTTACCTATATAACTAAGAAGAAATAATAAAAGAGATAATAAACAATAGTTAACGAGGACAGGAAGATGGAAGCAATGGCAGCAGAGCGCATTCAAACACTACGAGAGCATATGCTCAACGAGCCACGCTACGCTTCAATTGAGCAGGCTAAAATCATTACGGAATCCTATCAAAAGCATCCAAATGAGCCTCGTATTTTGCAGCGCGCTCATGCGCTTGCTGCAGCTCTTGAGCAGATGGAAATCACAATCGATCCGCTTGAGCTGATTGTTGGTAATCGCACGGCTGGCGTGCGTGCTGGCGTGGTTTTTCCAGAAGCTGGTAGCTCATGGGTTGATCGAGAGCTTGAGACCCTGCCAAGTCGTCCACAAGATACCTTCAATGTGCACGAGGAAGATATTGAATACTTCCGGCGGATAATTAAGCCCTTTTGGAAAGACGCTTCGCTTGAAGATCGTATTCGCATCGACCATGGTGAAGAGCTGAAAGAGATTGGCCGCGTAGCCAAGATTAACCAGACTGATCACGCCCAAGGTCATATCAATCCAAACTGCCGTACCTGGCTTTCCAAAGGACCTCTTGGCTTGAAGACAGAGGCGCTTTCGCATCTTGAGATGGCAGACTCAGAGAAGCGGCCATTTTATCAGGCAGTGGTTCTTGTTATGGACGGGGCAATTGCCTTCATGCGCCGCTATGCTGCCCTCGCTCGTACGCTCGCAACGAGCCATCCAGAGGCTGCAGAAGATCTTATGCAGGTAGCAACGATATGCGATGCCCTCGCAGAGCGACCGGCAAAAACCTTTCATGAGGCCCTGCAAGGCCTTTGGTTTTTATTCGTAATCCTGCAGATGGAATCAAATGCTTCATCGTTTTCACCTGGTCGCCTCGATATGGTGCTGGAGCCGTACTACCGCACGAGTATTTCGGATGGTATGAGCAAGGATCGCGCCTTAGAGCTCATCGAATGCCTCTTTCTTAAGTTCAACCAAATTGTGTATATGAGAAGTGCCAGCAGCGCGCGATATTTTGCTGGCTTTCCCATTGGTTTCAATATTGCAGTTGGCGGACAAGATCGCACGGGTGCCAACGTAGAAAATGACCTGTCCTATCTCTTCTTACAAGCGCAAGAAGAGCTGGGTTTGCCGCAGCCCAATCTCTCAGTACGCCTGCATGAAAACACGACAGATAGCCTGCTTAAAAAGGCAATTCGTGTGGTGGCAAAGGGTAGTGGCATGCCGCAGTTCTTTAACGATGAGGCGGTTGTGCCAGCTCTTGAGGAGTTGGGCGTGGATCCTGCCGATGCGCTTGACTATGCCATCGTGGGCTGTGTTGAGCTTACAACTCAAGGTGACAATCTTGGGTGGAGCGATGCGGCCATGTTCAACCTCAACAAGGCACTTGAACTCACGCTGACCGGTGGCGTCGATTTAGTGACCGGACGCGTTTTGGGGCCTGATTTTGGCAGCTTGGACACGTATGCAAGCTATGAGGAGCTTGAGGCTAGCTTTGCCAAGATGATCGACTACTACATGGATCGTATGGTTGAGGCCTGCGCGTGGGTGGAAGCGGCTCATATAGATCTGTTGCCCACGGCATTTTTGTCTGCCGTGATTGATGATTGTCTTGAGCGGGGTATCGACGTTACTGCAGGTGGTGCCCACTATAACTTCTCAGGCATTCAGATGATTCAGGTTGCGAATTTGGCTGATAGCCTTGCTGCCTTAAAGATGCTGGTGTATGACGAGCAGGTTGTAAGTGCACATGAGATGCTTCAAGCGCTGCGAGATAACTTTGAGGGTCACGAAATCCTGCATGCGCGGATTTTAAACAAGGTGCCTAAGTACGGCAATGATGTTGCTTGGGTTGATGAGTTGGGATGCCGTTGGGCAGAGTACTTCCAGACGCGCTTGCGTAGTTTTACCAATTATCGAGGCGGCCCCTATCACACAGGCATGTATACCGTTTCTGCTCATGTGCCTATGGGAGAAAATGTGGGGGCAAGCCCTGATGGACGCCTCTCCCAAACGCCGTTGGCAGATGGTGGCATGAGCCCCATGTATGGACGTGATTTAGATGGCCCGACCGCCGTGCTCAAGTCAGTCGCACGCCTGGATCCTTCGCTCACCTCAAACGGCGGCTTGCTCAATATGAAATTCTTGCCCTCATTTTTCGCAACTGAGCAGGGCATTGATAAGTTCGCCCTCTTCTTGCACTCCTTTGTGGATCTCAAAATTCCGCACATCCAGTTCAATGTTGTGCGACGCGAAGATCTCATAGCTGCTCAGCAAGATCCTGAGCGCTATCGGAGCCTGACGGTGCGTGTAGCAGGCTATACGGCGTACTTTACCGAGCTTGCCGGTAAGCTGCAGGACGAGATCATTGCTCGGACTTCCTATGCGGATATGTCGTAAATGAAAGGTGTTGTGTTCGATATCCGGCGCTTCTCTACCCATGATGGGTCAGGCTTGCGCACCAGCGTGTTTTTAAAGGGCTGTCCTTTGCGCTGTGTTTGGTGCCAAAACCCTGAGGGGCTGGATCCACATCCTTCTCCCGTATGGTTTGCCGAACCTTGTATTGGTTGCGGAACCTGCATTGCTCTCAGCGCGTCTGGGGGAGTGCGCGTGAGCGGTCATGGAATTGCACTTGATCCGCATGCCGATGAAGCTTGGGATGCTCTGATGCATGCGTGCCCAACGGGTGCGTTGCGCTGGGATTCCCAGAGTATTGAGGCCAGTGAGCTCGCAGACGAGCTTGAGCGCGACCGCGTGTTTTTTCGCGATCAAGGCGGGGTGACCCTTTCTGGGGGCGAGCCGCTTATGCAGGCGGATTTTGCCGCAGAGCTCTTAGGTATTTTGCGAGCGCGCGGGATTCATACTGCGATTGAGACGAGCCTTGCTGCGCCGAGCGCCAAGGTACAGCGCGTGCTTCCTTTGGTTGATGAGATATTTTGCGACTATAAACTGGCAGATGACGAGCTTCACCGCCGTCTTGTTGGCGCGTCGAACCAGCAGATCCTGAAAAACCTCTCTTGGCTTTTACACTCTTCTTTGCGGGATCGCGTCACTGTTCGCACGCCCTTAATCCCTACCATGACTGCCACAGAAGAAAACCTTGCCGCGATTGGTTCAGACCTCGTGGCGCTGTATCCCAACGTTCGCGTTGAGCTTTTGAATTACAACCCGCTTGCCGCAGCGAAATATCGAGACGGCCAGCGTAGCTACTGTTTTTCAGATGAGGAAAACCCTCAGCTGTATTCCAAAGAAGCCATGCATGCGTTTGGAGAGGTGATGAAAGACGCTGGCGTAAGAAACCTGATTATAGAGGCGTAGTGGCAAAGCGGTGAGCTACGGGTTTCGCGAGGGTTTCTTGGGATCCCGCGTGTGTTTGCGGGTGACACAAAGTCCGAAAGCACAAGCCAAACGACATGAAATCCCGAGGTCAACGCCTTTGCAGGTGTGGCTGTATGAGCGTAGTAAGACGTCGGAAGTCCGGCGTCTTAGCAAGATAAAGGAGGAAGCTATGAAGCTCTGTATCGACGATGCTGATGTAGAAAAGATCCGAAGGATCTATGAGCGCTTTCCGGTGGATGGCGTCTCAACGAATCCCTCGATTCTTGCGGCATCTGGGAGACCGCCGTATGAGGTCTTGCATGAGATTCGTTCCATCATTGGTGATGATGGCGAGCTTTTTGTGCAGGTGATCAGTAACTCTGCTGAGGGCATGCTTGCTGAGGCGAAGCGCATATGCGCTGAGCTGGGGGCATCCACCTTAGTCAAGGTTCCGTCTACGCCTGAGGGCTTTCGTGCCATGCGTATGCTGAAAGCAGCAGGTATTCGCTTTATTGGAACGGCTATCTATACCGCTATGCAGGGATTTCTTGCTGCAAAATGCGGCGCTGAATACGCTGCTCCGTATGTAAACCGCATTGACAATATGGGTTTTGATGGCGTGAAGGTTGCCTGTGAGATTCACGATTCAATTGTTGCTGCAGGTCTGCCGAGCGGTCTTTTAGCAGCAAGTTTTAAGAATAGCCAGCAGGTTCTTGAGCTCGTGCGTTATGGAGTCAAAGGAGTAACTGTTGCTCCTGATCTGATTGAGGGCTTGGTTAAAAACGCCGCTATTGATGCAGCGGTTGATGCGTTTACACAAGACTTTGAGACGCTGGTTGGCACCGGTGCCACCATGGCTGATTGCTGAGGTGATGGTAATGGAGCTCATGACCCCAGATCTTGTGTTATTTGACCTTCAGGCTACAAGCAAAGAAGACGTCATTCGAGCGCTTGCGCATGCCATGGATGCGAGTAATCGGCTTTCAGATCTTGAGGCCTATGTAGCTGATGTATTTGCGCGCGAAGCTATGGGCACAACTGCCTTAGGCTTTCGTGTTGCCACACCGCATGCCAAGTCGGAAGCGGTGAGTGTTGCTTCCCTTGGTTTTGCCCATCTTGCTCATCCGATTGATTGGGATGGGGAGCAGGTTGATTTGGTGTTTCAGATTGCCGTTCCGCTTGCTGAGGCGGGCGATCGGCATCTGGTTATTCTGGCGCAGTTGGCTCGACAGTTAATTCATGCGGATTTTAGAGAGCGGCTCGCTTCTACGTCGGCTCCCGCTGAGGTTGTTGACCTCGTGGGGATTGCGTAGAAAGAGGCGGCGATCTTCTCAGGCGTTGCTTTTGGAGCGCGCACCCGAGAGCGGTGCCGCAGCAGATCAATTCAGGTAATGACCGAGCTAATACAAGTCTTTGAGAAAGGAAACTGTCATGAGTGATCTTATTACGACGCTCAAAGGAACTCGCCAGCATCTGATGAACGGCGTGAGCCATATGATCCCGGTTGTGGTGGCGGGAGGCATTATTTTTGCTGTTGCTACCATGCTTTCTATGTCGAGCGTTCAGCAGGGAGCCGGTGTTTCATCCGAGGGTATCATAGGCATTCTCGCGCAGATTGGTGGCACGGGTCTTGGCCTTATGGTGCCGGTGCTTTCCGCCTTTATTGCGGCCTCTATTGCCGATCGTCCCGGCATTGCCCCCGGCCTTATTGGAGGCCAGCTCGCCGTTAATGTAGGCGCGGGCTTTATTGGGGGCATTTTGGCTGGCTTGCTTGCAGGCATCTGCGCATTTTTGCTCAAGAAGCTCCCTTTGCATAAGTCCATTCGCTCACTGAAGTCGATCATTATTATTCCGATTGTCTCTTCGCTGGTTGTGGGTTTCACCATGATTTGCGTTATTGGTGGTCCGTGTGCATGGCTGCTGAACGCCATGACTGAGTGGCTCACAACAATGGATGGCACGAGCGCAATTGCAGTTGGAGCTATTACCGGTGCCATGATCTGTTTTGATCTGGGCGGCCCGCTCAATAAGGTGGCATATTCCACCGGTGCGGCTGTTGTGGGAACGATGGTTGCTGCTGGGCAAAACAGCACCTTTATGGGACCGATCTCGATTGCTATTGCAATCCCTCCAATTGCCTTAGGTATTGAGTCGATGGTACTGCGCAACAAGTTTACGAACGAGGAGCGCGAGGCAGGCATTGGAGCCATTGCCATGGGCATCTGCGGCATTACGGAGGGTGCAATCTCGTATACCACCGCAAGTCCGATTCTCATCCCTATCAATGTGGTGTCTGGAGCCATCGGCGGCGCGATTGCTGGTGCGCTCGGCGTGTGGTGCAATGCGGCCTGGGGTGGCTTGGTCGTGTTGCCGGTCACTTCGGCGCTCACCTATGTGGCGAGCTTGGCGTTAGGCATTGCGGCTCATATGGCGCTCGTGTTCTTTTTGAAGCGCGAGACAAAGCCTGCTGTTGTTGAAGAAGAGCTTGAGATCGAGTTTGAGCTCTAAGGGGCGCGGCTGGTTAGTTGTTGTGTAGTGCCTGTTCGAGCAGCTGCGTGTCTTGTATCCACGTGTTTGAAGCAGTTGGCAGCGCTGCTCGTGTGCTACTCAACACCTTGGGATGTCACAGAACAAAGGAGAGTATCTGATGAAAATTTTAGCGGTAACGGCTTGCCCTTCTGGCGTGGCTCATACCTATATGGCAGCAGAGGCCATTGATGATGCATGCAAGCGTGTGGGGATTCCCTGCAAGGTAGAAACCCAGGGTTCAATTGGAATCGAAAACGAGATCACCCCTGCAGATCTTGAGGGTGCAACGGCGGTAATCCTCACCAACGATATGCCAATTAAACATGTTGATCGCTTTGAGGGCATTCCTAAGGTAAAGGTTGGTGTAGGTGCTGCAATTAAGCAGGCAGATGCCATTGTGACTAAGATTGTTGAGAAGCTCGGCTAGCACAGGTAATAGATGGTACGTGTGCAAGAGCCTCACGTTGCGGATGGAGCGGTGAGGCTCTGGCCGTACGTTGCTCACTTCGCACATATACCCGGGGCGTATGTCTAAGGCCTTAATGTGCCCGGTTGAGGTGTTGTGAGAGCATCTGAGGCTGTGTGAACACTGCGTTGCGCGCGCTCGTGCTCAGCAGGTTTATCTATTTTGGAAGCCCCCGCTTTGGGCTCTTATGAAGACCTGAGCGAGGGCTTCAGTTGTCTCTCTCCCTGCTTGGCCTTGCATGCGCTAGACTAATTGGGCAAAGAAACGTGCGAGAAGGGACCCGCGCAGATGGGCACGAAGCCTTCCTATTACATCACCACCCCCATTTACTACGTAAATGCTGATCCACACCTAGGTACGGCCTATTCCACTATCATGGCGGACGTTCAGGCACGCTTTCGCCGGGCGAGCGGCCAAGACGTGCTCTTTCTTACGGGTATGGATGAGCATGGTCAAAAGGTTGCTGAGGCTGCAGCGGCTCATGGTATGACCCCACAGGAGTGGTGTGACTCCCAGGCTCCACATTTTGAAGCGCTCTGGCAAGAGCTTGAGATTTCAAACGATGATTTCATCCGCACCACCGAGCCGCGTCAGTATCGAGCGGTTGCGTACTTGTGGGAGCGCATGCGTGAATCTGGCTATCTGTATAAGGGAAGCTATGACGGATGGTATTGCGTGCCAGAGGAAACCTTCTTTACTGAGACTCAGGTTTCTAAATCAGATGAAGCGCATGGAACGTCCGGCGCGCATCTCTGCCCAGATTGCGGTCGTCCGCTTGAGCGCGTGCAAGAGGAGAGTTGGTTCTTCAAGCTCTCTGCCTTCCAAGATCGCCTGCTTGCATGGTATGACGAGCATCCGAACTTTGTGCAGCCCGATTTTCGTATGAATGAGGTCAGAAGTTTTGTAGCTGGCGGCCTGAATGACCTGTCCGTTTCACGAAATACCTTTGACTGGGGCATTCCGGTTCCTTTTGATGAGGATCACGTTACCTACGTATGGTTTGACGCACTGCTCAACTATATGACCGCTATTGGCTTTGGTGAGGATACCGATGCCGCCCGTGCTAAGCTGGCGTATCGCTGGCCTGCACAAGACCATATTGTGGGCAAAGACATCATCCGTTTTCACTGCGTGATCTGGCCTGCCATGCTCATGGCGATTGGCGAGGCCTTGCCTGAGCGGGTCTTTGCTCATGGATTCTTGCTGGTGAGAAATGATGAAACGGGCAAGGGCGAGAAGATGTCTAAGAGCCGGGGCAACGCCATTGCTCCGCGCGAGGTCATTGATCTGTTGGGTGTTGAGGGTTATCGCTACTACTTTATGACCGACGTTGAGCCGGGAGACGACGGAGCTATTTCTTTCTCGCGCATGCGCCAGGTCTACAACGCTGATCTTGCTAATAGCTGGGGAAATCTGATTTCTCGCTCGCTCAATATGAGTGCAAAGTATTTTGAAGGTGCCTCCCCCGAGCGACCACAAGATCTTGCAGCGTATGAAAACCCGCTTGCTCGTATTGCTGAGGGCTTGGCAGAGCGCTACGCAAAGAAGATGGAGGCTTTCGCGTATGGGGAGGCAGCGGCTGAGGTGATGGCACTTGTTCATGCCGCGAATCGCTATATTGAAGACGCCGAGCCGTGGAGTTTGGCAAAAGATCCAGCCCGTGCTGATGAGCTTGCCTTCGTGATCTATACCTTACTTGAGGCAATCCGCATTGCGGCTCATTTGTTTGCACCCTTTATGCCTGCGACTTCAGCCGAGGCTCTGCGCCGCATTGGTATCTCCGACCAGATTGCAACCGATGACCTCTTCGCTACCTGCACGTGGGGCGGATATGTCGGCGGGCTTGCGGTGGAAAAGGGCGTGGCGCTGTTCCCGCGTCTGCAGGAGGCGTAAGCGCCGTGCTCTCTCAGCAGATGCTATGACTACATCACCCCTTGCAAGTCCTGCGGCAACTCGCGTCCTGCTTGAGGCTCATGGGCTTTTTGCCAAGCATCACCTCGGTCAAAACTTTCTCGTGGATAATCACGTGATTGAGCGAATCATGCGCTTAGCTGCTCTTTCGGGTTCCGAGCGCGTGCTTGAGGTAGGGCCAGGTATCGGCACGCTCACGTTGGCATTGGTACAAGAGGCTGCTCAGGTTGTCTCGGTTGAGATGGACTCAAGCCTTGAGCCAATTTTGGCTGAGCATGCGGCTTCGCACCCAAACTTTACGTATTTGATGGGAGATGCCCTTCAGGTATCTGCTCACGAGATTGCTCAAGCCGCTGGTGGAGAACCAACAATCTTGGTGGCAAATCTGCCTTATAACGTTGCAGCAACCATTATCCTGGCGTATTTTCAGGAGCGTCCAGCGCTCAAGACCGCCGTGGTGATGGTACAAAAAGAGGTGGCAGATCGTATTGGTGCGCACCCGGGAACGAAAGCCTATGGAGCCTATACCGCAAAGCTTGCCTTGTTTGGACGGGTTGCGGGTCGCTTTGAGGTGCCGCCGCGTTGCTTTATGCCGGCTCCACATGTGGATTCTGCGGTGGTGCGCATAGAGCGCTATGAGCCACATGAAAGCCCGCTGCCTCGGGGCTTGCACGCAAGCGATGTGGCTCAGGTAATTGATGCGGGCTTTTTACAGCGGCGAAAGACCATTCGCAATTCTATGGCTGCCGCTGGTTTTGACAAAGCCCAGCTCGATTGTGCGTTTGCCGCAGCGGGCATTCACCCGGGTGCACGTGGGGAGACACTTGAGGTTTCCGATTTTATTCGCCTCACAAAAGCCCTTGCACTGGGCGCTGGCGAGCATGCAAGTTGATTTCTGTGTTTGAGGACGTAGGTGAGCTGTGTGAATAATCTCAGTTCAGAGGAGCCGCAAGAGCGCGCTGGTGATGAGCGGGCAGATAAGCCTGCTATCAACCTCGCAGTACCGCTTACCTTTGAGAAGCGCATCAAGAAGCGGATGCGTTCCTTTGAAGTGCCCACGCTCGCCGCTCCTGCTGCCGATACGCATGGACACCTCACGTGTTTTTGGGAAAAGGATCCCGTTGCGTGCTTGCTGCGCGCAGCACAGGCTGGCGTGCAGTTCATCGTGACGCTCTTTGATCCGGTGGGAGATGATATGAAGCTCGATGCCTACCAGCGTGCCTTGCGCACGTGGTTGGATACGGCTTCAACTGAGCTGGAGGTATCTTCACCGGCTGTGCCTACACCGGCTGTGCCGCAGGTGCGCTATCTCGTAGGCGTCCATCCATACGGTGCTGCTCACTACACTGAAGAGTTGCGCTCCACCATACTGCTTGCACTGAATGATCCTCAGTGTGCAGGCATTGGCGAGATTGGCCTTGATTACCATGTGGATGCCGAGGGTGAGTATGCACCTGCCCCGCGTGAGGTGCAGCTTGCTGCTCTGGCAGATCAGCTACGTATCGCTCATGAATACCAGCTTCCTGTTGAGCTGCATGTAAGAAATGATGATAGTGACCCTGAGCGCCAGGCTCACGCAGATGTCTTTCAGCTTCTGAGAGAGCTGGGCGTGCCAGAGACGGGCTGTGTGTTGCATTGCTTTGGAGAAGATCGCACGACCATGGAGCAGGCGGTTGATCTGGGCTGCTATATCGCGTACGGAGGCGCTGCAACCTTTAACAGAAACGAAGCGGTGCGCGATGCCTTTGCCGCCACGCCACTGGAACGTATCGTGTTTGAAACCGACTGCCCGTACATGGCTCCGATGCCTTTGAGAGGCACTGAGTGTGAGCCTGCCATGATTGCCTTTACGATCGACGCACTCTCAAAAGATCGTGCATTGCGCACGGGGGAAGATCCAGCAATCATCCAGTACGCCGCGTGGGAAAATGCAAATCGTCTCTTTAGCTCGGCGGCTCTTATCGCTCCTGGCAAGCTTGAGCACCGCTTCTAGCTTGTATGGGAAAGTGCATCCGAACGGCGAGCTAGGTGGCGTCATGTGAGGTATCGTCTCTTCAGTCGCTTGGGAGTGCGCAATCGGCCTCCACTTGGGAGCGTGCAATCGACCCACGAAGCCTGGCTTCTCACAAAAAGTTGCCTGCGTGGCATAATAGACGGGGAGTTTGCACAAAACGATTGACCCGGAGGGTCTCTATGGATCAAATGTCTCACCAAGTTGCTCGCGCTCCGAAGGCAAGGCATACGTTTGCCGCCTGCCTGGCGTCTGCCCTCATAGCCCTTGCATTGCTCCTTGCCCTGCCTCAAACCGCAGAAGCGACGCGTCTCGATACCGATATGGTTTTGGGACAGACAGCCTCGGCGCAAGGTATTTCAGAGGTCGACATGCCCGATCTGGAATGCCACGCAGCTATCGTGGTTGGCAAGGATGGGACAACCTATTTTGAGCGCAATGCCGATGAAGAGATTAAGATCGCATCGATCACGAAGGTCATGACTGCAATTGTTGCCCTTGAGCATGCAAAGCTCGCCGATACGATTACGGTAGATGAGGCGGCGGCAAAGGTTGGTCAGTCTTCTGCCGATCTAAAAGAAGGCGATACCATGCCGCTTTCAACCGCGCTTAAGGCACTTTTGGTGACCTCGGGTAATGATGCGGCCATGGCAATTGCTACTACTATTGGAAAAAAGATTGATCCCGCAAGTGCCAACCCATACAAAACCTTTGTGGAAGCAATGAATACCAAGGCCGCTGAGCTCGGGATGGAGCACAGTCTCTTTGAAAACCCTCATGGTCTTGATTTTGACGGCTGGGAGGGGGAGTTGCACTCTTCTGCCCGAGACGTGGCCACCATGTACGCCTATGCCATGCAAAATGAGGACTTCCGCCGCATTGATGCAGACGGCGATCCCATGATGGTTGTGAAGGGAGCAGATGGGGCAGAGCGCAGCATCAAGATCTTGGTGAGAAATGAAATCTTGGGGCAGGGAGGCAATATTGGTGGAAAAACCGGTGGTACCTATATTGCCCTTCAATGCTTTGTTGGAGCTTTCTCTCAAGATGCTGGTGGCGAGATCTATACCGTTACGCTTGGCTCAGATGGTAGCGATCAGCGCTGGGCAGATACGCGAGCGCTTGCCAATTGGTACTACGGTCATACCGTGGACTATCCCTTAGTGGCTTCTGAGCGCACAACAGCGGATGGTCGGCCGCTGATTGCGCGTGTGCCGAACCGTGCATGGTCAGACAAGACGGTGGAGGTCACAGCTACAGATCCTGATGCAGCCGTTTCGCTCTTTAATCTTGCGGGCAAGGTAGAGCTCCACCCTGAGTACCGCGCAATCGACGGTGGCGTGCGCGCCGGAGATACTGTTGGTTCTTTAGTGGTTAAGCAAGCGGGCAAGGAGCTTGGCAAGGTTGACTTGGTTTCCGCAGAAAACCAAGATGGACCAGATCCTCTTTCTTACTTGCTTGTACTCATCGATCGCGCTATCCGCTTCTTTACGGGCGAGCCTGGGCAAGCGAGCGCTGAGGAGTTTTTTGAAACCCCAGATGCTCTTGCCCTGAGTGCTCACTAGAGAAGTTTCAAGCCCTTACGCCCTGCTTACAAAGCGGTTGTATTATGAGAACGTGATGTCTGCGTAAAGGAGGCACCGTGATTTACTACGTCGAGGATGACGACAATATTCGCAAGCTTGCGCTCTATGCCTTGCGCCAGCAGGGGATGGATGCTGAAGGTTTTAGCTGCGATAGCGAGTTTAAGGCAGCGGTTGCACGGCGGGTGCCCGATGCTGTGCTGCTCGATATTATGCTTCCTGATACCGATGGCTTAGAGATCCTCGCGCGCCTGCGAGCAGATCGAGAAACTGCTCAGGTTCCGATCATGATGCTCACCGCAAAAGATGCCGAGCTCGATAAGGTGATTGCCTTAGATGGTGGAGCCGATGATTATCTCACCAAACCTTTTTCACTCATGGAGTTTACGAGCCGATGCCGCGCCTTGCTGCGCCGGGGTGGCATGAATAGTCAAAAGGATTCCGATAGCGTAGAGATTGCTGGCGTTGCCTTGTCTCCAAGTCATCGCCGGGCTACGGTTGAGGGCGAGGAGCTTAAACTCACCCTTCGTGAGTTTGATCTGCTGGCCTTTTTGATGAGAAAACCCGGCATTGTGTTTTCTCGTGAGTCGCTTTTGCAAAGTGTGTGGGGCTGGGACTTTGATGGTGGCTCTCGCACGGTTGACGTGCATGTGCAGACGCTTCGTCAAAAACTTGGCAATCATGCGCATCTCATTGAAACCGTTCGTGGTGTGGGCTACCGCTTCGCTGAGGCCTCGGAGTAGTTCATGGCTGCACGTTCGGGAGGCCAATCCCTTGCCACCCGCGTTTTTAGAACTATGTTTGCGGTGGCGCTGGTGTCTATCCTGCTGTTTTCTGTGGTAGGAACCCTCTATATGCAAGGGCGACTTGCCCAGGTTATTCGTGAGGGCTTGGCAGATGAGGCCTCAATTGCTGCAGCTGCTTTGGATGACTCTTCAGATGATGAGGGACTGCTTGCTCGCTTAAAGAGCAATGGTACGCGCATGACCTTGGTGGATCCTGACGGCACAGTTTTGTTTGATAGCGCAGAGGATGCCAAAGAGCTTGGCAATCATGCACACCGACCTGAGATCGCAGATGCCCTGCGCGAGGGAAGAGGATCTTCTCGGCGATCGAGCTCAACCTTGGGCGAGGCCATGGCGTATGAGGCTGTTCGCTTGCAAGATGGGCGTGTGGTGCGTCTTGCAAAAGAGCAAGCAGGGCTGCTTTCTATCTTTTCTACGCTCATAGGTCCTGTAACAACCCTTGCCCTTGTCGCTGCCATAGCCGCGCTTATTACTGCACGTCGTGTTGCTGATTCAATTATTGCTCCTCTCAAATTGGTGGATCTTGATCATCCGAGGAGAAGCGTTGAGGGCACCTATATTGAGATGCGTCCCATGTTGGATCGTATAGAAAAGCAGCGCCAAGAGCTAAAGCGTCAGATGGCGGTGCTTGCCGATAACGATCGCATGCGTCGTGAGTTTACGGCCAATATTACCCATGAGCTGAAAACCCCGCTTACCACGGTTTCTGGCTATGCTGAGCTGATCGCCGAGGGTATGGTGGGCTCTGAGGCAGATACCAGAAAGTTTGCAGGTAGGATTCATCGCGAAGCAGGACGCTTGACTTCATTGGTAAACGATATTCTCACCCTTTCTAATTTGGATGAATCCGAGCATGCAGGCGCTGGAATATCTGATATCGACGGCGTTTTGGGACGAAGAGAAGAGATTGATCTGCCGCATTTGGTCAGAAGCATTTGTCAGCGTCTAGAAGATGTGGCCACTAAAAACAATGTGAGCCTGGCCGCCCAAGATGTTCAGGCTGCCTCAGTTCACGGTGTGCCCCGGCTTATGGAAGAGCTGGTGTATAACCTGGTGAGCAATGCGATCCGCTATAACAAGCCCGGCGGATCGGTGACGGTGAGCTCAGGCGTGCGCTCATGCGGCGAGCCTTTTGTGCGGGTGCACGATACGGGTATTGGCATTGCTGCTGAGGAGCAAGGAAAGATCTTTGAGCGTTTCTACCGGGTGGATAAGAGCCGTTCAAAATCTCGAGGTGGTACGGGCTTGGGGCTTGCAATCGTCAAGCATGCGGCTCTCTATCATAAGGCTGAGATTGAGCTGGAAAGCGAGCTGGGAAAAGGAACAACGATCACCGTTGTTTTTCCAGCTGTTTAGCCAAGAATGGGAATGCCTCGTTTCTCAAGCTCAGAAAGAATTGACGCATTCGTTGTGTCGGTGATAATTGCAGAGAAATCATCCACTGAGGCAAAGCGATAGCCCGACTCAATAGCAAATTTATCCTGATCGGCCAGCAAAAAACGCTCTGAGGCATTGTCGATCACTTTTCGCTTCACCATGCCATCATCCATATTGAATGACATAACGGCATTGCTGGGAATATGCACGCCATGAACGCCAATAAAGGCCTTAGAAAAGAGGAGCGGCTCAAGCAGACTTATTGAAGCAGTGCCAGTAAAGCCGGTTAGCTGAGGATTGAGAAAGCCTCCGGTTGCAAGGACGGTTACCTTGGGATTTGCTGCGATCAAGCGAGGAATCTCAAGCATATTCGTGGTTACAATGAGCCGCTTGTCACCTTCTGCAATTAAGTGTGCAAGCAAGAGATTGGTCTGAGAAATATCGAGAAAGATCGCGTCGCCCTCGTTGATTTCTTCCCAAGCGCGCTCAGCGACTGCCAAGCGTCCCGTTCGGTTGTCGGTGACTTGTAGCTCGGGGCTTTGAGCATGCGCTTCTGTTTCTGTTGCTGCTGGCTTGATGCGGGTCGCTCCGCCATAAGCTCGTATGCATAAGCCGGCATCGGCAAGCTCTCGTAAATCTTTTCGAATGCTATCAACGCTGACATGGAACAGCTTCGCCAGCTCTTCAACGGTTGCATGCCCAGTTGCATTGATGATCTCGAGGATCTTCTCTCGTCTCTGTCTGCGGAACACCTAAACCCCTCTCGATCCTCTCAATTATACGCACGAGGGCAAAGCGAATGGCTCGCACGTCGGCATCGAAAATAATACCGCTTACCGAATAACTAGATTGTATGTTCCCAATCCGGACAAAACAGGAAAGAACAGGAATAGACTTGATATGTTCCGAAAGGTCGGCGGAAGTGAGAACTGACGCCAGTTCGTAGAAACAGAGGTATGACATGGCAGTGCTCGACTTCATTGTCAACATCTTGTCAACACCGGCAATACTGGTCGGTCTCCTCGCCCTCTTGGGTCTTGCGCTGCAGCGCAAACCAATTGAGGAGATCGTCATGGGAACCATCAAAACGATTGTTGGTTTCTTGGTGCTCACCGCAGGCGCTGGCTTTTTGCAGTCAGGCTCGCTTTTGGCGTTTGGCGAGATTTTCAACTATGCCTTCAATATGCAAGGTGTAGTTCCAAATAATGAGGCAGTTGTCTCAATGGCGCTGACCGATTTTGGTCAGGCCTCTGCCCTCATTATGTGCATCGGTATGATTCTCAATATCGTGCTCGCTCGTTTTTCGCGTATGCACTATATCTTCTTGACGGGTCACCACACGCTGTACATGGCGTGCATGATCGCCGTTGTGCTTTCAATTGGCGGGCTTACCGGTTGGTCGCTCTACATTGCTGGTGCCTGCGTGCTTGCTCTGATCATGGTGATCTCTCCGGCATACTGCCAGCCAACATTTCGTAAGGTAACCGGTACCGATGGTGTGGCTCTTGGTCACTTTGGCGGTATTGGATACGCACTTGCTGGAGTTGTCGGCAAGCTGTTCAAGGGCTCTCGCTCAACCGAGGATATTAACTTCCCTAAGCGCCTGATCTTCCTGCGCGATACCACCGTTTCTATCTCCATCACGATGATGGTTCTGTTTGTGATTGTGACTGGTGTGGCTGTTGGGCGCGGCATTCTTGAGGCTGACCCTTCCCAGTTCCAGCACCTGAATGTTCTCCTCAATGTTGATACCGAGACCACAACCAACTGGATCGTTTGGGCACTGACTGCAGGCATGTCTTTTGCTGGCGGCGTGTATATCGTGCTTTCAGGCGTTCGCTTGATCGTGGGCGAGATCGTACCTGCCTTCAAGGGCATCGCAGAGCGCCTGGTTCCTGGTGCGGTTCCTGCTATTGACTGCCCGGTTGCTTACTCGTATGCGCCAAACGCAGTGATCATTGGCTTTTTGACCTCATTTGTTGCAGGCATTGCTGGCCTCTTCATCCTCTCGGCAATTGACTCCAACCTCACCCCTGTTGCCCTGATTCTTCCGGGCGTTGTTCCTCACTTCTTCTGCGGAGCTACCGCTGGTGTATTTGGAAACGCTGAGGGCGGCGTTAAGGGTTGCATTGCCGGTTCTGCCATTCATGGCTTGCTCATCACCATTCTTCCGGCCATCTGCATGCCGGTCTTTACCGCTCTGGGCTTTACGTCTGCAACATTTTCAGATGCAGACTTCTCCTGGATCGGAATCTTGTTTGGCAATCTGGCACAAACCATGCCGGGTATGCCGCTGTTGGCAATCTGCGTTGTCTGCTTCTTCATTCCTATCGTGTATAACTTTGTTGCTCCGAAGCGCACTAAGGCTGAGTAGTAGCCTGAGTTCTGCGTTGGGTGCCGAAAGGCCTGGGGTGTAAAACCCAACGTAGTACGCATTTGAGCTCTGTGTCATTGGG
The DNA here is from genome assembly GCF_019795105.1 of Collinsella ureilytica. Classification (GTDB taxonomy): domain Bacteria; phylum Actinomycetota; class Coriobacteriia; order Coriobacteriales; family Coriobacteriaceae; genus Collinsella; species Collinsella ureilytica. Next base: position 527,529 of record NZ_JAIMFO010000004.1, on the reverse strand, counting down.
CGGGGAGTACAGATCCCCGCCCCGCTGCGAAAGGATTCACCAATGGATATCAAAAAGATTATGTGCGCCTGTGGCTCCGGTTTGGGATCGAGCCTCATGGTTGAGATCAATATTCAAGATGTTTTGAAGAAGATGGGGGTTGAAGGTGTGCAGGTTGAGCACACCACGGTATCGGACGTAAAGCCCGGTGCTGCAGACCTCTTTGTTGTTGGTCGCGACTTGGCCGATTTTATTAAGGGCGTACCTGCTGAGCAGGTAGTTGTTCTGAATAATATTGTTGATAAGGGCGAGCTTGAAGAGAAGCTTCGCGAAAAGATCGGGTAATGATCCGGGCGTCTCGCCTCGTTCTGGGCGTCTCGCCTCATGTGATAGGCAAAAGATGAGCGGACGGTTATCCGCCCGTTCGATTTGAGAGAGGAGAGCGGATGGAGCCCAATGAGCTTTTACAGCTAAAAAAGCTTGCTACCGCGATCCGTCGTGATGTGCTGGTTATGCTCGAGCGTGTTGGGTCGGGTCATCTCGGTGGCTCGATGTCCATTGCTGATCTGATGAGCGTCTTATATGGAAAGCGCCTTGCCTATGATCCAGAAAACCCAAGCTGGGAAGGGCGGGATCGCGTCGTCTTATCCAAGGGTCACGCCGGTCCTGCTTGGTATGCCGCCTTGGCCGAGCGTGGCTTTTTTGATAAAGAGGTGCTCTTGACGCTCAATGAAGGTGGCACGAACCTTCCATCACATCCAGACCGTACCAAGACGCCTGGTGTTGATATGACCACCGGATCGCTCGGCCAGGGCACATCTGTTGCTGCAGGAATTGCAACGGCACTCAAGCTAAAAAAGAACGACGCAAAGGTGTATCTCATTGTGGGCGATGGCGAGCTCAATGAGGGCCAGTGCTGGGAGGCGTTCCAGTATCTTGCTCACTATCGCCTCAATAATTGCATCGTGATCATCGACTGGAATAAGCGCCAGCTTGATGGAGCCTGCACCGAGGTCATGAATCCCTTTGATCTTGAGGAAAAGATGCGGGCATTTGGCTTTAAGACGCTGAGTGTGAACGGCCATGACATTGAAGCCCTTGATCAGGCCTTGGAAGCTGCTTCAGCGGTCAAAGACTCAGCGGTCTGCGTGATTATGGACACCATTAAGGGTGCTGGTATTCCATTTTTTGAGACCTATCCGGGCAATCATTCCGTCAAGTTTTCTGATCCAGCCTGTCGTGTGGCGGCAGATGAGGCAATTGCTGCGTTTGAAGCGCAGCTTGCAGGGGAGTGAGTGCCTATGTTTACATGCGTCATGAATCGCACACAAAAAGGCGCTGAGCTTCGCGACGTGATGGTTGAGTCAATTGGCTCTTTGATGGATGCTGATGATCGCGTGCTGGCACTTGAAGCCGACTTGGGAGATGCGAGCCGATTTACGCGCCTGGCAAAAACCCATCCTGGCAAGTTGATTCAATGTGGCATTTCGGAAGCAAACATGGTGGGGGTTGCTGCAGGTCTTTCATCCGAGGGCTTTCATCCCTTTTTGCATACCTTTGGGCCGTTTGCCACGCGTCGGTGCTTTGATCAGATATTCCTCTCAGGTGCGTACGCAAAAAATACGCTCACAATCTATGGGTCTGACCCGGGCTTTTGTGTAGGCACCAATGGCGGCACCCATACAACCTGGGAAGATATGGCGCTCATGCGCTCAATCCCGGGCGCTTTGGTATGTGATCCGGCAGATGAGGTGCAGCTGCGCTGGTTGGTTTCAGCGGTGGCTCAGCGCGATGGCATAAGCTATATCCGAGCAAATCGTAAGGCGGTACGTAATCTGTATGAGCAAGGCTCAACCTTTGAGCTTGGTCGAGCAAATTGCTTGCGCACAGGAGATGACGTGTTGCTTGTGGCCGAAGGTCAGCTCGTGAGCGATGCGCTCGATGCAGCAGAGGAGCTCAGTGCTGCCGGAATTGGCTGCACCGTGCTTGATATGTTTTGCATTAAGCCCTTGGATGAGGCGGCGATTCTTGAGCATGCCGAGAACAAGCGCCTGGTGGTGACCTTTGAAAACCATGGCGTGATTGGTGGTATGGGAGAAGCTGTTGCTGCCGTGATGGCTGAGCATGCTCTGCCAGCTCGTTTGGTTCGTATGGGCGTGCACGAGCGCTTTGGCCAGGTAGGTAATCCCGATTGGCTGCAGGCTGCGTATGGGCTTACGGCAACCGACGTTGTAAGGACTGTAAAGGAGGCGCTTGCATGAGCATTGCTTCAGTTATTGATCACACCCTGTTAAAACCAGAGGCAACGCGTGACCAAATTGTTCAGCTGTGTACCGAGGCAATTACCCATGGCTTTGCCTCGGTATGCGTGAACTCATGCTGGGTTTCTGAGGTGAGTGAGCGCCTCGTTGCCACCGATGTTCGCACGTGCACCGTTATTGGGTTTCCCTTAGGTGCGGCTTCAACGCATGCAAAGGCGGCTGAAGCTACCTATGCCGTACAAGATGGTGCCGATGAGCTTGATATGGTCATCAATATTGGGTGGTTGCGCTCGGGTGATTATGATGCGGTTCGAGATGATATCGCAGCAGTCGTTGAAGCAGCTCAGGGGCGCTGCGTAAAGGTCATTTTAGAGACCTGCCTGTTGAGCGACGAAGAGATACGGATCGCGGGCAAGCTGGCAGTGGATGCTGGCGCTTCGTTTGTGAAAACGAGCACTGGCTTTTCTTCGGGTGGAGCAACCGTTGAAACGGTAGCACTCATGGCTCAATCTGTTGCAGGTCGCTGCCAAGTAAAAGCCTCTGGCGGTATACATACCGCTGCTGAGGCCAAAGCCATGATTGAGGCTGGAGCTACGCGCATTGGCACGAGCTCAGGGGTTGCAATCGTAGAAGGTTAAGGTGTTCGGAGTAGCTTGCCTCTGGTAGCGCAGAAGGATTGAGTTGCGCCGTAGGCTGAGGTGGTAGATTGCCCGACCTGATAAAAACGCCCGCAGGATTAATCCTGTGGGCGTTTTGCTGGCAGACACTACACACGAGGCCTACTCAAGAACATTGCCGTTTCTCGTTCACCAACGAATCTCGCGTAATCCCGTCGCAGGGGTTCTTACGAGAGCTACTCCATGGCTGCTTCTTTAGCCTTTACCAGAGCTATGACCTCTTGGGGAGTTTGAGCCTGCTCAAGCTGGGTAAAGAAGTCCTCATCATTTAAGAGCTGAACCAAGGAGCGTAAGGCATCGATATGGCTATTACTATCGGTGGCGGCAAGGGGGAAGAGGAATTTCACGGGATCGTTTATTTCACTACCGAACTCGACCGGCTCCTTGAGGGTCACCATGCCAACGGCCGTTTGCAGAGCTCCACACTCAGGGCGGGCATGGGGAAAGGCAACATGTTCAGTGATGACGATATACGGACCGAGCTCATGGATGCCGGAGATGACAGCATCGATATAGCCTTCAGTTATCTTGTTTGCATCGACCATGGGGCGCATTGAAACGCGAACGGCATCTTCCCAGTTTGATGCCTCAGCATTAAGCAGAACCAGACGCTCATCAATCAAATCGCTTAGCATGTGTTCGAGCCGCCTTTCATAACCGGTGAAAGAGAAGCGCATACAGAGTAAACGTGCGCACCGTTAGAATAGCTCAATTGAGCAGGTATCAGCTGCTCTGAGAGCATTTATTTCGACATGATTTGTATATACAAACGCCCGCTCGCCTCATATACAGGATGCTCACGAAGATTCCGATATGTATGCATGGGTTGATTTCTAACCCTTGAAGCATTGCGTTTCAATAGGCTCTAAAAATAACGAAGCGATACTAAAAAAATATGATAATGGTGAAGTTATATTTCAAAAAAATATAGAGGAATAGTGATTTTAACCATTCGCCGAAAGAAATAGGGTGCTCAACTAATCATTCGTATAATGGTGCTACGGTATGCTAAAAAATAATACTAGCAAGCGATAGCGAGTAAGGAGACACGATGAATCAAGAGAAGTGGGAAGCATGCGTTACCTTTCACGGACACGAGTGTCCTGGCTTGGCGATCGGCTACCGTGCGGCAGAGATTGCCGAAGAGTTCTTTGGTAGGAAGCTATCCCCAAAAAGCGACGAGATGATTGTATGCATAACAGAAAATGATGCATGCGGGGTTGATGCTGTTCAGGTCATGACGGGCTGCACGATCGGAAAAGGTAATCTCATTTTCCGCCCAACCGGCAAGATGGCCTTTTCGTTTTTCGATCGAGATACCGAGAAAGCAGTGAGGGTGCTGCTGAAACCCTTGAACAACGACGAAGATCGTGAAGCGAAGACCAAGCAGATCCTGGAGGATCCTGTCGACGAAGTTTTTATCGTCGAAACGCCGCACTATGGTGTTCCTGAACGGGCTCGTATCTTTCATAACGTGGTTTGCGAGCTCTGCGGTGAGACCGCTATGGAGCAAAAAATACGCATACAAGATGGTAAAAAAGTCTGCCTTGATTGCTTCAAGGACTATAGTCGCGGCTGGTAGTGATAGCTCTTAGGCGGAATAGATGCATGGGTTTGTGCCGAGTGAGGGGTAGGGGGCAATCTGCTGTGAAACGTAAGATGAAGACAAACGTACAACTGCTCAAACGAATACTTGTTGTGGGATTAGCGCTACTTGTTGCACTCGTTGCCTTGCCTGGATGTATGCCAAATAAGCAAGAGCATCCAGGATCCGGATCAGGTGGTCATGAGCAGACGAGCACACGAGTTATTACCGACGCGGCTGGGCGTGAAGTTGAACTGCCTGCTCGTGTGGAGAAAATCGTGCCACTTGGCAATACGCCCCGGATGATCGTGTATCTTGGGCTTGCAAAGAAGGCCGTTGGCATAGGTGGTTTACAGCGGGAAAATATCACCCCGCTGACTGCGTATGCCTATGCAACAAAGGATCTTTGGGCAGATCTTACCATTGTGGGTACCGATGCTGCTGGTGCGACTGATTACTATCCTGAGCAGATTATGAGCGTTCAGCCTGATGTAATCTTGTGCACCTATACTGCCGAGCTGGCAGATGAGATTCAGAGCAAAACCGGCATCCCTACCGTTGCCGTTCCTCAAGGCACGCTCTATCAGAAGGACTATGAACAGGCATTTCGTCTGATTGGCGAGGTCTGTGATGTGAAGGATCGAGCAGAAGAAGTTATTACGTATATCAGTGAGAGTCTTGCTGACCTCAATAAGCGTACATCGAACGTTCCTGATGCTGAGAAGCCTTCGGTTCTGGGAGCAGCGGCAACGTTTAAAGGGCCGCATGGTATAGATGGTGTGTACATTGATTACCCGGTGTTTACCGCTATTCATGCTAAGAGCGTGGCAGACGGCCTGAAGGTCTCAGGTTCTGCAATTGCAACTATTGTTGACAAAGAGCAGATTCTTGGATGGGATCCCGATATTCTTTTCTTAGATGCGGGCAACCTTAAGCTTGTACGAAAAGATCTAGCTGAGAATCCGGATTTCTATACCAAGCTCAGTGCATATAATTCCGGGGAAATCTATCAGTATCCCAACTCAACGTCGTATTTCTCCAATGTCGAAATTTCTATTGCGAACAGCTATTACGTAGGATCCATTATCTATCCTGAGCAGTTTAGAGACGTTGATGTCAAAAAGAAGGCGAGTGAGATATTTGAATTCTTCCTAGGGGATCCAGATTATCTCTCTAAGCTCAAAGAAGCAGGTTATGGCTATGGCAAGGTTGAGCTGTAGTGACCGTAAAGTCTGATCAGCGCTCTGAGTATTTGAGCGAATATAACCGCTTCATTCAGCGCAAACGCTTGGCGTTGATACTTGCCGCCGGAGCTACCATTGTGGTGGCTCTGGTGGCAGTGAGCGCTGGCTCCTTGAATATTCCCATCCCAGAAGTTGTGCAAGCATTTCTTGGTAGTGGCAACCCCATCTATCAGACGGCAGTGCTGAATATCAGGTTGCCACGCGTGCTGGCTGCAATACTAATAGGCGCAATACTTGCAGCTTCAGGCTCGGTCATGCAGTGTGTGCTTCAAAATCCGCTTGCCTCTGCATCAACGCTCGGGGTATCGCAGGGCGCTGCCTTTGGAGCGGCAGTGGGATTGGTGGTATTTGGGGGAGGCATGGTCAATTCTGACTCTGCTGCCACAGCCATATCGATTAATAATCCGTATATCGTTACAACCTGTGCTTTCATCTTTGGCTCCCTCTCAACTGCAGTCATTATTGTGTTGTCGCAGTTCAGAAAAGATCTTGGCCCGACAGGTCTGGTGTTGGCGGGCGTGGCACTGAGCTCTCTGTTTGGAGGAGGGCTTACCTTGCTGCAGTACTTTGCAGACGAAACCAAGATCAGCTCCATTGTTTTTTGGACATTTGGCAATCTTGGATCTGCAGGCTGGATAGAAATAGGCATTCTGGTAGTTGTGCTTGCGGTAGCGCTCATTTACTACCTGGCTAATCGCTGGAACTACAATGCCATGGAAGGTGGGGTTGATACAGCAAAAAGCCTTGGCGTAAATTCTTGGGCAGTGATGCTCACAAGCCTTGCCATCTGTTCGCTTTCTGCAGCTGTTGCCGTTTCCTTCGTGGGCATTATTAGCTTTGTGGGCTTAATTGCTCCTCATATTATGCGCCGATTTGTAGGGAGCGACTTTCGGTATCTCTTGCCCGCCTCGGCAATCGCAGGCTCTTTGTTGCTGGTTCTTGCCGATACCTTTGGCAGACTGGTGATCGCGCCGGTCATTTTGCCCATCGGAGCGATTACATCGTTTCTTGGGGCACCAATGTTTTTGTTCCTGCTGCTTCGAGGACTCAAGTCACATGTTTGAAGTAGATGCACTCAGCTTCTCGTATGGACGAGAATCACAACGGATTTTGGACGAGATCAGCTTTTCGGTTCGCAAGAACGAATGCGTAGCGGTTCTGGGCAATAACGGTGCGGGCAAAAGCACCTTGCTGAAATGCATTGACCGCATATACCCTGCCGATGAGGGCATGGTTCGGGTGGATGGACAGAATCTCTACGATATGTCGAAGCGAGCCATGGCTCAGCATATTGCCTACGTGCCCCAAACAGCTGCAACCTCGGGTTCTATGACCGTTTTTGACACGGTTTTGCTTGGCAGGAGACCATATATTACTTGGGATGCGACTACTCAAGATAAAGAGATCGCCATTGATGTTATTGAGAAAATGGGCATGAGCTCCTTTTTACTGCGCAATGTTTCTGAGTTGTCTGGCGGAGAGACGCAAAAAGTTATGCTCGCACGAGCTCTGGCGCAAGAGCCAAAGATCTTGCTGCTTGATGAGCCAACCAGCAATCTTGACCCATGCAACCAGCATGAGGTGCTCCATCTTGTTCGAAGGATCGCCAAAGAGCATGACACCTGTGTGATCATTATCATTCACGACTTGAACCTAGCAATTCGATACTGCGATAAGTTTTTATTCCTAAAAGACTCAGGCGTTTACGCGTTTGGGGGAGTCGAGACCATGACTCCAGAAGCTATTGAGCAGGTATATGGGATTTGCGCTGACATTATTGAGCACAAGGGGATGCCGGTCGTTGTTCCCTATATCGGGTAGCGCTGTGCCGCAGATGTCCGAGCTGCGTCTGAGTGCCTATTCGCTGGCTTGACTGCGCTTCGCGTACTCCCAGCAGTGTCAGAACGCATATACGCTGGCTTGGCAACGTCTCATGCACGCCAAGCAGAGACGGAGCGCCTATACGCTGGCGCGGCTGCGTCTCGTGTGTGCCACGCCGCGTCAGGACATCTTTACGCTGGTTGAGCCTCGCCAAATAATTTCACAATCGAGGGCTTGTTGGTGCGTGCCGGGAATCTCGCTACGTTCCGCAGGGCTTCTGTGAGGAGAGCCTGAGCCGTGTTTGCCGGCATCGCCTTGAGCCTCGTTGCTCCGCGTACTGCTTCGATGTGCTGTGTCGCTCTCGGCTGGGGTAGTGCTTTCATCAATGTGTTTCTCGGAGGCATCTCCCTGCTGTTTGAGAATATTGAGCAGCATCTTACATGCCTGAGCGCCTTCGAGATTTACCGGTTCAGCTATAACGCTGACGGGAGGATCAACCAAATCAGTCCACTCGGTGCAGTTCAGCCCGATGAGTCCAATTTGCTTTGGCATGAGGTGCGCCATAGGCTTGAGCGCCTTATAGATACGGGGAAGCGCCCATTGGTTTTGAACAAAAATGAGGCTGCGACGTGCGGGGTTTAGCTTGTACTGAAAGTATTCTCTGAGTTTTGCCACCGAAGGTGTGTCATGCGTTATAGAAAGCATTTTGTATGTGCGCCTGCGCGCCGAGAGTGCATCGACAAAGCCTTGGAAGCGCTCAATGCGCGAGCGGATCGTCGTTGTATCGGCAGCAACGCAGATAAAGTCCTCGTATCCCGCGTCAATAAGCTCGGTTGTTGCTCGATAAAACCCGTCATACAGATTCGTTTTTATCCACGTTCCTTGCAGGTCATACGCAGCGAAGTCAAAACAGACCAGAGGTGTTCCCGTTTTTTCAATGCGCTCGGTAACCACTTTAAAGTTTTGCGTGGGCTGGATAATAAAGCCATCAACACCCATGGAGAGCATCTTCTCCACATACATGATTTCAGTCTCAGGGTTGAAATTGCTCGCGCAAACAATCGTGGCGTATCCATTGGCAAGGGCAACGCGCTCAACACCCTCTAAAAACTTCCCTGCCCAGTCATTTGCATTGTCTTTGATAATGATTGCAATGACGTGCGTTTGTTTTCCTGAAAGACTGCGTGCTTGCGCACTTGGAATATAGCCCGTTTCTCGAATGACGTGCTCAATGCGTGCTTGAGTTTTCTGCCCGAGTTTTTCTAGGCGGCCATTTAAGAAATAGGAGACAGATGCGGTAGAAACTCCTGCTGCCTGAGCAACATCAGATATGGTAACCCTCGATGCGGCCTCTGCCTTTTTCTGCACCATAGCCCCCTCCTGTATCAGCCGATAGGGTAGCAGACTGGCGATCTTTTCGGGGGTATTGAGCATCGCGGGCTCGATGCGTACCAAGTTGGACGGAGCGAAGGCACGGTTGACGTATGCTGTTTGAGCATCGCGAGACTGATGCGTGCCAGGGTAGGCACAGCAAAGGCGTTGCCGACGTTTCCTCTATGGACATCGGGAGCCTACTGCGCCAAGCTGGAAGCACCGAGGCAGAAGTTTGAGTGAGATGCTTTGCCCATACAGCGCGAGCGATGATATGAAGAAACGATGCCTCCCGCCGTTAGCAGAAAGATAAAAGAAAAATCTTGACTTTTCCGCTCGGCAATTCTTTGTCATGTAGATTCATTAGTTAACGCATTAACTAAAATCCTAAATTCAGCTATCTATCAGGCCTTTTACCGAATCAGCCTGGCCTTTCGCACGCTTTGCTCAAGATAATGGCCTCATCGGAGCGCGTGGGGCGAGGGTGAGAAAGCTTACCGAGGTCTGCCCCCGCGATGAGACGAGATGTCCCAAAGAGAGGGGAACGGTATGAAGATCGTCGCAGTAGCAGCATGCACGGTGGGAATTGCCCACACCTATATGGCTAAGGAGGCCATTGAGAAAGAGTGCACACGTCGCGGGTTTGAATACAAGGTTGAAACCCAAGGCGGCATGGGCATTGAGAATGAGCTTGAAGACGAAGACGTCGCTGATGCCGATTTCGTCCTTTTAGCAGTTGCAATTGGTATCGAGGGCGAGGAGCGATTTGAAGAGATGGCCGATGCAGGCAAGGTGCTCACGGTCGATCCCGCTCATGTCATTGGTCATCCCGTTGAGGTTATTGACGAGCTTATTGCTCTGTAGGACTCGAAAGGAGAGCGATCCATGTTCAAAAATATCGGCAAGGATCTCGTCAAAGCATTTAATACGGGCGTGTCCTACTTTATTCCTGTGGTTGTTATTGGTGGTGTCTTTCTCGCGTTCTCCCTGGCTACTGGCCAGGCGGGAGACGCTGGCATGGAGATCACCAATCCGGTGATGAAGAATCTGAATGCCATTGGTATGGCCGGCATTCATATGATGATTCCGGTACTGGCGGCCTATATTGCCTATTCCATTGGAGGCAAACCAGCACTTGCTCCCGGTTTTGTTCTGGGATACCTCGCTAATAACCCAGTAGAGATTAACGAGACCAATGTTTCTACAGGTTTCTTAGGTGCCATGCTCTTAGGTGTTGCGGCAGGATACTTCATCAAATGGATGAAGACGTGGAAGGTAGGCAATACCGTTCGCACCATCATGCCGGTTCTCATTATGCCAACGCTTTCTGCGTTGGCGCTTGGCATGGTCTACATCTATGTTCTGGCATATCCCATCAGCCTGTTTATGGGTTGGATGACTCAGATACTTTCGAGCTTAGAAGGCGGATCTGCAGTCGTGCTCGGTGCGGTCATTGGACTCATGACTGCGGTAGATATGGGAGGTCCCATCAATAAGACCGCTTCAACCTTCACCATGGTATTGATGGCGGAGCATATCTATATGCCAAATGGGGCATTCCGTGTTGCCGTGGCTGTACCGCCGTTGGTATGCGGCATTGCTTCGCTTATTGCGCGGAGTAAGTATGAAGAGGCCGATCGCCAGCTGGGAATTACGGCGATCTTTATGGGTCTCATCGGTATTACTGAAGGTGCAATTCCTTTTGCCGTGAAGGACCTGAAGCACACGTTGCCTGCCATTATGAGCGGCTCTGCGGTAGGCGCGGCGCTTGCAGCGTTCCAAGGAGTTGAATGCTTTGTTCCGCACGGCGGCATGATTGTTGTCCTTGCTACGAGCAGCCCGCTCTTATTCACCATTGATATGGCAATCGGTGTTGCCGTTGGTGTGGTTCTCTTGGTTGTTATGAAGCCAAAGCTCGAGAAGTAATTTTTGAATATGAGGGATCGGGGGCAACTCCGATCCCGTCTTATGCATGAAGCAAGTCGTTGTACATGCACGGTATCCGCCTGCTTTAGGCGAGCGGTTCCATACGTCATGTCGAGAAAAAGGAGTAACGCATGTCAGATCTTACGATTCGCGAAGCCGTACAAGGAATGCTCAAGTTGGTGGAAACGGGAGATCACGCCACGATGGTGGGCATTGGTCCTATGAGTCCAAACCTCATTCAGGCCGTGTTTGAGCTGGCAAAGGATGAAGACTTTCCTCCGATGTTTATTGCATCGCGAAACCAAGTCGATATGGACGAAATGGGTGCTGGCTATGTGAATGGTTGGGATCAGTTCCGCTTCGCAGCTGATATTAAAAAGGTTGCCGACGAGGTTGGGTATATCGGGCCGTATTATCTGTGCCGCGACCACGGCGGTCCTTGGCAGCGTGACGAGGAGCGCAATGCCCATCTTCCAGAGGAAGAAGCAATGGAGCTCGCTCGTAAGTCGTTTGTAGCGGACATGGAGGCAGGCTTTGACCTGCTCATGGTTGACCCTACAAAGGATCCCTACCAGATTGGTAAGGTTATTCCTTTAGATGTGGTGCTGCGCCGGACCATCGATCTGATTGACTACCTTGAGCAGTATCGTCGCGAGCATGGTCTGCCCGAGGTTGCCTATGAGGTGGGTACGGAAGAAACCAATGGCGGCCTGACCTCAACCGAAAAGTATGAGGAATTCATCGCTCAGCTCAAGCCAGAGCTTGAATCGCGTGGCTGTCCTATGCCTACGTTCATTGTGGGCCAAACCGGCACCTTAACGCGCTTGACCGAGCAGGTTGGCCACTATGACTTTAAGGCAGCTCGTGAGTTGGCTGATATGGCCAAGCGCTACGGCGTTGGTCTCAAGGAGCACAATGCCGATTATCTGGATGATGCAACGCTTTTGGAGCATCTCCCGGCTCGTGTGACTGCCTCGAATGTTGCGCCTCAGTACGGTACCGAAGAGACCCGCGCCTACCTCAAGCTTTGTGAGACCGAGCAGATCTTGGTCGACAATGGACTTTGTGATGATCCTTCGAATCTTTATCACACACTGCTCGTTAAGGCCATTAAAACCGAACGTTGGCGGAAGTGGATGACAGGCGACGATGTGAAGCTGCGCGTTGATGATATTCTTAGTGATAAGGAGCTTTCGCTCAAGATTCTGGACATTTCGGGGCACTATGCCTTTAACGATCCTGAGGTAAAAGCAGAGATCGCCAAGATCTACGCAAACCTCGCAGCCCAGGATATTGACGGTAAGCGCTTTGTGATCGAGCACATTAAGCGCCCGATCAAGCAGTACGTCGTTGGGCTCAATCTGACGGGCGTAACGTCGCGGATCAGAAAGGCACTCGAGCAGTAAGTATTGGAGCATACGAAGGGATGCGCACATGAAATTCTTTATCGACACTGCTGATCTTGATGAGATTGCAGAGGCAAAGGGCTGGGGTTGTTTGGCAGGCGTTACTACCAATCCAACTCTGTATGCAAAAACCGGAGGCAAGCTTCAAGACTTTGAGCCTCATATGTTAAAGATCGCCAAGCTTTGCGAAGGCCTTCCAGTCTCTGCTGAGTCTACAGCCACCGATACCGAAGGCATGATTGAGGAAGGAAAGCGCTTAGCTGCCCTTGCCCCCAATATCGTGGTAAAGCTTCCGGTATGTGAGGCTGGCCTTGCGGCTTGTCGCGCTCTTGCCGATGCTGGCATTCGCGTCAATATGACTCTAGTTTTTTCTGCCGCCCAAGCACTGCTTGCAGCAAATGCAGGAGCTCGCTATATCTCTCCGTTTGTAGGACGCTTTGACGATATTGCAGAAGATGGCATCTCTCAGTTAGGAGATGTGATTGCCTGCATTGGTAACTATGACTGGTCAGGCAAAAACGTTGATGGTGAGGTAGAGATCATTACCGCCTCTGTACGTACACCAAACCACGTGGTACAAGCAGCTCTTATGGGAGCAGATATTGCAACCGTTCCTATGGCAGCTCTTAAGAAGTGCGTACGCCATCCACTCACCGATCAAGGTCTTGCATCCTTTGAGGCAGACTGGGCAAAGGTAGTTGCTGGCGCTTAGAATGTTTGAAGCGGCGGGGGCGAATATCCGTCCCCGCTTCTTTGTTGTTGATGGAGCGAAGGAGGGTTCATGCACGACGAGGAGTTGGTGCAGATCGCGCGAGAAGTTCGCCGTGGCATCTTAGAGGGTGTGCACGCGGCCAAGTCGGGACATCCCGGAGGATCGCTTGGTGCAGCGGAGATCTTTACCTATCTCTATTTTGAAGAGATGAATATCGACCCCAAAAATCCCCGCATGTCTGAGCGTGATCGCTTTGTGCTCTCTAAGGGTCACTGCGCACCGGGGCTGTATGCCACGCTTGCACATCGAGGCTTTTTCCCCAAAGAGGATCTCGTTACTTTGCGCCATATTGGCAGCCACCTGCAGGGGCATCCGAATATGAATGACACTCCCGGCGTAGATATGTCTACCGGCTCGCTTGGTCAGGGCATTTCTGCTGCAGTTGGTATGGCACTTGCTGCCAAGCATTGGGGAGATTCGTATCGCACCTATGCGCTTTTGGGTGACGGTGAGCTTGAGGAAGGCCAGGTGTGGGAGGCGGCCATGTTTGCCGGTAATCACGGCTTGGATAACCTCGTAGTGATTGTTGATCACAATGGTCTGCAGATTGATGGCACGATTGAGGAAGTAAATTCCGCCATGCCTATTGCAGATAAGTTCCGCGCCTTTAAGTTCCACGTTATTGAGCTTGCCGACGGCAACGATATGGCTCAAGTTCGTGCAGCCTTTGCTCAAGCGCGAACGGTTTCTGGCTCACCGGTCTGCATTGTGGCAAATACGGTTAAGGGCAAGGGCGTCTCTTTCATGGAAAACCAGGTTGGCTGGCACGGTAAGGCTCCGAACGACGAGCAGTACGAGCAGGCCATGGCCGAGCTCGTCCAGGAGGTGTAATCATGGCCGACGTACAAAAGATTGCTACGCGCGTAAGCTACGGCGAAGCCTTGGTGGAGCTTGGGGCTCAGCACGATGACTTTGTTGTGTTAGATGCAGATCTGGCAGCCGCTACGCAAACCGGAAAGTTTAAGGCCGCCTATCCGGATCGTTTTTACAACGTAGGCATTGCTGAGGGTCACCTCATGTCTATGGCTGCAGGTATTGCTACAACGGGGCATGTGGCCTTTGCGAGCACCTTTGCTATGTTTGCTGCCGGGCGTGCGTTTGAGCAGGTTCGTAATTCCATTGGCTACCCGCACTTGAATGTAAAAATTGGTGCTACGCACGCAGGCATTTCTGTAGGCGAAGATGGTGCCACGCATCAGTGCAATGAGGATATTGCGCTCATGCGTACCATTCCTGGCATGACGGTCATTGTTCCAGCAGATGATGTTGAGGCGCGTGCCGTTGTACGTGCAGCATATGAGCTGGAAGGTCCGGTATACATGCGCTTTGGTCGCTTGGCTACACCGGTTATTAATGATCCTGAGACCTATTCGTTTGAGTTAGGTCGTGGCATGGTCATGCGTGAGGGTACCGACGTGACCATTGTGGCCTGCGGTTTGATGGTTGGCCGTGCTCTTGAGGCAGCAGAGCAGCTTGCTGGTGAGGGCATTTCTGCTGAGGTCATCAACATCCATACGATTAAGCCCTTTGATGATGAGCTAGTAATCAAGAGCGCATCAAAGACTGGCCATGTGGTGACCTGCGAGGAGCATTCAGTCATCGGCGGCTTGGGTGCTGCCGTGCTCGATGCTCTGGCACCTACCTGCCCCGTTCCGGTGCGTAAGCTTGGCGTGAATGATGTCTTTGGCGAGTCTGGCCCAGCTGTTGATTTGCTAGACAAGTATGGCCTGAATGCCGAAGGTGTTATCAAGGCTGTGCGTGAAGTGCTGGCATAGGCTACTGGCCTGAGGTGGCGCTTACAGGCGCTGGGTTGCGTGCGTAAGGGTTGAGCGGTTTGTCTGCTCGAAACGTTGAGAAGGTTGTTTGAGCCTTTCGCACATCGGCAGTGATGTATTCAGTTGTTTGATCGATTGAGCGTCATATCCTCGCTCTTAGACATTTGTTTGAAAGCCTCCTTTTCTGTCGGCGATCACTGCCACAGGAGAGGAGGCTATTCGTACTTCTGTGCCAGCTCGTCTGTGTTGCTTTCTCGCTACATGCTAGGATGTCAGGCAGGTAAAGGATGAGATCTCATTGCGCCCAAGGTGCCCAGCGACCTGTGAGCTGGGCTGCCAGGTAAGGAGTGCACACGTGAACACGAGGCAGGTGGCAAGAGGTGGCGGATGATCGTCAGGTAACGGCAAAGGATATCGCCGAGATGTGTGGCGTCTCCGTTGCAACGGTATCTCGTGTTATTAATCAAAACGGCCGCTTTTCTCCAGAGACCGAGAAGCGAGTACGAGAGGCAATAGAAAAGTATAATTACCAGCCCAATTCGCTTGCGAAGGGCTTGCGCAAGAAGCGCAGTAATGTTGTTGGCGTGGTAGTTCCAAATATCTCAAATGAATACTTCTCAAGCATGATCCTTGCTATGCAGCAGGTGTTCTTTGAGAATGACTATTCAATTACAATTTTTAATACGAACAACTCGGTAGAGATGGAGCGCGCTTGTCATGCCCAACTTTCCGCCTTAAGTGTTGCGGGAGTGATTAGCGCGAATAGCCGTGAAGATGTTCGTGATGCCTTAAAGCGCGTTGTTCCAACCATTTACGTTGATCGATTTGTAGATACCGGCGTGGGTGGAAAGGTCGCATGCATTTCATCTGATAATCACCGAGGAGGCATGCTGGCAGCACAAGAGCTCTGGGAGAGCGGAAGCCGAAATCCTGTGGTGATTACCGCAAGTGCTGAGTCGCCGGTAACACAGGCGCGAACAGACGGCTTCCTTGCGGGTTTGCGCTCACTTGGCCTTGAGCTGGATCCAGATCGAATCATCTCGCCTGTTAAGTCCTCTATCGATGCTGGCAAAGAAATTGTTTCAAGCCTCATTGCAAACGGTGTGGAGTTTGATGGACTCTTTTGCGAGACCGATCGTCTTGCAGTTGGTGCGTTAGAAACGCTGAGCGCTCGCTATATGTTGGTGCCGGACGAGGTGGCAGTTGTTGGCTACGACGACATCACCTTAGCGCGATTTGCACGTCCGCCACTGACCACAGTGCACCAAGACTCACACAAAATAGGGGAACGAGCCGCATTATTGATGCTTGAGATGGTGCGGGGCGCTGAGCCCAAAGAGGCGCACATCACGCTTCCCGTCGGCTTGGTTCGTCGCGAAACCACACGGCGCGAGTAGACGCTGCAGACCCCATTAGGGACTCTCTATGCCGTATATGAGTAATCGTATTCTCAATTATTCAACGTGCAAAGCCTGGAAATCGTTCTAAAACACGTGAATAAAAGTCCGTAAACGGTCGGTATTTATCCGTGAACGGTCATTTTTCCCTTTCTGCTTGACCCCTGTTTGAGTAAACGATTACTCTACACCAAGGAATTGGGTAAAGGATTTCTCACTCTGCTTGCATGTGAGCGTACTGATCGTGAATGCGCTCATCGAACGTGCGCATCGAACTCGCGCCTGAGGGATCAAAAGCCTACAGACGTGCGTATTTCTAGGAGGATATTGTGACCAAGCCACTCATTGCCCCGTCGCTCATGTGTATTGATGTGCTTCGCGTAAGCCAGGAACTTCCTGTTATGGATCAGGCCTTTGATCTATATCACGTCGATGTCATGGACAGTCATTTCTGCCCCAATATGGCGCTTACTCCGGCCTTTGCAAATTCTTTGCGGAAAGCCAGCTCGATTCCAATGGATGTTCATCTGATGGTTGAGAATCCGACACTGTTCACAGAGATGTTTCAGCTCGGTGAGCAAGATTGCCTATCGTTTCAGGCTGAAACGATTGAGCGCAATGCATTTCGCTTGATTAAACGTGTGCGCGAGAAGGGCAATCAGTTTGGTGTGGTTTTAAGTCCTGCCACGCCGCTTGCTACAACCGCCGCTTATCTTGATCAAGTCGATATCTTAACGATCATGACGGTTGATACGGGCTTTGCAGGTCAGACCTTTATTCCTGCCATGCTGGACAAGATCGCCGAGGCGCGTTCGGTACGTGCGGAGCGTGGGCTGAACTTCAAGATTCAAATTGATGGACAAGTCAATATGTCAACGTATAAGACGTTGTATGAGGCTGGTGCAGACATTTTAGTTGTTGGCAACTCAGGCCTTTTTGATTTAAAGCCAACCCTTCCAGAGGCAATTTCAGAGTTTCATCGTCAGCTTGAGGATGAAACAGGCGTGGCGCTCTAGTTCGCCTAGATAACACAGGAGCGCTCGTTTCTTATTTGCAGTCGTTGTAGTCTGCCTGAAAAGGCTGAAATGTAAAGGAGATCAGTCATGAACATCGTTGGAGTTAGTGCGTGCACAGTCGGAATCGCCCATACCTATATGGCGCAAAAAGCCCTGGTGGATGCGGCAGTAGCTGCAGGGGATTCGATAAAGATGGAAACACAGGGCACGATCGGAATTGAGAATGCGCTTTCTGCCGAAGATATTGCCCAGGCAGACATTGTCATTCTTGCAGTAGACGTAAAGATAGCGGGAGAAGAGCGCTTCGAAGGAAAGAAGACCGTCAAGGTTCCCACTGAAATGGCAATCAAGTCACCTAAGAAGTTGATCGCAAAGCTCCATGAGCTGGCAGGCAAGTAGGTTCACATCAAGCTAGGAGCTGCTGGCTTATTGAGAAAGGTAAGACGATGAAAGATCTATTCAAGCGTCTCAATATTAAAGGTCATCTGCTGACCGCCATTTCTTACATGATCCCTGTGGTGTGCGGAGCAGGTTTTGTGATCGCTATTGGCATGTCGATGGGAGGCGGTGCTCAGGATTCGCTTACGATCGGTGAGTTCTCGTTCTGGGATTGCTTGGCAACCATTGGTGCCAAGGGCTTAGGTATGCTTCCTGCCATTATTGCAACAGGTATCGCATTTTCGATTGCCGGAAAACCTGGTATTGCGCCCGGTTTTGTAACTGGCATGATGGCGCAGGCAATTAGCGCGGGCTTCATTGGCGGCATGCTTGGCGGCTATCTTGCGGGATGGATTACACTGGCAGCACTGAGCTATATTAAGGTGCCTACGTGGGCAAAAGGTCTTATGCCGACCCTGATCGTGCCGTTTGTGGGCTGCTTGACGTCTGGCTTGATCATGGCGTATGTCATTGGTGCTCCCGTTTCTGCATTTACCGACTGGCTGACCGGAGTACTGACGAGCATGAGTGGGGCTTCCAATACCGTATTTGGTGCGCTTATTGGAGGTTTGTCGGTTATTGACTTTGGTGGCCCGATTAACAAAACAGTCTATGCATTTACCTTAACGCTGCAGGCAGAGGGTATTAACGGACCGGTGACTGCCTTGCAGCTCGCAAATACGTCTGTGCCTATTGGTTTTGGATTTGCCTACCTTGTTGCCAAAGCGTGCAAGAAGAATATCTTCACGAAAGGAGAGATTGAAAATCTCGAGTCAGCCGTTCCTATGGGTATAGTGAACATCGTTGAAGGTGTTATCCCAATCATCATGAACAATATGGCACGGGGCATTATTGCTTCTATGTGCGGTGGTGCTGCAGGTGGAGCTGTTTTG
The DNA here is from genome assembly GCF_019795105.1 of Collinsella ureilytica. GTDB lineage: Bacteria > Actinomycetota > Coriobacteriia > Coriobacteriales > Coriobacteriaceae > Collinsella > Collinsella ureilytica. The sequence continues at coordinate 508,968 of NZ_JAIMFO010000004.1, read as the reverse complement.
ATGACCTTTACCCAGGGTGCTGGTGCAACGGTTCCTTTTGGCGGCTTCTTAATGCTTCCTACGATGGGTGGTCTTTGGTGGGCAGGACTTGCTGCAATCGCTACAAACGTTCTGGTGACAGGCGTGGTATATGCCTTAATCCATCCGCATGTGACTGAAGAAGAGGCTCCTGCAAATGCTGAGGCTGAAGAAGAAGATCTTGACCTCGACAGCATCGTAGTCATGTAGTTGCTCTCCCGAAATACCTGTAAGTTTGCTCTGAAGTGCGCATTTAGGAGATAGATACCTATGAAATTCTTTATCGACACTGCTGATCTTGATGAGATTGCAGAGGCAAAGGGCTGGGGTTGTTTGGCAGGCGTTACTACCAATCCAACTCTGTATGCAAAAACCGGAGGCAAGCTTCAAGACTTTGAGCCTCATATGTTAAAGATCGCCAAGCTTTGCGAAGGCCTTCCAGTCTCTGCTGAGTCTACAGCCACCGATACCGAAGGCATGATTGAGGAAGGAAAGCGCTTAGCTGCCCTTGCCCCCAATATCGTGGTAAAGCTTCCGGTATGTGAGGCTGGCCTTGCGGCTTGTCGCGCTCTTGCCGATGCTGGCATTCGCGTCAATATGACTCTAGTTTTTTCTGCCGCCCAAGCACTGCTTGCAGCAAATGCAGGAGCTCGCTATATCTCTCCGTTTGTAGGACGCTTTGACGATATTGCAGAAGATGGCATCTCTCAGTTAGGAGATGTGATTGCCTGCATTGGTAACTATGACTGGTCAGGCAAAAACGTTGATGGTGAGGTAGAGATCATTACCGCCTCTGTACGTACACCAAACCACGTGGTACAAGCAGCTCTTATGGGAGCAGATATTGCAACCGTTCCTATGGCAGCTCTTAAGAAGTGCGTACGCCATCCACTCACCGATCAAGGTCTTGCATCCTTTGAGGCAGACTGGGCAAAGGTAGTTGCTGGCGCATAAGGCCAAGCTTGTATACCTGTCTGTCTACGTTGTATTGCGGTGCGTATACCGACTTGATGCGTTGGTAGTGAAGCTATTCGCATAAGTGCAGCGCGCTCCTTTAGTGCCTGCAGTTGAAGGTTCCTTTTAGCGGCCTCCTTTCGTATCTAAGAGCTTAGAGCGAGAGGAGACCGCTTTTTTCTTGAGCATGCATATCTCAGCGCATTCAGGTTATAAGATCTAAGTCTGAATATAGTAGGTTTGCCACTTTGGCACTGGATCGTGCATGGGAAGGAACGTATTTGTATGCGTAAGTTCAAGACAGAGAGCAAAAAGCTCCTCGATCTCATGATCAATTCTATTTATACAAACCGTGAGATCTTTTTGCGTGAGCTGATCTCTAACGCATCTGATGCGGTGGATAAACTCAACTTCAAGGGTCTAACTGACTCGAGTGTGCAGGTAGATCAGGATAGCCTAGCAATTCGGCTTTCGGTTGATCCTGAGGCTCGCACGCTCACGGTGTCAGATAACGGTATTGGTATGACGGCCGATGAGCTTGAGCGCAACTTGGGCACGATTGCGCACTCGGGAAGCCAGGAGTTTAAGAGCGAAAATGCTGAGCACCAGGGCAATACCTTGGATATCATTGGTCAGTTTGGCGTGGGCTTTTATTCCGCCTTTATGGTTGCCAAAAAGGTTCGCGTGGTAAGCCGAGCCTTTGGCGAGGATGTTGCGCATGTGTGGGAGTCGGACGGCCTTGAGGGCTATACCATTTCTGAGGGCGAGCGTGAGACCCACGGTACCGATGTGATCTTGACGCTTCGTGATAATCTGCCTGGAGAGCAGGGCGAGCCTGGTGAGAGCTTTGAGACCTATCTCACGGAGTGGGGTCTAAAGGATCTGGTAAGGCGCTATAGCAACTATGTGCGCTATCCGATTCAGATGCTGGTGACCAAGAGCCGTCCTAAGCCTGAGCCTGCAAAAGACGATGAGCAGCCTTCGAGTTCTCAGACAACAGATGCGCAAGGAGATAGCAGCGCCGAACATGGCACAGCCAGCGCTTCGGATAGTGAGGGCAAGGCCGACGCAAGCGATGTCGCCCACGCTGCCGATGCCTCTTCCCATGCTCCCGAGTACGAGGAGTATGAGGAGCTTGAGACTTTAAACTCCATGACGCCCATCTGGAAGAAGCGCTCATCTGAGGTAGAAGATGAGGAGTACGCCGAGTTCTATAAGAGCACCTTCCATGACTGGGAGGCACCGGCGCGCACGATTTCTTTCCATGCAGAAGGTACCCTTGAGTACGATGCCTTGCTCTTCATTCCTGGCAAGGCACCCTTTGACCTCTATAGCCGCGAGTATGAGAAGGGTTTGGCGCTCTACAGTTCAAATGTCATGATCATGGAGAAGTGCGCTGACCTTTTGCCTGATCACTTTAATTTTGTACGTGGCATCGTAGATTCTGCAGACGTTTCCTTAAACATTAGCCGTGAAACCTTGCAGCAAGATCGCCAGCTGCGCGCGATTGCAAGCCGTATTGAGAAAAAGATTGGCTCTGAGCTTGCTGAGATGCGCGACAAGGATCGCGAAGCATACGAGACCTTCTTTGAGAACTTTGGTCGTGGGCTTAAGTTTGGTATCTATTCAAGCTATGGCATGAAGGCGTCCGAGCTGGCAGATCTCTTGCTCTTCTGGAGTGCTCGGGAAAACCGGATGGTCACGCTTGATGAGTACGCTCGCTCAATGCCGGCTGGCCAAACTGCAATTTACTTTGCTGCAGGAGATGACCGCACCCGCCTCTCCAAGATGCCCGTGGTACGCAGCGTGCTCTCCCGTGGATACGACGTGTTGCTCTGTACGGCAGATGTGGATGAGTTCACGCTGCAGGCCATGCGCGTCTATGAGGCAAAGGGTCTGCCGAAGGTCTTTGAGGATGAGACAGCACGTGCGGCTGCTGAGACTGCTGTGGCCGATGGCGCTGAGCCCGAGCTTGAAGATCGGAGCATTGAGTTTAAGAATGTGGCGAGCGGTGATATTGATCTAGCTTCAGAGGATGAGAAGAAGACCGCTGAGGAAGCAACCCGGGCACATAAGGATCTGTTCCAAGCCATGAAAGAAGCGCTGGATGGCAAGGTGGAGCGGGTCTCGGTATCTGCCCGCCTAGTAGATGCTCCGGCAGCTATTACCACAGAAGGTCCGGTCTCTTTGGAGATGGAAAAGGTCATGGCGCGAGGCCCTGAGGCTGAAGGTGCCGATCTACCCCGTTCGGTGCGCGTGCTCGAGCTCAATGCCGAGCATCCAGTCTTTGCCAAGTTAACAGCTTCATTTGAGCAAAAAGACCAGGAGCGTCTGTCTCTGTATACCGGGCTTTTGTATGATCAGGCGCTGTTGGTAGAGGGCATGCTGCCTGAGGATCCAGTTGCCTTTGCCGAACGTATCTGTGAGCTGATGTAAGGAGGCCTTATCGTGGGCGAGAAAACATGCAGAAGTAGCGAGCAATTACCTGGAGCTTCAGGTGCCTTAGATGCGGAGCAGGCAGCAAAGGCTGCCTTTGCCGCTGTGGCAGATCGCCCATTTCCGGCTGATATCTTTGCTGCTCCTCAGCTTACGTGGGCAGTTATTGGTTGCGGTGTTATTGCAAATCAAATGGCTCAGTCGTTAGCGCTGGCCGGTCGCGGTCTTGCTGGTGTTGCGAATCGCACATACGCGCGGGCAGAAGCCTTTGCCAAGACCTATGGCATTCCTCGCGTGTATGAGAGCTTCGAGGAACTCTACGCTGATCCTGAGATTGATGCGGTGTATATCACCACGCCTCATAACACGCATATCGAGTATTTGCGCGGAGCTCTCGCTGCAGGCAAGCATGTGCTTTGCGAGAAGGCAATTACGTTGAACTCCGCTGAGCTTACCGAAGCACGTGAGCTTGCTCGCACTCATGGCGTGGTACTCATGGACGCTACGACTATTTTGCACATGCCGCTGTTCTATGAACTGCGCCGCCGCGCGACCGAAGGAGACTTTGGCTCGTTCAACCTCGCTCAGGTGAATTTTGGCAGCTATAAGGAGTATGGCGACCTTACCAATCGCTTTTATAATCCTGCGCTTGCCGGTGGTGCCATGCTCGATATTGGCGTCTATGCCTTAACGATTGCTCGGCTGTTTATGACTAGCTGTCCTGCTGAGGTGGTATCGCTTGCGAATCTTTCGAGCACCGGCGTTGATGAGACGAGCGGTTTTGTAACGCGCAATGCTGAGGGCGAGTTGGGCATCTTTTCTCTTTCTCTGCACTCCAAGCAGCCCAAGCGTGCAGTCTTGAGCTTTGACAAGTGCTATATCGAGGTCAACTCCTATCCCCGGGCTGATCGCGCCGAGATTGTGTGGACTCACGATGGACACCGCGAGGAAGTATGTGTGGGCGAGGAAGCCTATGCACTGTGCTATGAGGTTGCCAATCTGGAGGCGGCAGTTGCAGGAGATGCACAAAAAGCAGGGCTTTTGGATATTGCTGCCGATGTGATGGAGATCATGACGCGCCTGCGTGCCGATTGGGGCGTGGTATACCCCGAAGAGCGGGTGTAAGGCTCAGGTGCAAACCTTACGAAAGCGCAAGCAAGCTGTAAGCAGAATCGATGGCTGTACATCTTTGTCCCTGACAGTATGGAATGCGAAGATATCCGTATCTGGCGGCATGTCCGCTCAAAGAACCGGGAGGTACGCATGCAACAAGGGACGCATCCCGTGCTTGATGTACAGCATGTTGAGAAGGTGTTTGGCTCGCGCGGGGCAGTAACTCGTGCTCTTGATGACGTGTCATTTTCTATTGACTCCGGAGAGTTTGTGGCAATCATGGGACCTTCGGGTTCCGGCAAGTCTACGCTTTTGAATTGCGTGTCCACCATTGACTCGGTAACCAGTGGATCGGTGCATATCAATGGCGTAGACATTACAGCTTACCGCTCGGATCAACTCACGCGCTTTCGCCGCGAGCAACTGGGCTTTATCTTCCAAGATGCGAACCTGTTAGACACCTTGAGTATTCGCGAGAATATTGCCTTGCCGCTCACCATTGCTCGCGTTTCCCCGAAAGAGGTGCTTGCGCGCGTAGATGAGGTGGCTGAGCGCTTTGGCATTGCCCAGACCCTTGATCGCTATCCCTATCAGCTATCTGGAGGCCAGCAGCAACGAGCGGCAGCAGCGCGCGCTCTGATTACGAACCCTGCCATCATCATGGCAGATGAGCCCACCGGCTCGCTTGACTCAAAAAATGCTCGTCTGCTTCTTGAGAGCTTTGAGGCGATGAACAAAAAGGCGAGCGCTACGGTGCTGATGGTTACGCACGATAGTTTTGCCGCGAGCTATACCTCACGTGTGCTTATTATTCGCGATGGTCGACTTTTTACTGAGCTCCGTCGCGGAGATATCGATCGGCGTGCCTTCTTTGATCGCATCATGGAAGTTGTTGCCATGATGGGTGGGGAGGACTCCGATGCTTTGTAAGCTCGCATGGGGCAACGTTCGCCGGGCGGGCAGTGATTACCTCATTTACCTTTTGACGCTTACCATTGGCGTCGTCATGTTCTACGCATTTAATACGATTTCGTTGCAGATCAACTATACCGGCATCACGGATCAGAGTCTGGTGCCCTTCACTTCCAGCCTGATCGGTGGACTCACGATGTTTTTGGCGGTCGTCATGGGCTTTTTGATGGTCTACGCCAATAACTTCATCATGAAGCGCAGAAAGAAAGAGTTTGGTCTTTGCCAAGTACTCGGTATGACGCGCAGTCAGATCGCACGGATGATGACCTTAGAAACGCTTTTGGTTTCAGGTGTGGCTTTTGTTCTCGGCATTGTGCTTGGCATTGGCTTATCGCAGCTCATGACCCTACTGACTGCGGCTCTTTTTGGAACAACAATCGCAAGCTTCCATTTCTTTTTCTCTGTTCCGGCATTTTTCATCACGCTGATGTGCATGGCTGCGACCTTCCTTGTCACGCTTGTGTTTAATCTGCGCGTGGTTGCTCGCGCCAAGATTATCGACCTCATGAGTGCAAGCCGTCGCCACGAGCGTGTTCAGATCAGAAACCCCTGGATTGGTGCAATCGTCTTTATTGTGGGCGCGATTCTTGTGGGTATTGCCTACTCGCGTCTTTTGGCCGACGGCCTGCCCATCTATGGGAAGAGTGATGGTCTTGAGCGCTTCGCGGTGACGACTGCGATTGTTATCGTGGGTACCTTGCTTGTCTTTTTTGGCTTTTCGAGCTTGATGCTTCGAGCCCTTTCTTTTGTACGCGGACTTTATTGGCGCGGACTCACCATGTTCACGCTTCGCCAAATCTCGGCTAAGGTGAACACAGTTTCTATTTCTATGGCCGTGATCGCGATGGTGCTTTTCTTAGCTGCAACTTCCGTTTCGGGTGGCATGTCGATAGCGAGCTCGATGGCAGAGAGCGCTGAGCGTTCTACTCCTGCAGATTACTCGCGTGCCTTTATGTACCTTGATGCTCGTCATGCAGAGTCGCAGGTGGAGCAGGAGGGAGGTACGTATCCTTTCACGAAACACCCGATCGATCTCATGGCAGATACGCGGTATGAGCGACCTGATGGTACGGTCTTTGATCTTGCTAAGATTGCCGGTGATACGGTGCAGTTCGAGGTGTACTGTGCCATGCGTCAGGATAGTGAGAGTGGCATCCCAGAGCTGAGCTATGGGGGTTTGGCAAAGCAGGTGGGGGTAGACCTGCCCCCGGAGATGAAGTATTCCAACGTAGATGTTCTCGGCATTGACCTCATGCGTGAGAGTGACTATAACCGCTACCTTGCCTTTCGGGGTCTGCCCTCGGTTTCGGTTGGTAGGGATGGTTACATTCTTACCAGCGATGGTGGCGGTATTATGAATAGCGTTTACGATGAGGCGCTTAAGAAAAAGGAACCTATTGAGCTTTCGGGTCATCGCCTGCATCCGGTAAACGAGAAGATTGATGCAGCAACGAGTGTGTTCCACAATGCTCAGACGACCAATCCGGGAACGCTCATCGTGCCCGACGCAGTTATTGATAATTCAAACTATTGTTTGATGGAAAGCAATCTGCTCATGCGCTATCGCGATGGTATCACCACCAAGGAGGGGGACGACTACGTCGCGCAAGGCGCAGACGCTCCAGAGAGTGCCTTGACTGACATTGGATTTTGGACAAATGACGCAACACGCACCAGCATTGTTGAGTCTTCCGGCACCTTCAAAGGTCTCATTTCTTATCTGGCCCTCTACATTGGTTTTGTACTCGTGATTGCTTCTGCTGCGATTCTAGCGATCCAGCAGCTCTCGAATGTATCGGATACGGGGTCTGCTTATCGAGTGCTCTCTGAGATCGGCGTTGCCAGGCGGCAGGTTATGCGTTCAGTCCTTATCCAGCAGGCAGTTTTCTTCTTGCTGCCCCTCGTGGTAGCCACGGCGCACTCGTATGTAGCACTTAAGGTGGTGACACGGATCGCTCTTCTCTTTGGCGGTCTTTCCATTGCTGGAACGGTAGCTTTAACGCTTGGCATCTTTGTAACGGCTTATGGTGGGTACTTCCTCATTACCTACCTCACGAGTAGGAGAATCGTGCACGATGCTATCCGTGTGCGCCATACCTTATAGGATGTATTGCGCGGCTGGCACAGGCAGCGCGAGCACGTTGCCTGTGCTGGTACATGACTGTGGGATAGCGTGCCTCTGCTGAACGCGGAAAGCTTGCGCTCTAGAGCGTCCCTACTAAGTCCTTTTCTAAAAGATGCGCGCCTAAGATATGGAGGCAAGCACTAAAGGTGAACATGCAGGTGTCTCGCAGGCCTTAGAAAGTACTTTCGATACTTGCTCGCAGCTCACCATTCAACTAAAGTACTGGGGAAAGCAGGTGGCTCAGGATTCGCCCGGGGAATCGGATCCCGGCTCTGTCTCCAAGGCCTCCTGCTTTTTCTTTTTGCGCGAAGTTGAGCAAATGCTGATATGGCGTGAGGCTATCTGATGGAGTGGAGCGTTGCATCCACACAGAGGGCGTGAAAAATTCAGCGTACTCATACGTATATTCACACGTAAGTAGGCGAGGTTCGAATCCATCCGAGCCTCGCTTTTTCGTGACTCAGCTCACCCGAGGCGAATTTTTACCATGACCCTGTGGGGATAAAAAATGACAGTATCCGGTAAGCTGCTTGTCAAGAAAATAGCAGGGATAATCGGTGAACGGTACCGAATAAAAAGTAATCGAATGATATCATTTCCCGTACAGACTTCTGTCGGCGCCAAACTGCTTCTTTTTTTCGTTACAAAAAGACGGCTGCAGCGTCGGGTTCGGTTCATACGCGGGTTCGCAAGAGCGTTCCTCGCGTCAGGTGGCAACAAGGAGCGTGGTCACAGAATGCAGGAGGCATGGGACGGATTCGAGGGTGGCAATTGGGAGCAGGAGGTGGATGTCCGGGACTTTATCCAGCAGAACTACACCCCTTACGAGGGAGACGATTCCTTCCTCGCGCCCGCAACTTCGCGCACTGAGGAGCTTTGGGGCAATGTGCTCGATTTGCTCTTAAAGGAGCGCGAACAGGGCGGTGTTCTTGATATGGACACCAAGGTTATTACCGGCATTTGCAGCCATCCAGCTGGCTATATTGATGCGAAGCACCCCGAGAAGGAGACCATTGTTGGCCTCCAAACCGATAAGCCGCTCAAGCGCGCCTTGCACGTAAACGGCGGTATTCGTATTTCTGTGCAGGCAGCAGCTCAGCACGGATACGAGATTGATAAAGACGTGGTAGAGACATACACCACGCGCCGTAAGACCCACAACGCCGGTGTCTTCGATGTATATACCGACGAGATGCGTGCCTGCCGCTCGGCGCATATCATCACGGGTCTTCCCGACGGGTATGGCCGTGGCCGTATTATTGGCGACTATCGTCGCGTTGCACTCTATGGTGTTGATCACCTGATTGAGGACAAGAAGGCTCAGAAGGCCTCCACGCCCGTTGTGATGAACGAAGAGAATATTCGCGATCGCGAGGAGCTACAAGAGCAGATTCGCGCCTTGGGCGAGCTGAAGGAAATGGCTCAGCTCTATGGCTTTGATATTTCTGCTCCGGCAACCAACACGCAAGAGGCCATTCAGTGGATGTACTTTGCCTATCTTGCTGCAACCAAGGAGCAAAATGGTGCCGCTATGTCCATTGGACGCACCAGCACCTTTATTGATATCTATGCTGAGCGCGACCTTGCTCGTGGCACCTTTACCGAGGAGCAGATCCAGGAGTTCATCGATCACTTCATCATGAAGCTTCGCATGGTTAAGTTCGCTCGTACCCCCGAGTATCAGGCGCTCTTCACCGGCGACCCGCAGTGGGTAACCGAGGCGATTGGTGGCATGGGAGTAGATGGACGTACCCTCGTTACTAAGACGAGCTTCCGGTATCTGCACACGCTTGAGACCATGGGCACCTCGCCTGAGCCAAACCTCACGGTGCTTTGGAGCACCAGGCTTCCCCAGAACTTCAAAGAGTTTTGCGCCAAGACCTCAATTGCCAGCTCGTCCATCCAGTATGAGAATGACGATCTGATGCGCGCCTATCACGGGGACGATTACGCTATTGCGTGCTGCGTGTCTTCCATGCGTGTTGGCAAGGAGATGCAGTTCTTTGGTGCCCGCGCTAACTTGGCAAAGTGCTTGCTTTATGCTTTGAACGGTGGCGTGGATGAGGTTTCCAAGAAGCAGGTTGGTCCGAAGTATCGCGTGGTTGAGGGCGATACCCTCGATTTTGACGATGTAATGGCCAAGTATAACGACATGATGAAGTGGCTTGCTGGCGTGTATGTAAACTCGCTGAACATCATCCACTATATGCATGACAAGTACTGCTACGAGCGCATCCAGATGGCTCTGCACGACAAGCACGTGCATCGCTGGTTTGCTACTGGCATTGCTGGCCTGTCTGTTGTGGCAGACTCACTCTCTGCAATTAAGTACGCCAAGGTGCATCCCGTTCGCGATGAGGATGGCGTGATTGTAGACTTTGAAATTGAGGGCGATTTCCCCAAGTACGGCAATGATGATGATCGGGTTGATTCCTTGGCCCACGACATTGTCCACCGCTTCATGGAGTATATCCGCATGAACGGAACCTACCGTGATTCGGTGCCTACGACTTCGGTGCTGACCATCACCTCAAACGTGGTGTACGGTAAAAAGACCGGCGCTACGCCTGATGGCCGCGCAGCTGGCGTGCCATTTGCACCGGGTGCCAATCCCATGCACAAGCGCGATAGCCACGGCGCTATTGCTTCTCTGTCCTCTGTTTCCAAGCTTCCGTTCCGCGATGCTCAAGATGGTATTTCCAATACCTTCTCTATTGTGCCGGGAGCCTTGGGTAAAGACGGCGAGGTTATGTTTAACGAGATCGATCTGGATGATATTGTCTTCGAGAATCCGGTTGACTGCGCCTGTTGTGCTGATGCCTCAGCTCCTGAGGGTGCGGTAGACGGCAAGTAGTTGTTGGTTGGTTGATTGTTTTGTACGGGAGCTGCGCCTCATGCGCGCAGTTCCCAACCTAAAAGGAGGAACTCATGAAGGTTAGCGATGTACCCCAGGCTCAAGCTGATAACCTCGTTGGTATGCTCGATGCATATGCCGAGAAGGGTGGTCACCATCTGAACGTCAACGTCTTTAACCGCGATACCCTGCTGGATGCCCAGGCTCATCCAGAGAAGTATCCGCAGCTTACGATCCGCGTGAGTGGTTACGCTGTGAACTTCCATACGCTTACTCGCGAGCAGCAGGATGAGGTCATCTCTCGTACCTTCCACGAGAGCATGTAGTTAGAGGGCAAAGTTTCGCTCTCTTGGCCTAGTAGCTGTATGCGCAAGACGTTTGCTTAGTGAGTACGCACGGATACGTGTTTAGAAAAGGGTTGGGATGTATGTCCCAGCCCTTTTCCTTAGGTTTCTGTGGCTCACACAGCTGCACTCGTTTGCACTCAGGAGTACAGCCCAGACAGACCTTCTCAGTCTTTGCTACCTATATAGAATATCATCATAAAATCTAAGTGCTGATATTTAGATTTTTTGATGTTGCGTTGTATAGCTCTGAGCCGATGGGTACTATTCACACCGTACGTACGAGTGATCGGTGCGGGCAGCACGTGCCCGACCCATCGATGAAGGAGGAACCCATGAGTCTTAAGCCTCTCGCAGATCGCGTTCTGGTCAAGCCTGATGCCGCCGAGCAGAAAACGGCATCTGGTCTGTATATCGCCAGCAACGCACAGGAGAAGCCTCAGCGCGGAACTGTTGTTGCCGTGGGCGAGGGCAAGCGTGCCGAGAATGGTGAGCGCATTCCTGTTGATGTTAAGGCCGGCGACGTGGTGATTTACGGCAAGTTTGGCGGTAATGAGATTAAGGTCGACGGTGAGGATTATCTCCTCATGCGCGCCGATGACATTTACGCAGTGGTTGAGTAAGGAAAAGAATCCAGCTCATATTTGGAGGATTTGAAAACTATGGCAAAGAACATTGTTTTTAACACCGATGCCCGCGCAAAGCTTGCTAAGGGCGTCAATACGTTGGCAGATGCCGTAACCGTTACGATGGGTCCGAAGGGTCGCTATGTTGCCCTGCAGCGCTCCTATGGTGCCCCGACCATCACCAACGATGGTGTCTCTGTTGCTCGTGAGATTGAGCTTGAGGACAATATTGAGAACATGGGTGCTCAGCTGGTAAAAGAAGTTGCCACCAAGACCAACGACACCGTTGGTGACGGCACCACCACCGCTACCCTGCTTGCTCAGGCTATTGTGAATGACGGTCTGCGCAATGTTGCTGCTGGCGCAAACCCGCTGGCCATTCGTCGCGGTATTGATAAGGCTGTTACCGCCGCTGTTGAGGCTATGAAGGTTGCCGCTCGCCCGGTTGAGACCAAAGAGCAGATCGCCTCTGTGGGTACCATCTCTGCAGGGGATCCCGAGGTGGGCAACAAGATTGCCGAGGCCATGGACGTTGTTGGCAAAGACGGCGTGATCACCGTTGAAGACGGCCAGACCTTTGATATTCAGATTGATACCGTTGAGGGCATGCAGTTCGACAAGGGCTATGTGTCTGCCTACTTCGTGACTGATAATGATCGCATGGAGGCTGTGATGCGGGATCCGTATATCCTCATCACCGACCAGAAGGTCTCCAACGTGCAAGACATTATGCCGGTGCTTGAGGCAGTGTCTCGCGCTGGTAAGGGTCTGCTCATCATTGCTGAGGATATTGATGGAGAGGCTTTGCCGACCCTCGTACTCAACAAGATCCGTGGTGCCCTCAATGTCTGCGCGGTAAAGGCTCCGGGCTATGGTGATCGCCGCAAGCGTATGCTCGAGGATATTGCTGCTCTGACTGGCGGCCAGGCTGCCCTGGATGAGCTGGGCATTAAGGTTGCAGATATTACTGCAGAGATGCTCGGTACGGCTAAGTCGGTAACCGTTACCAAGGACTACACCACCATTGTTGATGGTGCTGGCGAGAAGAGCGCGATCGACGCTCGCGTTGCCGCTATCAAGGCCGAGATTGAGCACACCGATTCTGACTTTGACCGCGAGAAGCTTCAGGAGCGTTTGGCTAAGCTTTCTGGCGGCGTTGCCGTGCTGAAGGTTGGTGCTGCAACTGAGACTGAGCTCAAGGAGATCAAGCACCGCGTAGAGGATGCCTTGCAGGCTACCCGCGCTGCAGTTGAGGAGGGCATTGTTGCCGGCGGCGGCGTTGCCTTCATGGACGTTGAGGATGCCCTCGACAAGATTGAGATCATCGATCCCGAGGAGCAGATTGGTATCGAGATCGTTAAGAAGGCGTTGACTGCTCCGGTTGCAACCATTGCGAAGAACGCCGGTTTTGAGGGCGCTGTTGTGGTTGATAAGGTTCGTGAGCTGCCAGCTGGCCAGGGCTTGAACTCTGCAAATGGTGAGTGGGGCGACATGATTGAGATGGGCGTGCTTGACCCGGTGAAGGTTACGCGCACCACGCTTCAGAATGCCGCATCGGTGGCAAGCTTGATCCTCATCACTGAGGCTACGGTAACCGATGTTCCTAAGAACACCCAGCTTGAGGATGCTATTGCTGCTGCCACTGCTGGCCAGCAGGGCGGTGGCATGTACTAAGACACGCGCTGTCTTGGCTCTGTAAGGTGAGGGCTTCAGGTTCGAGTGTAAGAGAGTCTGAAGTCTCACCGCCTGAGAGCACGCTTGCTTTAGGCGTTCTCGCTGCGGCTCGGCTGTGAGCTCGATGTGTAGCTCGCACGTCCTCGGCCGTAGTTTTTAAGACCCGCAGGGTCTTCTTGTAAGAGGAGAGGGATCGATGTTCCCGCCTGTTATAGGAAGGCCAGCGGGTCTTTTTTTGTTTGGGCGCGGCTTGCGGTTGCGTGAGACTCTGCCTGTGCGCACCTCATACCTGCGAGCACTCCGCAGTTGCTCGAGACTCTGCCTGTGCGCGCTCATACCTGCGCACGTCCCGCATCTGCGCGAAGCCTTGCCCGGCGCTCCGCACTCGCGCATTCCGCATCTATTTGTACTCGCGTCTGTATGCACATCACGCTTGTACGCGCGTCACGCCTTGGCTGAAACCTCGTGCAACGTGCTCGCAATGGCTCTCACGGCAGCGTCTGTTGCAGCGGCTCGTCGCTCCGGGGCGTGAATGAACAAAATGAGAGAGCCAGTAATCCAGTCGCGTGTGATCTCAGAAAAGATCACGCGCGGCTCTTTTTCTAAAGAGCTTATTGGTTCCACTGCTCGAGATACTGCTTCAGCAAGGTTACCGGCAAACTCATCAATTCCTGCCTCAGCGTGGCTGGTGCGATCAAGCGGGATTGAGATGGGAATCTTTACCATATTTGCTTGAGGGATGCGCACCAGTACCGAAGAGGCAATCATAGCGTTGGGCACAATTACGGTTCGTCCTTCGCGGTTTCGAATCGTTGTATGCCTCCACGTTACGTCTTGTACCGTTCCTGATACGAGTCCGACCTCAATATCGTCTCCTGGTTTGACCAGGCCGGTAAACGTAATAGTAATCCCGCTAATTAGATTAGAGAGGGTATTTTGAAAGCCCAGCGAAACCGCAAGTCCTCCAATACCTAAGGCGGCAACAAGGGCGTTCGCACTGATTCCAAAACAGCTATCGAGAATGATGCTGCCGCTGGTTGCCCAGATTGCTACACGAGCAATATTTACGATGATGGTCGAGGTTGGGAGCTGATTGTCTTTGCGCCAAAGCAGATGGCGGAGTGCGCGTGCGGAAAGGCGAGAGAGTATGAGGGTGGCAAGTACGAGGCCTGCGGCAATGAGGACATTGTGCCCCCAGGGCATGTTTTGGATGGGATGAAATTGTGCGGTTCCGCTTTGCATACAGCCTCCTTTTTGTATGTGCGTGCGTACAGGTAGATCATCATACGCGCAGATGCGCGCCTGCACTCAACAAGATGCGCGTTTCTATGTAACGAACGGGTAACAAAAGCCCATATAACTGGCAGGGTCGTTCGTAATGAGCGCCCGGCGGCGTACACTTCCCTCTTAGATGATTCTATGAGAAAGGCCTTGCCATGTTCGAGTTGTACGATCGACCTTGTACCCGCCGTGCTGCGCTGAGGTATGCCTTTGCCGGTGTGGCGGCTGTGGCAGGCCTGGGGCTTTCTGGCTGTGGAGGCACTTCTTCTGAAGGGTCAGCGCTTGGCGCGGGCACGAAGGCAGTCAAGATCGGCGTACTTCAGCTGGTTGAGCATGCAGCGCTGGATGCATCAAATAAAGGCTTTGTCGCTGCCCTTGATGCATCGGGGCTTTCTTATGAGATTGACCAGCAAAATGCCCAGGGTGACCAGTCTGCTTGCCAAACCATTGCACATAAGTTTGTGAGTGACGGAGACACTCTCATTTTTGCGATTGCAACTCCTGCTGCTCAGGCCGTGGCCAGCGCCACATCTGAGATTCCTATTGTGGGAACGGCGATTACGGACTTTGCAGCAGCAGGTCTTGTTGAAAGTAACGAAAAGCCGGGTGGCAATATTACAGGCAGCTCAGACCTCACACCAGTGGATGACCAGATTGATCTTTTGGTACGTACTCTTCCCAAGGCTCGCCAGGTAGGGCTTTTGTATTGCACGGCAGAGGCAAACTCACAGATTCAAATTGAGATGGCTGAGCGTGCCTTAGACGCAAGAGGCATTGGCCACACTCGCTATACCGTAGCCAGCTCAAACGAAATCCAGCAGGTGGTAGAGTCTGCCGTTGGCAAGGTAGATGCGCTGTATGCGCCTACTGATAATACGATTGCTGCCGGTATGGCAACGGTAGCCATGGTTGCAAAAGAGAACCGCATTCCTACGGTGGTGGGCTGTGACACCATGGTTAAAGACGGTGGTATGATGAGCTACTCAATTAACTATGAGGATCTTGGTCGTAAGGCCGGTGAGATGGCCGTCAAGATTCTTACTGGTAAGGCCACGCCTGCTGAGATGCCAATTGAGACCTTGAGTGCCAGCGAGTGCAAACTCATTGTAAATGCCGCTATGGCAGAGGCTTGCGGCGTGGATATCTCGGGGCTTTCGGCAGATATTACGGTGTAGTACGCCTCGTTTGAGCTATTTGAGTCCTGCTCGTATGAGCGCTTTGGCGCTTGCATCTGAGCAGGTAAAAGGAGAAAAGCGGACATATGCGCCGCATACGAAAGGAAGGACAGATCCCTATGCAGGACCGTACTATCTCTCGCCGGAGTGCTCTGGCTCTTGCTGGCGCGGGTATTGTAGCTGGGCTTGGCCTTGTTGGCTGCGGGGGCGCTTCTGCTCCTTCAGGCTCGGGTACCAGCTCGTCTACGTACAAGATTGGCATCTTACAGCTCACTGAGCATCCAGCACTTGATGCAGCGAATAAGGGTTTCATTCGCGCTTTGGATGCCTCGGGCATTTCCTACACGGCTGACCAGCAAAATGCGCAAAATGACCAGTCTGCTTGTCAGACTATTGCTGCAAAGTTTGCTGGTGACGGTGACGATTTGATCTTTGCCATTGCTACTCCGGCAGCTCAGGCAGCTGCTGGAGCAACTTCAGAGATTCCCATTGTGGGAACCGCGATTACCGACTTTGTAGAGGCAGGCCTTGCTGAAGCGAGCGATCGACCAGGTAAAAATGTTACGGGCACATCTGATCTTTCTCCGGTGGCCGAGCAGCTCGATCTTATGAAAAAGGTGTTGCCTGAGGTGAAGCTCGTTGGCATTTTGTACAGTACCGCCGAGGCCAACTCGGCAGTTCAGGTGAAGGCTGCAGAAGATGAGCTTGAGCGTCTAGGCATTGCATCAAAGCGCTTTGGTGTTTCGAGCTCCAATGAAATCCAGTCCATGATGGAGGCAGCAGTTGGCGAGGTAGACGCTGTGTATGCGCCTACCGACAATACGGTTTCTTCGAGCATGGCTCAAGTTGCCCAGATTGCGCGCGATGCAAAGGTTCCGGTTATTTGTGGCGAGGAAGCTCAAGTTGATGCCGGTGGCCTTTTCTCACTCTCGGTGAGCTATGAAGAGCTGGGCTATAAGGCTGGCGAGATGGCTGTTAAAATCTTGACCGGTAAAGCCAAGCCAGCAGAGTTACCCATTGAGCATATGGCTGCAGATGAGCTCAAGGTTGTTTCTAATAAAGAGACGGCCGATGCGCTGAATGTGGATCTCTCTGCGCTCAAGGCGTAAGCATCGTTTGCTTGTTCGAGCCGCTTGAGCCTGCTTCGTACGCGTGGGGCTTGGTAAGGCTCGTCCATGCTCGCATGCGCTGCTTTAGCTTTGTAGCCTCTGAAGAGTTGGTCTGGCTGCGGCTTTTTGTGTGCTTGCGAGCTTGTGTTGAGCTTGTAAACTGTGTGTTTGAACTATTGGAGGACGTTATGCTCTTAGCCCTGCAGGGCGCTATTTCTCAGGGAATTCTCTGGGGCATCATGGTGCTCGGGGTGTTTATCACCTTTAAGCTGCTCGATATTCCCGATCTTACGGTGGATGGCAGCTTTGCGCTTGGTGGTTGCGTGTGCGCCGTGTTGGTTGTGGGCTTTGGTGCCGACCCGCTCGTGGCAATCCTTGCAGCCACACTTGCTGGAGCCCTAGCAGGTGCGATTACCGGCTTTTTGCATACCGTCTTTGAGATCCCGGCTATTCTCGCGGGCATTTTGACGCAGATCTCACTTTGGTCGATTAATCTGCGCGTGATGGGCAAATCCAACACGCCCATTCTTGCCAATGAGACGGTATTTAGCCGTCTCTCAGAAATTGCTGGAGTTTCCCAAAGCACGGCGGCAACGATTATTGGTGTTGCGGTTGCCGTAGGCATGATCGCGTTGCTCTATTGGTTTTTTGGCACTGAGATCGGTAGTGCCCTGCGCGCTACCGGCAATAACGAGGATATGATTCGCGCCCTTGGTGTGAATACCAAGGTAACGAAGATGGTCGCCTTGACGCTCTCAAACGCGCTGGTAGGCCTTTCGGGTGGTCTCATTTGTCAGAGCCAAAAGTATGCTGATATTGGCATGGGAACTGGCGCGATTGTGATCGGTCTTGCAGCCATTGTAATCGGCGAGGTCTTGTCTCGACTCTTGCCGCATCGCTTTACCTCAAGCTTTTTTGCCCGTCTTACGGCAGCTGTTATTGGCTCGGCCGTGTATTTCTTGATTCGTGCCATCGTCTTACAGATGGGCATGAACGCAAATGATATGAAACTCCTTTCTGCCATCATTGTTGCTCTGGCTCTCTGCATCCCGGTTGTGTGGGAGCGCTTTAAGTTGCGCCGGAGCTACACGAAAGGCGGTGAGGCAGATGCTTAAGCTTACGAATGTTAAAAAAACCTTCAACCGTGGCACGGTCACAGAGAAGCGCGCACTTACCGGCGTCGATCTCACGCTTGCAGATGGGGACTTTGTAACGGTCATTGGTGGTAACGGTGCAGGAAAATCTACCTTGCTCAATATGATTGCCGGTGTTTATCCAATCGATTCTGGCGTCATTGAGCTTGATGGTAAGGATATCTCCCGCCTTTCGGAGTCTGCCCGCGCTCGTTATCTTGGTCGTGTATTTCAAGATCCCATGCGCGGTACTGCGGCAGACATGTGGATTGAGGAAAACTTGGCACTTGCCCGCCGCCGTGGGCAACGCCGTGGTCTTGCCTGGGGCATCTCTTCTCAGGAGCGCGAGGAGTATCCCGGTCTTTTAGCCTCTCTTGATCTGGGGTTGGAGAATCGGATGCGCGCTAAGGTGGGGCTGCTGTCGGGCGGCCAGCGCCAGGCACTCACCTTGCTGATGGCCACCCTTACGGATCCGCGTGTGTTATTGCTTGATGAGCATACAGCAGCGCTTGATCCCAAGACTGCTTCTAAGGTGCTGGCACTTACCAAGGAGCTGGTGGAGAGCAGAGGGCTTACCACCATTATGGTGACCCACAATATGAATGACGCGATTAGGCTTGGTAATCGCCTCATTATGATGCACGAGGGCTCAATCATCTACGATGTGTCGGGGGCAGAAAAGGCAGCTCTTACGGTCTCTGAGCTTTTGCAAAAGTTTGAAGAGGTCTCTGGCGGCGAGCTTGCAAACGACCGCATGCTGCTTGGTTAGTGAGGCAGGAGAGCGGGCAGTAACGTGAGAGAGCGCAGACAGCGGGTTCTCGCTTATGTGAGTGGTTGTCGCGGATGGGTTCTTGGCAAACACATCGCTCGAGCCTTTGGCGTAAGTCTGCGAACTGTTCAGACAGACATTGCCCGCATCAATGCTGAGAGCGGCGTGGTGCGAATTGAATCGAATCGTCGTCTTGGCTATCGTTTGTGCCAGCCGCTTGCTGATCTTCCTGAACATGAGCTTGCTCGATTAGAAGATCTTGCAGGGGAGGGTGCTTCCTATCTGCTTGAATGCCAGATCATCATGGTTTTGCTTTTTGCAGATGACTGGCTGGGAATGGAAGAAATTGGTAAAAGACTTTTCACCTCTCGTTCTTCGGTTGCTGCTCGTCTTCCACGAGTAAAGCGCATTGTTCCAAGAACAAAAGGTGCTCGCCTTGTTAGCAGGCCGGGCTATGGGATCAAACTTGAGGCAGACGAGGCAGCTGCTCGATCTCTTTGCATGAAAATACTAGGTACACAATTTGATCCAACGCTTCTCGTAGGAATTGGTGAGTTTGACGGACTTACAAGGGACGTTGCCCAGCTCGAACGTGTGCTGATTGGTGTGTTAGTGAAACATAGCCTGAGGCTGACTGGGGCAGGAGTAGCCTCGCTAGTTGCCTGTATTGCTGTGGCTATCTTGCGATCGTGTTTTGGATTTTGCCTTCCAAATAAAGTAGTTGAGACACAAGAGCCTGCGCTCATTACAGATATTCGAAAGGCAATTTTTTCGAGCATAGGTTATGTATTAAGCAGTGCTGAGTGTCAGCAATTAGAAGAGCTCTTGAGCGGGTTCGGATCAATTCCGACGGCTGACGCGCAGGTCTCGTTTGACTCAGATATGCTGATGCTCGCAGATCAGTTTAGTGATTTTTTGTCTGCCCAGCTTGGATCTCGTGTTGAGATGGACGAAGACATACGTACCGCCTTTGCCCTCCATCTCAAAAGGCTGAAAAATAGGTTGTGCACAGGAATGGTCTGGTATGGCCGAAAAACAGGAGAGCTCTTTCGATCACAGGTGTTTGCCGTACATGTGCTTCGTATCTTTTTGGATCATGCATTTGAAGAGCGCGTGCCAGACGCAGAGCTTGGATATCTCGTTCCCTATGTAACTGAGCTGCTTGAGGCGTATGCAGAGCCCATTCGCGTATTGATGATTACAGAAAATGGTGCGGCAGAGAGTTTGCGGTTGCAGCGAGTGATTCGACGAATGCTTTCACCAGCACCCACATCAGTTTCCTGTATGACTGAAGCTTGGCTACAAGAACTTGGGTCTCACGTATGTGAGGACTACGACATTGTTGTTGCAACCGATCCCAGGCATGCCCTGTCAATACCAGAGGCAATCCTTGTGAGCGATAGGGTGAGTTCTGATTTGTCGGACGAGCTTCTACAACATTTGACGCACGCTCGAGAGCGAGTACACACAAGCAGGCGAGCTGAGCAGGCAAGGCGTTATCCGGTGCAAACGCCGCCGAAAAGCGCGGCTCTCGCCATCATTAAAGCTTGTGCCAAAAATGATAATGCAGCTATCGTCCAAGCACTGGCGGGTCTATGCCATGTACTTCCTGATGACCTCTCAGTAGAAGTACTTGGGGAACATGATATGTGTATTGTTGCCAGCACTACTTTGAACCACACGTTCATGTATCGAATTTGTCCTGCTCTGACGTTTCGGGGGAAGCATATAGAACGAGTGTGGATCGTGATCTATGAGCGAGGAAAAGACGTATATTCACTTTTCTCATACGTCTCTGAATTGCTTCAATCGTATCGATAGTTTCGCTTCTACTCCTGCATTTTCTTGCTCTTCTCAGTATGAGCTGTAACGCACATACTACAAATACAGGCTTTAGGCTTGCCTGAAGGTAAAGAGGAGGAGATATAGCAATGGCGAAAGATTACAACGCACTCGCATGTGAGATTCTAAAAAATGTCGGAGGCGATGGTAATGTTGCGAAGCTCTTTCACTGTGCAACCCGTTTGCGCTTTACGTTAAACGATTCCAAGCAGGTTGATTTTGAACAGCTTAAAAAGAACCCGCATATTTTAGGCGTTGTGGAAGATGCAGCTGGAATTCAGCTTGTTATTGGCAATGATGTTACTCAGGTGTATCAGCCTTTACTGGATCAATATCCGCACTTTGCTGGTCATGAAAATGCAAAGCAGCAAAGCGAATCCTATAGTGGAAATCCAATATCTCGTCTGCTCAATATGCTCTCTGCAATTGTGGGGCCTGTTATTCCGTTGATCATGTGCAGCGGGCTCATTTCAGCGCTCTTGGTGATTCTTACACGCTGGGGAGGTCTTGATGCAGAGGGCTCAACGTATGCCCTGCTCAATATGGTTGGAACGGGAGCCTTATATTTTCTTCCGCTTCTGATTGCATACACCTCATCAAAGCGTTTTGGCTGCGACCCCATGATGAGTCTTTTTCTTGGGGCACTCTTAGTGGCTCCAACGCTCATTGATCTAGCTGGTAAGGGGGAGTTTGTAGATCTATTTGGCCTACCAGTAAAGACCGGTGGCTACGCTTCATCTTTAATTCCTGCGATTATAACAATCTGGGTTTTGAGCCATATTGAGCGGCTTGTTGCTCGAATTGTGCCCGAGGCAGTTCGGTTTGTTTTTCGCCCGCTTGTTTCGCTCATGATTATGGTTCCGATTACATTGTGTGTGACCGCGCCACTTGGTGGCTATGCGGGCACGCTTTTGATGGACGCAATTGCCGCAATTAATGCAGTTGCTCCGTGGGCAAGCGTTCTTATTGTGGGCTGCCTGACACCTGCCCTTGTACTTACCGGCATGCATCTTGCAATTATTCCGTTGGTTATGATGCTGTTCTCAACTGTTGATTATGACAACATGCTGTTCCCTGCGTTTATTGGAATGAATTTTTCTCAGTTTGGCGTAGCGATTCTGATCTCTATGTCATTACCGAGACAGATAGTGTGCACTGCTACCTGATAATTGGAAAAGAGCGCGCTCTCGTCTTTGATATTGGCTATGGCTATGAAGATATTCGCCCCTTGATACGAGAGCTTACTGATAAGCCATTACAACTTGTAGTAAGCCATGGAGACCCGGATCATAGTTTAGGGGCGAGTTGGTATGACGAAGTGGGAATCCATCCGCTTGATTTCGGAAAAATGCACGCAAATGATGCGGATGATCTCAAAAAACGCGCTGTTTCATATCGCATTGGCAAGCGCCCCGATCTTACAGATGAGATTGATCTTGCTGCCTTTTTGAATAGACACTTGAATCACGTGGTTCCAAAGTTTTTGCGCCATGGAGATCGAATTGAGTTGGGCGGTACCGACCTCGAAGTGGTTCATGTGCCTGGGCATAGTTACGGACATATCATGCTGTTAGATGCTGCGCGCAGGCGTTTGTTTTCAGGTGATGCGGTAACTGAGCATAACGTTTGGTATTTCCTTCCTGCAGATGAGCAAGCTCCGTTTTCACTCGCGGTATCCGCTTTGCGAAATCTTTTGAAAAGAGCGCCTGAGATCCGAGAGATATATCCGGCGCATGACGTCTTCCCGCTCGGTGTAGAGGCAATTGCAGAGCAGATTGAGTGCCTTGAGGAAGATCTTCCAAAGACGTATCAGGATGATGTGCCATTTCACTCATTTATGGGCGACGGTTATCAGCATCGTTATAAATCGGTTGAGCTGATTTATTCAGATGAGCGGCTTGCTGAGTGGCTTGGTCATGATATCGACCGTAGTGCTGATTTGAAAACATAAAGAGAAGCGAAACAGCAAATGCTGTTCTGAGGAGGGGAAAATGTCATTTCCAAAGAACTTCTTATGGGGTGGAGCTACTGCTGCATCTCAGCTTGAAGGTGCTTGGGATGTAGATGGAAAACAGCCGAGCATACAAGATTATGTGCGAGGGTGCTCGGTGGGCGAGAAGCGCATGTTCAGCACCAAGCTGAACCGCGAGGCTCACTATCCAAGTCATGAGGCTGTTGATTTTTATCATCATCTCGATGAGGATATGGCGCTCATGGCGGAGATGGGATTTTCTTGTTACCGAATGAGCATATCGTGGTCTCGAGTTTTCAGCGATCCAGCATGTACGGTGGTAAATGATCAGGGTTTAGCATTTTACGATCGGATTGATTATCTGCGCGAGCATATCCGGCAAATGGGGCTTGCCATCCATGAGGGTGCCGAGGTTTTAGGCTATACGATGTGGTCACCAATCGATCAGGTAAGTTCAAGCACTGGTGAGATGAGTAAGCGATATGGCTTGATATATGTTGATCGGCATGATGACGGCAGCGGGGACTTTTCTCGAATCCGAAAAGACAGCTTTTATTGGTATCAGCAATGTATCGCGAGCAATGGTGCTGATTTGTAGATAAGCAGGAGAGCCTAGGGTGCGAGTGTGTCAATTGGGATGACTTGAATGCCGTCTTCAGTTACATGAGCCGGTGCACCAAAGCCGATAATGACGCACTCCCGCACTGCTGGCATATTGCCTTCTGCCTGCATCTTCTTTCTCAGTTTCCGTAGACTTTCGCAGGCAGCATCAATACCTGCAGCTCCAAGTTTAATTTCAAGAGCAAGCCAGGTTCCGTCTCGCTTTGCAACAATAGCATTCACCTCTAAGTCAGCCGTATCGTGATAATGAAAAACACGAGCATCAGATACCGGGGCGTATACCAAAAGATCGCGGAGGACAAGAGATTCAAATAGGAGCCCGAGCGTTTTGGGATTCTGAATGAGGGATGTTTTACTTGCGCCAAGTGCAGCTGCTGCCAGTGAGGGATCGGCCATGTGCCGCTTTTTTGAGCTGCGCAGCGGTATAGGGGAGCGAAGAGCAGGATTCCACGCTGGGATATCTTCGATAAGATGGAGGCGTGCAAGCAAGGATAGGTACGTGGCTGCAGTTTGACGGGTGAGTTCGCCATTCAAGTCACGCACAAGCGCTTGATTCGATGCGAGCGTAGATTCATTGTGGGCAAGTGAAGTGATAAGCGCTCGGACTCGATCGGGATCGCGGGTAACCCCGTCAATGCTTGAGATGTCTGCTTCACAAACAGCATCAATATATCCACGGGTAAGGGCAGCAGCTTGGCGGCTTGTTGCATGGATGACAGAAGGCCTAGCCGCCGCGAACAATTAGCTCGGCAATGCGCTCGAGTCCAAGTGAGCCCATGCCAGTAGTGGTTTTGCCTGCAAAGAGTTGCGCCAACGAGACGGCTCCATTTGAGATTCCTAATTCTTTAAGCGTCATCGTGCCCATGGAGAGGCGTGTAATACGTCCAACGCCACTGTGCATAGGGGCATGATTGTCGTGGGGAGTAGCTGAACCGGTGAGAATAAAAAGACCAGGTGTTCCAATACGATCACACTCAAAGCGCACGGCGCCCCAGAGCTTGGGAATCTCTTGCCACTCATCAATAAGGCGAGGATGATCTCCAGCAAGTGCCAGGCTTGGATCAAGTTCTGCCAGGGTACGGTTCGCAAAGTCTCCCGTAGGGTCAGCAAGCATGAGGCTGGAGGCAGCGGTGGTTTGTGCGGTCGTGGTTTTTCCGCACCATTTGGGACCTTCAATCAAAACCGCGCCAAAGCTCGCAAGAAGTTCTTGGAGCTCTCGATCTACAATGCGCGGAATATATGTTGAGTTCATCTTCTGTAACGCCTCATATTCTGTGATTGCTACCAGCCTATTTAACAGAAAATAGGAGTTTCAAATAACAAGATCTGAGAGTTTGAGCTAACCGAAACTTATTAACGTAAGCCATCTGGTGATAACCCCGTCGTTCAAGCTTGAGCGGCGGGGTGTACCGTTGGCAAAAAATCGTTAGCGAATTTGGCTGGGCGAGGATCCATATGCGCGGCGAAAGGCTGCAGAAAAGGCAGCGGCGCTCCTGTAACCCACGCGTTCAGAGATTTCTTCGATTGAGAGGCGCGTGGTAGAGAGTAAATCCTCTGCATGCTCCATGCGCTGAGCGGTGACATAGGCATTAGGAGCAAGCCCAGTTCTGGTTTTGAAGAGACGCTTGAGTTTCGTCTGGCCGATGTATGCGCGAGTAGCAAGGGTCCCGCAGGAGAGATCTGACTCTAGATTGGCGCTGATGTATGCACGTAGTGAGTCAATGAGCTCAGCATCCTCATCACTCAATATTGAAGGGTGTGATGCTATGCGTGAAGCGGCAGCAAATACAATTTTAAATGCTTGAACAACTGCTTGACGGTAAAACGTATCTGCAGTTTCGCCAATTCCGCGGTACGCCCGAACATGACGATACAGCGAGGCAAGTTCAGGAATATCAATTCTGCCATCTGCACGCGCTAGGTCAGCTCGACGCTCATCGAGAGTGCCAAAATGCGGCTCAAGATGGTCATGATAATACTCAGGAGATACGGTGATAGAAATTGCCTTCGTGAATGAATCTCGCTGGCAATAAGCCTCAAACTCACTTCCGTTGCCCGTATAAACGCTCGTACACCCCGGTTCGAGATCTCTTCCCGCACATTGAGAAATGCCTTGGGCTGCTTCGTAGAGGGCAATACTAATATGCTGTGGATTGCGATAGTTCATTTTAATGGAATGCTTAAAGCTCATCCGATACATATTCACCGCAAACTCTGCTTGTTTGAAATACGCCCAGTATTCACCTGATGCATAAGGGCTATCGCATAAAAACAGGGTTCCTGCTGGCCCATATCCAAGCGTATGGCCGGCAGGAGAGAAGCCCCATCGACGGATTGCATCTCCGTAAGTGGCAGATGTCTTGTTGCGCACGTCGAGGCTCCCTTCGCAGTTGTTTGGAGGTTGCACGCGCAGGTTAGGCGGGAACCGATTCGGCTCGGTTCCCGGCCGTTGATCGCATGAGTACTATGTACAAATGCCAGTATAGATCAAGTTTAATTATGCTGACTAATTCTTCAAACGGCGTCGAAATGAACTGATTGTCTCATTTGTGCTGCTCAAGGGGGCTATTAAATATGCTCATATTTAGAACAGAGGGGTAGAGGAAGACGGCTTCTCGTATGTTTCGATATGCATACGGTATGAAAGAACACCAGTTGTGCTTTTGAAAATATCAATGAGCGTCATGTTCTTTTGGGCAGGAAATTCTTTGAAACACATACGGAGCAGACTGAAAGTAGCTCGAGCAAGCTGTAAGCCTCTTGCACTGAATACTCTGCTGGGGGGGGGTAGTTCCAAACGGGCTTTTGAAGACGTTTGTACGTGAAATCCCTTGGAGGGTGTGGCCTGCAGGGAAGCTCCAAACAGTTCTGCTCCGCTTTCTAGCGCTATCGGAGTGTTTCAACCTCAAGCAACTCGCGTGCCTTTTCCTGTCCTTCAATCGCTTCTTGTAGCCTGCCCCGGTAGTACTCCATGCCGTTGGCAATATCGATCCGAAGACCAATTTCTGCCTTTTGGAAGAGTGTTAAGGCACGCATAGGATCTCCGGTAAGGCCTGCATCAAGTGCATATTCGTCAATGAGGCTTTTTGCAATGCGGAGAGCTGGCTGGGCATAGATGGCAGGGTCATCAGCGAGCTCTAAGCTCTTTTCCCAGAGCTCACGAGCCACGATGGGATCTGCCTGAACGAAACGCCCGCGTGCAAAGAGATCTCCTAGCTTGTAATACGCCTCAGCAGATTCAGCCAGAAGGGCACCAAGGGAGTAGCACTGATATGCCAGCTTGTACTCAGGTGTGCCGAGGCGACCATATTCATAGATATAGCCAAGGTTGACATAGGCAAGATAAAAACCATGCCTGCAGGCAAGCTCGTAGAGTTCGGCCGCCTTGTGGTAATCCTGCTCCACTATGCTGCCCATATAATATGCAGCACCAAGATTGTGCATACAAAGACCACTACCTGCCTGAATGCCCTTGCGGTATCCAATAACAACGAGCGTGGCAATGGCGGGATCGACGAAACTGAGCTGCAAGATTTTTTCTTGGTTGGACTGAACAAGATCTGCAAACTCATCTGGATCAAAGCTTTGAATAGCGGCAATGAGCATGTCTATGAGCTGATCTGCCTCTTTTTGTGCATCTGCCACACGGGCATCTTCATACGAGATAGAGGCGAAGTGCAGCGTGGATTGATCACCATGCTGTGCTGTATGTTCGTCTGCTTGCTCATTGTCTGCATCACGACGCCTTTGGATGATTGCATCAAATTGCTCGGTGTCCTCTTGTGACAATACATACTTTTCTACCTGTGGCATGGCTACCTCCTCCTTAAGGTTAAGCTCATGTTTGAGCATGGCTTGAGTATAGACGGCTACGCGGACATGAAGCGCAGGATATACTGCGTTCATGCAGCTTAGATGCTTGGTAGTGTGATTTTTCAGCGCGATGAAATGAAAATATAAGAGAGTGAACTGCACTCCGGGCGGCGAGCCTATACACACGTGCCCGCATAGCCCCACGCCCTGTTATCATATGCAGCGGAAATACCTTGCGCTGCGTACAAAACGTGTTCGCAGTTGCACGAAGGCATATAGCTCAAAGAAAGGCCAGGTCATGGATCGTACAAAGATTGCTCAGCTCTATGCAGATGCTGAGGAGTTTGGGGGGCAGGTTGTAACGGTTGCAGGATGGGTGCGATCCATTCGCGACATGAAGAACTTTGGATTTGTGACCTTAAACGACGGCAGCTGTTTTCGCGATTTGCAAATCGTAATGAACCGAGATGACCTGGCAAACTACGATGAGATTGCTCATCAAAATGTATCAGCTGCCCTTATTGCGACCGGTACGGTTAAGCTCACGCCTGATGCGCCTCAGCCCTTTGAGCTCGCAGCAACTCAGATTGTTGTGGAGGGTGCTTCTGCACCTGATTATCCCCTGCAAAAAAAGCGTGCAACCCCTGAGTTCTTGCGTACACAGCAACATCTGCGTCCGCGCACGAATCTTTTTCGTGCAGTGTTTCGGATCCGCTCGGTTGCTGCTGCGGCGATTCATACGTTTTTCCAAGATCGAGGCTTTGTTTATGTGAACACGCCCATCATTACTGCGAATGATGCTGAGGGTGCGGGCGAGATGTTTCATGTAACCACGATCGATCCGGCAAATCCGCCCCGCACCGAGGCGGGAGCGATTGATTACCGTGAGGATTTCTTTGGGAAGAAGGCATCACTTACGGTATCTGGCCAGCTGAATGCCGAGAACTTTGCTCTGGCCTTTGGTGATGTGTACACCTTTGGACCAACCTTTCGAGCGGAGAATTCAAATACCGCTCGTCACGCTGCAGAGTTTTGGATGATTGAGCCTGAGATTGCTTTTGCAGATCTTTCGGACGATATGGATCTTGCAGAAGCCATGCTGAAATATGTCATTCGTCGCGTTATGGATACCTGCACCGATGAGCTGGCGATGCTTGCGCGCTTTGTAGATAAGGGTCTGCTTGAGCGCCTTGAGCATGTGGCAAGCTCGCCCTTTGTGCGCATCACCTACACCGACGCAATTGCCATTCTTGAACAGGCAGTAGAGGCCGGGCATCACTTTGACTATCCGGTTTCGTGGGGTATTGATCTGCAAACCGAGCATGAGCGCTTTTTAACCGAAGAACATTTCCGCCAGCCAACCTTTGTGACCGATTACCCGGCAGCAATCAAGGCTTTCTATATGCGCTTGAACGAGGGTGGAAAAACAGTTGCTGCCATGGACTGCTTAGTGCCAGGCATTGGAGAGATTATCGGTGGCTCACAGCGTGAGGAGCGCCTTGACGTGCTTGAGGCACGTATTGCAGAGCTTAAGATGGACGCTCAAGAATATAGCCACTATCTTGATCTTCGCCGGTATGGCAGCTGTCGTCATGCTGGGTTTGGCCTAGGCTTTGAGCGTTTGGTGATGTATCTCACGGGCGTTTCAAATATTCGCGATGTCATTCCTCATCCGCGTACCGTTGGAAATGTAGAGTTCTAAGCAGCTTGTATACGCAGCTTGTATAAGAACGGGAACAGAAAGAGGGTCGCAAATGCTTGGCGACCCTCTTTGACCCTCTGCGATCTTTTGCGCGCGCATGGCGCTCTGCGCAGTATGCATGGCGTATTGCAGAGTGCCCACCATGCATTGAGGAGAGAAAAGCTTACTTGCCCTCAACGGCGTGCTTTACGCGGTCAGCGACCTCCTTAGCAGCGCCCTCGGCATCTTTTGCCAGCTCATCAATTTTCTCAGCTGCGGCCTCTTTTACGCCCTCGGCCTCCTCAGCCAAGTCCTCAGCGGCATCCTTAACGTTGGTGGCAACCTCTTTGGCCTTGCCCACTACCTGGTCTACCAGGCCTTCACCCTTGAGCTTACCGTCACCTGCGACGTCGCCTGCAACCTCTTTAGCCTTACCAGCGGCCTTATCAAGCATTCCGTTGTCAGTCATAATTCCTCCTTCAATAGACTCGGACTGATGTCCTTGCAATTACTTATTTCCGAGCAACATGGCCTGATTGTCTGATTTTGTGCAGGTGTTAGCGATTACATATAACAGACACATATCAACTAGGAAAATGAGAGCTAACACGGGGATTTTGAATGAAGATCCAAGACTCTACCGTCATGAGTACGGTCATGTTCTCAAAGCTGCCCTCCGTACTATTCTCATGTTTGATTTAGGTAACTTTTCTGTCAGCTTGCTGCATAATAAAGATGAACAAGACCGCAGGGCGCAAGCCTTACACGGAATATATCTGTGAGCTTGCTGCATAATAGCGGTGATAGAAAGGATGTTTCGATGTCTATGTATGACGGTGAGCCGCAGCTCGGCAGAAACGATGTGTGTTGGTGTGGGAGCGGAAAAAAATATAAGAAGTGCCACCTTGCCTTTGATTCACACTTACAAGAGCTTTGGGATCAGGGCGAGGATGTTCTCCCACGCGCTTTGCTCAAATCACCCGCTGATATTGAGGGAATTAAACGGAGTGCTGAGGTCAATAAGGCAGCGCTCGACTTGGTAGGAGAAAAGATTTGTGTTGGCTGCACAACTGCCGATATTGATCGTTGGGTGCATGATCTGACGGTCTCCCGTGGTGCTGTTCCTGCTCCCTTACACTACCAGGGCTTTCCAAAAAGCTGCTGCACATCGGTGAACGGGGTGGTGTGCCACGGTATTCCCTCCGATGATGAGGTGCTGCACGAAGGAGACATCATCAATGTTGATTGCTCAACCATTCTGGATGGCTACTTCTCAGACTCCTCCCGAATGTTTGCGATCGGCGAGATATCTGCTGAGCGCTCGCGTTTGATTGAGGTTACTGAGGAGTCAGTTCGCCGGGGCCTAGCTGCAGTAAAGCCTTGGGGTCATCTCGGTGATATTGCCCATGCTGTTCAAACCTATGTGGAAGCGTCGGGCATGAGCGTGGTGCGTGAGTTTGGTGGCCACGGTATTGGCTTGGAATTTCATGAGGATCCCTTTGTGAGCTTTGTTGGTGCGGCGGGCACCGGACCTGTGCTCACACCAGGCTTTTGCTTCACGATTGAGCCGATGGTAAATGCTGGTGAGCACCACATTGATACGTCTGATCCCAACGGGTGGACGGTGCGCACGAAAGATGGTTCAGACTCCGCCCAGCGTGAGGTACAGCTGGTGATCACAGAGGATGGCTACGAGAAGTTGAGCTGGTAGCCTGAGCCATACTGAGAGGTCTGTGCCTTACTGTTGTGTGCGAGCCAATGTAATCTCGATACGTCTGCTGGTTATCTGCACTGATGGGCATCTTGCATGGTATCGGTCGTGTGACCGTGCGTGCTTCGATAATCGCCCACCCTGGTGAAGGCCTTACAGGCTTGTGTGCATTGACGATCCGCTTGCATTGTTACGGTCTCGCGGCGGTCTTGTTCTTGCGTCTTAGCCGGGTGATAATGACGCCCATTGAGATGCAGACACCTATGGGCTGGAGGCTCACATGGCGATGACGTTCAAGCGGCTGCTCCCCATTCCTCGAGATATTCGACAGGAGATGCCCCTTCCTGAGGGTTTTGCTCAGAAAAAAGAAGCCTTTGATGCTGAGGTTGCCGCCGTACTCTCAGGGCAAGATCCGGCACGTCGTCTCTTGATTATCGGCCCCTGCTCTGCTGATCGGGAAGATTCAGTTCTTGACTATATGCACCGGCTTGCAGCTTTGTCTGAGCGGGTGTCTGATCGCTTTATTGTGATTCCGCGTGTGTACACCAATAAGCCACGTACGCGCGGTACGGGCTATAAGGGGTTGTTACATAATCCCAATCCTTCAGCTGCTCCTGATCTTTTGGAAGGGGTTAAGGCAATCCGCCGGATGCATCTGCGTGTGATTACCGAGACGGGCATGTTTACTGCAGATGAGATGCTGTATCCGGCAAATTATCAGTATCTTATTGACCTTTTGAGCTATATCGCGGTCGGTGCGCGTTCAGTTGAAAATCAGGAGCATCGCTTGGTGGCTTCAGGTGTTCCGTGTCCAGTAGGCATGAAAAATCCTACCGGCGGCTCCATGGGTGTGATGCTCAACTCAATTTTGGCAGCACAAGCCCCACAAACCTTCATATTTAGAAATTGGGAAGTAGAGACTCAGGGCAATCCGCTTGCCCATGCCGTGCTGCGAGGCTTCATTGGGCCTGATGGAACGAACTACCCGAACTATCACTATGAGTCAATTGAGCGTTTGGTGGCTGTGTATACCGAGGCTGATTTCTTACATCCAGCGGCAATTATTGATTGCAATCACGATAATTCGGGCAAGCGCCCCTTGGAGCAGATGAGGATCTGCCACGAGATTGTGGATTCCTGCCAGCGGAGCCGCGAGATTGCACGACTCGTGCGTGGCTTCATGATCGAGTCTTATCTGATTGATGGTAACCAGCCGGTAGATGGGGGCACCTATGGTCAATCCATCACCGATGCGTGCCTTGGCTGGGAGCGTACGGAACGCTTAGTGCTTGAGATGGCAGATCGTTTATAACGCTTGCAGTTTAGCCTTGCGCGCTCGATGCGGTCGCTTGAACAGGCTGGTATATCTTTCTTTTTACCCGCCCTTGCGGGAGGTTCTCGCGCGGAGCTTCTTTGCCCGCTGGTATATCTCTTCTTTCGCTCACCCTTCGTGGTGCTTTCTCTTGACATCCCGACTTTGCGCCCTACCTGCTGATTGCTCATATCCTACGGAGTGCTCTATTACGGGTTGCTCTATGTGACAGGACTGCAAGGCAGGTGTAAGCCAGATCGATGGCACCGCTCATGCGTATTGAGAAGAATAGAAGGTGAAAGAGGTGCGCGAGAAGGGCGGTGTTCGACATGTTGAAAGAGCAGCTGGTAGGTGGAGCAGGTACAAACAAACTTGCATACGCTACAGCAGGCCAGGCAGTGCTTGAGCCGGTGTATGCTGAGGGAGCTCACGATACGTTCAACCGCTCAATTCATATTAAGAGTCCATATGCCCAGGTTACTCCTGCGAGCAAGCACGGGTTTCCAGGCTCGGTAAAAGGAGCCTTGGGTTGCTTGTTCACGTTGGTAGTCATGGCGGCCCTCTGCTTTGGCGTGATCTATCTGCTCTCGCGTGTCGGTAACCACTAGTGCGGCGTACTTGATGTGCCGTGGCTGATGCATGGTTTGTGCAAGTTCGCGCTCATGGGTGCAGGCCGTACATGCAATGAGGGTTGGTTCTTTGGCTCGGCGGGTATAGGAGTCTGTGATCGCCGCTTCTGCGGAGCCAAACCTTTAGGAGATGACCATGGCTACATCACATGTACTGTACTATCGCCCTATGTGCCCATTTTGCCGCAAGGTGCTTACCTATATGGAAAGCAAGGGCATTGAGCTTGAGCTGAAAGACCTCACCAATGACGAGGAGGCTCGCGCTGAGCTTGAGCGGGTTGGCGGCAAGGCTCAGGTACCCTGCCTCTTTATTGATGGCAAGCCAATGTATGAGTCGGATGACATTATTGCCTACCTCGCTAAGACATTTGCCTAAGCCTACAAGCTTTTAGATGAGCCCCACCTGGGTAGCGAGTAAGAGGGCGGCACCTGCTTCAGGCCCAAACAGTGGCTGAGTCAGCACACATTGGCGGGGCAGGGCTTCTGCCAGTGGATCGAGAACGAGAGATCCTGCAGCGAAGGTGCCGCCCACATAGCTCACCGGAATGGTGCCATCCTCTGACTGGAAGAGGTTCGTTGCGATGGTGCTCACAAGTTCAGCCTCTTGCTGGGCAGCTGTGGCAAAAATCTCGAGTGCGTCAAGATCTCCTGCTTTTGCTGCTTCAGTAACCAGTGGGCTGAGCGCGGAGATTGTTGCTCGACTACC
Source organism: Collinsella ureilytica (assembly GCF_019795105.1). Taxonomy (GTDB): domain Bacteria; phylum Actinomycetota; class Coriobacteriia; order Coriobacteriales; family Coriobacteriaceae; genus Collinsella; species Collinsella ureilytica. The sequence continues at coordinate 476,098 of NZ_JAIMFO010000004.1, read as the reverse complement.
AAAGTGCTCATGCGCAAAGCTAATCAGGTCAAAGGGATCATCTAAGCTGAGTTTTTGCGTAACGAGATCAAAAAGTGGACCTTTGGGGCGGCGGCCATCAGCTTGGCGAGTAAAGGCATAAAGGAGCTCTTTTCCCATCCAGCCTCCGCTGCCCTCATCCCCTAAAAGATAATCCCAGCCGCCACATCGCATCTGCTGGCCGTGGCGCGAGCCAAAGGCAATTGAGCCGGTACCAGCGATGATGACAATGCCGTCTTGCAGGGCGAGACTACCTGCCCAAGCAGCCTCAACGTCATTCACAATGAGATGCTCGCGTCCACCTGCCACTGTGCGGCAGACTGCTTCGATGGTTTGGGATATTTCTGCGCCCTCACCGTAGCCGCAGATTCCATATGCGATGCCAAAGGAAGCTGCACCCGCTCGTTCATCTGCCCACGCAATAGCTTTTGAAAGCACGTCTTGCATGCCTTCGGTTCCTGCTTGCGCCCAGTGACAGGTTGGAAGTCGTAAGGAACCCAAGGCTCGGGGCGCGAGACTGTTGGCAAGAGATGCATCGTCTTTGGGCATGTAGCGCGTATCCGATGTCGTATTTCCGCTCAGATCGCTATCTATTTCAAAGAGCGTGCATGAGGTTTTAGTACCTCCACCATCGATTCCCAGTATTAGCATGTGCTAGTACTCCTTTTGAGGCTGAAGATATTTTTTGTACAGAGGATAGACCCAGGGAGGCAAAGGAGCAGGTGCATAGACGATGCCTTCTCCAGCAGCTTTGGCGTGGGTGGAGGTTGACCCAAAGGCATGAGCGGCGTCTTCTACTGTTCTTCCACTTCTCACGGCTGCAACGAGACGATCCATAGCTCCTGAGCGCTTACGCAACAGCATGCCCATGCGAGGACTTTTTCTGAGCGGCGTGATGAGGTCTCCGCCTGCAATGGCAAGGCCTCCGCACCATATGGCTCCTGCAGCTTCACGCGTAGGTTCTTGCATGTGTTCGAAGGCATGTTTGATCTCACAAAATGCCTGGTATGCAGGGCGGGAGTCCAGTCCATCAACGCGCGCTATAGCATAGATTCGAATCCTATGCATAGCATGGCGTATGGCATGGTGCTCGTTTCCTACCAAGGCTTGTGAGCTGGTCGGCAAGGTGCTCTTTTGAGCCGCACCCGTACTGCCATTCATTCTGATAGCGCATACGTTCTCAATGAGTTGCATGAGGCCTTTGGGTGCGTGTCCAGACGTCGCATCAAATGCCAGAACAAGAGCATCGCAGGTGGCAAGGGTATCGAGGGTATCCTGTCCTGCTGATGCATTGCTCGAGTCTTGGGTCGTGTGACTGGTACCGTACGTTGCTGGTAATGTGGCAGCAGGTATATGAAAGTAGGGGAGTGCCGGAGCCGTATCGAGACCTTCTATTCCTGCTGCCGAGGCTGCGTTATATGCAAGCAGAGCTGCAGCAAAGTCATGGATGAGGATCTGAGAAGGTGCCTGATGCCCAGCTGCATCTGCATTTATGAGTCCAATTGTTGTTGGAATATGCGGTCTGATGCGCGGAGCTGCTTGTCCGACTGGCATCTGAGGAGCTGCCTCACGATCGCTGGTGCAAGCGTTGGGGCGAGCGCTGGTGCAAGCGCTGGAGCGAGCGTGGGAGCCGCGATGGGGTTGCTCTGACAGAGCAGCTGTGTGCGCCGGGCTAGCTTCAGTGGCATCTTTTTTCTTCAGAGGCATCTGCGGTCCTCCTTTCTGTAAAACCAGCATGACAGAAGGCACCGTCTTGGGCGAGACTTGTTTAATAAGTCGCTGTCTCTTTTGAGCAAGATTGCAGACCAAGCAGCCTCAGCACGTCGCATGGCTCATCATGTCACACAGACTTGCGAGCCAAGCAGGCTGGCAGATCAAGCACGTCTGCGAGCCAAGCATACCTGCAGATCAAACAGGCTTTTCAGATCAGCAGGCTTCATGGTGTTGCATCCCTCACGATCTGTTGCATTTCGTACCAGGCGTGTTACGAGCTGCTCGCGATCTGTCCATATCTGGTGTGGCAGTCTATGCTAGTTCTCAACACGTCACGGGAGGGTTTCATGCGCCGACCAACCAATAGCCGCCTTGCACGCTTGCAGCCAAGTGGTATCCGCCGCATTCATGCACTATCGCAACAGCATCCCGGTTGTATTGCCCTTGCGCTAGGCGAGCCCGAGTTCGACACGCCGAAGGAAATCTGCGAAGAGGTAAGTCATGCGCTTGATCGGGGTGAAACCCACTATCCTCCCAATAATGGCACCGCTCACCTTCGGGAGGACATTGCTCGATTCATGGCGGCATCAGGCGTAGCCTTTTCTCCGCAAGAAATTATTGTTACTGCGGGAGCAACCGAGGCCTTATCTGCAACTTTTTTAGCTTTGCTCGATCCTGGAGATGAAGTCATTATTCCGCTTCCGGCATTTGGGCTCTATGAGTCCATCGTGACAGCCTGCCATGCGCAGCCGGTGTTTCTGGATACATGCGCTTCAGGTTTTCAGATCAGCGAAGCAGCACTTGCACAGGTGGTGAGCTCGCGCACAAAAGCGATCGTGATAACCTCACCTAATAATCCAACGGGCTGTGCGCTCAACGCTGCCTCTCTGGATGCGATAAGGCGCGTAGCTGCCCAAACTGGGATTTATGTGGTGTGCGATGATGTCTATTATCGTTTGGTCTATACCTCGTGCTTTGAGCGAATGGCTGTGCGCCATGCCAGCCTGGCCGAGCAGCTCATTGTGGTGGAGAGCTTTTCAAAGCCTTGGGCTATGACGGGCTGGCGCTTGGGTTGGGTTGGAGCAAAAGAGGATGTATCGGTTGAAATTGCCAAGGCTCACCAGTATCTGGTGAGTTCAGTGCCTGCATTTTTGATGCCAGCCGCCCAGCGCGCGCTTGCTGTAGATCCAGCACCGATACTTGATGTGTATCGAAGGCGGCGTGAACTCGTTTTGTGTGAGCTGAAAGCGATGGGCTTGCCGGTAGTGGTTCCCGATGGAGCCTTTTATGCGTTTCCAAGCATTCAGAAGACAGGGCTTGTTTCAGAAGACTTCTGTGAGCGGGCAATTCGTGAGGCAGGTGTGGCAGTGGTGCCGGGCACGTGCTTTGGAGCTGAGGGCTTTATTCGATTGTCATACTGCGTATCTGATGACGATCTCCGTGAGGGCCTTGTGCGGCTCAAGCGTTTCGTGCAACAGCTTATCTAAACCCAAAGGCGATGCTGAGTTCTTTCGCCATGGGATCCTTATGCAAGCGAGTGAAAAACGCCGGGGGACTTCCCCCGGCACTTGGAGGTAGCTATGATAGCCACCAACATTTATGTACCAAATAAAAGTCTGCTTTTCAAGGTGAATATGGACGAGGCGTGCGCATGAGGCCTGGAGCACGATTAAGCTTGACGGTCAGGAGCTGGCTTGGCATACTTCCTATGTTCAACGCACGATTCGCTGCCAGAGACAGCCGGTGCCAGAGGGCTTGCCCAAAGGCGTAAAGGGGTATCCCGCCAGCCGAGGTGGTCGAAAGTCATATGACTTCTGACCCCCGTCGCTCTTGCAGCGCGGGGGTTTCCTTTTCGAGACGTCCGCGTCATCTGCGCGGGTCGTGCCAGAAAAGTTGAGAGAGGAGGTATAGATATGGCAGTCAAGCAGTACAAAATCGACCGCGTTGCCGAGATCGAGTCTCGCATCGCAGAGAACGCTGGTGTCTTTGTCGTCAACTACAAAGGTCTGACGGTGAAGCAGGCTCAGGATCTGCGCAAGCAGCTTCGTGAGGTTGGCGCTGAGATGAAGGTCTACAAGAACAATCTCGCGCGCATCGCCCTCCAAAACCAGGAGCAGCCCAATCTTGATGAGTTGCTCGTTGGCCCGATCGCCTATGTCTTCTACGAGAATGAGCCCGTTGAGGCCGCTAAGGTACTCAAGGATTTCTCCGCTAAGACCAGGAACGTGCTCGAGGTTAAGGGCGGTATTTCTGAGGGTAAGGCAGTTACGGCAGACGATGTTAAGGCTATTGCCGAGCTTCCCACCAAGGATCAGCTCCTCGGTCAGCTCGCTGGCCTCATCAATGGCTTCGCTCGCGATCTCGCCGTGTGCGTCAATGGCGTATCTTCCGGTCTTGCCCGCTCTATTCAGCAGGTATCCGACCAGAAGGCGGCCTAACTCTGCGCGTATGTGCGCATCCGTTACGCATCTTGCGTGACAACATCGACAGATCCCCGCACCTAAATGGGCGGGAACCGAAAGGATTTGAACTATGGCTAAGCTCACCACCGATGAGATCATTGAGGCTCTGAAGGAAATGACTCTGCTCGAGGCTTCCGAGCTTGTTAAGGCAATTGAGGAGACTTTTGGTGTTTCCGCTGCTGCTCCTGCTGCTGTTGTTGCAGGACCGGCCGCTGCTGCTCCTGCTGAGGAGGAGAAGACCGAGTTTGACGTTGTTCTCGAGGGCTTCGGCGACAATAAGATCCAGGTCATCAAGGTTGTCCGCGAGCTCACCAGCCTTGGCCTGAAGGAGGCCAAGGAGGTCGTCGAGGGCGCTCCCAAGGCTGTTCTCGAGGGTGTGAAGAAGGAGGACGCCGATGCCGCCAAGGAGAAGCTCGAGGCTGCCGGCGCTGCTGTTTCCGTAAAGTAAGTAGCATCCTTTAGCTCGTTACCTTTGAGTTAAAGCCCCCGTCTTGTTTCCGTTGTTGAACGGGCAAGGCGGGGGCTTTGCGTGCGGTGGACCCATACGAGTGTGAGGGGTTACTTATGAGGTTGCTTCAGGTGTGCGCTGAAACTCTTTAGGATCCGTCATATCTTGCGCAATATGCTCATCCATCAATGCATATCGCTCAAAATGTTCGCCATCCTTGCTGAAATACAGCATGCCTTCCCCCGCATTCATATAGTTGAGATGAACGATGCCATATCGCTCGACTGTTGCTTTTGTAAGCATGTAGATATGCGGATCTTCAGTCGCAGTGGCGGTGCCGGTTACATAAAAGGTTTCTCTCGTACGTGATCCCCAGGTAATCGTGGCATCTTCGGCACTATCATCAAAATAAATTGATACCGATGGATCGCGCGATATAGGGCCTGATCCACTGTAAGGGACGTATGTTCCTTTGAGCTCAAAACCTTCCTGTATGCCACGAATCATGTTAGCGAACTTATTTTGCTGCCCGATAAGCATAAAGAGCAGAACGACAACCAGAGCTGATACAGCAGCGCTCAGAATAAGAAGGATCCTTCGCTTCATAGTATGCGGCATATACCTGCACCTCCTTGGTATAGGCGGTTGATCGCGTGGAGATACGAGTAAGTTCTACGTAGATCTTATCTATTTCTCACTATTCGTCTGTTTTGATCGGTAAAGGTAAAATTTGACGATAAACGGTACGTCAAATATTAGAATATTTCTGGCGAACGATCATAGCGGGTTCGACCATGCTGCTCTGTTGGCAACCGTAACAATGCGAGCAGCGCGAGACGGGTAGAGGCAGCTGAAAAGCCTGCTCCTCGCGTGAATAGACTTGTGGCTACTTAGGTAGAATACCTCCAAGCTCAGCTCAGAGAGGAAAAAATATCCTTATGTTTGGGCTTTTGGAGGGGATAATCCCCCCACACAGAGGGGAAGGAGCACCTATGAAAACCTCTGCATCGAATATGTTCACTATGAGCCGAAGGAAGGCTCTGAGTATGGGGGCAGCAGGCCTTATTGCTGCGGTTGGTCTTGCAGGATGTGGACGAGGCGGCTCATCGCAGCCAGCGGGCTCTGCAGCTGGAGCGGGGTCTGAGAAAGATTCGACGGTGGCCATTAATGCGGCAGCCTACGACAAGTTAATTGCATCGGGTGCGGTGGCAGATGCAGCAAGCATTGAAGCAAATGCATGGGCGAAGCGTATTCATGACGCGGGTAAAATCCGCCTTGGTGAAGTGCATACCTCTACACTCTTTAGCTTGCTTGATGAGAAGGATGGCAAGCTGCGTGGTTTTGACGCAGGTATTTCTCAGTTGCTCACACGCTACATTTTGGGCGATGAGTCCAAGCATGAAGGCACGCAGGTAACCTCAGATACGCGTGAATCCGTCCTGCAGAACGATCAGGTAGATGCCGTATTTGCTACCTATTCCATTACCGATGATCGCAAGAAAGTAATCTCATTTGCCGGCCCTTATTATGAGACGCAGCAGGCAATTTTGGTTCTCAAAGATGAGAATGGCATTTCTGGCGTGGATGATCTGGCGGGTAAAAAGGTTGCCGTTCAGTCTGGTTCTACCGGCCCCGCACTGATGGAAAAGCTGGTGCCTGAGGCTAAGCTCCAGGAGTTTAAGACCGATGAAGAGGCGCGCAGTGCCCTTATGCAAAAGCGCGTGGATGCCTATGTGATCGATCGGAATATGCACCTTGGTTCCATGATCAAGCAGCCTGGTAAATACAAGCTGGTAGGAGAGGCCTTTGGGCCGGTTGACCCCTACGGTATTGGGTTACCACTCAACTCCGATGGCGTTACTTTTGTAAACGACTTCCTGCGCAAGATTGAAGAAGACGGTACCTGGGAGGAGCTGTGGAAGATCTGCATCGGCGAGCGAGCTGACGTGCATGAGGTTCCGGTACCCCCGGCCATTGGTGCCTAAGCGTTAACGATTGAAAAATCCGCACCGCTTGTAACGACTCGGCGTTTAGTGCGGGCTATGATCGTTAGGGTCGCCCGATTGTGGCGGCCCTAACGTATCGAGGGAGGGTGCATGGGTCTCGCGGAGTTGCTTTCCGCATATGGTACGAATTATCTTTCTGCCCTCGTGGCTACTTGGGGGATGACGGCAGTTTGCTTCGTGGCTGTGATGCTGCTTGCTGCTGCTATTACGGTTCTTCGGGTCTCTCCTTTTCGGCCACTGCGCTTCTTAGGTGATCTATACGTTCAGATTTTTCGGAATATTCCGGTCATTTCTCTGCTCATTATCACGGTCTATGCGCTTCCGTTTTTGAATATCACCCTCGATTATTTACCGAGCGTCATGCTTACCGTGGTGCTGGCAGCTGCTGCGTTTGGATCAGAGAATTTTATGAGTGGCATCAATACGATCGGCGTTGGTCAAATCGAAGCTGCGCGCTCGCTGGGAATGTCATTTAAAAGTATTTTGGCGCGCGTGGTAATCCCGCAGGCGCTCCGCACAACGGTTTTGCCCATGACGAATTTGCTTATTGCTGTCATGCTCACCACTGCCATTGGCTCTCAGGTACCGCTTGATACCCCAGAGCTCACCGGCGTCGTGTCGTTTATTAATACCCGTTCTACGGGTGGCATTCTTGCATTTGCTATCTCTGCCGCAGGCTATGCGCTGACCGCTGCAGCAATTGGCTTTGTGGGGACGCGGCTTGACCGGAAGGTGAGGATCTTGAGATGAGCCAAGCTGGTGAAGCCCCCCGGTCAATTCGAGATGCCCTCTATGAGGAGCCAGGACCTAAGATGCGCCGTCGCATCAGGATCGGCACGGCAGGAGCGGCCGTTGTGGTGGCTGCCCTCGCTGTTTTGATTGTTCGTCAGTTTTGGATTACTGGCCAGCTCGACGAGGGCTATTGGGCGTTTTTTACCTGGCCAAGTACCTGGGCGTTTCTGTTTTCTGGCTTTCGGGGCACCCTCTCGGTTTCTTTGGTGGCAGCAGCCATTGCACTCGTCTTGGGCTTTTTGCTCATGCTTGGGCGCATTAGCGCGCCGAGGCCGATCGCTGCCATATGCCGCGTGGCGACGGATTTTTTCCGTGGCGTGCCCAGTCTTCTGCTCATCTACTTTTTCTTTTTGGTGGTTCCGCAATACGGCATTAAGCTTCCCGCTTTTTGGATGATCACGCTGCCGGTAGCCCTTGGAGCTTCAGGTGTTTTAGCTGAAGTGCTTCGCGCTGGTATCAATGCTGTTCCTGCTGGTCAAACCGAGGCAGCACTCTCAATTGGCATGCGGCCATTTCGTGCCCTCATGCTCATTGTAGTTCCCCAAGGTGTGCGCTACGTTATTCCGTCCTTAATTTCTCAGCTCGTAGTTGTGGTCAAAGATACGACCCTTGCTTATGTGGTGAGCTACCCTGATCTGCTGCAAAACGGGCGCGTGCTCATTACAAACTATGATGCCTTGGTTTCAACCTATTTTGTTATTGCGGTTATCTATATCCTGTTGAACTACGCTATCAATCATGTGGCCGTTACCATGGCGCGGCGCTCAGGACAGGAGCGTGCAGATGATCTTGCGGCGAGTGCCTTATAGGTATGCAGCCAATACGATCTCTAGCATGTGAGAGGTGTGATCGGAGGTTATGAACGACATGAATACAGACGTGCCTGTCATTGAGTTGCGCCACGTAGAAAAGTGTTTTGGCGACGCACATGTGCTCAAAGACGTCAGTCTTTCTGTGATGCCAGGTGAGGTCGTCGTGGTCATTGGACCTTCTGGTTCTGGTAAGTCGACGCTTTGCCGAGCAATTAACCGCCTCGAGCGGATTGACTCAGGCGAGATTCTCATTTTGGGAGAGCCATTGCCCGAGGAGGGTCATGAGCTCGCAGCTGTTCGCGCAGAGCTCGGTATGGTCTTTCAGAGCTTTAACCTCTTTGCCCATATGAGTGTGTTGCGCAATGTAACGATTGGTCCCACTGAGGTGTTAGGCGTAAGTAAGGCCGAGGCGGAGCGCGAGGCTTTAGAGCTCCTTGAGCGGGTGGGTGTTGCATCACAGGCCAAAAAGGTTCCGGCTCAACTTTCTGGTGGTCAGCAGCAGCGTGTGGCCATTGCGCGTTCTTTGGCCATGCATCCGCGTGCCATGTTGTTTGATGAGCCAACAAGCGCGCTTGACCCCGAGATGATCAATGAGGTTTTGGAAGTCATGGTGAGCCTCGCGAGCCAAGGTATGACTATGATCGTGGTCACGCATGAGATGAGCTTTGCACGGCGTGTCGCAGATCGCGTGGTCTTCATGTCTGATGGTGCAATCCTTGAAGAGGGGACACCTGGCGCGTTCTTTGAGCATCCAAAAACTGAACGTGCACGTGAGTTTCTCGACTCTATCCGGGAGCACGTATGAGACGTCCGCTGATTTTAATTTCTCCCTGTGTTATTACGCGGGAGCTACCCCCTGGCATACCTGAGCTGGGCATTCCCGACCAGGGTGCGAACGAGATGTTTCTTGCAGCGATTCTTGAGACTGGCGGCATACCCCTTGTGATGCCCATAACTGAAGATATGGATCTTTTGGATCACTATCTTGCCATGGCTGATGGCGTTGCCCTGCCGGGTGGACACGACGTTAACCCTGAGCTATGGGGTGTCACGGGATATGATCAGCCGGAAAAACTCTGTCCTGCACGCGATGCTTTTGAGATTGAGCTGGTGCGCCGTGCGGTGGCGGCAGATTTGCCGCTCTTGGCAATCTGCAGAGGCATGCAGCTCATGAATGTCGCCCTAGGTGGCAGTCTCAATATGGATGTTCCCTCGGTGTCACCGCGCGAGGGTACAGAGATCTGGGAGCATATGGGTGGCTTGGGCGGCCCAATTCACCCGGTTGAAGTTAGGCCAGGAACTGGTCTTTTTGCTGCCGTGGGGAACCGGGAGCGCTTGCAGGTGAACTCTGCTCACCATTGCTGTGTTGAGCGCTTAGGCGAAGGGCTCGTGGTCACCGCCGAGGCAACTGATGGGATTGTGGAGGGCATTGAGCTGCCAGAGGCACGTTTTATGCTGGGTGTTCAATGGCATCCTGAGTACACCTGGAAGAAGCTCCCGGGCGATCGAGCGCTGTGGGAAGCGTTCGTATCCGCTGCCCGCTCGTAGGCGCGCGTCTTCAAGAGATCGCCCGGAGCGCTTTAGGCAAGAAGATCGCTACGGTCGGGGTGGCGCTCAAACCAACTGGCAGCATATGAGCAGGTCGGACGTACTTTGAGCCCTTCGCGCTCAATCACTTTGAGCGCTTGCTCCATGAGCTGGCCTGCAATACCTTGTCCGCGAAGTGTGGGATCCACACATGTGTGATCGATGGTTGCAATGCCAGCTTCAGTTTCGGGAAAGGTGATCTCTGCGAGCATCTTTCCCGCATGGTCTACGTAGCGAATGCTGTGGTTGCTTTCAATAAACTCCATCGGAGCCTCCATTCTTGGGCGTCTTATATCTATCTCAGGATTGCCTCATTTGTGTTGGAATACTCAGATGATTTGCACTCCTTCTGCTTTTCACATAGGACGGGCTGATACGGCTGTCTGGTTGCTATGATGGTTGGTCAGAGTGCCATAGAGGATATGGCTTGAGCATACGAGCTCCTCCGTACGCCGCTCAGGCGCCACCGAAAGGACGTTCCATGAAGGCGATCATTCCCGCAGCCGGTCTCGGGACCCGGTTTTTACCCTCCACAAAGTGTACTCCCAAGGAGATGCTTCCCGTGCTGGATAAGCCAGTTATTCAGTACGTGGTAGAGGAGGCAATTGAGCCAGAAGAGGTCGATGGCGCAATCATTGTCACGAGTCCTGGCAAGCCTGAGTTGCTCTCATATTTTCAGCCGGATCGCCCCTTGGAGGCCTTGCTGCGCGAGCGCGGTAAGGATGAGTATGCAGATGCGGTAGAAGAGGCTGGTCATCTCCCAGTAGATTTTCGCTATCAGTATGAGCCGCTTGGGCTCGGCCACGCTATTCGGAGTGCTGCCGATGCAACAGCAGGGGAGTCCTTCCTCGTTTTGCTTGGCGACTATGTAGTTCCTCATCGAGACATTTGCAAGGCAATGCTTGAGGTGAGCGCTGCTCGCAGTGGGGCTTCTGTTGTTGCGGTTGCGCCGTGCGCTCCTGAGGATGTATCTCGCTATGGCGTAATTGCAGGCGATCGGGTAGGCTCGCTCGCTGGCCGTGAGGCAGCAGGAGACGAGGAGCCGGGTGCGGTATGGCGCGTTTCTGGTCTTGTGGAAAAGCCAGCTCCTGAGGAGGCTCCGAGCAATCTCTATATTGTTGGACGCTATCTGCTCTCACCTCTGGTGATGGATTTGCTGTCTGACCAAGAGCCGGGCAAGGGCGGCGAGATTCAACTTACTGATGCTATGGCGCGAAGCCTTGAGCGTGAGGCTATGTATGCTGTGGTCGTCGATCCGCTTTCTGGCTATGACACGGGCACCCCTTCGGGCTGGATTGCGACCAATGCACTCATGGCAGCCGCTGATCCTCGGCTTGCTGAGGGCTTTTGGTCTGCAATTGAGGAGCGCGGAGGTCTTCGCCGCGCCTAGGCTCAAAGAGCAGGTGCAGAGAGTCCTTCACTCAAAGAACATGAACATATGTTCGCTACACGATATATAACCAGCGAAAATAATGAGAAAATTTTTCGCTAACTCAAAATGCCTCTCAGGTCAAGAACTTTCTTGTCGAGCGGCAAATCGCTGATACACTAATACGTTGCTATACCAGCAGGATGGCTGGCATCGTGTGGATGTCGATCACGCCCACAACTCTTCCCAAAAGGAGGGAACACCTGGTGCTGAGTGCAAATGTTATCCCGGCCATGACGGCCACCGAGCGCGAACGCGTGAACTTCGCTAAGATTCCCGAGGTCATGGAGGTTCCGAATCTCATCTCGGTTCAAAAGAAGAGCTTTACGCGCTTCATGGGAGAGGGTCTGTTTGAGGCCTTCAAAGAATCAAGCCCAATCCAGAGCCAAAATCACGTCCTCGAGATCACCTTTGGTCAGCACCAGTTTGGTGATCCCTCCCACTCAGTAGAAGAGTGCCGCGAGAAGGACATGACCTATCAGGCTCCGCTTTTGTGTGAGGTTCGCCTGACCAATAAGGAAACCGGCGAGATCAAAGAGCAGCTCGTATTCATGGGTGATTTCCCCATGATGACCGATGCTGGTACCTTTATCATCAATGGTACTGAGCGCATTGTAGTTTCTCAGCTCGTTCGTTCTCCGGGTGTGTATTTCTCTACGGAGATGGACGGCGGCAAGCAGGTGTTTAAGGCTCAGATCATTCCTGCTCGCGGTGCCTGGCTTGAGTTTGAGATTGACAAGCGCGATCAGCTCGTAGTCTCCATTGACCGCAAGCGCAAGCAGTCTGCCACCATGTTCTTGCGCGCCCTAGATATTGCACCCACCAACGATGACCTCATTGAGCTCTTGGGCGATGCCGACATTGTCAAGCGTTCCATCGAGCGCGATACTGCCTTGACCCGCGAAGACGCCTTGATTGAGATCTATCGTCGCCTGCGTCCGGGCGAGCCGCCCACCGTTGAGGCTTCACGCAGCCTGCTTGAGGGCTTGCTCTTTAACCCGCAGCGCTATGACCTTGCTCGCGTTGGTCGTTATAAGGTTGACAAGAAGCTTAACCTTGACACGACTGAGGATGTCACGGTGTTAACTGACGAGGATATTGTGGCTACCCTGCGCTATCTCTTGGCGCTTGCCGCAGGTGATCCGGGTTGCAAGGTGGATGATATTGACCACTTTGGCAACCGTCGTATTCGTACTGTGGGTGAGCTTGTTGCCAACCAGTTCCGTATTGGTATGAGCCGTATGGAGCGCGTGGTTCGCGAGCGCATGAACTCCCAGGATGTGGATGAGATCACGCCTCAGAGCCTGATCAATATCCGCCCGATCGTGGCAGCCATTAAGGAGTTCTTCGGCTCCTCACAGCTCTCCCAGTTTATGGATCAGTCCAACCCGCTGACTGGCCTTACGCACAAGCGTCGTCTCTCTGCGCTCGGTCCCGGTGGCTTGGCCGGTCACAAGTCTGGTTCCAGCCGTCGTACGAATGTGCCCACGGCCGTGCGCGACGTTCATAACTCTCACTACAGCCGCATGTGCCCGATTGAGACGCCCGAAGGCCCCAACATTGGTCTTATTGGTTCGCTCGCCCTCTATGCACGGGTGAATGACTATGGCTTTATTGAGGCTCCGTATCGTCGGGTAGAAAATGGCGTTGCTACCAATCAGATTGACTGGATGACGGCCGACGAGGAAGAAAGCCATATCATTGCCCCGGCCAACACGCCGCTTGACCCTGAGACGGGCGAGTTTGTAGCGCTTGACGCCGATGGCAAGCTGGTGCGTCCTCACACGGTGGTTGCTCGTACCCGCGACTTTGACGGCTCCTTTGGTGCTCCTGCAGATGTGCCGCTTGAGACCGTTGACTATATGGATGTCTCGCTGCGTCAGATGATCTCGGTCGCCGCGACCCTCATTCCGTTCTTGGAGCACGATGACGCCAAGCGTACCCTCATGGGTGCTAACATGCAGCGCCAGGCTGTGCCGCTGGTACGTCCTGCCGCTCCCTATATTGGTACGGGTGTTGAGCGCCGCGCCGCTATTGACTCTGGCGAGGTTACGCTGGCTCGCCGCGCAGGCGAGGTTATCTTTGCCGATGCCTCCAAGATTACGGTCAAGACTGACGAGGGCTTAGACGAGTACGCCCTGCCTAAGTATCAGCGCTCCAACCAGAGCACCTGCATCAACCATCGCCCGCTTGTTCGCGCTGGCGACACGGTTGTGATGGGTCAGCCCCTAGCAGACGGTCCTTCCACTGATCACGGCGAGCTTGCCCTCGGCCAAAACCTCACCGTGGCCTATATGCCTTGGGAGGGCTTCAACTACGAGGACGGTATTGTTGTTTCTGAGCGTCTGGTCTCCGAAGACCTGCTCACCACCATCAATATCTCTCGTCACGAGATTGATGCTCGTGATACCAAGCTCGGTCCTGAGGAGATCACGCGTGAGATCCCGAACCTCTCTGAGGACATGCTTGCCAACCTTGATGAGGACGGCATCATCCGCATTGGTGCTGAGGTAGGACCGGGAGACATCCTCGTTGGTAAGGTGACCCCGAAGGGCGAGAGTGCGCTAACGGCTGAGGAGCGTCTGCTTCGCGCCATCTTTGGTGCCAAGGCTCACGACGTGCGCGATACCTCTTTGAAGATGCCCCATGGTGCCTATGGTCGCGTTATTGACGTAGTGCGTTTTAGCCGCGAGGCTGGAGACGATCTGGCTCCGGGCGTCAATGAGATGGTTCGTGTCTATGTGGCTCAGCGCCGCAAGATTCAGCAGGGTGACAAGATTGCTGGTCGCCACGGTAACAAGGGCGTTATCTGCGAGGTTTTGCCAGTTGAGGACATGCCGTATATGGCAGACGGTACGCCTATCGACGTCATCTTGAACCCGCTGGGCGTTCCTTCTCGTATGAACGTTGGTCAGTTGCTTGAGTGCCACCTTGGTTGGGCGGCAGCTGCAGGCTGGGATCCTGAGTCTGACGACTCTGATCGCTACGTGCCCGGCCCCTTCTTTGTCTCCACGCCTGTCTTTGATGGTGCCAAGGAAGACGAGATTGCCGAGGTCATTCGTCGTGCGAACAAGAACCTCTTGAACCTTGCTACTGAGCGTTTTGGCGAGCATATGGATCCTTCTTTTGTGACCCAGCTCGACGAGCGCGGTAAGGCAGTTCTTTATGATGGCCGCTCTGGTGAGCAGTTCCGCGAGCCCATTACCGTGGGTACCTCCTATATCTTGAAGCTCGGCCACATGGTTGACGACAAGATCCACGCACGCTCAACTGGTCCTTACAGCTTGGTTACCCAGCAGCCCTTGGGTGGTAAGGCTCAGTTTGGTGGTCAGCGCTTTGGTGAGATGGAGGTTTGGGCACTGTATGCCTACGGTGCCTCCAACGTGCTCCAGGAGATTTTGACCGTCAAGTCTGACGATACGATCGGTCGTGTGAAGACGTACGAGTCCATCGTCAAGGGTGACAACGTCCCCATGGCAGGTATTCCTGAGTCCTTCAAGGTGCTGGTGAAAGAGATCCGCTCCCTTGCCTTGGATATCCAGCCCATGCAGGAGCGCTCAGCTGAGCCTGCGATTGATCTGAACGATCTTGACCGCGAAACCGAGGATGTTTTGGCAGACCTTGCTGACGCTTCCATCATCGATTCCGTCGACGCCGCCGCCGATGAGCTTATCGGCGAGCCTGTGGCGACTACCTCTGCGAAGGAGTAAGCACTGTGGCAGATTTCGAAGCTAGCGATTTCGATGCGGTAAAGATCTCCCTTGCCTCGGCTGACCAGATTCGTTCTTGGTCACATGGTGAGGTTAAAAAGCCTGAGACCATTAACTACCGCACCTTAAAGCCCGAGCGTGATGGCCTGTTCTGCGAGAAGATTTTCGGTCCTGCAAAGGATTGGGAGTGCTCGTGCGGCAAGTATAAGGGCATCCGTTTTAAGGGCATTGTCTGCGAGCGCTGCGGTGTCGAGGTTACCTCGGCCAAGGTTCGCCGCGATCGCATGGGTCATATTGAGCTTGCCGCTCCGGTAAGCCATATCTGGTACTTCAAGAGTCCTACGAGCTTCCCCATGAGTCGTCTTTTGGATATTAAGTCCAAGGATCTGGAGAAGGTACTCTACTTCGCGAGCTATATCGTGACCGAGGTAGACTACGAGGCTCGCGAGGCCGATGCTGACGATCTGCGTGAGGAGCTCGCAGCCGATCTGGAAGAGATTGATGCCGAGTGCGCTCGCCAGGTTGAGAGCCTGAAAGCCCAGGGTGACCCTGAGAACTTTGATGACTTCTCTGATGAAGAGCCGCTGACTCCCGAAGAGGTTGCTGCGGGTATCATCGACATTGAAGAGGAGATGAAGGAAGAAAAGCAACTCCGCAAGGATGCCTTTAACGCCTTCATGAAGCTCACCGCTCGCGACCTGGTGTCTGACGAGCCGCTTTTCCGCGAGATGCGCCGCTATTACTCCATGTACTTCAAGGGTGGCATGGGTGCCGAGGCCATTCGCGAACTTTTGCGTGGCATTGACTTGGCAGTTGAGGCAGAGGAGCTCAAAGAGATCATTGCCGACGTTGATGGTCAAAAGCAGCGCCGTGAGAAGGCAGTGAAGCGCCTCGAGGTGGTAGACGCCTTCTTAAAGGGTGGCAACGATCCAGCCAATATGGTGCTTGACGTGGTTCCGGTTATTCCGCCTGATCTGCGCCCCATGGTGCAGCTCGATGGTGGTCGCTTTGCCGCGTCTGACTTAAACGATCTGTATCGTCGCGTGATTAATCGTAACAACCGTCTCAAGCGCCTGCTTGACCTGGATGCCCCTGCGATCATCGTAAACAACGAGAAGCGCATGCTTCAGGAGTCGGTTGACGCCCTCTTCGATAATGGCCGTCGTGGTCGTCCGGTTTCTGGACGCGGTGGCCGTCCGCTCAAGTCTCTTGCTGAGGCCTTGAAGGGCAAGCAGGGTCGTTTCCGTCAGAACCTGTTGGGTAAGCGCGTAGACTACTCCGGTCGTTCGGTTATTGTTACCGACCCCAAGCTCAAGCTTCACGAGTGCGGCCTGCCTAAGGCCATGGCACTTGAGCTGTTCAAGCCCTTTGTTATGAAGCGCTTGGTAGAGCTGGGCAAGGTTGAGAATATCAAGAGTGCTAAGCGCGCAATTGATCGCAGCGCCAGCTTTGTGTGGGACATCTTGGAAGAGGTCATCGACGGTCGCTTGGTGCTCCTCAACCGTGCCCCAACGCTGCACCGGTTGTCGATTCAGGCCTTTGAGCCCGTCCTCGTTGAGGGTAATGCCATTCACCTGCATCCGCTCGTCTGCGCTCCGTTCAACGCGGACTTTGACGGCGACCAGATGTCGGTTCATGTGCCCTTGTCGTTGCAGGCACAGGCCGAGGCTCGCGTGCTCATGCTTTCCTCAAATAACCTGCGCTCCCCGGCATCAGGCAAGCCTGTGAACATTCCTTCTCAGGACATGATCATCGGCGTGTACTACCTCACTCAGGCTCGCGATGATCTGCCTGGCGAGGGTCACATTTTTGCCAGCTTTAACGATGCGCTTGCAGCCTACGATGCTCGCGCCGATGTTGATTTGCAGGCCAAGATTCAGGTTCGCGTGAGCGCTGAGAATGCCAACGCTGAGGAGGATGGCAAGCTCATCTTCCGCGTGATGCAAAATCGTGGCGAGTATGTTGACTTTGACGTGACCGGAAAACGTACGGCTCGCTTTGAGACGACGATTGGTCGCATCATCTTCAACCGTCAGTGCCTGCCTGAAGACTATGAGTTCATCAACTATAAGATGATCAAGGGCGATGTGGCTCGTCTCGTAGCAACCTGCTGCGACCGCTATCCGCAGGCTCAGGTGGGTCCGATTCTGGACGCCATTAAGTTCTCTGGCTTCCACTACGCTACCCGCGCAGGCCTTACGATCTCGCTTTGGGATGCTCTAATTCCTGAGGATAAGCCTCAGATCTTGGCGGACGCTCAGGCAAAGGTTGACCAGATCAACGAGTACTACGAGGAGGGCTTCCTCAACGAGCAGGAGCGCCATATCGAGGTTGTTAATGAGTGGACTTCAGCAACCGATGCGGTAGCTGCTAAGATGCTTGACCTCTTTGACGAGGAGAACCCCATCTACATGATGGCCGACTCCGGTGCTCGTGGTTCGAAGACGCAGCTCCGCCAGCTTGGTGGTATGCGTGGTCTGATGGCAGATATGTCTGGTGAGACGATCGACCTTCCCATTAAGGCAAACTTCCGCGAGGGTCTGCTCCCGCTTGAGTACTTCATCTCTACGTACGGTGCTCGTAAGGGTCTGGTAGACACGGCATCACACACGTCTGACTCCGGATACCTCACTCGTCGTTTGGTCGACGTGGCACAAGACGTGATCGTTCGCGAGGACGACTGCGGCACCACCGAGGGCGTAACCTATGACCTCGTGGCTGCTGGCACCGATGACTTGAATGTTGATCTGGTGGGTCGCTGCCTGGCAGACGACGTTGTTGCATCAGATGGCACGGTGCTGTTGGCTCGAGATGCCTATATTGAGTCTGAGGCCGATCTTGAGCGCCTAGTTGCTGCGGGTATCAAGAAGATTAAGCTTCGCGCCCTTCTGACCTGCCGCTCTCACTATGGCGTTTGCCAGAAGTGCTATGGCTGGGATCTTTCAACCCGCCGCCCGGTTGCCATTGGTACCGCCGTTGGTATTATTGCTGCCCAGTCCATTGGTGAGCCGGGTACACAGCTGACGATGCGCACCATTCACTCCGGTGGTGTTGCTGGCGTTGACGATATTACGCAGGGTCTGCCCACCGTTGGTCGTATGTTTGACGTTGTTGGCAACGTGAATGAGAAGATCTTGGGTCGCGAGGCCGATCTGGCTACCTTCACCGGTCATCTCTCTATTAAGCCGGAGAAGTCCGAGTACGTACTGACGATCACCGATCCGGATGACGCCACTCGCGTACTGGAAGAGAAGCGCGTGCCTGCATCGGTTCGCTTTATGCCCGAGATTGAGGATGGTTGCGAGGTTCGCGCTGGTGATCAGATCACCAAGGGCTTTGTGAACTTTAGAAACCTGCGTCGTCTGACCGATATTGAAAGCACGATGCACACCTTCGTGAAGAGCGTGAAGGACGTCTATACGAGCCAGGGTGTTGACCTGAACGATAAGCATATCGAGGTCATTGCTCGCCAGATGCTGCGTCGCGTTCAGATTACCAACCCGGGTGACTCTCGCTACTTGCTGGGTCAGTATGTGGATCGCTACGAGTATGCCGATGAGGTTGAGCGCGTGGCTCGCGAGGGTGGTAATCCACCTACGTCCGAGCCGGTTATCTTGGGCACCTTGAAGGTTGCCTCAAGCATTGACTCGTGGCTGTCTTCTGCATCCTTTATCCGCACTGCTGGCGTGCTTACCGAGGCTGCCATTGAGGGCAAGGTTGATCGCCTGCTGGATCTGAAGTCCAACGTTATTGTGGGCAAGAAGATTCCTGTGGGTACGGGTTTGAAGCCCTATGACGATGCTCAGCTTACCTACCGTACAGCCGATGGGTATCGCGCCATTGAGCGTGCGGCTCAGGGTCAGAAGTCCTTGCCTGACTGGGCACCTGAGGAGCTCAAAGAGCTCGATGGGCAGCTGCCACAAGAGCTCGATTGGGCTGGCTACGACGAGTTTGGCGGCGTAGACGGATCCCTTACGCGCAATGGTCGTACCATCTCTGCTGAAGATGCACGCCTGTATCTCTTTGATGATCTGGGCGTATCTCAGCGCTGGACAAATAAGTTCAGTGAGGTTGGCATTGAGAACGTGGGCGATCTGGTTGGCAAGTCTGAGGAAGATCTCCTGCGCATCGATGGCATTGGTGCGAAGGCGATCGAGGAGCTTCGCGATGGCTTGGAGCAGCACAACCTGCTTCATATCCTGGATAAGCCTGAGGACATTGCCGATGATGAGGATCTCTCGCAGCTGTTGCAGATGGTCTTCTCGCCAGATGGCTCTGACGACATCTTGCTCGGCTCAAGCGCTCCGCGCAGCCACTTCAACTCCGATGAGGAGATGATTGGTGCCCCGGCAGACTCTTCTGCTTCTAAGGCCGGCGGCGTTATTAACGAGGACATGGCCTCGTTGGATGAGCTTCTCAACCAGCTTGTTGAGTCAGATGACGCCGATGGCCCTGAGGAGAGCGAGGACTAAGCTGTCCGTTCTCTCAGCTACTGAGAGCGATTGCTTGTTGTGAGCGCCCCGGATCCGCTATGCTCGGATCTGGGGCGTTTTCTTAATCGTTGTGAGCTGGTGATTTGTACCGAATACGCGACTGGTGCTATAGCAGGGGAGGCCAGCCGATTCTCAGAGCGGATCTCGAGGATTTCTGGTGGTACTTTGTTGGAGCCGTATGTATATTTGGCACGCTGCTTACCGCCGTAAACGCTATCAACCTCTATGCGATTCTTGCAGAAGTGAGCGGCTCTTCTGACGCTTAAGGTGCTTTGCTAACCATCCACTACGAGCAGGGCTTGTCGTGCTATGGTTGTGCGGTTAGCTGTGAAGCCGGCTTGTCCGGTGTGCACCTGGAGGATGAACTCATGGCTCTATCGATCGGCATCGTCGGCTTGCCCAACGTTGGCAAGTCAACCCTGTTTACCGCTCTCACTAAAAAAGGCGGTCTTGCTGCTAATTATCCATTTGCAACAATTGATCCGAATGTTGGGATTGTAGACGTGCCCGATGCTCGTCTTCATGAGCTTGCAAAAATCGTGCAGCCAAAGCGAATCTTACCTGCAACTGTTGAGTTCGTAGACATTGCAGGCTTGGTGAAGGGTGCCAACGAGGGCGAGGGTCTTGGTAATCAGTTCTTAGCAAATATCCGCGAGACGGATGCAATTTGTGAGGTAGTGCGCTATTTCAAGGATCCTGACGTGGTGCATGTAGATGGCAGGGTAGACCCGGCAAGTGATGCTGAGACTATCATGACCGAACTTGTACTTGCCGACATTCAAACGCTTGAGAAGCAGGTTCCCAAACTGGAGAAGGAGGCGCGTCGTGATCGCGCCTTGGGAAATAAGCTCGACCTTGCCCGCCGACTCATAGCATGGCTGAATGAGGGTAATCGAGCAGCGGCTCTGGAGATGAGCGCGGAGGAGCGAGCCTGTGCACGCGAGTTTTTCTTGCTCACCATGAAGCCCATGCTCTATGTTGCCAACGTTGATGAAGATGCCTTAGGTGAAGAACTGACCCCCATCGCGGGCGTGCCTCCAATTCCCATTTGTGCCAAGGTTGAAGCTGAGCTTTCTGAGCTCGAGCCTCATGAGGCTGCAGAGTATCTGGCCGATTTAGGTCTTGAGCATTCAGGCCTTGAGACCTTGGCGCAAGCTGCATATCGCCTCCTTGGCTTGCAGAGCTATTTTACCGCCGGTGAACAGGAAGTTCGTGCGTGGACGGTTCGCCAAGGTGCTACGGCTCCTGAGGCTGCCGGTGTGATCCATACTGATTTTCAGCGTGGTTTTATTAAGGCCGAAGTTATTTCGTATGACGACTATGTTGAGCTTGGTGGAGAGCAGGGAGCTCGAGCTGCTGGCAAGCTCCGCATGGAAGGAAAAGACTACGTTATGGTCGACGGTGATGTGGTTCACTTCCGCTTCAACGTTTAAACGAGGAGACACTATGTTCTCAATATTTGCATTTGGCAAGCGTGGCGGCATCATGGCGATGGTGCTCATCGTGTTGGCATTCATTCCTATGGTGGCTGCGGCTCTGATTGTTCCGGGCTTAGCTGAAAGCGTACCCATGAGGATTGCGCAGGACGGGGAGGTACTGCGCTGGGGCAGTCGTTTTGAGCTCCTCCTCTTGCCTGTCCTTTGCTTGCTGTTGAGTTTGGCCACACTTGCAAGTGGAAAAAAGTCGGCATCAGCTCTTAATGATGAGCCATCCATGGCAGTGATGACCTTTGAGCGCTTTATGCGCAACGGCATCATTACCGCTTTGATTCTTAATGCTGCGAATGCGTACATGCTTTATATGGTTATAACGGGACATGGACTGGGTTTCTAAGACAGAGAGCTTCCAAGAACCGACCTCTGACACCAATCGGTTGCGTGCGGTACCTGTTGGCCAAGAGGATGCGGGGACTGACGCAGCTATTGTTCTTACCGATGCTCGCGTGAGCATGGGAGACGTGCAAATCCTCGATGGCGTATCGTTCACGCTGTGCCCCGGTGAGCTGGTGGCACTTGCAGGTGAGAATGGGTCGGGAAAAACTACCCTTGCTCGCCTTGCTGCAGCCACGCTGGTATCGGATGCGGGAACAGTTCGTATATGCGGTATGGATCCTGCTGCCACACGTCGTTCGCGTGCGCGTGCTCGCCGCTTTGTGGCATCGGTTGCGCAAGACCCAACCGACCACATTGTTGCCGAGACGGTCTTATCTGAAGTTGCTTTTACACCGATTAACCGGGGCTGTGCCGAGTCTGAGGTACGCGAACGCGTGACGGCGGCGCTAAAAGCAACAGGCCTTTTGGGTTTTGAAGAGCGCGAGGTCTGGACGCTCTCGGGTGGAGAGCTCGTGTGCGTGGCAATTGCCGGTGCACTTGCTGAGCGCTCGCGCTTTTTGGTGCTTGATGAAGTGACCGCCATGCTCGATCCAGCCCTTCGTACGTCGATCTTCTCAATGGTGAAGCGGCTTGCTCATGATGAGGGTCTGGGCGTGTTGCTCGTGACTCATAACCCGTATGAGATGGTCGCTGCCGATCGTGTGGTGGTGCTCGATCGGGGAAAAATTGCTTTTGATGGCAGGCCAGAGAAGCTGTTGAGTCATAAGCAAGAGCTTTGGGATCGCATTGCAGGTCAGGGTCATGCTGCTCGTGAACGTGCAGCCAGCGTGTGTGCAGCGCCCACTCAAAGCGAGGAACATCGTGCCTTCCCGTCATCAGGCTCGCTGCTTGAGATGCGCGATGTTTCGTTTTTTCACAACGGCTCAAAGACTCCCGCGCTCGCACACATTACCCTTACGGTTGCGCCAGGAGAAATCCTTTTAATCATAGGTCCTTCAGGTTCTGGAAAATCAAGCCTTGCAGCACTTGCAGCCGGACTGCGTCGCCCCTCGAGCGGAGAAGTTCTTATTGCAGGTGCGCCGGCCATGCCGGGATGTGCAGCCTTGGCTCAGCAGCGGCCAGAGAGCCAGTTTTTCTTAGAGACGGTGCGCGAGGAAATCTCCTATGCTCCTCTGCAAGCAGGTTATTCTTCTCAGAATGTGGCTGATCGTATGGTTCGTGCCGTGGAGGCGGCACAGGTGCCCGCCGCCCTGCTGGATCGTGATCCGTTCTCGCTCTCAGGTGGCCAACAGCGCCGTGTTTGTCTTGCTTCGGCGCTTGCCCAAGGGAGCGATGTCTATATCTTTGATGAGCCAACAGCCGGAATGGATGCGTCTGGCGCAGCTGATGTGCATCGTTTGGCGCGGCAGTGCGCTCATGATGGCGCAGCGGTGCTCGTCGTTTCACACGATGTTGATGAGTGGCTTAATACCGCAGATCGAGTTGGTTGCTTATGTGCAGGGCAGCTAGCCTTTTTAGGAACCACCGACGAGTACGCTTCTCTGATACAAGAAGCAGGCTCTGGGGTGGACACACCCGCGTTTGTAGGGCGTGCATCTCTGCCCATTGCGCTGAGCGCAAGCAATCCCTTGCTCGCTCCAGCTCCAGCGCCTTCCATGCCTGCACAGCACGTGCATGGAGCGCATACATCCACTCTTGAGTCTGAGCGGTCTCTCCCTGCATTGCCTACAGTCCGCGTATCAGTTCTTGAGCTTGAAGGCACTTCCTCTAAACGATCGAGCGCGTATAGAGCTGTTCTGGCACGCTCGCAATCGCTTATGAGCGGATCGCACCCGCTTGACGCTCGGGTAAAACTTGCACTGTTTATCTGTATGCTGGTGCTTGTGCTCGTAGCTCCGATACCTCTGCTTGTGCTCTCACTCATCCCGCTTGGCGTTTTGCTTCTAGCAAGCGCTACACAGGGGTCACGTATTCTTCTACCACTTCCAGCCTTGGGTATTGCGATACTCGCTCTGGTGGCAAATCTCGTATCGTGCGATGGCTCTGCATCAGTTGCTGTATACGGCCCTGTTGGCCTTGATCCTCATGCAGCCTTGCGGTGCGCCCATGCGCTTTTACGGCTCGGGATTGTTCTTGGCTGGGCTCAGGTCGTGGCGCGTACCACGCGCTCATCAGATTTGGCTGATGCTGCAGTAGAGTTGGTGTCTCCCGTTTTGCGTCGGCGTTCTTCGGTTGTCGCAGTGCGTACGATGGTGTCTATTGCGCTTACCACCATGCCGCTTGTGGCAAGGGAGTATACGCGCATTGGTGATACGCAGCGAAGCCGTGGTGCTCCGCTTGATCGCGGGTCACTTCTCGGGCGCATTGCAGCCCATAGTGCCATTCTCATACCCTTGACCTCAGGGCTTTGGCGTCGCGCTGATCGGCTTGCCGCCTCTATGGAGGCACGTGGTTTTGATCCGGCGCGGCCTGCCGTATCCACCCCGCTTCCCGCACGAGATCGGCGCATACTCGTAGCTGGTCTGATTGCATCAATCATTCTTTTGATGCTTGTATTGGTTATTCGGTAGGTATTCCCAGGGGCGAAAGGCAGTTATGTCTCAAGCACATACATCTCATCCTAGTGGCGTGGCGTCTGAGCGTGGTGCCTCGCATGCCGATGGCTCTGAAAAGGGGAGCGAGCAGCTTTCTGTGCACACGGATGCTACCAGCGAAAACGCTACACTTCATGCTTTGCGCATGGAAGCTCCGAGCGCGGACAATATATGCGCTTTTGCAGAGTCCTTAGGTGTGGGTGAAAACGCGCTGGATACCGATGAGCTACAAGCTACAGCAACAGCGGTGCTTAAGCTCTCATACAACGGTTCTGCCTTTTCTGGCTTTGCTGAGCAGCCCGGTGAGGTTCGAACGGTAGCAGGGGATCTTCGAGTTGCTCTCGAGACGTTTTTGCGTCGTCCCGTTGAGCTTACCTGCGCGGGCAGAACTGACGCGGGTGTTCACGCAGTTGGTCAGTACGTCAGTTTTCCGATTACGTGCGAGGAGCAACAGATGAGTCAGCGCCGGTGGATGCGGGCGCTCTCGGCGCTGTTGCCAGCAGATATTGGAGCTCAGGCTCTGTATCATGCCGCTCTTGGTTTCTCAGCTCGATTTGACGCGAGAGCTCGCACCTACACCTACCGAATAGCGACCGGGGAGGTGGCTCCCACGCTCACGCGGCAGTTCACATGGTGGCACTGGGGCGAGCTCGATATTGCTGCTATGGAGCTGGCTGCAGCCGAGCTCGTGGGTGAGCAGGATTTTAAAAGCTTTTGTAAGCTTGCCTCTGCGATAGGTCGCCCTACGCATAGAAACGTCCATGCGGTGTCATTTGCTCGTGAGGTGCAGCTGGGAGAGGAGCTTATTGCCTTTACCATTACGGGAAACGCCTTTTTGCATTCCATGGTACGCACCATCGTAGGCACGCTTGTGCAGATAGGGGAAGGCAGGCACGAGCCTTCATGGATGCGTGAGGTAATTGATGCATGCGATAGGCAAGCGGCAGGGCCGACTGCTCCTGCGGCTGGTCTGTGCTTTATGCGTGTGTCCTATGATGAGGGCGTGTTGACCCTCTGTTCTTGATGTGCCGCTGGCGCAACGTAGGTTTGGGCGTAAATACTCTGCGATACCATGCAAACAACCTGATGAACAGGAGGCTTGCGTGGCTCGAACAGGCGTTAAAAAACCCCGGATTTCGGTAGTTCTGCCTGTCACACATGCTGGCCAGAGTATTGCTCGCACCATTGAGAGTATTCAAAACCAGAGCTTTCGAGAGTTTGAGCTCTTGGTTGTTGAAGAGGGCTCCAGCCGCTATGAGATCTCTTTTGCGCGTCGTGCAGCCGAGCATGATATCCGCATTGAGGTACTTGAGCGGTCTGCCAACAAGACGCTTGTGCAAGCAGGCGTGCTGGCTGCTCGGGCATCTCAGATCATGGTGATGGAGGCGGGAGACTGGATTGGGCCTGATTTTTTGCAGGCACAATTGGTAGCAGAGGCCTCGAGCCGTCCATCAGTGACGGTACCTGCTGCAGAGGGCTTAGATAATCCTTCCGCTCCTGGTCTTCATGTGTTGGTTCCCGAACGCGTGAGCCAGCATGCTCAGACTGACCGGGATGTTCATACACGCGCGTTGCCTTCACGTCCGCATACAGATGTCCAGCATGCGCGCCAGGCCTTTATGGAGCTCATTGCTTCAGGTATGTTGAATCAGGGTACCGGCGTGCTCATGCCTGCCGCTGCCGCACAGCAGGCAGCAGAACAGGGTGCAGCTGATGCGTTTGAGCTGCTCGTCGCTGTTGCTCAAAACCTTGATTCGCTGAGCTTGGTGCATGATGCGCGTTATAACGATGGGGTCATGCAAAGAAAGCCCGTCCGTTTTGATGCTGAGCTCTATGGTCGCTGCGAGCGTCATCATATGCTGCTCGCAGACTTGGTGGCTCGTTGGGATTTATTGGATGATCCAGCCACGGTTGAGGCCTTGCATCGCCATCATTTGCTCGATGTAATCAGCTGTATTGAAAATGCCTGTGCCCCCACAGCAGCGCTTACCGCACCTGAGCGCCGTCGCCTTGTTCAACGCATGATTGATACGGCATCAACACGTATCTCAATTGAAAAGCTTCGCTCTTCGAGCCGGGAGTTTGGCCCTATGTTTGGAGCCATCGCTTGCCGATCCGTTCTTGCATGTTGCATGGGTGCGTGGATTCACGGGCTGACGGAGCGTTTCTTTACACCCTTTTCTTTGGAGGGATCACCTGCGTAAGGTGTGAATGTTGCGCAGAGCCCTCTCAGCTTGGCTTCTTGCTCGCTCGATTGTTGTTTCTTGAATACCTTCCCGCAGGTAGAAGATGCTGGAATAGGGCTCATGCTTTCCCACATGCGCCACTGTCCAGCACTGTTGAGCACTCGTTTCTTCACGGCATACTGCCTTATCATCCCTCTCTCACTCAGGGCACATCAGCTGGGGCAGCTCGCGTCAGTTGTCCGTTTATTCGGATGATTTATGCAAGGTTTTAATATACGTTCAGAATGCACGATACGTATAAGCTATGCAGTGAGCATAGGTTTCTTCTGGGTGTATAGGAATATCTGAGTAAGAAGAGATAAGATATAGAAAACAACGTCGACTGCCGTGTCGATGTATATCCAATACTGAACGAAGATGGAAGGTACAAGATGGCTAAGAAGCGAAATAATCGCCAGGATGCAATTCGTGAGATTGTGCGCGATAAGGATATTCGTACGCAGCGCATGTTGGTGGACGAATTGCGTGAGTACGGTTTTGAGTGCACGCAGGCTACGGTCTCGCGCGATATTGCAGACATGGGTCTCAGAAAGCTGCCCGAGGGCATCTATGTCTTGGCCGAAGATCTGCACCTGCAGCGGATGGTCTCTGAGTTGGTAGTAGGCGTTCAGCGTTCGGATAACCTGGTGATTGTGAAAGCTCAGCCGGGCACTGCCTCAGGTATTGCAGCTGCGATCGACGGAGCCGAGATGCCTGATGTTTTGGGCTCGCTTGCTGGCAACGATACGATTTTGGTGATTGCGAGCACGGCAGAGGATGGGGAGCGCTTTGAGGGCATGATCAGTAAGCTCAGGAGTGTTCGCAAATAACTTGGCGCACATACGAAAAGTAGGTACGAGCAGATGCATCTCACTTTGATGCGTGCTCGTACCTACCATCGAGGTCGAAGCTCTTGTTTCAATCTATACGCGAGCTACTCCTCAAAGTCGTCTCGATCGTCATCGGGGTTCTCGTTGTGGCCACCAGTGCTTGGTTGGTTATGAGTACCCGGCTGAGGATTTTCTGGAATATCGGCGTTAGGCAGGTTGCCCTGGTTTTGGCCGTGTTCCTCTGTCTCCTCAACTTCCTCTTCCTCATCTTCGTCCTTCTCGTCCTCTTCTTTCACAAGAGGCTTAGAGAACTTCCAACGAGTATTTTCCTTATATGCTGGTGCGTCTCCTGTGGGGAATTCTTCACGCTCCACGCCTTCAAGCGCAGCGGTCATAAAGTTTCTAAAAATCGGCAGCGGCAGGGCGTGAGTGTTGTAGCCAATATTGGCATTGCTTCCAGAATGACCAGTCCAGATGGCGCAGCAAAGCTGCGGGGTATAGCCAACAAACCAGAGGTCAGTCGTAATGCCGTTGTTACCAGCCGTACCGGTCTTACCTGCAGCGGGTTGGTTCACGCTTGGAGCAAAGCCAGCACCAGTACCACCGCCGTGCAACACGCCTTTCAGCACCTCGGTTACCGCAGCAGCCTCGCCTGCTGAGAGCACCTGGTCAGGCTTATCATCGTGTTGATAGAGCGTCTTGCCATCGCGCGAGAGAATCTCAGTAATGGCAACGGCCTTGCGATGCTTGCCACCGTTTGCAAAGGTTGCATAGGCCTCTGCCATTTCAAGGGGCGTAAGGTTGGCGGTACCCAAGGTCAGGTTGGGCTGTCCTACAAATTCTGCACGCTCAGCGGTCGTGTTAATGCCGAGCTTTTTGCACATATCTGCTACGGCACCATAGCCAATGGCTTCTTGAACCTGGATATAGCCGGTGTTAGAAGACACGGCTGTTGCTGCGGCGAGTGAGCGCACACCATAGTTAATTTTGCCGTAGTTTTGAACGGTAAAGCGCTCTCCGTTAACCGTAAAGTTCATCGGGGAGGAGCAATTGAGCAAAATGCTTGGGTTCATACCCGCATGAATGGCAGCTGCAAGCGTGAGGCCCTTAAATGAAGAGCCAGCAGAGCGACGAGAGAGCGTATGGTTGGTGTGAGCACCGGCTTCGTCGTAATAGTTGCGACCGCCCACCATGGCTTTGATGTAGCCAGTCTTGGGATCAAGGGCGATAAGACCAACATCGAGGCTGTCTGCGCCCAGATCCTCAAGGCGACCAACGGCAGCTTGCTCAGCCTGTGCTTGGATGGTGGGATCGATGGTCGTTTTAACCGTGAGTCCACCTTTATAAATCACGTCGGTCGTAAACTCTTCCTGTAAAAGCCCACGTACGTAATCAACAAAATAGGGGAAAGCGAGGGTTCCGCTGGCAGGAATCTCCTGCACGTTCAAGGTGAGCTCTTCTGCCTGGGCAGCGTCGTGCTCCTCCTGGCTAATGATCTGGTTTTCTAGCATTCGATCCAAGACGATATTGCGGCGCTGAACTGCAAGATCGGGATTAATGGTTGGGTCGTACTGAGAGGGCGCATTGGGCAGACCAATGAGCAGTGCAGCCTCAGCGAGGCTCAGATCCTCTGCCGATTTGGAGAGGTAGGTTTCTGCAGCGGTTTGGATGCCATAGGCTCCATGGCCGTAATAGATGGTGTTCAGATACATCATCAAGATCTCGTCTTTATTAAAGATCTCTTCCATCTTAAGAGCCAAGAATGCCTCGCGAACCTTACGTTCAATGGTGACATCAAACTGCTCTTCAGAAAGGATGGTATTGCGCACGAGCTGCTGAGTAATGGTCGAAGCGCCCTCGTGGCCTCCCGTGAGCTGCACCAAGGTAGCGCGGGCAATGCCAATAAGGTCTACACCGTTGTGCTGATAAAAGCGGGAGTCCTCTGTGGCAATGGTACCTTTGAGCACATAAGGAGAAACATGCTCCAGTGAGGTAGTCTGTCGGTTTTGCACATAGAGGCTTGCGATCTTGTTGTTATTGGCATCCAAGATCTCTGTTGGCTCGCTTGCCAGATAAGCATTCACATTGGTGTAGTCAGGCAAATCAGAGAGCCAGCGATGAACGTTGGCAACCATGCCAATGCCAAAGGCAACGCCTGCGATGATAAAAAATCCGAGCAGTGAGACGAGAACAACCGGAATAATATGCGTTTTTGCTCGCCTGCGGCTCGCGCGCTCGCGTGGGCCCATGCGCACCTCCAAAGGAGTGGGTATACACGTACGTTCTCAACAGATTACTGCAAGCGGGACATTTGCGCTGCGGCCTTCTGCGAGCAGGTTGAAGAAAACACAGCTTTGCAGACAGCTTTGCGGGGATGGGCAGCTGTGAACTTGGGCTGAATTTTGCCCGACGAATCGAAATAACACCAATTTCTAGCAATTAGGGCTTGCTTTTTGTGGCGGGGGGGGGGGGTACTCTCTCGAGAGATACCAATATGTGCTGAATACCTTGGGGTGCGATCCATGCGGAAGGGCAGAGAACAAAAGAACATAGCAACTGCTCGTCCGTTGTCTGCGGATATTGCCTCCTTGCTTTTTAAAGTGGCCTTTGTTGGAGCTCTCTTCTTAGGCATGTTCTCGTTTATCTTTGGCGCTTTTCGCTGCGCCGATATCTCAATGTCCCCCAGCATAAAAGACGGGGATATGGTTTTGGACTATCGCCTTGATAAGAATTTCCATCTTCATGATGTTGCAGCATTTACCTACGAAGGTACGCGCATGGCTGCTCGGGTAGTCGCACTTCCTGGAGACGAAGTTGCGATTACCGCCGATGGTCTCGTAGTAAACGGCTCGGTTCAGCAGGAATCGGGAGTCTATGGATCGACGACGCAAGTAGCACAGGGCATTACCTTTCCTCTCACCGTCGGAGACGGACAGATCTTCGTACTGGGTGATAACCGCGAGCAAGCAATCGACAGTCGAATCTTTGGATGTGTGGATGTGGCACATGCAGAGGGCAAGGTAGTTGCCATTCTGCGCACACGAGCTGTCTGAAGCGAGCGGGTGATACGTGGTCATACCGTCCAAATGGGGGCGTACGACATAGATAAGAGGGAGCTCAAACGGGTTTCCGCTGAGAAAAAGAGAAAGGTATTGCGTATGAAGATCATGGAGCAGGTGAAGCATAAGATAGTGGTCTTGGCTACAGCTTGTGCTTTTGTGGGCACTGCGGTGTTTGGTGCCGCGACGCCCGTGCTGGCAGATCCCGTGCCGACCACAAACGGTGATGTAACCATTACCAAGACGCTAAAAGGCGCTACGACTTCTTTACCAGCGAGCCAGACATTTACCTTTCATTTTGCCAAGAAGGAGCTCACTGAGACTGGTGCTGCTGCTCTGAGCGAGACCCCGGAGATTGCCGATAAGGTAATCACGATCGGTTCTGATCAAGGCAACTATCTCATGAAAGAGGTTGAAGGCGCTACCACGACCTTGACTCAAAACCTGAAGTTCAACGTTACTGATGGGCTGACCTTCCCTCACGCTGGTGTGTATGCCTGGACTGTTACCGAGACCGGCAGTGTTGCTGGCATCACCATGTCAAAGGCAGAGTACACGTTGCGGATTTATCACGACAATAACGGGCACAATACCGTGACGGTCGAAAAGAAAAAGAACGATGCAGGCGAGGAGAACGGTACCGGCAAGGTCGCGCCGAATCCGACAGATCCTACGAATCCAAACGATCCTGATAACCCTGATAATCCAGATACCCACAAGTCTGGTTTCATCTTCAATAACGTGATGATTCCTGGTGAGATCACCGGTAACAACAATCTGAAAATCACCAAAACGGTTAACGGCGACTTTGGAGATCGAACCCGTCCGTTCCAGTTCCACCTCACACTGACCAAGCCTACGACAGCTACAGCAGCAGCTGCTACGGCTTATGTGTACAACGCCGATAACAATAAGGCATCTAACGACGTCCTTACCTTTACCTATGGAACATCTCAGGCCTTTACCTTGAAGCATGGCCAGTACCTCAAGTTTGAGGATGGCATGGTAGACGGTACGACCTATGTGCTTACAGAAGATGGTGTGCCAAGCTACACCGCTGCTGCAACCACCGTTATGGGTGGCGGTTCCGGAGTTGCCGCCAATAAGGCAGCTGACGGCCGGAGCGCCATTAGCGCAGGCAATGGTGTCTACGCTGCTGCTGGTGCTACAAACGCTGGCGCTAATACCGCAGACGTTACCAATACCTTTGCTGAGGTAACCCCCACCGGCATCGCTATTAGTGTGCTTCCCTTTGCCGTGATGGTACTCATCCCGGTTGCTGCGGCTGCAGCCTGGGTTATCTCTCGTCGCCGTAGCGGCGAGGGTGCCTAAAGCACCTGTAGGAGCATCTTGAGAGCGCGACACCAACGTGTGGGTGATGCACCCGTTGCTGGTACGCCAGGCGTCGGTAAGCGATATGCACGCCTGATCGTACATAGGCTTTCTCAGGCCTTTGATGCCGCGTTGTTTGCCGCGCTCTTCTTGATGCTGGTGGTGGGTCTTTACGCCTTGTGGGATGCAAATGCTGTGTACCGTGCAGCAGATGCAACCCGATGGCAGGCCTATATGCCCACTGATGCCGATCACGGTAGCTACGATGAGCTGGTGGTACTGAACTCAGATGTCGTCGGGTGGATCAACATCTATGGCACGCATATCAACTATCCCTTAGTACAGGGCAAGAGTGATTTTGAGTATCTGAACAAAGATGCCTCTGGCACCTATTCACTGTCTGGATCGCTCTTTCTTGATTCTCGATGTTCAGCTGAGTTCAGAGATTTCAACACCATCATCTACGGCCACCACATGGATCGCGATGCGATGTTTGGTGAGATAGGCAACTTCGCCGATGCGAAGTACTTCGACGCGCGGGAATACGGAACGCTTTATGTCGGTAAAGGCTCGGATGCAGGCAAAATCTTTGGTTTGCACATCGTAGCCTTTGTCCCTGCAGACGCCTATGACGGTACGGTCTACCGACCGGGCGTCGAAGGTGCAACCGATCAGCAAGCTTATTTCAACCATGTACGAGCTCAGGCCACGCTGACGCGGCCAGTGGATGTGGATAGCCAAGCCGGTGAACGGGTGGTGTTGCTCTCAACATGTTCCGATGAGAGCACAAATGCACGTTCGATTGTTGTTGCAAAGATCGAGCAGGAGGTTCATGAAGACACCTTCAAGGAAGAGGTCAGAACCGGAGTCGGCATTGATATTCCAGAAGGATGGCTTGATTTTCCTTGGCTCGGATGGGCAGCGCTCGTAACGCTGCTAGCGCTCTTGCTTGCCTTCATCTTGCGCTGGGCTGCAAGAAGAAAAGCGCGAGCAACGCGCGGTGCTCACTTTGCAAAGGATGCGTAGATCTTTCCGCTTGCGCTGGATTGGTACCGGAAGCTGAAAGACGAGAGATAGGAACTGAGACATGAAAGTGATGATGCAAAGAAAAGCGAGGCGGACAGGCACGGTTCACGTGATGGTGCTGTACGTCACGCTTATCTGTCTATCTCTGCTTTTTGGCGTCTGCCGCCCTGTATCAGCGGCGCCAGCCGAGGTCTCCGTCGGCGTGCATCAAACACTTGATTACCCGGCAGGCGAGAGTGGCCTTATCAAGAAATGGCGGTATTCCCTTGAGCGGAAAACCCCAGGCGCTCCGCTGCCTGAGGGCGCAGAGGGTGATACGTACGTTTGGTCAATGGAAGGCAACACTGCTTCCGCTATTCAGATCGTCGCCCCTGTCAGCCCTGGTAGCTATTGGTATCAAATGCGCCAAGAGGTTCCAGAGGGTCTGTCCGCTTCTTACACGACCGATTCCACCGTCTATGACGTCTGCGTGCACGTGGGTTCAGAAGGCGCATTGACGCTTATTTACTACGACGACGGCATGAAGGTAGTAGATCCAGGTTGGACAGTTGGATATACAAAGCCTTTGCCCAAGCCTCAAAAGCCAGAAGGAATCATAAGCGCGATTGCCTCTGCACTTCCTCAGACCGGCGATATGTCTTGGTTTGTGATGGGAGCTGCTGCCCTTCTTGCGTTTATTGGCGTCTGTATAGCGCTGGTGGGTCGAGCAATCTCGAGGCAAAAGACGGCATTGCCAAAGAATAAAGGAGCAAACGTTGATGAGAACTAAGAAGAATAACCGCTTGGCGCGGATCCTTCTCGCTGCCACAATGGCTACAACGCTTACGCTCGCTCCTGTGATGCCTGCGATTTCGGCGGCTTTCACCTCATGGAACATCAGGGTTGCAGAGGCGCAAGAAGTTGTACGTGAAGGTGACCTCGCTGCATCATCCGATACAAGTGCTTCCGCCGCTGACGCTGCAGATGAGGTACCGGCAGCTCAGTCTGAATCGCTGGAGAAAGCAGAGGGCGATGAGAGCCAAGGCGCTGCTTCTGGCGAGATTGATGGGAAGTCTGCTGCCGCTGAGAATATGCCCTCTGGTTCGCCACGAGTTGTTCGATCAGTTTGGCCAAGGTATTCTAGCACCTGTATTAATACAAGAACCCATCAGCATTACAGCAGTATCTATGAGGCGTTGACGGACACGGTCTATCCCGTGCGGTCTGACGACGTGATTGAGATGATTGCTGCTAACGATTTCGAGACCAAAACGATAGATATTCCTGCCAATATGCGCATTACCATTACAACGGCCGATGGCGTGGACAGCTCTACCATTTCTTTTCATACCAGCAAAAAGAACGGCGATCCGCTCTTTTTGGTTCATGCAGGTGCCACGTTGACGATCGACGGTACGAAAAACGGTCAGAATGGATCTGAGCATAACGGCATTATTCTTGATGGCTCTACCTCTAAGGGCGTAAGGGGTATACAGGTCGGTACTGCCAATGATGCCGAAGCCAGGTTAGAGCTCACTGATGTAACGGTACAGAATTTTGATGCGGCCAATCAGCTCGACATTAATAAAGATCGTTATGCAGCGGGTATTTCGGTGTATTGTTCTGCTGCCACACTTGCCGGTACCACCCTTGTGTCCGCGTGCACGAGCTCCTATGTGGGCAACTCTGTCTATCACAAAACTGCCGGCGGTGTTGCGGTGGTTGGTTCGGGAACTGCAAGAACCCCGAATACCGCAACACTGGAGATGGGCAAAGATGCTACGGTGAGCGAATGCGTTGGTGAGACTGGTGGCATCACGGTAAACGGCGGTGGATATGCGCATATTCAGGGCAGCGTTACTGATAATAAAACGGTGAGTACCGGTGTTAGCTATCACTGCGCTGGAGGTATCTATATAGGTGGCGTGAAGGGTAGCGGGTATCCGAGCACCTATGACGAAGACCCTGCTATGACAGGCCTGGGTGGAAATGTACTGATCGAAGGCGCTTTTATCACAAATAACAAATCCCTTCCATCCAATGATGATGCATACCATCCCTCAGCTGGAGGCGTCTTTATCGACGCCGGGCGTCTCACCATTCATGGTGCAACCATTACAGGTAACAACACTATCTCCTTCGGGCGTAACTCGGGTGGTGGTGTTGCAATGAACGAAGAGCGTATAACCGATGGAATTAGATGGCAGAATACAACGATGATTTCCGGTCTCACGCTGTCCGGTAAAGTAATCGCTAAAGATAATACGGTGGGAGTCGGTGCCAACATATTCAGGTCAAATATCAATATTTCATCTGACCTTGCGCTCGGTACACAGGTGTTGAGGATAGACGGCGACCTTACCCCAGACTCCTATGTGGGGATTGCAGCAACCATGGGAAACAGGATGGGGCCGCGTTCTACGTTCCCCACCTGGCCTAGTAAGAGTATATGGAGGGGAACTTTCGCTGATGACGTGGTGCCACTGCGGAGCTACCCGGGTGTTGAATTTGCAGCTGCGGTGAGTTCAAATCCAGATGAAAACAGCGATATTTATCTCACGGCTAACGCAAGTCCTCGATATACGAGACCCGGAAACCTTACTTATCCTGCTGATCCTGACGCCATTGCCCACTGCCCCAATCCAGACTTTCCCTACTCCACCTCGACTTTGGATACGCAGAGTGTGAAGTATGATCGGAATAGCTACAACGGTAGATACTCAGGAGATGCACGTCAGATAGCCAATTTGCACACCTTGGTAAATGATTTCGATGAAAATCTAAGTGCTGTTGCGGCACCTGAGAACTTTGTGCCTTTTATGCATGACTACAATCATACGGGATACGTGAAGGGTCGTTCTGACCAGTCGACTGCCTATTCGCCTGGATATCCAGTGACCTCTCCTTATGGCACTGCTGCCATCATCTGGGGTTACAATGGCACCCTGAAGGTGACTAAAGAGCTTGCTGCCGATGCGGATTCGCCGTACAGTGTGGATCGCGAGTTTTCCTTTACGGTGAAAACTTCTACAACGGATGGCTCGACTCCTTCTTCGTACAGAGGATTTATTTACAACGCCGACAATACCTCCACCGGCACCTCTGTGACCGCGACGCCTCAAGGAGAAGAGTTTAAACTGAGGAACGGTCAATATCTCCTATTTGGAGGACTCCCCACAGGCGAGGTAGGACAGGAACAAACAAGACAAATAACGGTGACCGAGACGGACGGCACCTCAACTGCAGGAAGCGATCCTACTCGAACCTTTGCGACGACGGTTGCTGAGGCGAATGATCTAGGTAATGCGGGATCTAACAGTTCAGGTGAGGCAGCTTGGACAGGCTTTCCAACATATCAGGATAAAACGAATGAAGTGACCTTTACGAATAAGCTGCGTACGGGATCTTTGTCGGTTACCAAGGTAGTGACAAATCTTCCGGAAAACACGACGGCTCCTTCGTTTAATCTCACCCTTACCGTGACCCTTCCTGCTGGCGTGATGGCCGATGCGTCCAATTCCTATGAGGCATCGCTCACGCAAGGAGCGGGAGCCTCTGCTGCGGTTACTCCTGAAGTGAGAGTGGGCGCATCTTCTGCGCTTATCTATACAGCGAGTATCACGGATGGGTCTGTGCTCACTATCCCGAACTTGCCGGTAGGATCTACCTACGTGCTTTTGGAAGATGGTTCAGATACCTATCGGGCGAGTGCTATCGTTCGTACTCTCAATGCAGACGGCAATGCCGTGAGCGATACTCATTCGAGCGGTGTTGGGCAGAGTTTACGTCTGTCGTATGCAGAAAACCCCGAGGGTGACGCTGGTGAGATAGACAAGGCTCGCATTGCCTACGTTGATAATGCAGCTGCTCAGGACATACCGAACCGAGTTGAGCTAACGAACATTCGTGCTCTTGGCTCGCTGCATATCTCTCAAGAGACGACCGGTGCTTTAGCGAATCTGGACGGAGAGTTTGACGTGACCGTCATACTCTCTTTGCCGGACGGCTGTACGCTTCCCGCTGACTATGCAGCAACCAAGACTGATTCGAGCGCAGCGGGTAACGCTGCTGCCACGAGTGCTGTTCAGGCAGAATATGGAACACCGTATACGTTCAAAGCTAAGCTCGCTAACGGTGATAGCCTTGATTTCAATGATGTACCTGAAGGAACTACTTACACCATTGTTGAGGATGGGGTGGATGGGTATACCGCGTCCGCTGCCGTCTCAACTGCAAACGCGCAAGCGGAGACCATTACTGGCGTGCGTGGTCAGGGAGTCACTGCGCATTATGATCAGACTTCCGATACTGCTGTTGGGAGAACGAAGAATGCCATTATTGCCTTAACCTCAGCTCAGGGAGGGGAAAGCCCTAATAAGGTTCAGCTGACCTCAGTGATGGCGAGCGTGCCCATCACGGGATTGACGCTATTCGGTAGCGCAGGCATGAGCATACTCGCTACCGTGGGCGTTCTGGTTGCAATCGCTGCAGGAACCTACATTGTGTGTCGTCGGATACGCAGCTAGATTTCGACGTAGAGAAGGAGCATGGCTGTAGCTGAGCGGTGAGTTTCATAACCGTCTGATGAGATGACTCACACAGTAAAACTCTGGATCACGGGCGTTGTATAACGGCGTCGGCGGCTGAGGATCCAAGAGATATTCGCGAGCAGAGAGGACTGAGGTTCTCTTTGCTCCCTTTTTTTGAGTTGCGAGCGGGAAGAGCAGATGTGTTTTTGAGGCATTGGGGTTTTTGAGCCACAATTCGGATTCTAGTAGGAAAAAGATTCGGATTTTGGTAGGGGAATCATTCGGATTTTGGGAGCATGGTGCTAAAGAGCTGGAAGTAAGAGGTGTGCATGGCTCAATCTCAAGACCATCAAGTCGTTCGTCCTAAAGGTTATCGCCCGCGTATTGTTGATGCACAGATTCAGGCATATCTTAAGCTGTTTGGCGCGATTGAAGTTTCGGGAACAAAATGGTGCGGCAAAACGTGATCATCTCTTACTCATGGGTCATCGGTGACATATGTTGACCGTGGGGCAAATCTCCAAATCGCCTTGGCAGACCCTTCCTATGTGCTTGTGGGAGACCGTCCGCATGTGATAGATGAGTGGCAGCGTGTTCCTGCAATCTGGGATACCGTGCGCCATGCAGTCGACGATCTGGCGGGCGAAAAGGGAGCATGGATTCTTACAGGATCATCAACGCCACAGAAGGAGCAGGTTGCTCATAGTGATGCCGGTCGGATCGGTCGTATCCGCATGCATCCGATGACACTTGCTGAAATGGGAAAGTCCACCGCCCAGGTGAGTTTGGCAGGTCTTTTTGAGGATCAGTTCGAACCTTGTGCTTGTGAGAGCGGAATCGAGGACTTGGTTCAGTTGGTTGTTCGTGGCGGATGGCCAGATGAGCGCCTGAGCGATTCGCGTGATGTACTGATTGTGGTGCGGGATTATTTGGAGTCGGTGTTCACACAAAGCGTGGTGCAGCTGGGAGAGAGTGAGGAACTGTCGCGTCGTACTGCGAACTCTCTCGCGCGAAACCTTGGACAATTTGCCAAGATTGGAACCCTTGTACGTGATGTGTATGCCTATGATGCCGACGATGAGATACTGCAGAGCGATAGGAAGACGGTTGCTGCTTGTGTAAATACGCTCTGTCGCCTGTATCTTATCGACGAGGTGCCTGGTTGGGTGCCCGCTTCGCGTTCTCCTAAGCGCATGCGCGTGAAGCCCAAGCGTTACTTTGCAGATCCTTCGCTTCCCGTTGCACTGCTGGGGCTTTCTCCTGAGGCATTGCTGCAAGACTGGCAGACGTTTGGCTTAGTGTTTGAGAACCTTGTTATGCGAGATCTAGACGTGTATGCGCGTGCACTTGACTATACATTGGCAAATCCTGTGCGCTATTACCATGATGACTCTGGTCTTGAGGTCGATGTAATTATCGAGAGGGTAGATGGGCGATGGGCGGCGGTTGAGATAACAGTGAGCCCCGATAAGGTTGACGAAGCCGCCGAGAACCTGCGCGGAATGAGCGATAAAGTGTGTAGCAATGAGCGAGCAGGTATGCGCAAACCGTCGTTTCTTGCTGTTATTACGGGGGTGGGTGAGGTTGCGTATCGCCGGAGTGACGGCGTGTATGTCATCCCAATCCGTGCTCTTGGAGCATAGAGGCCTTGCCTGCTGATGCTCGATCATCACGTTTCTGGCGCATTTTAGAAAGGCGTGAATATGACCTTCATCCAGCTTACGTACGTGCTTGCGGTTGCTCGCGAGGGCTCCATGAGCCGTGCAGCAAAGGCGCTTTTTATCTCGCAGCCAAGCCTTTCTACTGCTATTCAAGAACTTGAGGCTGAGCTTGGCGTCACACTCTTTTATCGTACGAGCACCGGCGTTGTAGTAACAACGGATGGCGAGGAGTTCTTAGGCTATGCGCGCCAAGTCATAGAGCAGACCGACCTGATTGAGGAGCGTTATTTTGGCAGCGCTCCCGTTAAGCATCAGTTCTGCGTCTCGTGCCAGCACTATTCATTTGCCGTAGAGGCGTTTGTTGCCCTCATTAAAAAGTACGGCGGCAGAGAGTACGATTTTCGTATCCGCGAAACCCAAACATACGAGATTATTGAGGATGTCGCTGCACTGAGAAGTGAGGTTGGCGTTTTGTATCTGAATGAGTTCAACCGCTCGGTGCTGATGAGAACGCTTACAGACAAAGCATTGCGCTTTACCCGCCTATTCATTGCAAGCCCCCATGTATTTGTGGGAAAGGCGAGCCCGCTCGCGAGCCGTGAGCGTGTTACGCTCGCTGACCTTGAGCCCTATCCACGCCTTTCGTATGAGCAAGGCGAGCATAATGCGTTTTATTTTGCTGAGGAGCTTGAGAGTACGCGAGCAAGCGCTAAAGACATTTTAGTTCGAGATCGGGCAACGCTTTTCAATCTCATGGCTGGGCTTGACGGATACACAATTAGTAGCGGTGTGATTAACTCTGATTTGTACGGGCCAAATATTGTAGCTGTACCTCTTGAGGGTGATGACGCCATGGAGATCGGCTATATCACACATACACGCGTAGCTCCGGGTTCATTTGGTGAGCACTATATTGAGGAGCTGACCCGTACTGCCGAGGCTGCTCGGCGTATGGGTAAAGCGCGGTAGAGCGCACGCGCGCACGACTCCGCTACCTCAGAAACTGAGAACTTGCACTACGTCAGGCACCGCTCCGATTATGCTTCGTCTCAAAAATCCATGCATGACCTGCAGCTATAGGCATGAGCTATGGCGCTATATCAACAGTCCGTATTGGGCAGGCACGTGTTTGCCCGTTAGGATTGCTTGCAATACACATCAGGGTTTCGCGCTCGCACCCATGTTGAGAGGACAGATGTCATGGCAGTACCTACCGCCCCGTTTCGTTACGACTTTGTAGGGAGCTTTTTGCGCCCCGCACGTCTTGCTGCTGCTCGCGCCGATTATGCAGCTGGAAAGATTGATGATGCTGCACTTCGCGCGGTTGAAGATGATTGCATTCGAGAGCTTGTTGCCAAACAGCAGGCGGCCGGCTATCCCGTTATTACCGACGGAGAGTTTCGCCGCAGCTACTGGCACCTTGACTTTATGTGGGGGTTCAACGGGATTGAGCATATCGAGCTTGATCACGGTTATTACTTCCATGGTGAGGAAACGACCCATGGTTCGGCCGAGCTCTCAGGAAAGATCAGCGGCGAGTCCCATCCCTTTGTTGAACATTTTCGCTTTGTGAAAGCACTTGAGGATGAGCATACCGTTGCTAAGCAAACAATTCCTGCTCCGGCTCAGACCTTGGCTGAGCTATTCCGCGAAGACAATGGAAAAAAGACTCGCGAGATCTATCCGAACGATGATGAGCTGATTGAAGATCTTGCCGCAGCGTATCGCACGGTCATCCGCGATCTGTATGATGCGGGCTGTCGCACGATTCAGTTTGATGATTGCACCTGGGGCATGATTGTTGATGAGGGCTATTGGCGCAACAAGATGGGCATCAATTCGTCCATTGAGGTTGAAGCCGAACGGTATTTGCGTGTGAACAACTTAGCGCTTGAGAACAAGCCTGCTGACCTTGCCATTACAACACACGTTTGTCGGGGCAATTACCACTCTGCTTATGCAAGCAGCGGCCCTTACGACAAAATTGCCCCCTACCTGTTTGCTCAAGAGCAGGTAGATGCCTTCTACCTTGAGTTTGACGACGAGCGCTCCGGGGGCTTTGCGCCTTTACGTGAGGTGCCAGCGCCTAAGAAAGTTGTTTTGGGACTCGTCACGACCAAGCATGCTGAGCTTGAGAATGAAGCAGTGCTCCGTGCCCGTATTGATGAAGCTGCAGCCTTCGTGCCAAAGGATCGTCTCTGCCTCTCACCACAGTGCGGCTTTGCCTCGTGTGAGATTGGTAACAAGCTCACTGAGGATGAGCAGTGGGCAAAGCTTGCGCTGGTGAAGCGAGTTGCTGAGCAGGTGTGGGGTAAGTAAGATCGTGTAGCGAGCGTGTTGAGCGAGCTTTGAGCCGCTATCTTGTGCTAGCGATTCCTCCCAGTAGTCATGGATTGATTCCCACTCTTCGTGCAACGTGTTGCGATAAGGTTGGGAATTAACAGCGATCCGAATAGCTCACCTTTTCACCTTAAACTCGCATCTCCCGCCACCTGATGCGCATGCTAGCTAGTATAGTGGGGAGGTTGCAACGCGTATGAGCACCGCCTGGTTGGCGAGGGTGCTATCCCACTGAGGAGGACAGAGTCGTGCTTTCCGTAGATGAGCAAATGCGCATTATTGCGTCGGGTGCCGCACAGATCGTTCCCGAGGCAGATCTAAAGAAGAAACTTGAGCGCGGAACGCCCTTAAATATTAAGTTAGGTGTGGATCCTACCTCGCCCGATCTGCATCTTGGTCATGCAGTGCCTTTGCGCAAAATGCGCCAGTTTCAAGATCTTGGGCACCGTGTAACGCTCATTATTGGCAACGGTACAGCCATGATTGGTGATCCGTCGGGCAAAAATAGCACGCGCCCGCAGCTTTCTCAGGAACAGGTTGAGGCAAATGCGGCTACCTATGTTGCGCAGGCGATGAAGATTCTCGATCCTGAGCGCACGACTATTGTGCATAACGGTGACTGGATTCTCTCGCTTGATCTAAAAGATCTTCTGGCAGTTGCCAGTAAGTTTACGGTGGCGCGTATTCTTGAACGCGATGATTTTACGCGGCGCTATCAAAATCAGACGCCGATTGCCTTGCATGAGTTCCTCTATCCGGTTATGCAGGCGCTTGATTCGGTCAAAATTGAATCAGACGTCGAAATGGGTGGTACTGACCAACTCTTTAACTTGCTCGCTGGGCGTGAACTGATGGAAAAGATGGATATGGAGCCCCAGATCGCGCTCACCATGCCGCTTCTTGAGGGAACTGACGGTGTGCGCAAGATGAGTAAGTCGTACGGCAACTATATTGGTCTGACCGATGCTCCGGCTGAGATGTTTGGCAAAACCATGTCGATTCCGGACGAGATGATTGCCAAGTATTACCGGCTTGCAAGTTCAAAAACACCCGCTGAGGTTGATGCGCTTGAGGCTGCTCTGGCAGACGGCACGGCTGATCCATATGAGCTGAAGCGCGCGCTTGGTCGCGATCTTTGCGATACCTATCATGGAGCTGGTGCAGGAGATGAGGCACAGGCTGAGTTCGATCGGGTCTTCAAGCAAAATAAGCTGCCTGATGATATTGAAGAGGTCACGGTTGATTTAAGTCCCGCTGAAGATGGCAGCCTGTATCTTGCTGGCCTGCTTAAGGAGGCAGGGCTTGCACCTTCGGCTGCTGAGGCTCGCCGCCTCATTGATGGGGGCGGTGTCAAAATTGATGGTGAGGCCGTGGCAGCTAAGAGCTATAACGTCGACGCTCAGCTACTCAAATCGGGTACCATTTTGCAGGTAGGGAAGCGCAAATTTGCCCGCCTTGCATAACGCACTGCCTGCCTTGTCTGTTAGTTGGTGACAGAGGCGCTGAAGTGCTGTTTGAGGCTATGGCGAGGTTCTCGTGTTGAATCGTGCGCGCCTGTAACCATGCGCGCCTGCTCATGGCGGCGATGCGTTCTTTTCGCATGTGGTGGCGCATGCCTTGGAATCGTGCGAAGATATACGCGTCTAGCATCGCTAGACCACCGCGGACGGGCAGGGGCCCCGACGCGATCGTCGTGTTATTGAACCGCGCGTCCTCGCCCTGGTGGCCGCGCCTCCTGCAGGGTGGCGGCGTATGCGTCCTGCGAGTATTCATCGGAGAGAAGGGACACGCCGATGCGCATTATTCGAACAGCTAATTATGAGGAAATGAGCGTCCGGGTAGCAGCAATTATTGCTGCTCAAATTACGCTTAAGCCCGCATCTAAGCTGGGCCTGGCAACAGGGTCTACGCCTTTGGGAGCCTATCGCGAACTTGTTGCCGCCCATCGTGAGGGTGCACTGGATTTCTCCCAGGTCAGCACCTATAACCTTGACGAGTATCGCGGCCTTTCTGGAGATGATCCTCAGAGCTACCGTTATTTTATGGACGAGCATCTGTTTTCTCAGGTCAATATTGACCGAGCTCAGACCCACGTTCCCGATGGTTCGAATCTAGACGCTGCTGAGGCGTGTGCGTCATATGATCGCCTACTTGAGGCGGCAGGATACGTGGATCTGCAGCTGTTGGGTATTGGCAATAATGGTCATATTGGATTTAATGAGCCTGACGATTGTTTTGCCACTGGTACACATTGCGTCGATTTGACCGAGAGTACGATTGAGGCAAATAGCCGCTTGTTTGAGAGTCCTGATGATGTGCCTCGCCAGGCTTATACCATGGGTATTCAGGCAATTATGTTTGCCCGCCGCGTGGTTGTGGCAGCAAGTGGTACGAAAAAAGCTGAAGCCGTTCGTGCCATGTGTGAAGGCCTTGTCACGCCTTCTTGCCCGGCCTCTATTTTGCAGCTGCACCCCGACGTGATTCTTATAGCTGATGAAGAGGCGCTGTCTCTTTGCCACTAAGCGTGAGTAATGAGGGCGCATAGCGAGGGCGTATTGTAGACGTATGGGCTCTCATAATCGTTCGAGTTTTCTGAGGCTCTCTGCCAAAGGCGGAGAGCCTCTTTTTACCTGCATGTTGAGTTTTCCATAGCAGGGGTTAATTCTATGCTCAATCTTACAGATTGCTAGCCTCAAACCAACATGATGACCACGAGAACAAGGCGCTTATGGGTCAATCTAGCGATTCATACAGGTAGTTAAAAATAAGATGATAAATTAGACAATATGCTGGGTAGGTACTGAATGTAACACTGCTTTCTGTGCATGTATGCAACATGGTGAGAGGAGGGGTTCTTACGGATATCTATCAACGAAATGGGAACATACACAGCCCTTTCTAACAGAGGCTCGCCGTTCTTCTTATTCACACCCGCCTCTTCACGCTCATGCCATAGCGTGGTCTTCCACAGCGGCAGGGAGGTTTGAAATGGCTGAGTTTGATGAGGCATCTGAACAAGGATGGATGGTTGAGCGACCCTTTTCGTCAGATATGGGGTCTTTTGTAGACGAGCCTATGGGCGCGGCGATGTTTGTTGATCGTGCACGGATTGTGCGTCGGCTTATCGAGGCGGCGACGTCTGCTGGGATTGCGTTTGTATGTGCACCCAAAGGTTTTGGTAAAACGGCAATCCTGCTGCAATGTGCCGCATCCATCCGCACGAGCTCA
Source organism: Collinsella ureilytica (assembly GCF_019795105.1). Classification (GTDB taxonomy): domain Bacteria; phylum Actinomycetota; class Coriobacteriia; order Coriobacteriales; family Coriobacteriaceae; genus Collinsella; species Collinsella ureilytica. The sequence continues at coordinate 431,993 of NZ_JAIMFO010000004.1, read as the reverse complement.
ACTACCTATTCTGGCAAACCGGCCCGTTCGGTTGCTTTGATTGGCGGTGCTTCTCTGAGTGCGCCTGATTTATTTGAACGTATGGAGCAAGCGCGGATGGACTGCGAACATCCAGAGGGTGCGGTACTGCTCATAGATGGTGTGCCTGCATGTACCGATAGTGAGGCGGAGCAATTTATCAGACGCATGCGGACGTACCGCGAGCATAGTATGACCATCATTGTTGCGTGTACACCTCCAGCACGTCCGATAATTAATGCAGTTGGCGATTCATATAAGATGAGCGCCGCTACGCTCAAAGTTCAGCCTGCCGAATATGCGAAGTGGGCAAAAGCGCTTGTTATTTCTCCGACCCTTGATGTGTATCAGTTGACCTTAGGCATTCCCGCACTGGTGTCGGCTCTGGGGAGCTTGGCTGCTGGCGAGGGAGGAGATGAGCATCTTGATTGTGCGGTCGCAGACCTGTATTCAGAAGTACTTGCAGAGGTAGCGCGTATAGGTGGGTCGCTCAGTCGTTTGATGCCTTTGTTAATCTTGCTCGAAGCGGGTCGCATTGCAGATCTTGAGCGTGTGGGTATGCGCGTTGCGGGTCCTGTACTGCGCCGCTTGATTCGTGAGTACCCTGTTTTTCATTTTGACGAGGACGATCAGTCATTTTCTTGCTTGGGTACACATGCGGGTGTGCCGATGAGAGTCTTGCGGTCAACGATTTGTGCCGACCATCCAGAACTGCTCACTAAAGCCATTCGTATTCATTTGAGTGCAAATAGGGTAGATGCAGCAATTGAGCTGATGGAACAGAGTTGCACCGCTGATCAGATTCTTGAGATGGTGGGTTCATATCCGGTTGCTTTTACCCTCGCGGGACGCTCGAGCTTTGTGCGCACGGCAGTGGCTATTTTGGATGCAGAGGCTGCTGCGCAGATAGATGTTGGCGTAATTGCAGCCTTATATCTCTCGTCACTTTCGTCGGGAGACTATCGGCTTGCTCGCTCTGCTGCGCGCATGTTGTGTCGTCGCGCTTCTGAGATAGAAGAGAGTATTGATCCAAAGGATTGGGCGTGTGTTTTGGCGGCTCGCCAGCTGTGGGCTTCGTGCACAGGTATTGATCTTCCTGAGCTGTCTGGAGACTACCTACGCCATGCGATCGATGACCGTGCACGCCTGTTGCTCGAGCATGCGCGCTCTGAGCGCGAACTGCTTGCCCAGGGCTCGGCAGACGTGCGAGATGTGCCGGCCTTGAGCGCGGCTCAGATTACCGGGCAAGCGCAGCTCAATCTGATAGATGTGCTTTCTGCTTTGGATGGCCTGGTACAGACTTCAATCGTAGCGGGTGAGCTTGCCATCAGAGATGATGATCGGCTACTGTCTGATCTTACGCGCGTTTTGACTACCAGAAAGTTGGCTCCGATCGCCGCGCGAGCTCGTGCCGTTGCCTCGCTTCGTCGACTGTTTGCAGGCATGCCTGTGGTGGATGAGCGAGCCTTCTGCGACATGATTACGGTGGCAGTTCGTGAGTCAGATCTTGAGATGCAGCTCTTTTTCATGGTTGCCGATGGCTGGCAGTCGCTCGCGGTTAATCAGCTGGTGAATGGGCGTTTTCGTGCGCAGCAGGTTTTGCGCCTCGCCGCGAGCGAACATAGCTTCATTCGTCGCTGGGCTGAACTATTAGAGCGAACGGCAATTGTGCTCAATAGCTCTCGGGTGACGCTGCGCGAAGAAGCGGAAAGTTTGAACCTATCCCATCTAGCAGATGACCCAGCAGAGGCTTGGTGCGTTGCCTTGCAGCTCTCGGCTGCTCGCTTTGACTCCGATCTTTCTGCGTGGTTTTCGCTTAATCGAGCGACCTTGCTTGATGAGGGGTTTCGTCCGGTGGTGCGCCTTGCCTTGGCGCTTGCAGCCGCGCGCTCAGCAGCACTTCGGCGGCTGATTCCAACTGATTTGGCTGCATCCTATCTCTTTCAAACTGATGAGGAGACAGGTGGTTCGCTCCCCTCGGGTGCCAATATCGATCTCGTCTCTGGGATTGTTGAGATTGGCCAGCTTGAAATAAAGCTCTTTGGCGGTTTTCAGATATCGCGCAACGGACATCATCTTACGAGCAGAATTTGGCATCGGAAAAAAGCGGGCATTTTGGCCGCACGACTCACGCTTTCGCTTGGAGCCTTTGTGGGTCGTCATGTGCTAAGTCAAGAATTATGGCCATCAGCAGATATGCGCCATGCTCGCCAGAGTCTCTACACAGCAACATCTGCATTGCGCGCAGCGCTTGGCCAGGTAAAGGGAGGGCCGCAGTATTTGCTTACCCAAGGGGAGGGTATGGCGCTCAATACCAATTATGTGTATTCGGATACGGCAGAATTTGATGTGCTTGCCAGAGAGATTCTCTTGCAGCGCACAGGTAGCACGCCGCGCCCGGTGCTTGATGCCTGTCTTAAGCTTGAGCAGCTCTATCAGGCTCCGCTCTATGTACCGGGCACAGCAGACATTACCTTCTTCACGCGGATGCGCGATTCATATGCCTCTCGATTCGCGGATTGCATGGTGCGAGGGATGGAGCTTGCCTTTGAGGATGAGGATCTGGTGGTTGCAAGCTGGCTTGCGGAAGCGGCGTTTAAGTTGGCACCACGGCGAGAGGACGTGCTGCGCTGGGTCATGCGCATTCTGAGCGAGACCGGCAGAAAGCGAGAGGTGGTCGATCTCTATAGCGCGCATTTGCAGTATCTGGAGCGAGACTTGCACCATGAGCCTGACCGGGAAACGGTGAGGGTCTACGAGCAAGTGATGAGCTCAGGTGGGCTGCGGGCGTTTCAGTAGGTGAGGCGTGTGTGCACGCTCAGACGCGTATGTATTCTTACTGAGCGTACGTGAAGGTTGTTACATCAAACATGCCCTCAGGACGGATTCTCAGCTCAGGGATAACCGGCAGCGGCAAAAAGATCATGCCCATGATCGGATCCAGAGGCTCTTGAATGCCGAGCGCACGAGCCTCAGCTACAAAGGCCTCATGTTCTTGAGCTACATCCTCTGCGGTTCCATCAGACATGAGACCTCCCAGCGGAAGATCCATCCGCACACGTACTTGACCATCTCGTGCAATAACAAAGCCGCCTTGGCCAACACCTTCAACTGCTGCGAGCATATCGTCGGGGTTATCGCCCACCACGCAGATATTATGAGAATCGTGACCAATGCTTGAAGCAATTGCTCCTCCAGAAATGGTAAAGCCACGTACCCAGCCACGACCAATGTGCTTGCCAATCAGGCCGCTGCCAGCAGGTCTTTCGCCATCTGCTCCCGCTGCTTGCGCAGCTACTCCTCGGCCATGGCGCTCAAGTAACATGATGCGGCGAAGTCCCTCATCATCGTCTGGTCGGGCAGTTTTGGTGACGGCAAGGCCGGGGATCACATCAATCACCGCCTCGCCAGGCTTGAACTCATAATCAAATACATCACGTGAGAGCTGAGGCAGCTTCACGGAGCTATGCAATAGTGCTTCGAGACGCTCGACCTCCTTGGTCGTGGGTGCAATCTCACCAACAAAGGTACCCTCGCGAGCAACTAGGCTTCCTGCAGCAAAAACAGCATGCGGCGGTGCGGTAAAGGTCAAGTCATCAAGGAGCAACATGTCTGCACGATGCCCCGGAGCAATGGCTCCTCGACGCTCGAGCGGAGATAACGTACTTGCTCCATGCTCAAGTCCCATGCACTCAGCGGTAGAAAGGGTTGCCATGCTAATAGCCAAGATCGGATCAATGCCAGCCTCAACTGCTACGCGGCAGGCATTATCAATCATCCCTGAGGCGAGGGCATCAGAGGGTGCACGATCGTCAGTTGCAAAGCAGCAGCGCCGCGCCCGCATTGGATTCTCCAGCAGGAGTGGCGAGAGATTTTCTAGGTCATGGCTGCAGGTTCCCTCACGGAGCATGACATACATGCCACGAGAGATCTTATCTAAGGCCTCCTCGGGCAGTGTCGATTCATGATCGGCAATAATGCCGCAGGTAGCGTATGCATTGAGGTCTCTGCCAGCTACGAGTGGAGCATGCCCATCAACCAAGGTGGACGTGGTTGCTTTCGCTGCTTCAATCCGAGCCACCGTTTCTGGATCAGCGGAAAATACGCCGGGGAGATTCATCATCTCGCCCAAGCCAAAGACCTCACCCGGTCGAGCTTGTATAAACTCAAGCATGTCTGCAGCGCTAATGGTGGCACCCGCTTGTTCGTCGGGCAGCGCTGGCACACAAGAAGGCATCATAAACTTGAATGAAATGGGGGCGCGCTTTCCATCTTCAATCATGAAGGCGAGGCCATCTAAGCCGCATACGTTTGCAATCTCATGGGAGTCTGCAATGGCGGTGGTCGTGCCGCGCGTGAGTGCTAAACGAGCGTATTCGGAGGGGCGAATATTGGAGCTTTCAATATGAAGGTGTCCGTCAATAAAGCCCGGGCAAAGTAGGCGACCCTGGCAGTCAATCACTTCATGTGCCTCATAGCCAGCGGCGCAGTCAGGCTCGCGGTCTCCAAATAAAACGCCCACAATAACCCCGTCTTTGACGGCAACTTGACCTGGAGCAATGCGATTTCCCAAGACATCTACAATGCGGGCATTCACAAAAAGGGTATCGGCCAACATACGACCTTGAGCGGCATCAATGAGGCGGGCGAGCTCAGGCTGAGACATTAAGGGCTCCTCTCAAGGGCGGTGATCAAGCGGTGATAGTCTTATGGTAGCGTGCCAGAAGAGTCTATGTGTCGGTAATTGGATGAAGGGTTTTGTTCCTTCGTTTTTTGAGCGCTCTAAATCATACACGAGGCAAAGATTGCACTCGTTTTGCTTAGCGACATGCTGATCTGTACAGACGTACAACATGGAGGGTTTCGTCTCTTCGCCAAGCGTCGGCAAAGCTTTTGTGCTCCTAGGGTATGCTGAATCGGGTACACAGAGCTCGGCGAGTACGCACCTCAGCACGTGTGTACCTGCGCGTGAGCCTGTGCGCCAGGGCGTGCATATGACCAATTCAGTCTGCTGGGCTGTACGGCAGATAGAGACGATAAGATACTGACGGAACCAAGACGTACGACATAGACGTAAAACTCCCAAAAGGAGGAGACATGATTAAACTCATTGCATCAGACATGGATGGCACGCTCTTAGACGAGCACAGTGAAGTACCAGCAGAAACATTTGAACTCATCTTGGCCTTGCGTGAGCGCGGCGTGCATTTTGCAGCCTCATCTGGCCGCCGTTTTGATCGACTGTGCGAGTTTTTTGCCCCGGTTAAAGACCGTATGGACTTTGTAGCGTCAAACGGTGCCCAGGTCTATGTTGAAGGCGAGCAGATTGACCGCGAGGTGTATTCCCACCTCGCCATTAAAAAGCTTGCTCGGACAGTCAAGATGTTTCCCAATATGCACCTTGCTCTTTTCGATCGTGTGAAGTCTTTCTTGCTTGACGATGAGGATAAGTTCATTCGCGAGCTGGATAAGGATCTGCCCAATGTTGAGCGGATCTATGAACTGCCAAGCCCTGAAGTCAATATTTTGAAGGCAACCATTTTTTGCGATGATGGCAACGTGATGGATAACGCCTATGTGCTCCAGCGTGAGCTGGGCGATCTCTTTACCTTCGCTCCCTCGGGAAGCTCCTATATTGACTGCATGCAGCCAGGAATCTCCAAGGCATCGGGTATCAATCAGATCATGGAGTACTACGGCATTGAGCGCGAGGAAGTTATGGCCTTCGGCGACTCCATGAACGACTACGAGATTATTCGATTCGTAGGCGTAGGCTGTGCGATGGCCAATGGCCGTCCGGCTCTCAAAGCTGTTGCAGATCGGGTGATTGGTAAAAACACCGAGCAGGCGGTTCAGGCTGAGATGCGTCGTATTTTGGAGAACCTGTCCTAAACCCTTCGTGGCTACGCTCGGTGGCGACCGCCTTGAGTGCTGACCGCCTTGAGCGGCACCCGAGTGTGCGCACCCGCTCCAAGCGACTGCCTTGCGCGGCCAAACTCAGTGCCCACCGCTCTGAGCGTTTCTGTTCTAGGTAGATGCCCGGGGCGACCGCTTTAAGTGGCGGCTCCCTCAACCTGTCCTGATTACAAGCACCTTCGCTGTTCGTTTGTGAGGCCATGTGCGCTCGCGATCGCTCTAAACGAACACTTTTCAAACCTCATCTTTGTGCTCGATACACTGTCCGAATGGTATGGGGGCACTGTGCTCCCGCAGGATAGGTATCTCGCATATGCGAGGTAGGGAGGGGTGCTCGATGCTCAAGACCGTCATCATCGCCGATGACCTTACGGGTGCAAATGATACGGGAGCCATTCTTGCCCAAGATGGGTTCCACGTTGGCACCGTTATCAAACGCGATCGGATGGAGGATTTTTCCTCCTTTAACACGCTCTGTGTGAGTACAGACAGCCGGGCAATGTCTGCCGAAGATGCCTATGAGGCAGTGCGCTCTGCCGCCGCTCTCTTTCCACACCACCCCGATATGCTATGGAGCAAGCGCATCGATTCAACACTGCGTGGCAATGTGGGAGCAGAGATCGATGCCATTTTGGACCATTTGGGCGAGGACTACCACGCTATTGTGGTTGCATCCTTTCCCGGCTCTGGCCGCAGCTGTGTTGGCGATATTCTGCTTGTGCATGGTGTGCCGCTTCAGCTGACTGAGGTCTCCCGTGATCCCATTACGCCAATAACGACCTCACGCGTGACCTCAATCGTGCGCCAGCAAACGCGCCACGAGGTTGGTTATATTGGCCTTGAGGTAGTAGCCGGTCCCTCACTTGGCTTGCTTGAGGAGCTGCATGAGGTGCTCAAGAAGCACCGAGTCGTTGTTATTGATGCGGCAACACCTCATGATATTCGTGCCATTGCAGCATGCTGTGCTGCGAGCGGCGAAAAGATTGTGGCGATTGACCCCGGTTCGTTTACTGCAGCTCTGGCAGACTACACCTTTAATCGCGCGAAATATGAGACTGAGCAGTCGATCCTTTGTGTGGTTGGCTCTGCCACTGAGCTAACACAAAAGCAGATTGCCTATCTTCGTGCGAAGGACGACCCCTTTGTGGTGAAGGCAGAAGTTGCGCGTTTCTTTGAACCCAAGACCCGCGCAGAAGAAATTAATCGGCTGGTAGAGGCGATCACCTCGGCGCAAGACCGACAAATCTTAGCGATTGTTACCACAGAATCTGCTGCTGATCTTTTGAATTTTGACGATATTCCAGCCACTGCTGGCATGAGTCGTCGTGAGTGTGCAACAACCATCACGGCCGCCCTTGCTGAGGCATCCGAGCGCATCTTGGAACTGTCTGGCGAGCGCATTGGTGGACTGTATGCCTCGGGCGGCGATGTCTCAATCGCCATTTGTGAGCGCTTGGGCATCTCCGGCTTTGACGTAAAGATGGAGGTCATTCCGCTGGCGATCTATTCTCGCTTGGCGGGCGGCACTCGGCCTCAGATGCCGGTTGTTACCAAGGGTGGCCTTGTGGGCAAAGAAGACACCCTCTTCCAATGCGTGGACTACCTCAAAGAAAAGATCAAGTAAGCAAGACAAAGGCGCGATAGCCGAGACTGTCGTATCAAGTAACCTTTGTTTTTTAGATTAGGAGACACCATGGACGATGGCATTCGGATGCTGCTCAGTTTGGTGATAGGCCTCGCAGCGCTCGTCATCCTCATTACCAAGACGCGAGTACACGTGTTTCTAGCGGTCATTCTCTGCGCGATCTTCATTGGCCTTGCAGGGGGCATGGAAGTCAACGACGCGATGACCGCGATTACGACCGGCTTTGGATCGTCGCTTTCAAGCATTGGCATCATCATCGGCTTTGGTGTCATGCTCGGCAAGTTGCTTGAGATCTCAGGCGCAACCAATGTGATGGCCGGTACCTTTATTCGCCTCTTTGGGCGTAACCGGGAATCAGAGGCACTGGCGCTTTCCGGCTTTGTGACCTCGCTTTCGATCTTTTGTACCTCGGGCTTTATCATTTTGGCACCGCTTACGAAAGCGCTCTCGCGCCGCTCGGCAAAGTCGGTGGTTACCTTAGGTATTGCGTTGGCTGTTGGTTTGGTAGCGAGCCACTCGCTTGTTCCTCCGGCAGCAGGGCCGATTGGCGTAGCTGGAATCTTAGGCGTAAACATTGGCACCTTTATGTTCTATGGCACGATCGTGTCGATACCGCTCATTGTGGTGGGTGTGATCTATGCCAACTGGGTAGGCAAGCAGATTTTTCAGGTACCCGATGCAGGCGAGGGATGGACGCGCGACCGAGCAGCCGCTGAGGCGCTCGCTCAAAGCTTAGAAGATGAAGAAGAGACTGAGCAGGCAGGGGAGCATATGTCTGCGCTCGTGGCCTTCGCTCCCATTTTGACTGCCATCCTGCTCATTTTGATGAAGACTGTCTTAGCTCAGCTTGGCATTGAGCATCCTGTGATTGACCTTTTGGGTCAGCCCGTCTTTGCGTTGGCTATGGGTTTGCTGGTTGCAATCTTTGGTTTGACGCGCCAGTTCAGCACTGCAGAAACGCTGGCGGCAATGGAAGAGGGTCTCAAGGCTTCAGGCAAGCTGATGCTGTTGGTAGGTGGTGGCGGGGCCTTAGGTCGCATTATTCAGGTGAGCGGCTTGGGTGACTATATTGCACAAAGCATTATGGCAACTCCGATTCCGCCGATCTTGCTGCCCTTCCTCATTGCGCTGTTGCTGCGCGTAGCACAAGGGTCAGGCTCGGTAGCCATGATGACGGCAGCTTCGGTGGTGGCACCCATGGTTCCGGTTCTAGGTTTGAACCCGGCACTCGCTGCCTTGGCTGCCTGCGTAGGTGCTCTGCCGTTCTCTCACTTTAATGACTCATATTTCTGGGTGATCAACGAGACGATTGGAATTGAAGAAACCCCTGAGCAGATGCGGGTATGGTCGGTAACCTCCACCTTAGTAGGGTTTACTGCCCTCATCACCCTGCTCATTATGAACGCCATTCTCTAGCACTATTATTGGCTGGTAGCCAAAGCTACCGCCTCGAAAGGAGCATGTATGAAACCCATCATTGCGATTCCTCTGGGAGACCCTGCTGGCATTGGCCCGGAGATTACGGTCAAGTCGGTTGCGAGTCTTGAGGTAGCTGCCAAGGCGCGCTGTGTGGTGGTAGGAGATGCCAAGGTAGTTCGCCGCGCTATTGAGCTTACCGGCGTTGACTTGAAGCTGCAGATTATTTCCAAGCCGGCAGAGGCTGTTTGGGAAGGTGGGGTGTTGAACCTGATCGACCTTGATAATGTGGACATGGAGCGCTTCCATTTTGGTGAGATCTCAGCCATGTGCGGCCAAGCGGCGTATGACTATATTGAGCGCACCATTACCCTTGCTATGAATCGCGAGGTAGATGCTGTTGCCACAACCCCTATTCATAAGGAGGCGTTGCGCGCAGCAGATATTCCGTATATTGGCCACACTGAGATCTTTGGTGCGCTCACGAATACCGAAGATCCGCTGACCATGTTTGAGGTTCGCGGCATGCGTGTCTTCTTCCTGTCTCGCCATGTGTCGCTGCGTCAGGCCTGCGATATGGTGACCGAAGAGCGCGTTACTGACTATGTGCGTCGTTGTACGGAGGCTCTGCGGCGTTTAGGTGCCGAGGAAGGCACGATGGCAATTGCGGGCTTGAATCCTCACAGTGGCGAGCATGGTTTATTTGGCGATGAGGAGATGCGCGCAATCTACCCAGCGGTAGAGAAGCTGCAGGCAGAGGGTTATAACGTAGTGGGCCCCATCGGTGCAGACTCGGTCTTTCATATGGCCTTGCAAGGACGGTTTACGAGCGTGCTTTCGCTCTACCATGATCAGGGCCATATTGCGACGAAGACGCTTGACTTTGAGCGCACGATTGCCATCACCAACGGCATGCCTATCCTTCGCACCTCGGTTGACCACGGCACTGCTATGGATATTGCAGGCAAGAATATCGCAAGTGAGGTCAGCATGGCAGAGGCCATTATGCTTGCGGCAAAGTATGCTCCCAACTTTGTTGCCTGATACACTCTAGGCAACGGGTCTGCCCGGAGCCGGCCTCGTGCTGGTTCCGGTCGCGTGCTTTTTGAGGGGGATCCGATGACGGAATACGCAGAAGAACGCAGGGAGCGTATTGTCCAGCTGATCTCAGAGGGCGGCCGCATCCAAGTGCAGCGCCTGGCTGAGCTGTTAGAGGTGAGCCCGATGACCATTCGGCGCGACCTTGAACGTCTGGAGTCTGAGGGGTCGATCTCTCGTGTGCACGGAGCTGCGAGCCGAGGGCGTGAGCGCGGCTATGAGCTCAAGCGTGCCGATAATGTGGGAGAGAAGCGTGCCATTGCCGAGGTTGCTGCTGATTTCGTTCATTCGGGTGATACGGTATTTTTGGACGCAGGTACCACGACCTTTGAGATTGCCCGGAGAATCCTCGATGTGCCCGATCTTACCGTGGTAACCGTTGACATTAAGATCGCCTTTTTGTTTACGCAGTGCTCTGACGCTGAGGTGATGTGCTGTGGTGGCTTTGTTCAGCGCGAAACGGGATGCGTGGTGGGAACGTTTGCGAATCAGATGGTGGGCTATGTTCAGTTTGATTGTGCGTTTTTAGGCGTTGCCTCAATTAGCCGTGATTTCAATGTGCTCACACCAACCATGGACAAGGTGACGATGAAGCGCACGGTTATTGCGGGCTCTGAGCGTTCGTATTTAGTTGCCGATGCTTCTAAGTTCAATCGCAAGGCCTTGCTGAAGGTGAACTCGCTCGCGGCGTATACGGAGGTCATAACGACGCGGACGTTTAGCCCCGATGAGGAGGCGCGCCTTGCTGCCTTAGGTGCGTGCATTCATGCGGTGACGGTCTGAGTGCTTGTGCTCGTGGCGATGGGCTACTTGCACGCTATGCTCGCAGACGAGCGACCAAGGAGTTCCATAATCGTTTGAGCAACCCCATCTTCATCGTTGGTGGCGCAGGTGAGATCTGCAACAGCTGCTGCTTCTGCCTCTGCATTGGCCATAGCAACGCCGGTGCCAGCGCGTGTGAGCATTTCTACGTCGTTAAGGTTGTCTCCAAATGCCCAGGTATGTTGTACATCCTCGCCTAAATAGCGGCAGAGCCACTCAAGAGCTCGGCCTTTGGTGGTTCCTCCCTCCATGACCTCGATGTTAACCGGATATGAGCGGGTAACTTCAATGTCTGCAATGTTTGCAAGACCCTTCATCACGGCATCGCGATCAGCCGGGTCTTTCCAATACATGGCGACGCGCTCGAGCAGCTCAACGCGGGGAATAATCTCAGCTGGATCCTCGTCAATTGGGGTGCGCGTGCGTCTCATGCCAGCAAGTACATGAGGGTCAGGAACAAATTCACCCAGGCGTTCAAACTGATCGCGACGGGTAAGACAGGCTCCATCGGCAAAGATATCAAAGGTCACGTCTCGTGTTTGAGCAACTTCCCAAACTGCCAGGGCTTTCTTTCGGTCGAGCGGACGGCTGGAGAGGTACTGGGCGGCCTCGAGCTTGGTAGGATGGGCTGAGGAGAGTTTTAGAATTGCAGCTCCATTGGCAGTGATGACATAGTGAACTGCGGGGTGCGCAAGAATCGGTGCCGGAATGCCGCCTGCTGCCCGCCCGGTGCAGGGGACAAACTCAATAGCTGCCTGAGCTAAGGCGTCAAGGGCACGCTCGCTTGCCGCGCTCATCGTTTTGTTCGTGGTGAGAAAGGTGCCGTCAAGATCAGAAAAGATGATCATGGTCTGTCCTGTCGTCTGCCGAGTTGTCGTGAACATCGTTTGCTGCTGCGTGCTCTCCGATGGTGTCGGTATTGTTTGCTTGTGCGCGCTCTCTGTTGCTGCCCTCGGTGTTGCTTGCTTGCTCACACTCGCCGGTGCCGCTGTCCTCAGCGCGCTCGACGTTATCATCCGTGGGAAAAACAAGCGGACGCTCGGTGAGGGGAATATAGGTGCGCTCCTCGAGCACCGGATTATAGGCGGGGCGGATAATCCGATGGGCTCCAAAGAGCTCTTCCATTCGGTGCGCTGACCAGCCAGCCATGCGTGCCACGGCAAAAAGTGGCGTAAACAGCGCCTCGGGAATGCCGAGCATGAAATAGATAAATCCGGTATAAAGATCAATATTGGCGCAGATTGGCTTATTCATGTTCCGAACGTCACGCATAACGACAGGGGCGAGCCGCTCAATGCGTTCAATTAAGCCAAACTCAGCTCCCAACCCCTTGGTTTCAGCGAGATGCTTGGCGTAGCGCTTACAGAGCTGGGCGCGGGGGTCGCTCAGGGTGTATACGGCGTGCCCCATCCCATAAATTAAGCCGCTACCATCAAAGGCCTCGCGGCGGAGGATCTTTTCCAGATAGGCAGCCAGCTCATCCTCATCTTCCCAGTTTGTTACATGGTCGCGAATATCGCGATGCATGTCGACCACCTTGGCATTTGCGCCTCCGTGGCGCGGGCCTTTGAGTGAGCCGATGGCGGCTGCATAGGTGGAATAGGCATCCGTAGCAGAGCTCGAGAGTACGCGGCAGGCAAAGGTTGAGTTATTACCGCCGCCATGTTCAGCGTGGAGCATCAACATAACGTCGAGCAACATTGCTTCCTCGTGCGTAAAGCAGCCGTCTTCACGCAGTACTTGCAAAATAGTCTCGGCAGTTGAGAGCGAGGCATCAGACGAAGGGATGACCGCGCGCCGTCCTTCTTGGTGAGCAGAAGCAGAGGCGTGTGCGATAGCCGCGATCCGTGGTAGGCGCGCGAGGAGCGAAACTGCGATGTCCATCTCGTGCTCAGGCGAGGTATCGTCGGGGTCTGCGTCAAAGGCGTAGAGTAACAGCACGGCGCGGGCAAGCACATTCATGATGCTTGTTGAGAGGGTAGAGGTGGGAAACTGCGTGAGATACCCTTCAGAGATATGGCGGTTTGCTCCTATACGATCAAGGAAGTCCTTCAGCTCAATCTCGTTAGGAAGGGCACCGGTGAGCAAAAGATAGGCCACTTCTTCGTAGCCAAAGCGGTCTTCTTCGCGCGTGGTGGTAATGATGTCTTCAATGTCATAGCCGCGAAGCGATAGTCGACCCTCATCGGGGATAACGCGGCCTCCCTCGCGCACATATCCGTGAACGTCGGCAATACGAGTAAGACCCGCTACCACACCTGATCCGTCGCTATTGCGAAGTCCTCGTTTAACGTTATGACGAAAGAAGAGATCCTCGTCGTATTCCTGGATGGCAGCACCCTGGTAGAGCCGCATGCTTTCTGGGGTGATCTGGCGGCTTGCCTCATAGTCTACGACCAGACGAGAGAGGGCGTCGTCAAACCGATACAGGATATTTTGGGTCGTATAGGGCACGATGCCCTCCCTTCCAGTGTTCTCGCGTGCGTGCGGCTTGCGGATGTGTGGCTTGCGTGCGTGGTAAGAGCTGCTTTCCTCTACACCTTGCTTGCGGATGTGTGCCTCATGCGCGCTACTCGCTGCTTTCCTCTACACCTTGCTTGCGCACGTGCGCCTCGTTCGTGTTACTCGCTGCTTTCCCTGCACGCTGCTTGTGGATATCATCACCCAGCAGGTCAACGATGCCGAGTGATTCTCCAGGATCGAACGGCTGAGAGGTCGAGTGATTCTCCAAGACCGCACAGCTTAGAGGCGATACATGAAGTTGAAGACATCCTCGCGCTGCATTTGGATGGAAACCCCAACCTCCTCCGCTGCCTGAGCGAGACTTGCCTGGAGATCCGCGAAGGTGGTGGACGCTCCTTCAAGATCAGCGATCATGGTCATGGTAAAGATGTCACCCACGATGCTTTGAGTAATGTCTTTAATATCCACAGAGGCGTCACCTAAGATCTGGGCAACAGCCGCCACAATGCCGGCGCGGTTTTTGCCCAAGACGGTAATAACAATGCGGTTGGACGAGGTTTCTGCCATGGATCCTCCTGTGCTGCATTCGGATAGTTTACGAAGCGTCGGTGCAGAGATCGTAGGTTGCCAACGTACGTGCCTGAAGCTCACGTGCATCTCACCAGCATACGCTTCTGCGGGCTTGCTCGTGTTTTGCTTATGCTGGCGACGAGCTGATTCGCGATCGTATCGACGCTGATGATGACGTGCGTACCTTCGATCGTTCTGCGTTGGCGTCTGCGAGTGTGCTCGTGACGCAGTTCATCCATTGTACCGAGTCTGGGCTTTTGTATGCCCAAAACTCAGTTTGAAACCAGAGAAGCAATGCTTGTGGGCGAGTGGCGCTTTTTGATGTGATGCTCTTCGACAAATGATGACCCGGCAAACTTTTCAGCGCCCAACAAATGGCGGCTCTGACAGGTGGGGTGCTCAATCAGTGGTGTATTCGGTAAATGATGCACACGGCACGTAATAAGTCCGTCAAACTCTCAGTGCCCATTAGTGGTGTCTCTCATAGCCTCAAAGCACCCCGCCAGTGGTGACCAATCAGTGGCGTCTCGACAAGTGGTGCCCTGACAAGTGGTGTCGCCGCCCTCGTTGGTGTCCGCCTGCGAAATTCCTGTGCGCATATCGAAAGTTTTTACGGCTGTGTTACACTACTCAACTGCTGTAACGAGCCTTGGTCGGAAACCAAGGCACCCTTTCGTTCTGGTCGGTAACCAGAACACGAGACAAGAGGAGCCCTGCCATGAAACCTGGAATCCATCCTGAGTACGTAGACTGCACGGTGCAGTGCAGCTGCGGAAACACCTTCAAGACTCGCTCAACCAAGGCTGAGATTCACGTCGAGCTTTGCAATGAGTGCCATCCGTTCTACACCGGTCAGCAGAAGTTTGTAGACACCGGCGGACGCGTCCAGCGCTTCTCCAGCAAGTTTGGTGGTGCTGCCCAGGCCGCTCTCGATCGTGAGGCTGCTAAGCGCGCCGAGCGTCAGAAGGCCGCTGAGGAGGCTGCCGCTCAAAAGGCTGCCGAGCGTGAGGCAAAGGCTGCTGAGAAGGCCAAGCGTGCTGAGCGTTATGCTGCCGAGGCTGCTAAGAAGGCCGAGGAGGCTGCTGCCGCCGCTCCTGCTGAGGCCGCTGCTGAGGAGGCAACTCCCGAGGCTGCCGCTCTTGCTGCTGAGGAGACCACCGAGGCTGCTGAGTAAGCAAACTCGTGCTCGGAGCGCAAGGTCCTTGCTGCTGAGTAGGTTCTTCAATGCACGAGGTGCAAGGTCGTTGTTGAGCAAGTAGGCTCGTGTTCACAGTACAAGTCTTGTGCTGCTCAGCTAACGTCCAAGTTTGCTACAAGAGCAAAGCCCGAGCGCATACATTCGTTCGTAACAGGCTCGCATCCACTTATGGGTGCGAGCTTTTTTGTTGGGAAGAACGTGTGAGGCGTCCGTGCTTGCGTCCACAAACGGGTGCGTGCCTTTTTGTCGGGAGAGCGCGTGGAGCGTCCGTGCTCGCATTCGCTCATGGGTGCGAGCTTTTTTGTTGGGAAAAACGGGTGGGGTGTACGTTTTGGTGTCGTTGCGACCATTTTTGCCTGCACTTCGCGTCAAATCTGTGTCTAGAGGACAATAAATGTACTAATACAAACCCCCGTCTGGGCTTTACTGGCGTTTTCAAGCTTTGTATACATCGTCGCCCGCCTCACCCACACCACCTCGCACGCGCCAGCTACGCCGCCACCCTCACCCCGCCCCACCCACGTAACCCCGCCCGCACTGCCCACATATGCGACAGATGTCGATATGTCCGTGGTTTCTCCGTGCGTACATGCATTGTGCGCACTTCAAAGCGACCGAGCAGCTAGAGTTAGTGCGATTCAGCGTTTTTCGAGTAAGGGAAAACCACATGGGATTCGTTTCTAAGCTACTCTCCTTCGGCGCCGATAAAGATTTGAAGCGCTACCGCAAGATCGTCGAGCAAATCAACGCGCTCGAGCCATCATTTGAGCAGCTCTCCGATGCAGATCTGCGCGCCAAAACGGCAGACTTTCGCACGCGCTACGCCGCCGGTGAGACCTTAGATGCCCTGCTGCCTGAAGCCTTCGCAACGGTTCGAGAGGCTTCTAAGCGCACGCTTGGCATGCGCCACTTCGATGTTCAGCTCATCGGCGCTATGGCCTTGCACGCCGGTCAGATTGCTGAGATGAAAACGGGCGAGGGCAAGACCTTGGTCTCCACGCTCGCCGGTTATCTGAACGCCATTGCTGGCGAGGGCGTCCATATCGTGACGGTTAACGACTATCTGGCAAAGCGTGACTCTGAGTGGATGGGTCAGATCTACCGCTTCTTAGGCATGAGCGTTGGCCTACTCCAAAACGGCATGGCACTTGAGCAAAAGCGCCCCGCCTACGCAGCAGACGTTACCTATGGCACGAACTCAGAGTTCGGCTTTGATTACCTGCGTGACAATATGGTTGTCAGCGCTGAGCAGCGTATGCAGCGCGGCCATGCCTATGCCATCGTGGACGAGGTTGACTCGATCCTGATTGACGAGGCGCGTACCCCGCTCATTATTTCTGGTGCGGGAACCAAGAGCGCCACAACCTATAAAGACTTTGCTCGCGCGGTCAGGGGTCTTGAGCGCGGCGAGGAAGTTCCGTTTGATGCGCTGATGGGCGGCGAGCCGGTTGAGCCTACGGGCGACTTTGTTATGGATGAGGCAAAGCACACCATTGCCGCAACCGATCGAGGTCTCAAAAAGATCGAGTCCCGTCTTGGCGTAGAAGACATCTACGCAGATCTTTCTGGCCAGCTGGTCAATCACCTGCAGCAGGCCTTGAAGGCTCAATACATGTTCCACCGCGATAAGCAGTATGTGGTCACAGGCGGCGAGGTTAAGATCGTCGATGAGTTCACGGGTCGTATTATGGAAGGTCGGCGCTACTCTGAGGGTTTGCACCAGGCAATTGAGGCCAAAGAGGGTGTGCTGGTTCGTGAAGAAAATCAAACGCTTGCCACCATTACGCTGCAAAACTACTTCCGCCTCTACACTAAGCTCTCAGGCATGACCGGTACAGCTCTTACGGAAGACGCTGAGTTCCGCGAGATTTATAAGCTTCCGGTTCAGGTCATTCCGCCAAACCGTCCGGTGATTCGTAAGGATCACGAGGATCTGGTCTATCGCACTGAGGCTGTCAAATTTGAGGCAGTGGCAGACGATGTAAGCGAGCGCCACGCCAAGGGTCAGCCCGTGCTGGTAGGTACGGTTTCAATCGAGAGCTCAGAGCGGCTGTCTCGCCTGTTGAACAAGCGCGGTATTCGCCACGAGATCTTGAACGCTAAGCTCCACGAGCGCGAGGCGCATATCGTAGCTCAGGCAGGTCGCTTAGGTGCCGTTACCATTGCAACGAATATGGCTGGTCGTGGTACCGATATTTTGCTCGGCGGCAACCCCGACGAGCTTGCTCGCGAAGAGATTATGGGCTTGGATTTTGGCATTGATCAGCCCACGCTTGCCCAAATTCTTCTGCTAGGAAATCCCGCTCGCATTACGCCTGCAGATTTAGCGGCACTTGGTCTTGAGGTTGAGCAAGAAGCGCTCGATGCCATTGCGAAAGCGTTGCAAGAGGCAGAAAAAACCGCGCGTGCTCGTTGTGCTGCTGAGCGCGAGCAGGTGCTCCAAGCTGGTGGTCTTACGGTTATTGGTACCGAGCGCCACGAGTCACGCCGTATTGATAATCAGCTGCGAGGCCGTGCTGGTCGTCAGGGCGACCCGGGCGAGACGCAGTTTTATCTCTCACTCGAAGACGACCTCATGCGCCTCTTTGGCGGAGACCGCATGGATCGCGTCTCTAAGATGATGGTCAGCTCTGATATGGCGGATTTGCCGATTCAGCACAAGATTATTTCGAAGAGCGTCGAGGGTGCCCAGCGAAAAGTTGAGAGCATCAACTTCTCGATGCGTAAAAACGTTCTTGAGTACGACGACGTTATGAACAAGCAGCGCCAGGTGATCTATACCGAGCGCAATAAGATCTTGGATGGCAAGGATCTCTCTGAGCATGTAGACGAGGTCATTCACGATACCGTTCGCCGCTGCGTAGGCGAGTTTGCTCTGCCCGACGCCCGCGATGAGCACGATTTGGATGCCCTGCATCGCTGGATGGTAGAGCTTACCGGCAGACCGAATCTGGCAGTTCCCGAAGATGGTGCGCCTGAGAAGGTTATCGATGAGGTGCTCGCTGTGGTAGAGAAGCTCTACGCAGAGAAGTCTGCTCGCTTGGGCGAGGAGCTCATGCGCGAGTTGAACCGCCAGGTCATGCTTCGCGTTATTGATACGCGCTGGATGAATTACCTCCAGGAGATGGACTACTTAAAGCAGGGCATTGGCCTGCGTGGCTTTGGCCAGCGCGACCCTCTTGTTGAGTATAAGAGCGAGGCGTTCCAGGCCTTCCATATCTTGGTTGATACCATGTATGAGGACTATCTCAGAACGGTGCTTCGCATTGAGGTTGCCGAGGCGCCGCGTGCGGTTCCTGCATCTGCAGAGGTACCGTCGCTTGCCGGAGCATCCTTCTCAGGACCTGCTCAGGTTGATGGAGATTCTGGATCCTCAACCTTTCGGCGCGAGGCAGCGGCGAGTGTAGACCGTGTTGCTGGCCGAGCTCCGCAAGGCGAGGGCGGCGCTGGTTCATCGGTGCGCACCTATGTAAAGGCAGAGAGCGGAGACGCCTATGCCTCAGTTGGCCGAAATGATCCATGCCCTTGTGGCAGCGGTAAAAAATTCAAAAACTGCCATGGGAGGAATCGCTAATGGCATCTGAGTCCGATATCGATTCAGCTGAGGTTACTGCAGCTGACCTTGATGCGATGGCAGATCGCCTCGCTGAGGTTGAGCAGTACCTGCATGTTGAGGAGAAGCGGGCGCGTGTGTCGGAGCTGGAGCGCAAAAGCGCTGAGCCGAGCTTTTGGGATGATGCAGATGCTGCGCGCTCGGTTATGGCCGAGCTGTCCCGAGCAAAAGATGATGTTTCCTCGATTGAGCAGGCTCGTGAGCACCTTGCTGATATCCGTGCTGCCCTTGAGCTGGCAGAAGAGATGAATGGCGATGACGCCCAAGAGCTTGCTCATGAGGCAGCCGCTGGTGCTGCCGCACTGACTCGAGCCCTTGATGATATGGAGCTTACGAGTTGGTTTACCGGTGAGTTTGATCACGGGAGCGCCATCGTAACCATTAAGCCGGGGCAAGGTGGCCTGGAAGCGCAAGACTGGGCTTCTATGCTGCTCAAGATGTATCTCAGATACTGTGAGCGTCGCGGCTGGAAGGTAACCATTAACGATTGCCCGGCAGCTGAGGTTATCGGCATTGATCGCGCAACCTTTACCGTTGAGGGTAAAGACGCCTTTGGTATGCTGCGCGCAGAAGCTGGTGTGCATCGCTTGGTACGTATCTCTCCCACTGATGCAAAAAAGCGTCGTCAGACCTCGTTTGCTGGTGTTGAGGTTATTCCGCAGTTGCCTGACGATATTGAGATTGATATTGCCCAAGATGATCTGCGGATTGATGTATATCACGCCAGTGGACCGGGTGGTCAGGGCGTAAATACGACCGACTCTGCCGTGCGCATCACGCACCTTCCAACCAATATTGTGGTTACCTGCCAAAACGAGCGTTCTCAGATTCAAAACAAGGCTGCCGCTATGCAGATCTTAAAAGCTCGTCTGTATGAGCTGGAACTTGAACGTCGTGCGGAGCAGCTCGATGAGATTCGAGGTCCCAAGCAAGCAGCAGGCTTTGGTAATCAGATTAGAAGTTATGTTCTTTATCCTTATCAGATGGTTAAGGATCTGCGCTCGGGCGTAGAGACAGGCAACGTGGAGGCCGTTCTAGAAGACGGTGACCTCGATCCCTTTGTGGTGGGCTATCACCGCTGGCTGCTCGGTGGCGCGGAGTATGTGCCGGGCGCTACCGATGAGGAAGATGAGGCCTAGGTGCCCCCCATGATGTCGGACGAGAGCCCTCAAAACCGTGTGCGCTTCGTGGAAGTACACTAAAAGAAACAAATTTATCGTTTTTCTTACAGTTCTGGATTTTTGCCAGCGCTCCACATTACCTGCACATATCTAAAAATCCCCTACGCGCCGAATCGCGATAACGACGCTTTTAGGAAATTGTTTCTTGCGCAGGGGGTGCCCTATCATGGATTGAAAATGATACTCGTGAGGGGGCGATTTAAGGTGAAAGGGCGCGGACAGCATGCCGCAGCATATACAGCTGTCCAGCCAGCCGGACACGTTCGTCCGCTTTCTGCCGACATCGCATCCCTTCTGTTTAAGATAGCACTAGCAGCTGCCATTTTCACGATTGTGTTCTCTTTTGTTTTTGGAGCCTTTCGTTGTACGGACATTTCAATGTCGCCCCAGATCAAAGATGGAGACATGATCATTTCCTACCGTTTAGATAAAAAATTCCATGCTCATGATGCAGTTGCCTTTGTATACGACGGCAATCGTATGGCATCTCGTGTGGTGGCACAAGCCGGAGATACGGTAAATATCACCGATCAGGCTTGGTTGTAAACGGATCACTACAACAAGAATCAGGCGTTTTTGGAGCCACCACCCAAGTGGTTGGAGGCGTGACATTTCCACTTACCGTCGGAGAAGGCCAGGTCTTTCTTCTAGGCGATAACCGTGAGCAAGCAAGCGATAGCCGGATCCTTGGTTGCGTTGATATCGCAAAAACCGAAGGAAAGGTTGTTGCCATCCTGCGTACACGGGCGGTGTAGGTCGTTTAAGTGCGACGGCTACCGGGTGAGCTACCTGGAAGCGGTTGAGCTTGAACGGGAGCAACCTCAATGAATGCAAATTCAACGAGGTTGGTTCTAACCGATCGGAACCGCTGGTTTGGTCGGATCTGCGTGGCGCTCATGAGCCCTTATACATCCCTGCGCGTGGGTGTTGGGATACCGGGGCGGCTTTGACTTCTTCTACAAGGCCGCTGGGATGAAAGAACGGAAAGGAAGAAAGCATGAAAGTTCAAGGTATCTGGAAGCAAAGCGGGGTGGGTCGCTTCGCAGCTATGCTGCTTGCACTGGTAGCGGTGCTGGGCTTTAGCACTCCTGTATTTGCAGAGGGCGTACCGACGTCCAATAACAATGAGGTGACGATCACCAAGACCCTCCAGGGTGCAACAACTGCCCTGCCCACAGGTCAGGAGTTCACCTTCACCTTTACGCCCCTGTTCCTCAATGGTGAGGACGGCGCAGCTACCGCTGAGGAGACTCCGACGATTGATGCCAAGACGATCACCATTGGTACGGGTAATGGCAACTTCATCATGAAGAAAGTCAACGGTGCTACCACGACACTGACTAAGAACCTGAAGTTCGACGTTACTCAGGGGCTTACCTTCCCTCACGCAGGTGTCTATGGCTGGACCGTTGTCGAGACCGATGGCGGCGTTGAGAACGTGAGCTACTCCAAGGCAAGCTAGATTCTTCGTATCTATCGCAAGCATGATAAAACGAACGTTGTTACCGTTGAGAAGAAAAAAGATGATAAGGGTGGAGAAGCCAATACAAAGGTTAAGCCCAATCCTGATGATCCAAGCAACCCGAATGACCCGGAGAACCCCGATAATCCTGATAAGCACAAGTCTGGCTTTGCCTTTGCCAACAAGATCATGTCTAAAGCCATTACGGGTAATAACGATCTGAAGATCTCTAAGACCGTTGCTGGCGACTTTGGCGACCAGACCAAGCTCTTTAGCTTCACACTGAAGCTTACCTTCCCTGCGACCGCAACTTCTAAGGACCCAATCAAGGCAACCGTTGTGAAAGATAAGGACGGTACGACGGTAACCACTGCCCCTGGCTCTGCTCAGGGTGTTTACACCTTCAATAATGGTGAGACGGTTACCTTCAAGCTCGCTCATGGTCAGAGCTTGAAGTTTGCCGACGGTATGCCTGACGGTACGACCTATGTCCTCGTCGAGGAAGGCGTGAACGGCTACACCGCTGCCGCTCAGACCGTAATCGGTGGCGCTAACGCTGTTGCTGCCACCAATGCTGGAGCTAATGGTGACGTTGTCATTGCAGAAGGAAATGGCGTCTATGTTTCCGCTGCTGCGACCACTAAGGGTGAAAACAGCTCTCAGGTGACCAACACCTACAAGACCGTAACCCCGACCGGCATCGCCATTAGCGTGCTGCCCTACGTCCTCATGGTTGCTGCTCCTGTTGGTGCTGCCGCAGGCTATGCTGCTATGAAGCGTCGCCAGGGCGCTCAGGCGTAAGTGCACCGAGCATCCCTGCCCGCGTGACGCCCCCGCGATTTGATCAAGCCCGCTCGGTTGCTGAGCCCACCGATCGCATGCCAGTTGCTGGCATGCGGTGGGCTCGCACCGGGGTGCGCGTGGCCTCAGCAGCCTTTGATGCTTTGGCCTTCGCCTTCCTCTTTGTGGTCTTTATTGTGGGGCTTTACGCCTTGTGGGATGCGCAGGCGGTGTATGGATCGGCAAGCGCTCCTCGTTGGCAGGCTTTTATGCCGACGCCTGAGAGTCAGGAGAGCTACGACGAGCTTGTTGCGGCAAATCCCGATGTTGTTGGTTGGCTTGATATCTATGGCACTCACATCAACTACCCCTTGGTGCAAGGTGAAACAGATAGCAAGTACTTAAACCGTGATGCAAAGGGTGCATACTCGCTCACCGGCTCGCTCTTCTTGGATTCCAGCAACGCGCGAGACTTTACCGATTTCAACACCGTGATCTATGGACACCACCTAGATTGCGAGGCCATGTTTGGTGAGATCGGTGAGTTTGCCAATCCGAGCTTTTTCGCTTCACGTGAGTTTGGGACACTTTTTGTTGGAACAGGCCCTTATGCAGGCATGACCTTTGGTTTGCATATCTTGGGTTTTTTACCAGCAGATGCCTATGACGGTGCGGTGTATCGACCCGGCGTGGTGGGAGCCTCTGAGCAGGAAGCGTATCTGGAGCATCTGCGTTCACTGATGACCTGTTCGCGCACGGTTCAGGTGGTACCCAGCGACGGCGATCGGATTTTGTTGCTCTCAACCTGCTCTGACGCTGCTACGAATGCTCGCTCGATTCTGGTAGTAAAGGTTGAGTCGGAGGTTCATGAAGACACCTTCAAAGAAGAGGTCAGAATCGGAGTTGGCATCGACTTGCCTGAGGGCTGGTTGAGCTTCCCGTGGACTGGATGGGCAGCACTGCTTGCCTTGTTGGCTTTGCTGGTTGGTGTGATCTTGCGCCAGCTTGCTCGCCGCCATGCCAAAAAGCGTGAGCGGCGCGTGGAGGGAAAGCACTTTAGCTCTTGAGCTACGTTCATCCACAAGCTCAAGGCAGATACGTGAGTGAGGCAGGCGGATACGTGTGCGGTACGGAGAAAAAGATAAGGAGGACATGGTGAAGACAGTACATACATCAGTACGCATGAAGGCTCTAAGCTTGAGCTTGTTCGTGTGTGCTGTGCTCATTGTTGCCCTTCTTGGTCTGTTCCCATCATGTGCGTGGGCAGAAACCACACCAGAGTTCACACTCTCGGTCTTTCAAAAGCTCAACTACTCAGCAGGGGAGAGCGGGCTTATTACCAGCTGGGACTATGAGCTCACGGCGCAAACTGAAGGAGCGCCCCTACCAGAAGGTGCTCAGGGCTCAGTCTTTTTTTGGCAAATGAGAGGTAGCGACGAGCGCACCTGGAAGCTTTCTGCACCTGCCGCCGGGCAGGAGTATCGCTATGAGATGCGCCAGGTAGCTCCTGCTTCCTTGCCGAGTGTCTATACCCCCGATGCTCATGTCTATGATGTGCGCGTGATTACGGGAACTGACGGCTCAATTACCGTCCTCTGCTACCTCGCAGATACCAAGGTGGCAGATCCAGGTTGGACGGTTTCATATGAGCGTCCACAAGAGCCCGGCAAACACCCCGGAGGCTTTGTTTCAAAGATCATGTCGCTTTTGCCTAAGACCGGAGACCTCTCTCAGATGGGTTTGATTGCGGCAGGCATGATGGCACTTGCTGGTTCAGGTCTCATGTGTGTTCGTAAAGGCGTTGTTGGTGCTACACACGTTGATGGTGAAGATGCAAGTCAGAAGGATATCCACGATGTTGAGGAGTAAGAGATCGGTGCTAGCGCAAGCTCTGGCCGTCATCCTCATGGCGGTATCCTTAAGCTTGCTTCCCCATGCAAATCCATTTGCCTTAGCGGATGAGACTGCTTCTGTTGCAGCGTCTGAGCAATCGAGTGGCGAGGCTGAAGCAAGCGTGGCTGCTGAGGGTAATGTCGCTACCAGTGCAGATGCTGCTCAAGACCAAACGAGCGAGGATGCTACCGGTGAGGCATCTGTCGCCGATGGACGTGGCGAGCCGATGGCCTTCTTTGCGCGCCCTGCCCGCGCAAGCGGTGGCTGCTATGTGGCGAGTGACCCGGGTCGTCTCTATACAAGCATTGAAGAAGCTCTCGCGAATGCCCAAGATGAGGACACCATCTTTCTTGTGAGCGATGTGAATCTTTGCAAGGGTGTCTTAACGAGCACTGATCGTGACGTCATGGTTACGAAAAAGAAGATCACCATTAAGAGCGCGGGCATTGCTACGAACAAGGTAAATTTCTATAAGAAGTGGTCACTGAGTGTCCTTCGAGACACAACACTGAATTTAGAAAATGTTACCTTAAAAGAGGCGAGTACAACCCTGATCGGTCGTCGTGAGAGACCTATGGTCTCCGCCATGGGAGAGCTTGTGCTTGGTAATAGAGCATCAATTACCGTAGCCAGGCCAGATCTGACGCTTCAAAAGACTGCGCGCTATCAATCGACTTCTGCTGTGTATGTTGGTCAGTCGGGCACCTTTACCATGCGCGATGGGTCTGTGATCACGAATTTCAAGCAACCGAATACAGATACGGCGGGTGCTGCTGTAATCATCGATGCTGATGGAACGATGAATCTTGAGGGTGGTTCCATCACCGATTGTTCTGCATCCTCTGGTGGAGCGATTCTCAATAAGGGCACCTTCAATATGAGTGGAGGCGAGATCTCCCACTGTACTGCTACGAAGGGCAATGGCGGGGCGATCTACTCTGGCTTATCGTATGCGAAAGCGGTCAATCTGACTGGTGGATACATCTCTACATGCACAGCAACCGAAGATGGCGGTGCTATCTATACGGAGCAGCCAACCGAGATCTCCCGCATGAGAATCGACGGCTGTTCTGCCAAGCGTGGGGGAGCGATTTTTATTGCCAAGGGAGCTCCGCTGACGCTCGGTAATACAACGGTGCAATCAAATAAGGCTGCTCGGTATGGTAGTGCCATCTATGCTGCTGGTGGCGGTCAGCTTACGTTTAATGATGGAACAATTATTGCCGATAATATCGTGGATAATTTCAATGTTACAGGCGTTGACAGATTTCTGCCCTGTGCCGTTGCCGCTCCTATGGGATCTTCAAAGCTGAGGATAGGGGGTAACGTTCAGGTTGCTTCGAACCTGAACAATGGTGGCAAGGCGAATATTTCATATAATTTGTGCAATGAACGCATTGGTGATGGAAAGCCCATTGATATCATCGCTGATCTCTCTGAGGACTCAAGCATTGAGCTGTATGGTCCTAAAGATGATACTGATGCGCTCTACCATCCTGTTGCGGTCTTTGCACCTTCTACTACTCCTTCGCTCGAGCAGGCAAAGCTGTTCTTCTCAGACACGGGCAATGTTGCCTTTAACGTTGATGGTCGAGATGTGCGTTGGCGTGGTGCCTGCCGCCTCAAGCAAGGAGATGGTGACTGGGGGTATTACTTAACCTTAAGTGATGCCATTAAAAGTGTATGGCCTATGGGTCAAGAGGCGCATATTGAAATGTTGGTCGATCACTATGCGACCGAAAATCCAACTCAGTCAGATTTGCGAACCATTTTTGAGATTCCTGCAGGCAAGAATGTTAAGATCACGGCTTCACCAGGCGATGATTTTAAGAACGCGCACTGCACCTTTGACTTTCCTAAGCGCGACTTTGTAGCTTTTCGAGTTCGAAGCGGAGCGGCGCTTACGCTTGATGGTCTTAATTCGACGGATGAGTCTTCGGGCAATGGACTCGTCTTTAGCGGCGGTGTTTCTACGCCAGTTGAGTCGATGAGACAGATTGACTCCTATCGTCAGGTTATGCTTCGAAACGAAGGTCAATGCTCTATCAACGATGTTACCTTCGAGAATTTTAACAGTCGCGAAGACTCAAATGATCAGTGGCTCTACGGCTTGTTGACGTCCTATACCGATAATGTACGCCAGGATCCCGAGCAGTGTCGTTTGGAGCTGCAAGGTACGACACTGATCAATAATATTCGCATGTACGGCGGAGCTATTCATGAGCTTGCTGGAGGCGTGGGTGTCTTCGGTGGCAAATTTAATATTGGCCCGGATGTACTCATTTCCCACTGCCATGGTCCAACAGGTGGCCTTGCCGTTGTAGGAGGTGCCGTTGGGTACTTCTCGGGTACGATCTATAAGTGCTCTACCTTGGGCAATGGCACCGATCAGATGACGAACCAGGCTGCTGGCGGCATCTTTATGAGCACAATTAATTCGCTCAAACATCCAACGACTCTTGTGGTTGAGAATGGCAAGATCATCGACTGCAGAGGTTTGACATCAACGCCGGACGTTGCAGCTTCTTTGGGTGGTATATACGTTTATGGTGGCAGCCTGGAGATTCATGGCATTACGATTGAAGACTGCTCTACCAATGCGTATTGGAGAAACGCCGGCGGTGCCATCAGCTTAAATACGCAAAAGCCCGTTAAAGCGAATGTGTACATGGATGGTCTTTGCATCATTCGAAATAACAAAACCAAGCATCCTGACGGAAATCGTAATGTCAATCTTGGCTCAGACATGTCTATTGACTATCGCAGCATATACCTCAATGTGGGAGATATGGATCCTCGGAGTGAGGTGCATGTATGGGCATCATACGGCGACTCGCTCAATCTGCGGCGCAATTCAGTTGATATTCCCTTTGGCATTGCTAGCCTTAGCGGTGTTGCCTCTGACGCTAAGAATTTGAATACGTTCATTAATGACCGAGACCCACATCTGAGAGGTGCGGCTTCGTATAAAGGATGGGCACCCTCCAATCTCGATGCTGATGCTCCGCACTATCCTGCCGCCGTCATCTGGGCTGAGACAAAGACGGTGCAGGTGTCCAAGAGGCTTGAGGACGTGTACGTGTTCGGCCCCGGACCTGGGCCTATCGCATTCAAGTTCAAGGCGAGCTCAGCCACGCAGGGCTACGCAGGCAAGGTGTACGACTCCGACAATAACGTGATTAACGATCTCGTGACTGCTTATCCCGAAGATGAAGAAACGCCCAATTCCTACTTCGAGCTGCGAAATGGCGACTACGTGAGGTTCGAGAATGTCTCAGCTCAGCCCGCGAGCCCGGATCTCGAACAGATCGTGATCACCGAGGTCGACGAGCGCGTGTCAGACACTAATCCGGACACAGGGCGGCCAGTCGATCCTACGGCTCCCTTCATAGCAATTCCTAGCGGCGAATCACACAGTTACCCAGATGGTGTGGTTGTTTACGGTACTCGTCCTGCGTGGGCTTCTACGGTGCCCTCTAAACTTCCCGAATTCTGTGTCTTTTATAATATCCTGCAGACGACGTCGCTCAATGTGAACAAGCAGGTAAAGGGTTCGTATGCCGATCGCACGAAATCCTTTGATTTTCATATAACCTTCCACTTCCCTAAGGGGCTGCCCGACAGTGAGAATGGCTATAAAGTCTGGTTCTCTGGCACCTCCTCTGGGAGTGTGCAGCTTAAATCTGGTCAGGCATGGCCATTCTCGCTCAAGGATGGGCAGGATATTACCTTCAGCAATTTGCCTGCGGGGACGACCTATGAGCTCGTTGAAGATGGCGCGGATGGGTATCGCTCATCTGCCAAGGTTGAGACGCTGTCGAAGGACGGGAAGGCTGATTCGGCAAACATTGCTGCCGGTGCTGCGGGTGCGGGACTCACTATTGATCCGACTCATACGCCCCAGGCGCGTCTTGCTTATAAAGACCGTGGAATCATCGTGAACAAGGTGTCGGTCACCAATGAGATGCCCGAGATCGTGCCAACGGGTATTCCTATTGGCGATGATACGTTACCACTTTGGCTTGTAGGCTTGTCTGCAACTTTCGTCGTTGCCCTAGGTGTTGGTGGCATTGTCTGGCGTCGTCGGCGGAGTCATCATCGCTGTCGTCACGCTCGATCGTCGTAAGCGCGGGTGTAAGCGGCGGGAGAGGCTCTGCCGCGCGGGCGTGGCGAGAGCGTGGCCTGAGCGAGGTCTAAGCGGGGTCTGCACGCGGGCGAGGGTCTGCGTGAGAGCGTGCATTTTGGTGTTGTTAGGAGCATTTTTGCCCGCACTTCGCGTCAAATCTGTGCCTCAAGGACAATAAATGTACTAAATTAAACCCCCTATTCCTTTCTTGAGCCATGCGCACGAACGTTTTGGCTACAAATTTCAAACGGGATCTAGCGGATTTGTGGTACCTTCCCTAAGCAGTTTGGCGCACTGTCGGAACTACTGGTGAGCGACAGCATGCGTGTTGCCGGAAGCATTCACCTGCTGCACATCGAGAGTGCCGCAGGATCGTATGCGAGAGTCATATGCGAGCTGGCGTTCTGTGCAGCACAGCTTAAGAACTGCTGGATCGTGTAAGCGCTGCGGAATCGTGTGAGCGTTGCTTGCACGTATGCATGCTGCTAGACAGGAGTATGCGGGCTGGTATTGTGGACAGCGCAGCATGCGTGTTACCGAAAGCATTCACCTGGTGCAGGCCGTGCGTGTCGCAGCATGCGTGCCGAAGAGAGTATGAGCGCCGCTTTGCAGTGTGTGCCACCAGGTAGGGAGGGATCGTTCGTGATACGTCGTCGCATTGATATTAAGAGCATCATTCGATCGCGCTTCATTGGTGATCTCCCCTTAATTGTTGCGGGTTGTGCGATCGCCGCTTTTGCCACCGATGCGTTCATGATTCCAAATGGACTCGCTGCCGGTGGCCTGACGGGTCTTGCGACCATTACTGCCGAGGTTGCTCGCTGGCATGGCATCGTGTTGCCGGTTGGTGTGCAAACGATCGTGATGAATGCCTTGCTGTTGTTGATGGTGGTGCGTGCTGGTGGCGTTCGGTATGCCGTGCAGACAGTCACCGGCTTTGTACTCCTGGGATTTTTTACTGACTTGTTCTCCCCCTTTGTGGCTCCCTTGGGATCTGACGACGTGATGCTCGCCGCGCTTTGGGGAGGCATCATCTCGGGCATTGGTTATGGTCTGGTATTTCGTTGCGGTGCAAATACGGGAGGCTCAGATACCATCGGCCAAATTATTTCTCGTAAAACCTCTCTGCCCGTCGGCAGCACCGTTATGGCAATTGACGTGGCAGTGTGTGCTGCTTCCGCTCCGGTCTTTTCTCTTGAACAAGCACTCTACGCTGCCATTTCTATGGTGCTCATGGGGTTCATTGTGAACGCCGTGGTAGACGGAGGAAATCGCCAGCGTGCCGCCTTTATTATCTCGGATGCGTATCGTGAGATCGAGCGCGTGATCTTAACTGATATGGATCGTGGCTGCACCGAACTTTTGGCGCGTGGAGCCTATACGCAGCGTGAGCGTCCGGTGCTGTTGCTCATCATGAGCGTGAGCGAGGTGAGCATCGTGAAGACGATCGTTGAGGAATATGATCCAAACGCTATCCTCATGATCACCGATGTGAACGAGGCAATTGGCTATGGCTTTAAGCAGATTGGCTCGTAAGTGTACATGTAGCGCCGTTGCCGGAGGCAGCAAGGAGCGCCGCCGGGAAGCAGTGGGGAGTGCCGTTGCCGGAGGCAGCAAGAAGCGCCGCTAGCAAGCAGTAAGGTGCGTCGCTTGTGAAGCTCCTATGATCGGTAGGGGCATCCTCGATGATCGCGAACCGTATAACGGCCTCATTGGGCATCCTCGCCGAAGCAGGTGTTCAAGTTCTCGTGCGTGCGCATACAATTGGCTCAGATTGTCCGTCTTTTGGACGATGCCAATTGATGAAGGGAGCCGTATGGCCTTCGATTTTACGAGCATACTTGATCGTTCTGGAAAAGACTCTATTGCTACCGATGGCTTGGGTATCGCCCCTGGTGCACCTGAGCCCCCGGCATCTGGCTTTGATGCCATCCCCATGTGGATTGCCGACATGAGTTTTCCGGTTGCTCCCTGTATTATCGAGGCGATTCAGGCTCGTCTGGAGCATCCGTGCTTTGGCTATTTTTCACCAAGCGAGGCCTATACTCAGGCGATTATCAGCTGGCAGCGCCGGCAGCACGGGCTTCTAGATCTTGCACCCGAGCATATTGGATATGAGAATGGCGTTTTGGGCGGCGTGGTTTCTACTGTACTTGCAGCGGCAGCTCCCGGAGACACGGTGTTGATTCATAGCCCAACCTATATTGGCTTTACGAGGAGCTTGGAAAACGCTGGTTTTCATATTGAGCTCTCGCCACTGGTCAAAGATGAGCAAGGTGTCTTCCGCATGGATTTTGATGATATGGAAGCACGTCTTGCGAACACTCATGCTCATGTTGCCGTGCTTTGCTCGCCGTATAATCCGATCGGTCGCGTGTGGGAGCGCGAAGAGCTCGAGCGTGCGATGGAGATTTACGCGCGCCATGACTGCATTGTGGTTTCAGATGAGATCTGGTCTGATGTCGTGCGCCCGGGCGTTGTGCATATTCCCACGCAGCAGGTGAGTGAGGATGCCCGCCGCAGAACGGTTGCCTTATATGCGCCGAATAAGAGCTTCAATATTGCGGGACTGGTGAGTGGCTATCACATTATTTACGACGAGGCGCTGCGAGATCGGGTGGTTGCCCGTTCAACTAAGTCACACTACAACGCAATGAATATGCTTTCGATGCATGCGCTTATTGGGGCATATAGCGATGAAGGAGCGGCTTGGGTTGCGGAGCTGAATCGCGTGCTTGCCGCTCATGCCGATCGAGCCCGAGCGTTTTTTGGCGAGCATGCACCAACGATTGATATCAGTGCGCCGCAAGGAACCTATATGCTATGGCTTGATGCAGGCGAGTGGTGCAAAGAGCGGGGATGCAGCTTGGATGAGTTGCTTGCTGCGGGCTGGCGTGTAGGCGTGGGCTGGCAGGATGGCCGTCCTTTCCACGGGCCATCTCATATTCGAATGAACTTGGCACTTCCAGAAGCACGACTTGAAGAAGCGCTCCATCGCTTGGCAGATCATGTGTTTGACGTGTAGAGAGAGGGCGACCGCAGCGGCCAGAGCCGCGCACTTTGGCGCGCTCGCGAGCCCGGCAGCACTCCGCCCCGTCACTTTTCGCTTGCAAGGAAGTCGATGGCATATTGGGCGGCAAGCATCGCTCCGGGAGCGAGCACGCTCTCATCTATCTTGTAGTAGCAGCTGTGTTGCGCAAAGGTTGCTCCAATCGCGGGATTTCTCGTACCAATAAACACCAGTACGCCCGGCACCTTTGCAAGAAAGGCGCTAAAATCTTCTCCCGACATCGTGCCTTGGTAGTGAGCAAGTGCAGCAGGTCCCATGATCTTGGCTGCTGCGCGAGCACAGAGTTCAGAGGCGCGCGGGTCGTTTTCTACTTTGAGGTTCGCCACGGTATAGTCGCTCAAATGTGCTTCTGCTCCAAGGGCTGCCGCCGTGTGCTCAGCAATGCGCTTAATAAGACCAGGCATCAGATCGTGCGTCTTATCGCTATAGATGCGTACGGTACCGCTCAGGTGGGCTGAGCCAGCAATGACATTGCGTGCAGTGCCGCCTGCAATTTCTCCTACGGTTACCACGGCGGGGTCGTAAGGAGACAGGTCGCGGCTCACAATCGTTTGCAGAGCACACACAATCGATGCTGCCGCCATAACGGCATCGGCTCCACGCTGCGGCATGGCACCGTGGCAGCTCGTTCCTTCTATATCGATACGAAACCAATCGGTATGCGCCATGCGAGGGCCGGCTTCACAGCTGATCGTTCCAGCGTCGACCTCACTCCAAATATGCATGGCAAATGCGCCATCGACTCCATCGGTAGCTCCAGCGTCTACCATGAGCTGAGCTCCCTGCCCATTTTCCTCTGACGGCTGAAATACGATTCGAACCTCACCGCGCAAAGCATCGGTCATCTGGCTCAGAATCGTTATACAGCCAAGCATCATGGCGATATGGCAGTCGTGTCCGCACGCATGCATACGACCCTCATACGCGCTGGCGAAGGGTTCGCCCGTGCGCTCAACAACGGGCAGGGCATCAATGTCTGCACGCAGCAAGATTCGGCGGCGCGGCTCTCCGTTTGGCAGGTAGGCGTCAGGAGCAGTTCCGCGAAGGGTGGCGACCAGTCCGGTTTTGAGGGGTCGTGTATAGGGAATGCCAAGGTCAGTGAGGGCGCTCGCAATAGCTTCGGTCGTCTGAAATTCCTCCATACTCAGCTCGGGATAGCGGTGGAAGTGGCGACGAAGCTCAATGATGTCCGGCTCTGCTTTGTGTCCAAGTTCACGGATGGTTTGGCTAACAGGATCTGGGGTGCTTACGTGAGTGCTTGAACGTTCTTGTTCATCCTCTGCTCGTGCCATACAGGCCTCCTCAGTTGCGAGCACACATACAGTACGTTCATGCTTTACTTGATGAGACTGTAGCACGCCTGCGCTTCTTGCTGCAGGAATTGGGGAGCGCGTATACACTGATGTGCGCACCGATTTTGAAAGGCGCCTATGTCACTAGAGTTTCGCGCATCTTCTGCAGCGCATGGCATCTCGCACGCGCGCGTGCCAGCGTCCAGCCTGCCTGCTCCTAGAGCACGCTCTGAGCAGCGCTCGTCAGCCCCCGCAGCACACTCTGAGCAGCACCCACACGCTGCAACGCCTGCGCGAACCGCGCCCGAGCTTTTGGCACCAGCTGGCTCGCCCGAGGCCTTTCGCGCGGCACTTGCCGCTGGGGCAGATGCGGTGTATTGCGGTATGGGCGCGTTTAACGCACGGCGCAAGGCAGAGAACTTTACTGACGAGGCATTTGCCGAGGCCTGCCGCGCCGCTCATATCGCGGGTGCTCGGGTGTATGTGACCGTGAATATCGTCATTAAAGATACCGAGCTCATCGATGCTGTGGAATTGGTGCGGCGCTGCACCATCCTTGGAGCTGATGCCTTCATTATTCAGGACTGGGGTCTTTTTTCTGCCATTCGAACACTCATGCCAGAGATCGAAACTCATATTTCTACGCAAGCGAATATCCATGATGCACGCGCTACGTTGTGGTGCGCCGCCGCTGGAGCCGATCGAGTGACCTTGTCGCGCGAGCTTTCAATACACGAAATAGCGCAGATTGCAAAGACCGATGTTGAGCTCGAAGTTTTTGCTCACGGAGCAATTTGTTTTTCTTACTCTGGGATCTGCTTACTTTCAAGCTTTGTATGCACCGGGCGTTCGGCAAACCGAGGCATGTGCGCCCAGCCCTGCCGCTTGCCCTATGAGCTCATTGATGAGAGCGGCGCATCGATCTCTGCACCAAGGAGAGATCGAGCGCTGTGTCCCCGAGATATGAATACGTCTGAGCTGCTTGCAAGCCTTGTGGAGGCCGGGGCGGGTGCCTTAAAGATCGAGGGTCGCATGAAGGCTCCCGATTACGTGCATACGGTCGTTGGGGTGTACCGCTACACCTTGGATGACGTTCTGGCTTCTCGCGAGGCGGATGCGGCGGAGCGTCATGACCGTGCACGACGGCTCAAGCGTGCTTTTAACCGTGATTTCACCTCTGAGTATCAGAAGGGGAGATCTGGGGATGAAATGATGAGCTATGAGCGATCCAACAACCGAGGCCAGGTCATTGGTGAGGTTATTGCTTGTCGCACGGTTGGCTCCGGACTCGCAAAAAAGCTTCGCCCTGAAGATCGTCGCAATCGAGTAGCGTGTGCAACCTTGCGGCTCTTTGAGCCGATGGGTGCAGGAGACCTGATTGAACTCCGCCATATTGATGCCTTCGATCGGTATCTGACGTTTACGGCTGAGCAGTCTGCGTGCGCAGGAGAAGATGTTGAGGTGCGCATACCGAGGGCGGTTCCTGTGGGAGCTCGCGTGCGGGTGATTCGTAGCCGGGAGGCGATTGAGGCTGCAGACGAGGCACTTCGCCAGACCTGTGTGCGCCGCCGCCTCGTTTCGGTGAAGATCACCGCCCGTCTTGCTCAGCCGTTTTCCGTTGCGCTGACCTGCGTGGATGATCCTTCGCTCAGCGTATGCGCAAGTGGCGCTCCGGTTGAGCCTGCACGAACTCGCGAGGTATCTGCCGATGATTTGGTAGAGCACGTGGGGCGCATGGGTGCGAGCTCGTTTGAGGCTGCCTCGTTTGAGGTTGAGCTTGATTCTGGTTGTGGCCTGGGATTCTCTGCTGTTCATAAGGTGCGTGCCCGTGCGTGTGACCTGCTCGAAGAGCTAATTTTGGCTCCGGTTGTCGCACGAGCAGCGGCAGCGCGCGCACTTCCGCCGTTTGAGCTGGATATGCTGGAAGAGCACGTGGCAGTCCGGTCGACTGTTGTGATCGCGGATGAGCGCAATGCGGATTCGTCTGTTGCCAAGGGTGATGCAGGCCAGCGCGATGCGGATCTGCTTGCGACTCAGTGTGTGGCAGGTACGCGCGATGCGAATTCGCTCACAGCTCGGGGCGAAGTGCTTGTGTTTGCAGATCGGGGAGACGCGCTTGTGTCTGCAGATCGGGGCGATGGGGCTCAGCTCGATGCGCTTGTGTCCGCTCCTCGGCATGAACTTGAGCTTGCTGCTTTGGCACCCGATCTTACGTTTGCCCAGATTGCTCGCACCGCTGGTGGTAATCGCATATACCTTTCTTCTGATGCGCTTGAGGAGGCAGGTCTGAATCCTGCAGATGCGGCTGAGCAGGGCTTCATTCCTGTGTTGGATGAGGTCTGCCGCGAGAAGGATCGTGAGCGGCTTGATCGTTGGGTGATTGCTGGTGCGCCTGTTGCGGTTGGCAATGTTTCGGAGCTCGCTTTTGCTTACGAGCGTGGTGCACAGGCGGAGATTTGTCCGTGCATTCCGGTGCACAATCGTGCGGCAGCGCAGTTTTTGGCGCGCTCGGGAGCGGAGGCTCTGTGGCTTACATCTGAGCTCACGCTTCATGAGATTGAGCATTTTGTTCCTCACGTGCCTCTGCAAACCGGGATCATGATTTTGGGAAGACCGCGCGTTATGACGAGCGAGCATTGCATGCTGATGGTTGCTGATGCCTGTATTCATAACTGCGCTCGATGCACACTGCGCCGCCGATCGCTTTCGCTTAAAAACATAGATGGAAGGCTGTTGCCCGTTCGCACCGATATTCACGGACGTTCACGTCTCTATGAAGATGCGCTCATAGACCTGACACCGCAGATGTCTGCTTTGGCAGCTGCGGGTGTGTTCCGCTTTATGGTGGATGGCACCGTGATGGATGCTGAGGAGTTTGAGAGCTCACTTGCGCACGCCAAGCGAGCCCTCACGGCGGTGCGCGAAGGCAGGACTCCAGCTCAGCGCATGCCCGGTTCTAGTTCGGGCTGTTTGTTTGCTGGCATTGAATAAGCATCGAATAGGGGCTCTGAGTTCTGACCGTACAGAATAAGACAGGCGTGAAACGTATTGTCGTTAGCTCTTGATGGGTTCAAAGAAGGTTCTGCTACGAGGAGTGAAAGCGCGGCGAGATCTCGCAGGTGCCTCCGCAGCGCAGCGAGGACAGCACCGAAGAGATCTACGCCGTGCTTCTGAGCCGCTTCAGGAGAGCAGCGAGGACAGCATCGAAGCGATCGCTGCCACGCTTCGCAGGTACCTCCGCAGCAAAGCGAGGACAGCATTAAGGCGATCTACACCGCGCTTTGCAGGTGCATCAAGAGCAAAGCGATAAGAGCCTCGAAGAAATTGGTACCGCGTTTCTGAGCGAGCGACACATGTTTCCGGTTCGTGACCTTTCGTTCGTGCTGACTCTGCGATGCTAGACTGTCGAGGTCAACACGAGGCTGTACTGATGCACGTGAGTGGTGCAAGGGGGTGGCGCGATGTCGGTCGATGAGGCTTGTGAGTTGGGTTGCAAAGCCGGCTGCGAGCGCGCTGTTTGCACCGAAGCTACCGGCGCTCCCGTATCTACAGCGACGTCAACCTACTCAGCTCAGCACTCATCCCAGGCTTCATCTTCCAAGGCCGCTCATCCATCACCAATCGCACGCCTTCGATCGCGCTCCCATATTGCGCTTCCTGCCCTAGCCGCTGCTTTTCCGCTCACCACTCCCATTATGGCTGGCTTCATTTTGACGGGCATTACCTGCGGAGTCTTTGTATTATCACTCGGCTTACCATGGTGGGCTCCAACGCTGATGTCGATTGCAATCTTTGCGGGTTCATCGGAGTTTGTGGTTGCCTCGTTGCTGCTTGCTCCATTCAATCCAATTCAAACCTTTATTACGGTCTTCATTGTGAACGCGCGCCATCTCTTTTATGGCCTGCCTCTGCTTGAGCGATTCCGAACCTTTGGAGCAAAGCGCCTGTACATGGTGTATGCCTTGTGCGATGAGAGCTTTTCGCTGCAATGTACGCGCTCAGCGCCTGAGGGCATCGATGAAGGCTGGTTTATGTTTTGGATTAGTCTGCTCAATCAGGCGTGGTGGGTTATTGGGTGTACCTTAGGAGCGCTAGTTGGACACCTCTTGCCGACCGGTGTGGATGGCGTCTCCTTTGCTATGACAGCGCTGTTTGTCGTGATCTTTTTGGACCAGGTCGAGCATGAGCGTACACATATTGGTGCCTATGTTGGCTTTGCAGCAGCAGTGGTGAGTCTACTCATCCTAGGGCCTGAGTCCTTCCTGATTCCTGCACTTGCCCTTATCTTGGGATCTCTGCTGTTTGTTCGAGCTCATGTTGAGCCAACCTTAGACGAGGAGGCATCATGAGGAGCGTCGAGCACACACGCACATGCGTGAAGCCATCCTTGGAAGGGGAGGTGTCATGAGCGGCGTGGAGCAGGTGCTTACCATTCTTATTGCAGGTGCTGCAACGGTCTCAACGCGGGTGGCACCCTTTGTGGCATTTCCAGCAAACCGTCCGGTACCAGCGATTATTCGCTATCTGGGGCGGGTGCTTCCTGGTGCAATTTTTGCTTTGCTCATACTGTATAGCTTGCGCCACGTTGATCTTTTGAGCGGCTCACACGGCATTCCTGAGGCGGTGGGCGTACTGGTAGCAGCGGGGCTCTATATCGCTCGGCGCAATATGCTTGTTGCTATTTTTGGAAGTACTCTGGTCTATTTGCTGCTCGTAAACCTCGTGCTCGTTGCTTGAGTGAGGACGTAGGCGCTTCTTGGTCGCCCATGTCTTCGCCCGGTGTCGTATTATGGACTGCGGTACGCAGGCGAGCGCCGCGCTGTTGCGGATTGCGCAGAAGGGCAGGATGCAGATGGTCTCCCGCATCTACGTAGAGAAAAATCCCGGATTTGACGTGGAGGCGCGCCAGCTCATGGCTGAGCTCCACGATATTTTGGGCATTTCGAGTCTTACACATTTGAGAATAGCCAACCGCTATGACGTGGAGGGGATCGATAAGGCGCTGTTTGATCGCTGTGTGCCCACCGTGCTTTCTGAGCCTCAGGTTGACCGGGCAGCTGCAGAGCTTGATCAAGACGATGCTACTGCCGTCTTTGCGGTTGAATTCTTGCCTGGCCAGTTTGATCAACGGGCAGATTCGGCAAGTGAGTGCATTCAGCTCATCTCCCAAGGTGAGCGCCCAACGGTTCGCTCTGCTAAGGTTTATCTGCTCTTTGGTGAGCTGACCGACGCAGATATTGCATCAATTCAGTCCTATGTGGTTAATCCTGTTGAGGCGCGTGTGGCCTCGCTTGATCTGCCGAGCACGCTTGAGCAAACGCCACCAACTCCCGGGGCAGTTCAGGTGCTTGATGGTTTTCGTGTCCTCGATGAGCAGGGGCTCTGTGAACTATCCCAGGACTTAGGCCTTGCTATGGATGAGGCAGATATTGCCTTTTGCCAGCGTTATTTTGCCGATGAAAATCGCGACCCCACAACCACCGAGATTCGCGTGATTGATACCTACTGGTCTGATCACTGCCGCCATACTACCTTTGGCACCGAGCTCACTGATCTTGAGATCGACGACGAGCTCGTACAAGCAGCTTTTGACCGGTATCTTAAGATTCGCTCTGAGCTTGGCCGTGAAGATCGTCCGGTTTGCCTGATGGATATGGGAACCATTGGAGCAAAGCATGCAAAGGCTGCCGGTCTCTTAGATGATTTGGATGAGTCAGAAGAAATTAACGCCTGCACGGTGCGGTGCACGGTAGATGTTGATGGCAAAGACGAAGACTGGCTGTTCCTCTTTAAGAATGAGACGCATAACCACCCCACCGAGATTGAGCCCTTTGGTGGGGCAGCGACCTGCATTGGTGGTGCTATTCGTGACCCGCTCTCGGGCAGAAGCTATGTCTACCAGGCTATGCGCGTAACCGGGGCAGCAGACCCGCGTACCCCGGTTTCAGAGACGCTCCCCGGCAAGCTTCCGCAGCGAAAGATTGTGACCACGGCAGCCGCTGGTTATTCAAGCTATGGCAACCAGATTGGCTTGGCAACCGGCCAGGTGAGTGAGATCTACCACCCCGGGTATGTGGCAAAGCGTATGGAGGTTGGTGCCGTGGTAGGTGCGGCTCCTGCAAGCCATGTGCGCCGCGAGCGCCCAGAGCCCGGCGATAAGGTTATTTTGCTGGGCGGCCGTACGGGTCGTGATGGCATTGGAGGAGCTACTGGGTCTTCTAAGACGCAAAACAAAGATTCAGTTACCACTTCTGGTGCCGAGGTACAAAAGGGCAACGCGCCAATTGAGCGCAAGCTCCAGCGACTGTTCCGCAGAGGGGATGCGTGCCGTCTTATCAAGCGCTGCAATGACTTTGGTGCTGGTGGTGTTTCGGTCGCTGTCGGCGAGCTTGCAGATGGTTTGTATATCGACCTTGACCAGGTAACGAAGAAATACGATGGTCTGGATGGCACCGAGCTTGCAATTTCTGAAAGCCAGGAGCGCATGGCGGTGGCAGTTGCCGAGGATGATGTCGATGCCTTTATGGCGCTTGCTGCTGAGGAAAACCTTGAAGCAACGGTCATTGCGGAGGTCACGCACGAGGCTCGCGTGCGCATGGCTTGGGATGGCGACGTGATTGTCGATCTCTCCCGCGATTTCCTCTCAAGCAATGGTGCGCCGAAGCGCCAGGCTGTGCGCGTTCGCGATGCTCGAGCGGCCAAGTTGCCCGAGGTTCCTGGAGCCTCAGCTTCCAGCTGGACTGAGGCATTCTATGAGCTCGTGAGCGATATCAATGTCGCTTCGAATAAGGGACTCGCTGAGCGTTTTGATTCCACGATTGGCGCAGCTACCGTGCTCATGCCCTTTGGCGGAGCGCGTCAGCTTACACCTGCGCAGGCTATGGTTGCAAGCTTCCCGGTTACAGGGGAGACTTCAACGGTTTCTGGTATGGCATGGGGCTTTAATCCGTATCTGTCCGAACAAGATCAGTTCAGTGGAGCGTACTTGGCGGTAACCGAGAGCTTGTCGCGCCTGGTTGCTAGCGGATTTGACGCACGCCGTGCCCATCTTTCTTTCCAAGAGTATTTTGAGCGCTTGCGCGATGTTCCTGAGCGTTGGGGTAAGCCCGTAGCCTCGGTATTAGGCGCGCTCATGGCCCAAGTTGACCTTGGGGTGGCAGCCATTGGCGGCAAGGATTCGATGAGCGGTAGCTTTGAGGATCTGGACGTACCGCCCACCTTAATTTCGTTTGCCGTAGCAACGGGACAGGCAGAAACGATCGTGTCTCCGGAGTTTAAGGCTGCGGGTCATCGAGTGGTTTTGATCTCTCCTGAACTACAAGAGCATACGATGATTCCGGTTCCAGAAAGCCAGCTTGCCGTCTTTTCTGGTGTACATGCACTCATTGCAAGCGGTAATGTTTGCGCTGTGTCAACACCGGGTTATGGCGGCGTGGCAGAGAGCCTCTTTAAGATGTGCGTGGGCAATCAGCTGGGTCTTAGCCTGAACGCTAGTGATGGCTTGTTTGAGCATGCGTATGGCAGCTTTGTTGTTGAGCTTACAGATGATGCTGAGATTCCTGCAATGCTTGGCGCTCGCGTGGTTGAGCTTGGTCATACCTCCGAGGCGTATACGTTAAAGCTTGCAGATGAGAGCCTTTCTTTGGCCAAACTGCAAGATGTGTGGGAGTCGGGCATGGAAGGGGTCTTCCCATACCGCACTCCTGAGCCGGAGCAGATCGAAGCCGTTGAGGCAATCTCTTACCGCAGGGCAGAAACAGGGCGCATCTTGGCTGTGAGCTCGGAGCACTTTGCACGCCCACGTGTGATCATTCCGGTTTTCCCGGGCACGAACTGTGAATACGATACCGCTCGTGCCTTTGAGCGGGCAGGTGCACATGCCAAGACCTTTGTAGTGGGCAATCTCTCGCCAGAGGCTGTGGCAGAAAGCACACGCGAGCTTGCGCGTTTGATTCGTGAGAGCCAGATTGTCATGTTGCCCGGAGGCTTTTCTGGAGGAGACGAGCCAGATGGTTCGGCCAAGTTTATTACAGCGTTTTTCCGCGCGCCTGAGGTAACCGAGGCGGTGCGTGACCTTTTGCAGGCACGTGATGGTTTGATGCTTGGAATTTGCAACGGTTTTCAGGCCTTAGTGAAGCTTGGCTTGGTGCCTTTCGGAGACATCGTTGATGCGGTCCCTGGCGCTCCAACGCTTACCTTTAATACGATTGGCCGCCACCAAAGCGGCATCGTACATACGCGTGTCGCGAGTGATCTTTCGCCTTGGCTTGCTCACTCGCAAGTGGGAGATATTCACACGGTTGCTATCTCTCACGGTGAGGGACGGTTTGTGTGTGAGGAAAGCTTCTTGTCTGAGATGCTGGCAGGAGGCCAGGTGGCTACTCAGTATGTCGATGCCCATGGTGTGCCCTCAATGGATCTTTCGGTCAATCCGAACGGTTCGCTGATGGCAATTGAGGGCATTACGAGCCCCGATGGCCGGGTCTTTGGCAAGATGGGCCACGTTGAGCGTGCCGGTGCGCACCTGTATAAGAATGTTCCGGGCATTGCTGATATGCCGCTTTTTGAAAGCGGAGTTGAGTACTTCGCATAGGGCCTTTGATCTGATCGAGGTTCGTAGCTGCCATGTGGCGTAATTCTTTTGAACGTGGCGTTATGCGTGAGCGTAGCGCCACGTTCGCTGCGTTAGAGTTGCGTAAAGCTTGGTTCTTATAAACGCAAGGGTGTGCCTGTGTGGGTATACTACAAACACCTTATTGCTTGGCATTTGGAGGATCTTATGAGTAACGAATCGCTAAACATACGTGATGAGCGGACGATTTCCCCGTTTGATCCCACGCTCGATCACTCTACACGGATTTCTCGTCGCCAGTACAACCTCATCATGGGTGGCCTGGTTACCTTGGGCTTTGCTGTTATTGCAGCAGCTGCGTTTTTGGTTATGACGCCTGCGTTTTTCTTTATGGTGTATGAAAACTACGGCCTGGTACTGCTTGCCTCGGTAGTGGTGAGTATCGGTGGCGTTTTTGTCCTCGCACGTGGTATGAGGCGCGAGGGCTTTGGTCAAGCACTCGTGGGTTACGGCATGATTGTAGGATCAATCGGGTTTACAACAGGCATGATCTTGCCTTTGTACGATCTTCCAAGCATTGCAAATGCCTTTGTGGGAACAGCGATTATTGCCACCCTCTTCACCCTGCTTGGGTCTGTGTATCCGCAGGTCTTTGCCAAGATTCGCGGTGTGCTCTCAGTGGCTTTGCTCGGTGCAATTGTGGTCGGTCTCGTGGGTTCATTCATGAATGTATCAATGGCCTGGCTGGACTATGTCGTTATTGCCGTCTTTTGTGGCTTGATTGGATACGACACCTATCGTGCTCAGCAGTGCGAGTCTACCGTGAAGATGGCCATCTTCAATGCAGCACAGATTTGGCTCGATTTGGTGAATATCTTCATTCGCCTCTTAGCGATTGTTGGGCGTCGTCGCTAAGTTTTGCACTTCGAGTTTTGAGTTTTCGCGCGCGGCTGTTAGCGCTTTATTTTAT
Source organism: Collinsella ureilytica (assembly GCF_019795105.1). GTDB lineage: Bacteria > Actinomycetota > Coriobacteriia > Coriobacteriales > Coriobacteriaceae > Collinsella > Collinsella ureilytica. Next base: position 389,888 of record NZ_JAIMFO010000004.1, on the reverse strand, counting down.
GGACGAGTATGCAGATGTCTTTGAGGAGCTTGCCTAGAAGCCACCAAAATCGTACGGGTTAACACCGGCGTCCTCAAGGGCATCCCAACGCTCCTGGTCGTCCATATTGTCGAGGTTGACCGCATCAACTCCTGCCCTATCGAGCCGCTCTTCGAGCGAGAGATCGTCGTCTCCAGTTGACGTCTTAGGAAACCGCACGAAGTCCATCAGATCTTTGGAAGTGCTCGATCTATCGCTATTCCCAAAGTCAAAAAAGCTACCGAATAGTCCCTTCAAGGCGACCTCTTTCTCGCGCGGTAAGCTGCATCTCAATTGTAGGTCTGCACGACAGCTCGTGTCTATGATGAGGTAGGCGGCGTAGCATGCGAATCGATGCACACGCATGGCTCCGATGCCCGGTTATATCTGCCTGAAGCGGTACGTGTGTCGCAGACGATCGAAATATACCGTGCTTTTTCTAGTTCACAAGTGGGCGGCGTATCTACACTTCTGTCTTTGCTGCGCTGGAATTTGTAAGATTCGCGGTGCACCGTTGTGAGCCCTGTGAGACATCGGTAAGACACGCTGGCAGACCACCTTTTTTTGCAGAAAAGCAGCCATATTCCCCTCTAGGCTTGAGCTAATACAAGCTGCATGATCGGAGGTAGGAAATGGCAGAAGTGGCGAGCGTAGCTATGATTGCTCCTCAGTCTGTTGAGCGGGTGGTCTCATCTCAAGAGGCTGAGCGCATCGGAGAGCTGGTGTGGGATGACATTGAGTGTGCTGCCGAGTGGTGGGAGCGCGAGAAGCACCGGTTTCTCCCAGAGGTCGGGAGAGAGTTTGTGCGGATCGTCCGCCCGTCAGCAGCGGTTGAGGCACACCCTTCTGATAGAGATATGATGCTGGCAAATATGGCCATGACTGAATGGTTCATGTTCGAGCGATCGTTTGGCGCTGAGGGAACTCCGCTGGAAATGTATCGAGATCACTGCCAGGATCCCGATTGCGCCGCACGGCTTGCCCAGGTGATAGATACTCAGTTCTTCTCACGCTTTTCTATTCTTGATAAGGACTTGGAATCAGGCATGGCGGTACTCCAGAGTCTTGCCAATGGGAGGCGCTACGATGTTTATGATCCACATGTCTGCGAGGTTCCGCATTGGAAAGATGGGGTCATTGCAGAGCGTATTGCGAAGGTAGATGGACTGTGGCTCATTGTTGGCCAGATGCATCTGTATGACCATGCTCCAGCAGATGAAACAGGGGCAGATGCACCAGGATCAGTCCATCCTGAAGATAGGGATCAGGCTGAGACGTTGGAGTCAGCCGGTTCTTTCTTGCGGCTGCTCCGCGATTGTATTGGGCATAACGGCAGGTATCGCTCAACACTGAAGGTGTTCTCTGCATAACCATGTTCGTACGAGCTTGCTGACTTTTGCACGAAGTGGCTCCTGCCGCGTAAGCGTGCGTCTATGGTTCGTCTATGCAGCCCGGCGAGTTGTGGGAAGATGGCTTGTGTTATGCCTGAAGGGAGCCGAATGGATCAGAGCCTATTTACCTACGATATTGTTGCAGAAGACCCCAAGACACACGCACGCGCTGGCGTTTTGCATACGCCACATGGAGATATCCCAACTCCGATTTTTATGCCAGTTGGCACGAAGGCGACCGTTAAGGGTTTGCCCACCGAGACGGTGCGCGAGCTTGGTGCAAAGATTGTTCTTGCAAATACGTACCACCTTGCCATGCGACCCGGAGCAGACCTCATCGAAGAGATGGGTGGCTTGCATACGTTTATGAATTGGCATGGTCCGATTTTGACGGACTCTGGTGGATTTCAGGTCTTTTCACATGGAGATGCGGTCAAGCTCTCCGATGAAGGCGTGCGCTTTATTGCTACCGATTACGACGGGAGTCATATTTTCTGGTCTCCTGAGGACAATATGGCAATCGCTCAAAAGCTCGGAAGCGACATCTGTATGCAGCTCGATCAGTGCCCGGGCTACCCTGCTGAGCGATCCTATGTGGAGCGTGCTGTTGAGTTATCAAGCATGTGGGCTGAGCGTTGCTATCGCGCGCATACCCGGCCTGATCAAGCGCTGTTTGGCATTGTGCAAGGAGGCATGCATCTCGATTTGCGGCTTCGGAGCCTCGCTCACCTTGAGTCGGTGGGAGATTTCCCAGGCTATGGGATTGGTGGCTACTCGGTGGGAGAAGACCACGAGACGATGTTTGAAACCTTGGAACCCTTGGTGTCAGAGTATATGCCTCTTACAAAACCGCGCTATCTTATGGGAGTGGGCAACCCCACAACCTTGGTGCGTGCCGTGGCTGCCGGTGTGGATATGTTTGATTGCGTGCTGCCTACGCGAACCGGGCGTATGGGTACCGCCTTTTCGAGTGAAGGTCGGCTCAATCTGCGCAATGCTCGTTTTGCTCGGGATGCAGGGCCGATTGATGCCACCTGTTCGTGCCCGGTTTGTACAGGAGGCTATAGTCGCTCGCTGATCCGTCATTTGGTAACGCAGAAAGAAATGCTTGGCGGCATTTTGCTCTCTCAGCACAATATCCATTTCCTCCTACATCTGATGCAAGAAGCACGTGCTGCCATTATTGAAGGTCGCTACGCAGACTTTGTTTCGTCGTGGATGTCTGGAGAGGGCGCTGCCGATTACTAAGGGTAGCTGTGTGGGGGTATGAGCGGTACGGTACCAAGAGCCAGTTTGTACTCACGAACATCCTCACCGGTAAGGTTTGGGGGTATGAACGGTGCGGTACCAAAAGCCCCGCTCGTCTTGGACGGAGCGGACGAGCGCCCGATTACACGATCAGCCATGAGTTGCTCAAAGGCGAGTGCACGATGGCTGGCAATACGCTGAGGATGGATAGCGATGGATAACAATGATATGCGCGACGAAGAGCTTGAGCGAGCTCAAGATGAGTTTGTAGCCCAGCCTGAGGAGGTGTATCACCGAGGACCGGTGCTCTTTCGCGGGCCGATGATCCCGACGGATAACACCTATGCAAATCTCTTAGCGCCTGAAGGGTCAACCGACTGGCTTCATGCCGATCCTTGGCGTGTCCTGCGCATACAGGCAGAGTTTGTAGATGGCTTTGGTGCCTTAGCTGAGCTCGGCCCTGCCGTTACCATTTTTGGATCAGCTCGTATAGCGCGGCGTGACCCGATGTATCACGCAGCCCGCGAGGCGGGTTATCGTATTGCTGAGCAGGGCGTGGCAGTTATTACGGGTGGCGGGCCAGGCATTATGGAAGCTGCAAATCGCGGCGCTTCTATTGCTGGAGGAAAATCGGTTGGCTTAGGCATTGAGCTTCCTTTTGAGGAGGGGCTCAACCAGTACGTTAACCTTGGGATGACGTTTCGGTATTTCTTCGTCCGCAAAACCATGTTCGTAAAGTACGCGCGCGGAGCCATCATCTTTCCTGGTGGATTTGGCACGATGGATGAGATGTTTGAGCTACTTACCCTTGTGCAAACACACAAGGTTGCAAGCACGCCCGTGGCGCTGGTGGGCTCAGAGTACTGGGGACCGCTCTTTGAGTGGCTGGCAGGCCCGGTGCGCGAATCTGGCATGATTAGCGATTTAGATCCCACCATGGTGACCATCACCGATGATGTAGAAGAGGCAGTAAAAGTTGCCCTTTCAGGAATTCAAGCCTAGCTTGCGGCTCAGGCAAGGTGGGCGCGCAAATTCAGCATCGTTGGATTCGTTGGTGCTAGAAATGCGTATTGAGCTTGCCGGTATAGTACAGGCCGAGGAAGGCGAGCAGAGCTCCCAGCAGAATGATTGAGTTCAGCGCGTAGAGGAAAAGCATCATTTCATCCTCCCATCGAACGGGATTGATCCCTATGTATATCCTACGTCCGCGCATTTAAGAACAAGAAAAGTAATGGTAAGGGTTCTGTGAGCTTTGCTTGTTTGCGCCTCACGGGGAACATGCAGGCCACGCCACGATTGTTCTAGCCCAGATCCTCACGCATAGGGGGATGTACGGTAGAAGCTTGCCAAGAGCGTAATGGGTATAGTCAACCACGAGTGCACGCCTAGGTGTGAATACGAGATCGCTCAGAGCGAGGGAGCGCGTGCAGTATGCTGCAGGGTGTGCGGGCTTGTGTGCGGGCTTTTGTACCACGTACGAGAAAAGGGGGAGTCGTGGGACGAAAATCGGGAGGTCCTGGCGGGCGGCGCGGGCCGGCTCGCGGATCGCGCCGGTTCGGTGTTGAAGGGCTTGTGCGTACGCATAAGGGCGGCGCTGAGGTAGAAACCTCCATGGGGAGCTATCGCATTACCTCACGCGGCCTGAGGGGTGCGATGGACGGCGACCGTGTATCGGTCTCGCTGATACGCGGATCGGGTAGCGGGCGTCGCGCAGTGGTAGATCGTGTAATTGAGCGCGCTCACACGTCGCTGGTGGGGACATATACCACGATGGGACCGCTTGGTGTATTACGTCCCCTTGACGCACGTATCAAGCAAGATTTTTTTATTTTGCCCGGAGATACATCGCCTGCACGTTTAGGAGTTCGTCCCAAAGATATTGTTCAGGGAACGATCGAGATATACCCTTCTTCTGATGAATCAGGGGTCGTCACCTTGACTGAGCGCTTAGGTGATGAGACTGCTCTCGATCTGGGTGTTCGCTCTGTTATGGCGCGCTATGGTCTAGAAGATGGATATGCATCTCAGGCGCTCAGCGCAGCATCAAAGCTAAGTTTAGATCTTGAGGCTGCACTTGCAGATCCGCTGCGGCGCGATATTCGAGACCGCGTGCTTGTGACCATCGATCCTGTTGATGCTCGAGACTTTGATGATGCCATTTCCATCGAAGAGCTGCCTTCTGACAATTGGCGCTTAGGCATTCACATTGCTGACGTTTCTCACTATGTTGCCTGGGGAGACCCGATTGATCTGGAAGCCCGTGCTCGAGGGACTTCTGTGTATCTTGCTGATCGGGTGTTGCCTATGCTGCCTGAGGCGCTCTCGAATGATCTCTGTTCGCTCGTCCCTCATGAGGATCGCTTGGCATGTACGGTAGATATTGAGCTGACGCCTCGTGGCACAATACGTGCGTATGAGTTTTATCCGAGCGTTATTCAAAGCCGTGCTCGCTTAGACTATGAAGCAGTTGATGCCATCTTAAGCGGTAAGGTTGATGTTTCTGAACTCGCACCTGATGCTCAAAGTCGTTCGAGTGAGACGTGCGCCGCATTGCATGAGACCTGCCGCAACACCGACTGCCGCAACACCGACTGCCAACACGCCATCGAGCATGAATCGGCGACTCAGCAGCAGTCGGAGAAGGATGAGCACGGAGAGCGGGAAGACCACGCAAGCGCACAGTCACAGAAGCAACATGATGCGGAGGCTCAAGCTGCTGATCCTGTCGCTCGAGCAAGCGTCGCCATCTGCGAGCTTGCAGAGGCAGGGATCGATCTCGTTGCCCTTCTCACCTCAGCTCATAAAGTGGCACAAGACCGGCTTCGCCTACGCCATCAGCGCGGTGCAATCGATTTTGAAACGACTGAGATTCACGCCATCTTGGATGAGGCTGGCTTGCCCGAAAAGATTGTCGCACGCGAGCGCACAGATGCGACTTCCTTGGTTGAGGAGGCAATGCTTCTTGCGAATGAATGCGTAGCGGAGTACCTCTCCGATAGGGGAATACCTGCAGCCTTTCGTGTGCATGAGGCTCCTGAACCTGAGGACTTGGCTGCTGCAGCTCATCTGCTTCAAGAGATCGGTGCTTTGAGTCCCGAGCTGGCCGCTGCCGTTGAAACGGCAGATTCTTCAGCAATTGAAGCGGCGGTTGAGGCGGTTGCGAATACACCGTTTGAGATGCTTGCAAACAGTCTCTTGCTGCGTGCGATGCGCCGAGCCTTGTATAAGCCAGAAAATACGGGGCACTACGCCCTTGCAGCACCAGCATACTGCCATTTCACCAGCCCAATTCGGCGCTATCCAGATCTGATTGTGCACCGCCAGCTCAAGCACCTCTTGGCTCGTGAGCATCTTGGTCGTGCTGCTGCAGGCGCGAGAAGCCGAGCTCTGGTGGGCAAAGGATCGACCGCCCTTGAGCCAGAACTTGCTCAGATCTGCCAACATGCAAGTGATCGGGAGCGGGTTGCTGAGGCGGCGGCGCATGCTACGCAAAAAATCAAAGTTGCTCAGTACTATCGCCCCCGTATTGGTACGCGCTTAGGTGGAGTTGTGAGCTGGATTGAGAGTTTGGGCGTGTTTGTGCGCCTTGATGATACGGGAGCAGAGGGGCTTATTCGCATGCGTTCGCTTGGCGATGAATGGTGGGATATTGATGCGCTGCGCCTCACTATGACGGGGTCTGAGACTGGACGGCGTATTCGCATTGGATCGCGACTTGAAGTTGAGATCGCAGGCGTTGATGTCCTTCGTGGTCATGTGGATCTCAATCTCGTACGTCTCGTACCTGCGCTACACTGATCCCATCGTATTCGCAAGGAGAGATACATGGATTTGAACATTTCTGCCCGCGATGTTGAGTATGCAGAGAATCTGCTTGCCGCAGGCGATTTGGAAACTGCCAAGACCGTGCTCGAGGAGCTTGTTGGAGTGGTAGAGGAGTGGGCTGCTGCTGAGGTGGCCGACACGTCGACTCGCCAGTGGTTTGCTTTTGATGATGTGTTTGAGCGGCTTGCGTATCGCCGTGTGGAGCAGGATCCTCGCACCTTAGTGCAGGTAGAGGCTCCGCTTGCGCGCATCTATGCCGCCTTGGCCTTCGTGCAAATTCAGCGCGAGGATTTTGGTGCAGCTCGTGAGTCACTTATGCAGGCGGTGCGCTGGAATCCAATGAACTGTACGTACCGGCTTGATTTGGCTGAGATTTTCCGCGCTTTGGGCGATATTCAGCAGTGGGCTGCCATGAGCTACTCCGTTATTGAGCGCGCATCAGACGGAAGGTCAGCCGGGCTCGCCTATGCAAACATCGGTGAGCTGTTTTTGCAAGAAAAAGAGATCGCTGCTGCAGCGGGGGCAGGGCGTTTGGCCTTAGGCCTTGCCCCTACCGAGCCGCGTGTTATGCGGTTACAAAATCGTTTAGCGGCAGAAGACCCTGAACTCGGAAACCTCGAAGACGCTCAGGTGATTGATGCCTTAGCGGCTCAGGGAATTCCAACTGCGCCTTCTGCCGAGATTGCGATTTGCTTGCTCATGTGTGCCACCGATGCTGCTCAGGCAGGGGATAGTGCTGCGGCAACTGAATATACCGTTCGTGCTCATAAGCTGGTAGGTGCCCCGGCAGCAAAGGCGCTTACGGCACTCATTCATGAGACTGATGCCGAGCGTTCGGAAGGTGAGTAGGGTGGCAGGCTCTGCTCGTCGTGAGCGCAAGACCATTTCTAAGAATCGCGTCGCCCACCATGAGTACTTTATTGAGGAGCGCTTTGAGTGTGGGATCGAGTTAGCTGGCTCTGAGGTAAAAAGCCTTCGCGAGCGCCCCGCCCAGATTACCGACACCTTTGCGCTGGTGCGCGATCGTGAGTGCTGGCTTATTGGCATGCATATTCATCCCTATAGCCACGGAGGCGTTTGGAATCGCGACCCAGATCGGCGTCGTCGCTTGCTCTTGCACAAAAAAGAGATTAGCTATCTGGACGGAAAGCTCAAAAGTAAAGGTTATGCCTTAGTGCCCCTGGAGCTTTACTTCAACGCCGATGGTCGCGTGAAGCTCTTGCTTGGGTTAGGCCGAGGTAAAAAGCTCTATGACAAGCGCGAAACTATGGCAAAGCGCGATGTCCAGCGCGAGATTGATCGAGCACTCAAACAACGCAGCCGCTAGCTCAGGGTAGCGCATAAAGTTCGCCTCATGCGCTAAGCTGCCGCCCTATTGTGGCGTGTGGCGAAAAGAGAGTGCGCAAGATCAAACAAGCGCTGAGCTGGATGAACAAGAATTGTGTCGATGATAAGAGCGATGGCTAGGGAAAGGCCAATGGTTGCAAGAGTGAGGCCGAGATGTGCGCCAATTGCAGCGAGACCAGATACGCTTGGGAAAAATCCCTTGAGATAGTCAAGAACGTGTAGATGCACGAGGTAGACGGTGAATGAGTGCCGAGCCACAAAACCGATTACCTGCACGATATATCTTGCGTGTATTCGATCTCCAATTTCAAGGAGACCAAGGTAGATGCCAAGTGCAGCAATTGCATAGAGGGGTGAGTTATCAAAGGCACCTTGTCCGTGACTTGAGTAGCCATGAATGACCAACCAAGTAGTTGCTGCAACGCATAGTGGCGTAAGGATCCATAGAGCGATCCGTGCTCGCTTGTTAGAGAAAAGCTCCTCAACAAAAGGCCCGATGAGGAAAAAGAAGATAAAACCGCCAAACGGGTACGTCCACGAGAAGACGGTACCTCTCGATTGCATGATGAATAGAATCGTAAACCACAGAAGTCCTATGCCGAGATACAACTGCTGTGCGCTTTTTTAAGTGTGGAAAAGGCACGACCTAAGAAGGGTACTACCGCGAGATAGGGAATGAGCCAAAAAAGGAACCAATAGTCGGTTGATCCAAATGGGCCGAGTGAATTTCGAATAAACGTGGACATCAGCGTGCCGAGATCGGGCAGGTTAGGTAAGAGCTGATAGACGGTTCGTAGGAAGAAGAGAATGATGACAGGAATGATGATCCCTCGAGTTTTGCGTACATAATATCCAGTAGGATTCTCGACATTATGTGCTTTGAGATTAAAGCGACCAGAGATCGTAAAGAAAATAGCGTTACAGGTGAAAAACAGCGATTGGCCGGCAATGAGATAGATAGGAGCGACTGTGCCGGAAGGAACGACAATGGTAAGGGAGTGGACAGCAATAACGAAGGTCATGGCTACAACTCGGGCAAAATCGTAGCGCAGGACGCGCCCTTTGCGAGAAGAAGTTTGAGCAGCTGGGACTGTAGAATCTCGATGCATGCGTGTGCTCCAGAAGGTTTGATGATGCGGTGAGTTGACTCCCGTATGATACTTGGTTGGCATACTACTGCAAAAGACCCCTTTCGTGCTTATATGCGTTTGTTCGGGCTGGTACCATAGGTGCAAGGTCGTTATATGCGCATCGCCGGTGCATATAACCCATTCAAGAGCCGAGGGGGCAATCATGGATCTGACCGCGCTTTTCAAGATGAGCTACGGATTGTATGTGGTGAGTGCTGAGGAGGGCGGCGATCGTGCCGCCTGTCTCATCAATACTGCCACGCAGGTAACTGCCGAGCCACCACGCGTGGCCGTTACGGTCAATAAGGACAATTTTACGGCTGAGGTAATTATGCGTGCCTCTGCGTTTGCGCTCACGGCCGTTGATATGACAGCCGATATGCCGTATCTGGGCAATTTTGGTTTCAGATCTTCAGAGACGTATAACAAGTTTGAAAAGTACCAGGTTGCCGAGATCGAGGGCATTCCATATGTGTCTGAGCACGCATGTGCGGTCTTTGCGTGCAAGGTAGTTGAGACGGTGGATGTGGGAACTCATCTCATGTTTATTGGTGAGCTCAAGGCAGCTGAGATTTTGAATGCAGAAGAGCCACTCACCTATGCCTACTATCACAGTACGCTCAAAGGCAAAACACCTAAGAATGCAAGCTCATATCAGGGTGAGTGAGCAGCGAGGCGCGCAAGGCGTGAACTAACATGAGGAGTCAGAGTTTCTGAGCGCAGAGCTACGCGGTGATCTGTGGTTCACGTATACTTAAGGCGCACCGTTAGCTCACAATAGAGGAGGGCTTTATGAGCGACGAGAAGAAGACCTATAAGTTTGTTTGTTTGGTTTGCGGCTTTGAGGTTGAGGTTGATACGCCTGAGCTGCCCGAGGACTATGAGTGCCCAGTTTGTGGCGTAGGCCCAGATCAGTTTGAGGCTGTTGAGGACTAAGCTCGATCCAGATACCTGTGGGTCAGCGGCCGCCTTCGGGCGGCCGTTTTTTGCCCGTGGCTATCGCGTCATCGTGGAGGACCTGGGGGCAATTGGAGGGGAATGCGTCCTGTCTGGTTCGTGCGTTAGAATCGATAGGGCGACGGTAATCGAGCCGCTGATAGTGTTCCTGCGGCATCTGCATAAGGGAGCTTGCGCGTTTATGGCCTTTGTCCATCTGCACAATCACACTGAGTATTCCATGCTTGACGGGGCAACCCGTGTATCAGATATGGTGAAACGTGCGGTCGATTTAGGCATGCCGGCGGTAGCCATTACCGATCATGGCTATCTCTATGGTGTGCCTGAGCTTGATCTGGCTTGCAAGGCTGCACGAAAGGCATCTCCGGAGTATCGCCAGTGGGCACACGATAAGTCTCTGCTGCAAGCAGGGCGCGAAAGCGAGCTCACCGAGCCTGATCGCGAGCAAGATCCGCGCGCGTGGGCTCAGTACCAGTTGGATCTTGAGCGCTTCAAAGCGACGGGTTCGGTGGATGCTCTCACGCCGCCTGAGGTTATCAAGCCCATTTTTGGCTGTGAGATCTATTTCACTCCAGACGATACCTTGGCAAGAGATCGAAAGCCCGAGCTCTATCACATGATCTTGCTTGCTAAGAACAACAAAGGCTATATCAACCTCATGCAGCTGGTGTCTGAGGCGGCGGTTGAGGGCTTTTATTACAAGCCCCGTACAACCCTTGATAACCTCCGGCGTCACGCAGAGGGTCTCATTGGCACCTCAGCTTGTTTGGCAGGTATCATCCCGCGCCATATTGATCGGGGAGATACCGAGGGTGCACTGCGCTGGGCAAAGACCCTACGTGATGTGTTTGCGCCGGGGGACTTCTATATTGAGATCCAGGATCACGGGATTACTACCAACGGCGGCATGACCGATGAGGAGCTTGCTCATCGCTTGATCGAAATTGCCAAGGCGGCAGAGGTGAAAGTCATTGCGACGAATGACTTTCATTACCTCACCCGCTCAGACGCGCCCGTGCAAGACATCATGATGTGCATTGGCATGAACTCCAAGGTAGACGATGCCAACCGCATGCGCATGCAGGGCAGCGAGTTTTATATGAAGTCAGAAGAGGAGATGCGCGAGCTCTTCTCGTATGCTCCTGAGGCCTGCGATAACACGGTTGAGATTGCCGAGAAGTGCTCGGTTGATCTTGATTGGGATAGCATCATCTTGCCGCGCTACCCACTGCTCGATCCTGGCGAGTCTCATGAGACACAGTTTCGCCGTGAGTGCGAACGCGGTCTTGCCCGCTTTTATGGGGATGACTGGGAGCATGCCGTTATTAACGGCGTGAGTGTCAAAGAACGCTTTGAGTACGAGTACAAAATCATTTGCGATAAGGGTTTTGCTGCCTATTTCTTAATTGTTGCTGAGTATGTGCGCTGGGCAAAGGAACAAGGCATTGGTGTGGGGCCGGGACGCGGTTCGGCGGCAGGTGCCATCGTGGCCTATGCGATGAATATCACCACCTTTGATCCTTTGGAAAATGGTCTCATGTTCGAGCGCTTTTTGTCCCCGCAGCGCTCTGAGATGCCCGATATTGATATGGACTTCGACGATGAGCGTCGTCTGGAGGTCATCGAGCATGTTCGCCAGCTCTATGGACCTGAGAAGGTCACGCACGTCATTACGTATTCAACCATTAAGGCAAAACAGGCCATTAACGATGCTGCCCGCGTGTTGGACTATCCGGTCTATGTAGCTCAGCGCCTCTCGAAGATGATCTCTTCAGACCCTTCGGTAAAGCTCAATCAGGTGCTTGAGCGCACGCCTGGCAAAGAGGATCTGTTTAACCCCGATTTTGCAGAGGCGTACCAGCGCGATGAGGATGCTCGCCGCATTATTGATGCAGCGCTTGCAATTGAGGGTTTGATTCGCGGAGAGGGTGTGCATGCTTGTGCAGTTCTCATTTGCCGCGATCCGGTAAACGAGCATGTTCCTACGAAGCTGGATACCAAGGGCGGCGTTGAGATTACCCAGTACGAAGGTCATACCGTGGCAGACATGGGTCTGCTGAAGATGGACTTTTTGGGGCTTCGTACCTTGACGGTTATCTCAAAGGCCAAGGCAAATATCTTGGCAAACCACGGGATTGATATCGATGTTGATAATATCCCCTTCGATGACCAGGCCATCTTTAAGCTCATGGGATCTGGCCATACGGCCGGAGTCTTTCAGGTTGAGTCTGCTGGCATGACCGCAACGATCAAAAATATGAAGCCCACTGAGTACAAGCACGTCGTGGCTCTCATTGCTCTGTATCGTCCCGGTCCTTTGGGTGCTGGCATGGTGTCTGACTATATCGACCGCATGAATGGCAAAAAAGAGGTCGCCTTCTATGATGATCGCCTCTCTGAGATTTTGGGCGAGACCTACGGCACCATTGTGTACCAAGAGCAGGTCATGCAGATCTCAGTAAAGATGAGTGGTTTTTCGGCGGGAGAATCAGACTCGCGCATCAGAAAGCCCGTGGCAAAAAAGAAGATCAAGCTCCTTACGAGCACCGTCTTTACTTGGGACGATGGTGCAGAAGAAACAACGTATGATCACTGGATGAACGGTGCGGTACGCAACGGCTATAAGCGCGATATTGCTCAAAAGATTTGGGACGACGTCTTAGAGTTTGCTTCCTACGCATTTAATAAGAGCCACTCGGCAGGCTATGCCATCTTGGTTATGCAAACTGCTTGGCTCAAGGCTCATTATCCCAATGAGTATATGGCAGCTGTTCTTACCTCCTATACCGGTAAGACCGATAAGATCGTGCACTATGTCTCTGCGTGTCGCCACGATGGCATCTCGGTTTTGCCGCCCGATGTGAATGAGTCTGGTCGCGAGTTTACGGCTACCTCTGAGGGTATTCGTTTTGGACTTGCGGGTATTCGTGGCGTGGGAGAAGGCGTGGCAGATGCCATTATTGCTGAGCGTTCCCGGGGTGGTATCTTCCGTGATCTGCATGACTTTGTTGAGCGGGTCGATGCCTCTCAGGCAAACCGCCGGGTTATTGAGGCGCTCATTAAGGCCGGAGCCTTTGATTTTTCTGGCTATCCCCGCCGCCAGCTCATGGGTTTTGTAGATAAGAACAATCCAGAAAACATTATCGATGCTGCTATTAAGCGCCAAAAAGATCGAGCATCCGGTCAGACCTCGCTCTTTGATGTCTTTGGCGATGTGGAAGGATCCGGTTTTGAACTGGTGGTTCCCGAGCCTGAAGAGGCCGAGTGGGACCGCCATCTCCTGCTTGCCTTCGAACGCGAGGTCTTGGGCATCTATGTTTCCGACCATCCATTGCGGCCGTTTGAGGTGGCGCTTGCGAAGGCGCGTGAGTACTCACTTTCCCAGATTGATACTGGTTATGAGGTTGTTGATCCGGTGAGTGGCACCACGGTGAACCGTGAGATTCCTGAGGGCAAGCCATTTTGGTTCGCGGGCATGGTTGCTGAGGTGTCCAAGCGCGTAACCAAAAACGGTGATCCCATGGCCATTGTGCGCTTGGAAGACATGGAGGGTGAGGCCACCGTGGTGGTCTTTCCCAAGACATATAAAAAGTGTGAGAGCTGTTTGTACGGTGAGGCAGATCCTGAGACGGGAGCCCAGCTTTCAGACGCCTTTATTCGGGTGCAAGGCAAGCTTGAGCGAAGCGATCGAGGAGACCAGATTATCGCCCAAGAAATTGTTGCCTTAGAGCTGAATGAGGGGACCAATCGCCCTCGTGTCTTTGAAATTATGGTGCCGAGCAACCGCTTCTCCCAAGGTAATATGACTCGTTTAGCAGCGATTCTTGCCACCAATCCCGGGGGAGACCGGGTTGAGCTTTTTATTGAGCAAGGCGATGGCAGAACGATGCGAGCAGAGATTCCCACGCGGGTCGATGCTCGCAGCATTCCCTTGCTTGCAGAGGTGCGTGGCATCGTTGGTAATAAGGGCAGGGTCACCATTATTTAGCTTGTGAGGTGTTTGCGCGGTCTGCGGCGATTCTGTGCAGGCTGTGCAGCAAGATTCAACCTGCTAAAATAGGTGCGCTCATGTACTTTAAACGCACGACATGAAGGAGCATCAGTGGGTAACCACTTCCGCACGTCCGGGGATGAGCAGCCGGTTCCCGCAGAACCCGCCATGGGGGAGTCTCCCCTTCATCCAGAAACGGATCACACAACATCTTCCACACCACCTGAGGCAGCGCATGAATTTACCAGTGCGCATGCAGCGGCCATTCCCGACCCGGCTTTGCCGCCACAGGTTCCCGATCCACTTGAGGCAAGCTTGTCCACGGATCCCGCTCTCGCCGAGCGCGGCCCTCTGACGGCGGCAAACTTCCGCACGAGTGAAGGGCCAGCTGTTGTTGGCACAGACGTTGAGGGTATGCGCCAGATGGCAGACGTAAATGCTGCCATTGCAAGCCCAGACTTCACGACGGTTTTCTCGCCGCTTGATAGTGCAGATGCTGAGCTTTCCGATCGCGTGGCTCCGCGCGACCCGGGGGTGGAGCCCGTCATTTTGATGGAGCACCTCACCAAGGTCTATGCTGCTCAGCCCAATAAGCCCGCTTTGGATGACATTAACTTAGCCATTTATCCGGGGGAGTTTGTCTTCTTGGTTGGGCATTCTGGCTCAGGTAAGACCACGCTGTTAAACACCATTCTTCGAAACGTTAAGCCAAGCTCTGGCAAGGTGTTAGTTGCCGGCCAAGACCTGATGCGGATTAAGAATCGCCGCATTCCATTCTTGCGCCGCCAGATTGGTGCTGTTTTTCAGGACTATAAGCTGCTGCCAAACAAGACTGCCTACGAAAATGTTGCCTTTGCTCTGCAGTGCATTGGTAAGCCACGCGGCGTGATTCGTGCTCAGGTTCCTGAGGTATTGCGCCTGGTGGGCTTAGGCGAGCAGATGGATTCTTTGCCCGATCAGCTCTCCGGCGGTGAGCAACAGCGTGTGTCGGTTGCTCGCGCCATGGTAAATCGCCCGCCACTTTTGATTTGCGACGAGCCAACGGGCAATCTCGACCCAGCAATTTCTTTGGGCATTATGAAGCTACTCGAGCGGATTAATCGCACGGGAACGACCGTTATCGTGGCCACGCATGATCGCGAGATGGTTGACTCCATGCACCGGCGCGTGATCGCTCTTGAGGGTGGTCGCGTCATCCGCGATCAGGAGAGGGGAGGCTACGGTAACTATGGCACCCTCTAATCTCGGGTATTCCATTCGCGAGGCCGGAAGCCATTTCGGTCGCAATCTTACGACCTCAATTGGTGCGGTTATTACCATCTTTCTTTCGCTTTTTATTATCGGTCTGTTTGTTGTGGCATCGAGCATGGTCAATTCCATCATTGGTGGTGTTGAGCAGCAAGTAACCATCAGCGCATACATTGATGATGGAGCCTCAGATGCAGATGTTGCTGCATTTAAAAAAGAGATCGAGAGCTGGCCGAATGTAAAAGAGGTTAAGTTCTTAAGCAAAGACGATGCGCTTGAGAAGTATAAGAAGACTTCTGCAAGCAAGGCCGATGCAACAATTAGTGCGCTGGACGGAGAAAACCCGCTTCCTCGCTCCTACACCATTGAGATGGAAGATGCATCTCAGGTTGAAGGCACGGCAAAAAAGCTCCGCGATAATGCCACCTTCCAAAAGATTGTCGATGGTGGCTCGGTGAATGAGTCGGTCTCGTATGGTCGTGAGGAAGTCGCTCGTCTCTTCCAGGTAACGAGCTATATTCGCATTGCTGCTGTTGTGCTTGTAGCGCTTCTGACCTTTGTTGCCTTCATTTTCATGAACAACACCATTCGCCTTTCTATTACTGCCCGCCGCCGCGAGATTGCAATCATGCGCCTAGTTGGAGCTTCAAACGGCTTTATTCGCGGGCCTTTTATTATGGAAGGCATCTTGCAGGCAATTATGGGCTCAACTCTGGCCATTATCTCGCTTGAGCTGGTGCGTAATTTACTCATGCCAAAGATCCAAGCCGGTATGCCCTTCTTTGAGATGGACGTTGCCCTGATCATTTACTTGGCTACCTATGGTTCACTGGTGCTGCTTGGTGTGGTCATTGGTTTGTTTGGCTCAGCAATTGCTATGAGCCGCTACCTCAAGGTGTAGTGCCTGCGCGCGGGTTTTGGAGTGAGTGTTGAGCAATAACTCCGAGCTTGCTAGCGGTTTGCTACAGATTGCGCGCGGGTTTTGGAGTGAGTGCCCAGCAAGGGCAATAACTCCGAGCTTGCTAGCGGTTTACTACAGATTGAGTGCGCGGAGCCTGAGAGTGAGTGTCGAGCAAGAATTCTGAGTGCGCAAGTCGTGTTACATATGCGTGTTTGAACGCCGCTCTGTATATGCAGGGCGGCGTTTTGCTGTACGGGGCGGCGTTTTGCTATGGCTTTTGGTTTGAGTTTGCATGACTGAATTATCTATAGGGGGTTACTATTAGTGCATTTATTGCCCATGAGGCACAGATTTGACGCCAAGTGCGGGCAAAAATGCTCCTCACGACACCAAAATGCACGCACCTGAGGACGGCATGCCTTGAGTCTCGGGACAAGAGGGTTTTGATACCAGATCTTTCAGCGACACGTACAGAGATTCAGCCCGTGTGACAAATGGCGACAAGTCGTCAAAGTCGTTTACAATTCTGCGGTGGGTTGGTACGGTGATCTAACGATTCTTGAGATTGGGAGCGCCAATGAACTTCTGACGCCGTCTTATGCGAGCCTTTACTGCAACGTTGAGCGTTGTTGTGAGTCTTGCTTTGCTCATGCCGCCACATGCCCATGCAGCAGCTATCTTGCTATGAACATGGAAGTGGGGGCTGCACTAAACGCGCAGTTTCGTTACGAGAAGCAGCTGGATATGACCAACGCGCCAGATCGTACGCAGATTCCTGATGTCTCGTTTAGCTATACGATTCGGCCTGCAAAAGAAGGCGAGCTGGGTGTAGGCGATGTGTATCCGAGTCCGGTAGATGATGACTTCTTCACGGTACGCATCCACTCAGGAGTTTTGCCCGACAAGAAAGCCTCCATGCCCTTCTCAAAGATTCGCTTCCGCCCAAATGCTCAGTATTGGCCCGAGCTTACTACCCTCATGGATATGCCGGAGCGTAATTTGCAGTATTACGATCCTGAGGCGGACTTTATTTCGAGTAACGACCGTACATACAGGGTCATGCATTACATCTTCAATAACTGTTGGGGAGAGATTCGTACGTCACTCAGGAACGCTCTCTATTATGTTGATACGCCTTCTGAGTCTTCCCAGCCACATGAGGCAGCCCCTGTTGCAACAGCTTGGCTAAAGAATATGCTTCCGAGCATTGCTTATTTTTCAAGTGATTGGCCTCCATCGTCTCCCAAGATAGTCGAGCGCGAAGATGGCTACTTTACCTATGATTTCTCTGAAGCACATACCTTCCAGTCAAAGAAAGATTTACGCTCTGAGCCTTGGCCGTTGGATTTGATCCAGAAGTATGATTTTGTTGCTCAGGTGGAGTCCACGTTTCAGGCATATGCAATTCGTGCTCCATACCTCACGCGCAAAACGGTAGAGGCAATAACAGGAGAGCTTGTCTCCATTGCTCGGCCACTCTTTTCTCCTGAGGAATATGATGCCTTTTGTGAAATGATCCCTCCTGAGGTACAGGCACTTCAGGATCAAGATCCCACACTGAATGGTCCGGGGACTGCGGTCTACCGTTATGTGTTAACTGAGGATCAGGTGCCCGAGGGCTTTGAGGAGAATACACAGCAGCTCATCGTGGACTATAAGATGTCTGTGATGGGCGCTCATCAAGTGCTGATTTTTGAATCGCCTGAGGCAGCAAAAGCTTATTACGCTGCTGAGGCTAAGTCTTTTTCAGCGGAAGTGTTCCTGCTCAGTTCCCGCCTGAAGTGCCGCACGCTGCGTTTAAGAATGCGTATAAGAAGCAGCCTGAGCCTGAGACTCCTCACGAGCCGAACGATCCCAATGACCCGAACGATCCGGGTGAGGATCCAAATAGACCCAACGACTCCAACGATCCGGGCAATGATCCAAACAGACCCAACGACCCCAATGACCCGGGTAATGATCCAAACAGACCCAAGAATCCAAATGACCCCAACGATCCGAGTGGAGACCCGAACAAGCCGCCCAAGCCCAAGAAGCGTCGTCATCCGCGTCTGCCAAAAACTGCCGATATGAGTGTTGTACTTATACCTGCATTTGGTTCGGCTGGCATGGCGCTTGCGTATGTGGGTATGAAGCGTCGGCGCTGCCAGGTGGAGGACTCAGAGCGATAAGCGGAGCATCGCATGAGCTAGGATCTACTGAGTAGTCGCTGGTCGCCATGAGCAGCGTCAGCTGCGTGGTTGCTGGTTCATTTAGGCTTAACGTCAGCTCAGTCATTGCTGTGGCATTGCATGATGCAAGGAGGCTGGAAGCACATCGCTTCTGGCCTTCTTGCTGAAGATTCCGGGGTGAGTGAGCATCTACTACTCCACCGAAGCTCGTGAAGGTATTTCCCTAGAGGCTCCGGGACGAGTGCATCAACCACCTCACTGATGCCCGTGAAGATGTTTTGCTGAGGACTTCGAAGCAAGCCAGGATCTAGAGCATCAACGAAGTTCATGCAGAATTTTCGCTGAAGGGCTTCCTGCCGCACCGACATCTACAATCTCTGCGAGCGCTTCCGCCTATATCTCAACAAAGCTCTTAAAGATGTACTGGTCTGTTTCGCGTTTGCGTCGATAGTTTTCTTGATAGTCGTGCGTGAAGATCTCGGAATAGATAATCTGCAACACATAGGTGAATGAAATGAGCGAGGAGTAGTTGGAGACCTTGCCAACAACGCGCTCGCTTTTGGGAACGGTAAGAACAAAGCTCGCTTGCTTTGCTAGCCTGCAATCTGGTGAGGCTGTGATGAGCGCAATGGGCACACCCGATGCCTTCAGCTCTTGAGCAAATACCTCGTAGTCGCGGTGAACGCCACTGTATGAAAGAAATATCGCCAGGTCATTGACGGTGCAGTTTGAGGTGTAGGCCAAGGCCATGCCGCCTTCATCGGCCATCAAACAATAGTGTCCAATTTTTGCCATGCTGTTTTTAAATACGCAGCCAGACAGATAGCTCTCACCCTTGCCAAAAATATAGATCTGTTGCGCCTTGAGCGCGGCGTCGGCAATCTGTTTCACCATGTGGTTATCAAGATCCATCTTGGTCTCGTCAATGGTGCCTTTCAGCATGGCGGACAGGTTTGTCTTGATGGTCTCGATGGTGTCAGCGTCATTAAAGGGGCGGTTGCGGTCGATCGTAGCGCTCAGCAAATAGTCGCTCCCGATCTCTTTCATGAGCCGCAAAATGAATTCTCGAAAGCCACCATAGCCGAGCTTTTTGCAAAATCTGATGATGGTGCCCTTTGAGGTATATGTCTCGTGGGCAAGCTTGGTAATGGTGAGTTCATGCAGCTCACTCGTGTTGTTTAACAGATACTGCGCAATCGAGCGATCCGTTTCACTTAAATTTGAGCTGTTTCTCAGCGTTTCTAAGATCATGGCTTCCCCTCAGCCGTTTGAAAAAGAACCGAGCATCCACATACGGGCGGTGTGCGAAGAATGGCAGGCGGTGTTGGTGGCAGAACGAAACATGCATCTATCAAGAGCATCTAGACGGTACCGCAGAGAAACGCATGGGGCAAATGATCAGCTTGTCTTTTACGTTTCTTGCTGCCCATACGGGGTCTGAACCATGAAGCGCCTCGCATGAAGCGCGTCCGTGCATTGTAGCGTGCGGCCATTGGTGAAGCTATGCTCGTTTGCAGGCCAGCGCTTGATGCTTTCCGCCTGATCGCCCCGATGCTCGCCGCTGCTGAAGAGCCCTCATTTGCCAGACATGCCTCCTCTGCAGTACGGAATCGTAGGATGCGGCCATCGGTGCGCCTACGCCTGCCGTATGGATTTGACGTTTACCGAAATGGGAAAAAGGTTCGCTTTTCCGTGTGCTTTGAGCCTCATGTCAAGAATCTTGATCCAGACTCAGGTCTTCTTACCTCGGGAGTATCTATGGTGAAGACAAGATTGCGCTCGTAGCCCTTTGAGCTGGCCGGCACGCTTTGAGGGTCGCGCAAGCGTCTGTCTGAAAGACAGGTGTCAATCGTTCAAGGCAGGGGAGAAGATGAAAAAGATTAAAGCGGCTTTTCAATCATTTGGACACGTGATTGTAGATCCGGTCTTGTATGTCGCAGCTTCGGGGTTGTTGCTTGCTATAGCAACCGTTTGCTCGTTGGGAGGTGGTGCTGTTGCTGATTTTGGCACGCTGCTTTCGGCTGCCACGAACTCTGCCGTAATCGGCAACCTTTCGGTGATTTTTGCCGTGGGTCTTACTGCGGGCTTTGCAAAAAAGCAAAAGGCGAATGCCGCAGTATATGGCCTCATCTGCTATTTGATGTTTCTGTATGTCAATAACGCGTACCTAACACTCACCAAGCAGCTTGCTGAGGCCGGCGAGATGGGGCTTTTTGGAACCGGTCAAGCAATGGTATTGGGACTCCAGGTCACCGACATCAATGTGTTTGGCGGCATTATCGTTGGCTGCTTGAGCGGTTGGGTCTATAACAAGCTCATTGATGTGAATGTGCCTGAGGTTGCGCGCATTTATGGTGGCCCGCGCTTGGCGCTGCTTGCGATGACTCTTGTTTCTATTGTATTTGCACTCGTAGTAACCATCGTCTGGCCTCCTGTGGCAGAGACTATCAATCATGCTTCGGTCTTTATTAACGCATCGGGCGGTTTAGGCCAGTTCATCTACAGCTTTTTGAATCGCGCTCTGATTCCGGTGGGTCTGCACCACTTTATGTGGATGCCATTTGACTACACGGCCATTGGAGGTACGGCGATTGTTGCCGGTGAGAGCTATTCGGGCGCAGCGAATATCTTCTTTGCAGAACTGCCCCATATTGCAAGCGGCGCGATTACCACGATTAACGATTCCGTACGTTTTGCCATGTTTGGCTTTGGCAAGGAGTTTTTGAGCTTGGGCGCTGCCTTGGCCATTGTGTATAACGCACGTACCGAGAACAAAAAAGCCATTATGGCCATGATTGTTCCTCTCTATGTCAGCGCCATGCTTTCGGGCATCACCGAGCCGCTCGATTTCATCCTGCTCTTCGCCTCACCGGCGCTGTTTATGGTGTACAGCCTGTTTTATGGCTTGAGTGAAACGCTGCTCTATCTCTTTGGAGTGCGGCTGTTCAATATCTTTGGCGGTATCGAGCTCATTACGGTAAACATTGCGCTGCCGTGGGGAGTTACTAAGTTCCCACTCTATATAGGCCTAGGCGTGGTGTTTGCGATCGTATCAGCTGTCGTGTTCACCGTGATGATTCGGAAGATGAATATCATGACACCTGGGCGAGCCAAAGACTGGGCAGCTGAGGTTGACGGTGATGCATCTCAAACGATGCCGGTCGCAACCATTACCTCTTCTGAGCAAAATGAGATTGCAACCACCATTATTGATGGCCTTGGCGGAGCAGAAAATATTACGTCGCTTGGTTGTTGCATGACGAGGCTGCGCGTTGAGGTGAAAAACCCCGAGCTGGTAAGCCAGGACACGATTAAAAAGGCTATTGACAAGGGTCTCTTTGTCAACGGAACAAACGTGCAGATTGTTGTTGGCATGGACGTGCATGAATGGTACGACATGTTACGACCCATCTTGCGCCTTGAAGACTAAGTGCGAGCGCTTGGCATGCCCAAGCGGTGTCCGACTGGTATGGACAAGCGCGGCACATGCCTAGCAGCCACGTGTTTACAGGGTGTGTCGAGCTCTGTCGGACAGAGGCTAGCAGCTCCAAGCACAACCGACACCGCCGCTGAGCGTACCTGAGAGGTTTCGAGTCCAAAGATCGCAAGAGTCGTATGCAGTGAGGTACCGACGGCAAGCGTACATGAAAGATATCGAACGAGAAGATCTATGAAGAAAGGAAGTAGCAGCATGAAGGATTTTAAAATCGTTATCTGCGGAGGCGGCAGCACCTATACGGCCGGTATTGTAAAAGACCTGCTGGATCAGAGCCACGAGCTTAAGATTCGTGAACTGTGGCTCTACGATATTGATGAGGAGCGCCAAAACAAAGTTGCCGTTGTTGTACAAGCAGTCGTGGCTCAGTTTGCTCCCGATCTGGATGTGCGTGTTACGACCGATCCTGCTGAGGCTTTTTCTGGGGCGAATTTCATTATGGCTCAGATGCGCGTAGGCGGTCTTGAGATGCGCGTGAGCGATGAAGTGACCTGCTTAAAGCATGGAGTGGTTGGCCAGGAGACCTGTGGCGCTGGTGGTATGGCCTATGGCATGCGTACGATTTATCCCATGTGCCAGCTGGTAGATTACTGTGAGGAATATGCAGCCCCTGATTATTGGATTGTGAATTATTCCAACCCGGCAGCCATTGTTGCCAAGGCTATGCATAAGCTCCGCCCCAACGCGCGCATTCTTGATATCTGTGACATGCCCGTAGAAATTGAGGCTCGTATGGCTGAGATTTTGGGCTGTGAGCTCGACGATATTGAAGTTGACTATTTTGGCCTGAATCACTTTGGCTGGTTCACCAGCGTGCGCTGCAAGGGCGAAGATGTGACCGATAAACTCAAAGCGCATGTGCGCACGTATGGCTATATTTCTGAGGCCAGCTTGAACGATTCGCTGGTGAAAGATCCTGACTGGCAGCATACCTTTGAGAACTCGGCAACGATTTCAACGCTGTTCCAAGACTATCTGCCCAATACCTACTACCAGTATTATTTGATGCCCGATAGCTGCGTGGAATACATGGATATCAATAATACGCGTGGTATGCAGGTTATCAACGGGCGTGAGAAGCGTATGTTTGCTGCATCTGAAGCGCTGCAGCGTGGGGAAGACGTTGACCTGACGCAGTTTTATGTAGGCGTGCATGGACGCTTCATTGTTGATGTGGTGAAATCACTGGCACTCGATTTGCGCCATCGTCATTTGGTGATCGTTCCCAACAACGGCATCATCGAGAACCTGTCTGATGATGCAACGGTTGAGGTGCCGGCATATATTACGGATCGAGGGCCTGAGCCGGTGCGTGTAGGTACCATTCCACGCTTTTATAAGGGTCTGATTGAGAATCAAGATGCCTGCGAGGGACTCATTGTTGAGGCGGTAATTGAGGGGTCCTATCAAAAGGCGCTGCAGGCCTTTACGCTCAACCGCACCATTCCTTCGGCAACGGTTGCAAAAGCCTTGCTTGATGATTTGATTGAGCAAAATAAGGGCTATTGGCCAGAGTTGAAGTAGCTGTTGTAGCAGGAGCTGGCCGTGCAGGTGTCTGCTTGTAAGATAAGCGGTTGGTTCATACGCATATAGCAGGCACTGGCAAAATCGTGCAGAGCCCAAGCATCACCGTCGTGGTGCTTGGGTTTTTGCATACCGATAGCTCGCCGATGTAGAGCATGGGAAGTGCGGGCGTTACTTGCGTTGTTCAAGGCTATAGCTGGGAGCCATATCTCAGGTATGGGGAGCAGCGCCGTGGTGCTTGGGTTTTCGTAAGGCTATAGCTGGGAACGACATGTTGGAGTATGCACAGCTCGGTTGAGGCTTGCGTGTGAATCTCAACGGATATATAGTTGCCCACCGTTCTTCCCGTATACTTTTTCTTGGGAAGCGCCTCAACAAATGAGCTGCTTCGAGCGCACGCGCCACCTCACGTCCCGTCGCAGAAGCGCTCACCTGCCTTGTTTGCTAGGCAGCTCTCAGTGAACGAACGCGGGAATTTGAGCGGGTAGCCGCTGGGGACGTGCCGCGTGGAACAGGAAAGTACGCATTTATGAACCAAATTGACGCGCCGCAAGCCCTCGCCTTCTCCGAGCTTGGCCTTTCTGCGGCCATGCTCGCTGCAGTACAAGACATGGGTTACGAGCGCCCTACGCCGGTACAGGCCGCCTCAATTCCTGAGGTTCTTGCTGGCCGTGATCTTTTAGCAGCCGCACAAACGGGCACCGGCAAGACCGCTGCGTTTTTGCTGCCAACGCTTGATCGCCTGCCCCAGATTCGCGCAAAGCGAGGTCAACGACGAGTACATGGAGCAGGGCCTCGCATGTTGGTGATTACGCCTACGCGAGAACTTGCTCAGCAGATTGATGGGGTCTGTCGGCAGATTTCAGCACACACGGGTCATCGTGCACTCACGGTAGTTGGTGGCGTTTCGTACAATCCACAGCGGAGCGCCTTACAACGCGGCTGTGATGTGCTCATTGCCACGCCTGGTCGGCTAGAAGATCTCATCCAACAAGGAGCTGCCAACTTAGATGAGGTGCAGGTACTGGTGCTTGACGAGGCAGATCGCATGCTCGATATGGGCTTTTTGCCCACGGTTCGCCGTATTGTGAAAACGACTCCAGATGATCGTCAGACCCTCTTGTTTTCTGCAACCCTTGATGATGCGGCAGTCGGCTCAATTACCGATCTGGTACGCGAGCCTGCGCGGGTAGAAATCGCTCCGGCAACCTCTACGGCAGAAACGGTTGATCAGTATGTGTTGCCGGTTTCGCTCGAGGCAAAAAATGGCCTGATTACGCAGGTATTGCATGAGTTTGGTGCCAGCCACGTTATTGTCTTTTGTAGAACTAAGCGCCGTGCAGATACGGTGTGCCGTCGTCTTTCGCGATCGGGTTTTTCTGCCGCAGCAATCCATGGAGACCGGAGCCAAGCCCAGCGTGAGCGCGCACTTCGGGCATTTCGCGATGGCCGGGTCGATGTGTTGGTAGCAACCGATGTCTTGGCGCGCGGTATTGATGTGTCTGATGTGAGCTATGTCATTAACTTTGATGTACCCGAGGAGCCGGTTGACTATATTCACCGGATTGGCCGTACTGGTCGTGCTGGTGAGGAGGGCTGGTCGGTTACGTTTGTAACTGAGCAGGATATAGAGGACTTTTTTGATATCGAAGCACTCATGGGAAAAACGGCAGATCTCTTCTCTTTGGAAGATCGTGCTCGTTTGAATTTGGGCGAGCATCCGGTCTTTGTGGATCCGGCTCGTGTGCCTCGCGATCGTGTTGCGAGCAAGCAAGAAAAGAAACGACGCCGCGATCGTATTGCACGTAAGCTTGCAGCAAAATACGGTGATGATCTACCAGCAGGCGTGCACCGTCGAGTCGCCGGCTCTCGCAAACATATTGGCAAAAAGGATGGCGGAGCCTCCGTTTCCCAGGCGAGTTCTCGGCATCGCCGCGTGTCAGATGAGGAACTGGCAGAAGCTTCGAAGCCCTCTCGCCGCAAGCGCTCAGGTCGTGTGCGGGTACGTGAAGAGGAGCCACGTCGCTCACGTGAGCGTGGCGCGAGTGTTGATGATCGCGCTGCGGCAAAAGAGCGTATAGGCCGTTCACGGCAAAGAGCTGGTCAAAAGAACCGTCGCGTGAGCGAGCAAGCGCCATATGAGCGGGGGAGTCTGAACTCGCACACCTCGCGGCATCGCGCTAAGAACCGCTTTACACACACGAGTGAGGATCAAGGTTCGGGCAAGCGTTCCCACAAAGGTTCTAACCGGCGTGGTGACAATTCCAGCAGGGGCGCTGAGCGTAGAGGATCCCATGATTGGCGAAACCACGATGCCCCTGATGAGCGGCGCGGACGTCGCGGTGGATCTCCCTCTCAAGCAGCTCAGACTCCTACGCGCCGCAAACGATTGGGGCGGCGTCCGGGTGATGGAGGCGGCAGTGGTCGGCGCTAGATAAGGGGATTTGCTCAGATGGATGAAAGAGATCAGGAGTGCACGTCCGTTTTACAAGAGTCGCGCGAGCAGACTGGTGCTCCACGTATACCGGGTGCACCTGTGCCGCCGGGCACGTCGCTGCCGACAGGCAAACCGATACCTCAGGGTGTATCAGTGTCGCAGGGTGTGCCAGTGCCGTCGGACACCGCGCAGCCGTCGGGTGCACCGGTACCACCGGCAGCACCGATCCCGTCACACATTCCTATGCTGCCGGGTACACCCGTGCCGCCGGGCGCATCAGTACCGTCGGACACCCCGGTTGCTCGTCAGCCGAGCCGGGGAATCATGCCAGCAATTGGTTGGTTTATGGTGGCGCTTTTGATGCCCATTGGCCTGTTTGTACTCATGATGGTCGGCGCGATTGCTGCGTTTACTGCTGAGTCCTTTGCAACAAATATTGATCCGAACCTGCTCGCAGTATCCCCCGATCTGCTGCTTCGGGCGGATATCTGCGGTCAGCTGCTCGTTGCGTGCGTTGGGGTTCCGATCTGGCTTGCTATCCGTCGAAAAACCAATGTGGCTCGCCGTCGTACTCAGAGGTGCAAAGGCGCTGGCTTGCGCACGGCGGGTTTGATTCTTCTTGCCGGTCTTGCCCTGCAGATGCTATTAAGCATTGCTCTCAATTGGGTTTTGAGTTTTCTGCCCGAGCTTGCAGGTGAGTACATGGAGCATATGGAAGCGGCTGGTGTAGGTGAGTTCTCGGCACTTTCTCTGCTGACGGTTGCCATACTTGCACCTCTTATTGAGGAGGTAGCCTGCCGTGGCTTGATGTTTGAGTTTTTGCTGAGATCGTTTACCGCACTTCCTTGGGGACGTGCGCGTGTAGCTGCAAAGCAAGTCGTGGAGCCTGCCATGCCCGAGGTGGCACCCACCGTTGAGCAGGGCGCAGCCCAGCGTGCAACTCTCGAGCCAGAGGACGTGCGCGTGTCCCGACCTGCACTCATCGTGGCAATCGTGCTCCAGGGCTTAGCCTTTGGTGCGATGCATTTAAACCTGGTTCAGATTGCGTACGCATTTCCCATGGGAGTCTTGTTGGCCTGGGTACTCTGGCAAACGGGGAGCCTGTGGGCGTGCATCGGCCTTCATTTTGCGGTCAATGCGTCATCCTTTTTGATGGAGCCACTTTTGGGTTCGATGAACGGGTTTACCGTGGCGCTCTTGCTTGCATGCGCGGCCGCTGTCTTTGTTTACTGCATCCGAGCGCTGAATAGCACAGCTCTTCCTGTACGTGATGGCTCGGCAGATTCAAAAGCGACAGTCTAGAAACGCGCATACGATACACGATCGGCAGCCTGGATGTAGGCTGCCGGGCAGCGTGGTGAGGCCAACAAAGGTCAGCGCGACGCCGACGACGGTTGCGGCAAGCGAGCTCACGAGTTTATCTACAAACGAGAAGAGTGTGCCAATAATGCCTGGAGCGTAGTTGCCTGAGCGGAACATCTCATAGTCAGATACATCTGCCACCATAGGAATGGCCATATCTGCCGTTGAATAGTAGGCACCATAGCCCAAGCCATAGAGCACAATAAAGGCCACGGTATAGGGATTGAGCGTGATGTTGATGAGGTTGCCTATCTGATTTCGAGCCACCTGCACCTGCTCTTTGAGGAGTCTGCTGCGGTGATTCGCGCTTTCCGGATTATTTCTTGAATGACCGCTAAGCGCTGTTCGAACTTGGACGGGCTACTATGGTGAACATAAGGCATGAGTGCGCGATACGAGCATGTGGTTCGGGCACGTGGTTCGGGCGGGCAATTTGGGTACGTGGCTCGGACGGGTGGTTCGGGTAAGCGGTAGGCATACAGGGATGGCTGAAGCAACATGGATGAGGACACAAGACAGGCACGAGCAGCAGAGCGCGTCACATCTGCGTCCCAAGCAGGGCAAGGGTTACGCCTCTCTGGCTCTCCAAATAAGCGAGGAGCAGCTAACGATCGAGCGGCGAGTGATCGCCACGAGCGTACTCAGGTGCCGTCTCATACCGAAGACCACACCCCGCTTGCACCTACTGCCCTCGAGCGAAGCGCACAGCCTCCAGCTCGTAAAAAAAGTCGGCGTTCTCGCTTGGCTCATCCTCGCCCTCGCCGTGCGCGCAAGATTCCTCGCAATCACATGCGGATCCCCTGGGAAGAGGTTCTTGATGATCGCGATGTCTTGGCTGTCTCTGCTAGTATCGATGACAAGTCTTCTATTATCTGCCGGGCTGGTCTCTTAGTGCTTTCTGGTGGTGCGGGCGGCTGGCGCGTGCGCGATTGTATGAACGAGATTGCTCGCGTGTTGGGAGTGACCTGTCGAGTTGATGTGGGACTCACAACGATTGAGTGCACCTGTTTCGGCCAAGATCGTGAGATCTTCTCGGAAGGTGTTTCGCTTACCACGGCGGGTGTGAATACCGAGCGTCTCTGGCTTATGGAAGACTTGGTTCGCCGCATTAAGGCTCAGGGTCGCGAGTTTACGGTTGGGGAGTTCCATCGCCTGCTCGACGATATTGACCAGCGGGGGCATCTCTATAACACCTGGCAGGTGGCGCTGGCTTCTGCTTTTGCCTGCGGAGCCTTTGTGTTTTTGCTCGGTGGAGGTCCCATTGAGATGGCCTGCGCCTTTGCAGGAGCCGGTATTGGTAATTTCGTACGCCGAGCGATGACAAACCGCCGCCTTACCTTCTTTGCTGGTGTGGGTGCTTCGGTTGCTGCAGCCTGTCTTACGTATCTGGCCATGCTTGCAGGTATCAGCCTGGTAATTCCTGGAGCGATGGACCATGAGGCGGGCTATATCGGAGCTATGCTCTTTGTGATTCCCGGGTTTCCCCTGATTACGAGCGGGTTGGATCTAGCAAAGATCGATATGCGCAGTGGAATTGAGCGGCTCTGCCATGCAGGCTCAATCATTGTGTTTGCCACCTTGGTCGCTTGGTTGGTGGCGAGTATGGTGAGTCTTTCTCCCGATGATTTTGAACCGCTTGGACTTTCTTTTCCGGTACTCACAACTCTTCGAGTAGCTGCGAGCTTTATTGGTGTCTTGGGCTTTTCTATCATGTTTAACTCGCCGCTTAAGATGGCAATTGCAGCAGGGTCAATTGGCATGATCGCCAACGCCTTGCGACTTTCCTTGGTGGATGTTGTTTCGATGCCGCCTGAGGCTGCTGCCTTTGTGGGAGCGCTGACGGCGGGGTTGCTTGCCTCGGCAGTTGGCCTTCGTTATGGATTTCCGAGGATCTCAATCACCGTGCCTTCAATTGTGATTATGGTGCCTGGCCTGTATATGTACCGGGCTGTGTTTTGCATGGGCAATTTTCAGACCTTGCCTGCCATGGAGTGGGTACTGAGAGCCTTGATGATCGTCTTGTTTTTACCGATGGGATTAGGTGTGGCACGGGCGCTTACCGATCCTGCATGGCGGCAGAGTCTCTAGGCTCATACGTTTGATACGCGTGTTCGGCACGTGACTTGTGGGCGCGTGTGAGCCGGAGTGTAGCTCAAAGAGCACGACGCGACCCTTTTGCTTTGGATCACGAGCGACTGCGATAAGATGAGGCGAAAAGATTTGAGCTGGGGAGGCGTATGAAGGTCGAGGCGTATACCGATGGAGCGGCGCGGGGAAATCCAGGGCCTGGAGGCTATGGTGCCGTCCTCATCTATACAGCGCCTTCGGGCAAAGAGCACACCTTGGAGCTCTCAGGTGGCTATGAGCGCACCACCAATAATCGTATGGAAATCTTAGGTGTCGTCGCTGCCTTAGAAGCCTTAAATCGCCCGTGCGAGGTCACCATTCATTCAGATTCCCAGTATGTTGTGCGCGCCTTTACCGATCGATGGATTTCTGGCTGGATTGCGCGCGGATGGAAGACGGCTGCAAAAAAGCCGGTGAAAAACGTGGATCTTTGGCAGCGCCTGCTTGCTGCAAAAGAGCAGCACGACGTGAACTTTGTTTGGGTGAAAGGCCACGCCGGCAACGCCTTGAATGAGCGAGCAGATGAGCTTGCTACGATGGCTGCAGACTCAGATACACTCAAGGTTGATCAGGGGTTTGCAGATGCGGAGGAGCAGGGTCTTTGGTAGTGCCTGGGCGGCCAGGGCAGTGAGGAGGCGACATGGGTCTCTTTGATCGACTTCGTGCCATGTATAGCTCAGAGGGCAAGTCTGGTGGGGGAGCGGCTTCGATCAGTGCCTGCGAGCGCCAACTCATAGGCGAGCTTGAAAGTCGCCATGCTAAGCATGTACGCCTAGCTCTCATGTTTTCTGGCCGGGTGCAAGGCGTTGGTTTTCGGTGGACAAACCAGTCGCTTGCCCATGAGCGAGGCTTAGTGGGGTGGGCGCAAAACCTGCCCGATGGTCGGGTCTCGATGGAGATTGAAGGACGTGCCGATCGCATCGTGGATCATTTGAGTGCGCTCCACGCCGGATATCGTCACTTTGGTGCTCGCGTACACCTTGACTCCTATGAGTGGTTACGTACCGATGATCAGGCCACCAATTTTGATATTCGTTTTTAGTGAGGCGGCGCTGCTGCCGTGCTTGGGCTCGGCCGCGCGTAGTGACTCGGCTGCGCGTAGTGGCTCGATCGCGCTTGACGACGTTCGATGACGTGCTTGTGGGCATTGCCTCCGTGCTTGGTGACTCTGCCGTCATGCTTGGTGGTATTGCAGTCGCGCTTGGGACACTGGGCGTCGTTGCTGCCGTGCTTGGCGACGTTCGATGACGCGCTTGTGGGCATTGTCACCGTGCTTGGTGACTCTGCCGCTACAAGGAGTCTCAGCCCCGACCGCACATGAGCCTCTGTGCTCTTGGTAGGGGAGCGCTGGAAAAGCGATGCTTTGGTCGATCTCGGGCTAGAATGAGCTGAATGCGATTGGAGCTTTGCATGGCTGCCAAAGGGCTGAAAAAAACAAACGCAATGCGCGAGCTTGATCGCGCAGGTATCTCGTATGCAGTACATGAGTATGAGGTGGATGAGGATGATCTCTCAGGAACTCATGTTGCCACGATTTTGGGACAAGATCCCGCTCGCGTATTTAAAACGCTCGTGACTTCATCTCCCGATGGACACGCGGCCTGCTGTGTTCCGGTTGATCGGGAGCTGAATCTGAAGGCTGCTGCACGAGCTCTGCACGTGAAGTCTCTCACGATGCTTCCTTTGGCTGATCTGCTTTCGACTACGGGCTATGTGCGCGGTGGATGTTCTCCCATTGGTATGAAGCGACCCATGCCGCTGATCGTTGATACTGCCTGTAGAGCGTTTTCTACCATTATGATTTCTGGCGGATGCCGAGGCTTGCAAATAGAGGTTGGCGTCGATGATCTGCTTGCGTATACGCAAGGAGTTCTCGCAAAGATTGCTACGGAGGATCGATGAGGTCTGAACATGAGCCACGACCAGCAGGTGCCCGCTTTGCTCCCGAGAACGCTCGCCCGGATGAGACCTCGGTCTATCTCATGGCAGCAGCTAAGGCGCGGTTAGACGCCGCAGAGTCCGGGTCAACTCAACCTGTCCGTCCTGATGATACGGCTGTCTTTCTAGCTGCTGCATCTGGGCGACAGCACACCTCAGGATCCACGTACGATACGGCGGATATATCTGCTACCCCGCACCCTGGTGTGGCATCAGACCTTGAAGCAACATCTGCCTTTCTCATGGCAGCAGCATCACGTACCGCTCCGGCAGCAGAGTTACCTCCGCTCGCTCCAGAGATGACGGGAGAGATTCGCGAAGAGATTGCTGCAGAACCCGAGTCTGCCGTAGAGCGGGCTGATCGTTCGTCGAGTCTGGTGAGCATTCTGGTCATTATTAGCCGTGTTACCGGATTTTTGCGCATCTCCGCTCAAGCC
This sequence comes from Collinsella ureilytica, assembly GCF_019795105.1. Classification (GTDB taxonomy): domain Bacteria; phylum Actinomycetota; class Coriobacteriia; order Coriobacteriales; family Coriobacteriaceae; genus Collinsella; species Collinsella ureilytica. Next base: position 358,340 of record NZ_JAIMFO010000004.1, on the reverse strand, counting down.
TGGGCCATTGGCCTCACCATGCTTGCCAGCGTGTATACCCTCTCTGATCAGATGCCAAATGTTATGTATGAGCTGGTCATCGGCGGTATGCTCATTACCTCGTTTTTGCCCGTCTATATTCGCGTGCGTGAGCGCGCGGGCAGTGAGGGTGCAGCGCGTTACGCCTCTAACCTGCTATCTTTTGTATTTTTGGCCATGCTCATCCTGACGGTTCTGAGTTTTATCTTTGCGGCCCCCATCATCTGGACACAGTCTGCAGGAGCCTCAGAATCCTTTGATTTTGATCTGGCGGTCTGGCTTTTCCGCTGGTTTGCGGTCGAGATCATTCTCTATGCTCTCTCTTCCATCTTCTCGGGCGTCTTAAACGCCGAGCGCGATTACCTGTGGAGCAACGCCGCGCCAATCTTTAATAACCTCATTACCATTAGCTCGTTCATTATCTTTGGCGTGGTTACGCGCTTGGGCATGATGAGTGAGGCTCAAGCCATTATTATTTTGGCGATTGGCAATCCCTTAGGCGTCTTTGTACAGGCGTTTATTCAGCTACCGGCTCTTCGTCGCCATGGGGTAAAAATCCGTCCGTATATTGATTTTAAAGATCCGGCGCTCAAAGATACCTTTTCCATTGGCCTGCCAACCTTGGTGGTTACCCTGGTTGCCTATCCTACGACAGCGGTTATGTCGAGCAGTATTTTGCAGGTCAACGCTGCAGGATCAGCAATTTGGTACTACGCTCGCGTGTGGTATGCCCTGCCGTTTTCTATCTTTGCGATCCCGATTTCTATCACAATGTTCACCGAGCTTTCTATCCACCATGCAAAAGGCGAGCAGGGAGCCTTTATTTCAGGCATTGCACATGGTGCATCAAAGACCTTGTTTACGCTTATTCCGTTCAGCCTTTATTTCTTGGTGTTTTCTCCAGCTTTGATTGCGGTGATTGCGAGCAATTCATTTTCACCTGACGAGATTGCGATCACGAGTGGCTATCTTGCGGTTATGGGATTGACGCTGCCGTTTTATGGGTTGTCAAGCTATTTGCAAAAGGTATGCTCAGCCATGATGAGTATGCGTTTTTATGCACTTGCTACCTGCGTGGCGGCGGTTGTGCAGATCATCATTTGTATTCATCTCACGCCAGTTTTTGGTATGTATCTGGTTCCTTTGAGCTCGGTGGTCTACTACGTCATTATCGATATCGTGACCTTGATCAGGTTGCGCATGACCTTGGGAGCGCTGGGTTTACGTTCGGTTATGGTGTCGTGCATTCGCTCGCTTGGTTTTGGCGTGGCAGGAGCACTCGTGGGCTGGCTCATTACCCAGGGTGTAACGCTGGTGACAGGGCCTGCAACCAGCGTTATTTCGGGTGTGTTGCATGCAGCGCCGGCAGGCATCGCCTCGCTTTTGGTGACGTTTGGCCTCTCGTATGCGCTTGGTCTCTCGGATGCCCCCTTCTTTGACGCGCTCTTTTCTCGTTTCTCGCGCCGCGTGAGCCGCCGGGCGCGGGCGTGAGGGGCTGCGGGCGCTGGGGGAGCTGGGCACCGGGTGAGCTGGGCGCGATGCACCACACGCGAAAACGGGAGCCCACGCAAGAACGGGAGCCCACGCAAGAACGGGAGCCCACGCTAGAACGGAAGTCCACACAAGAACGGGTTCCTCGAAGTACCCGCTGTTTCCTGCCTTCCAAAGTAAGGTGACACCTGTACGCTTACTGCTCGCGCCAGCGCCGGATTTTGTGCAGCCCTTAGAGATTGAGTGAGGAGCCAAAAGCGGCGAATGCAGAAGGGCTGCGATTGGTATACCATCTGACGTACGCTTTCAATGCCCACCGGCAGGAAGGTAGAAACATAGATGAAACGTAGCACATCTCGCCTCCGCGCGGTTCCTATAGCCGTGCTCGCTGGCCTCATGACCTTTACCGGCCCGGTTGTTCCGGTTGCCTATGCCGTTAACCACTCGGTTGATGCCTTAAACTCTGAGCTTGCTCAGGCTCAAAAGAAGCTTGACGAGCTTACGAGAAACCTAGAGATTGCTGGCGCTAAGGCTGAAGAGACTCAGGCTCAGATTGATGAAACCAATGAGCAGATTGAGGCGCTCAAGGTCAAGATTGAGGAAGGCCAGCAAAAGGCCTCCGTCGCACAGCAGTCGCTGAAAGAAACGGTTCGCGGCTCATATAAGGATGGCAATGCCACCCTGCTCGACATTGTGCTTTCGGCAGATGATTTTAGCGATCTGACTTCACGCCTCTTTTATGCCAGCGCTGCAGCTCAAAAGCATAACGAGAAGATCGCTTCCGTGAATGCCATGGTAAAAGAACTCAATGCCCAACGAGGCGAGCTGGATCACCGCGAGTCTGAGCTCAAAGAGCTGCACGATCAGCAGGCAGCAGCTGCTCGCTCGCTTGCAGCTTCTCAAAATGAGGCTAAAAAGTATGTTGACGGCCTCTCAAGTGAGTTGAGAGCAGCCTTAGAGGCTGAGCGTGCAGCAAAGGCAGAAGAGCAGCGCCGTGCTGCAGAAGAGGCAGCTCGCCAAGCGCAGGCTCAAGCCCAAGCAGAGCAGTCGTCTTTCAATGCTGGCAACACTTCGTCTGCTGCAAGCTCTTCTTCAAATAGCTCAAGCTCGTCTGAGTCCAGCTATACCCCTGCACCTCAGCCTTCGGCTTCTTCGGGTGGTTTAGATGGATCGGTAGCGAGTACCATTATTTCTGCAGCAACAGCTCAACTTGGCCTTCCGTATTCATATGGTGCATCCAGCCCGGGTGTAGCCTTTGACTGCTCAGGTCTTACCAGCTACGCCTATGCCCAGGCAGGCATCAGCATCCCTCACTCTTCGCGTGCTCAGTACGCTCAGGTGCGTGCTGCTGGAAACCTCAAGTCAGGCACTGGTTCGCTTGCCGTCGGTGATCTGGTGTTTTACCAGTCCGGTGGTGTGATCTACCACGTTGCCATCTATATTGGTGGCGGCCAGGTCGTGCACGCAAATGGCTATGGTCAAGGTGTGGTTATCACCGGCGTTACCTACGACGCAGGCTTTTGCGGCGGCGGGAGTCCCGTATAGGCTTCTTATCTGATGGGAGTTTATACCGTAAGGCCTGATGCGATACGCAAAAAAGCTCCCGGTATAGGCCTCTCGATCTGACAGGAGTTCATACCTCGATGCAAGCAAGATTGCAGGATGAGGCAGACGTTCGCAAGCGTCTTGTCCCCGTGGTACTCGGTGCCGATATTCTCGGCTATACCTTTGTTCGTGAATTTCATAGTCTCTATGGCCTCACATCTATTGTGCTTGCAGAAGCAGATGTGAAGGCCACGTCTTCGAGCCGCTTCTCGGATTATCGTATCTTGGGATCGAGCATTGAAGACGAGGACTTTCTGATCTCGTACTTAACTGAGCTTGGAAAAGAGATTGAGCGCGAAGGCCGCCTCGGTATCATTGTGGGCTCGGGCGACTGGTATGCTCGCCTGCTCTCTGAGCATAAGGCTGAGCTCGAGCCATGGTTTGTGATCCCGTATATCTCCTTTGATCTGTTGGATCGGCTTACTCAAAAGGAATACTTCTATCGGCTCTGCGAGGAACTGAACATTCCATATCCGGAGACGCATCTTTTTGATTGCTCCGATCCTGATGCAGAGATTCCGGCTGAGAGCTTTCGCTATCCGCTGATTGCCAAGCCGTCCAATTCGGCCTTGTATCACTATGCTGAGTTTCCTGGCAAGAAGAAGATTTTCGAGGTAGAGACCCCGTCTGAGCTCAAAGAAATATTTGAGGCCATGAAGGCATCGAGCTATGATCGAGAGCTGATCGTTCAGGATTTTATTCCGGGAGACGACGATGGTCTGCGCACGATTAGCGTCTTTACCGATGCAGAAGGCGATGCTGTGATGACCTGCTCTGGTCGCGTGGTGCTTCAGGATCACTCGCCTTTGGCAATCGGTAACCCGGTGGTAATTCTTTCTGAGCGGGTTGAGCCTGCGATTGCAGATGCGTGTCGGCTGCTCAAGCATGTGGAGTATCGGGGATTTGCTAATATTGATGTGAAGTTTGATCCGCGTGACGGTACCTATCGTTTCTTTGAGGTCAATACGCGCCCGGGGCGCAATTCGTTTTATGTCACGCTTGGCGGTGTTGATTTTGTCCGCCTTATTGTGGAAGAGTTTGTGCTCGGCGGTGTGGTTCACGGCGGAGATGCAACTGACGAGTTTGCCTATGCGTGCGTGCCGCCCATGGTGGTGCGCCGAACCGTAAAGGATGTTGACCTGCGCGAGCGAACACTTGCTATGTACAGATCAGGTAAGGCGTCGTTCCCCCTGTTTTATGCGCCAGATAGCTTGGTGCAGCGGTTTTGGGCGGCGACCATGTATTTTAACCAGATCAGAAAGTTCAAGCGCTATGTTTGGGATACGGGTGGCAAGCAGGCTGCCTCGCTTTAGTAGTGGTTGGATGGTGCGCAGCTGTGATGCTGCGGGTGCACAGGCGGCGAGCAAGCAACTGCATTTTAGCGGTGGGTCGGCGTGCAAGTGTGATGCCGCAGGTGCATGGACGGCACGTCAGCCACTTCGCTCTCGTAGTGGTTTGGTGTGCTGCATGGCTCGAGCTTGGTGAGTAGCTTTCAAGGGAGGTGTGGCATGAAGACCGATGAGCATATTGAGGCAGATGAGCCTGCTGTTTTCTCGCATACTGCCTCCCTGGAAGATTGCCCAGCGGACGCACCTTCATCCAACTCTACCGAGAGCGCTGCACCCAGCAACACTTCCGCTGACAGAGCTGGCACTGCGCCCGCCCGACGCAAAGCCCCGTTTCCCTTTTCTCACCGTGCCGCAGCTGCCCACGTTGAGCAGGCAGGGCCTGGAGGGGCACCAAGCTTAGTGGATCAGGTTGCTCGCGTACCGGCAGAGCCCGGGTGCTACCTCTGGCGCGATGCTGCCGGTGAGGTCATCTATGTTGGTAAGGCCAAAAACCTGCGCGCCCGCATGCGCCAGTACGTCACTCTCTCAGATGATCGAGATAAAATCCCCCTCATGATGCAGGTTGTGGCGAGCTTTGACTATCTGGTGGTTGATAGCGAGCATGAGGCCTTGGTACTTGAGCGCAATCTCATTGCTCAGTATCACCCATACTTTAATGTGGACTTCAAAGACGATAAGTCCTATCCCTTTATTGCGGTTACCAAAGGCGACGTATTTCCTGCTATCAAATATACACGTGAGCGGCATCGCGCGGGTACACGCTATTTTGGTCCGTATACCGATGCTCGCGCAGCTCGTGCAACCATCGATACCCTGCGCCGTGTCATTCCCATTTGCTCGGGTACCTGCGCTGAGTGGAGGCGGGTGCGCCGCATGGCTGCAAAAGCTCCCGAGGATGCCGATATTATTTCTATGCTTCTAGCCGAGAAAGGTCGCCCTTGTTTTGACTATCACGTAGGCAGAGGGCCAGGAGCCTGTGTGGGTGCAATTTCTCCCGAAGAATATGCAGACTCAGTGCGCCGTGTTGAGCGGTTTTTGGCAGGAAAGCGCAGTGAAGTTATCCATGAGCTGACCGACGAGATGGAAACAGCGGCGCAGAACTTGGATTTTGAACGCGCTGCTCGTGTCAAGCGCCGACTTGAGGCCATCTCTGCTCTCAACGACCGGCAGCAGGTAGTTTTTCCCACCGATGTTGACCTTGATCTCATTGGTTTTTATCGCGAGGAGACGATCGCCGGTGCCTGCGTCTTTTGTGTTCGCGAGGGAAGAACTGTTCGCAGTGCCGAGTTTATTCTGGATAAGGGCTTGGACGTTTCGGTAGAAGAGCTGACAGCAGGCTTTTTGAAACGTTACTACGATGAGACGGCAGATATTCCCGCAGAAGTGGGAGTGGGCGTCGAGCTTGACGATGCTGAGGTCATTGGGGAGTGGTTAACTTCTAAGCGGGGGCGCGTTTGCCATGTGCGCAGACCTCAGCGTGGCGAGAAGCGGCATCTGCTCGACACTTGCGAGCGCAATGCCCGGCACGCTCTCATGCGCTATATGATGCGTACTGGTTATGCGGATGATCGTACGAACCGCGCCTTGCTTGAGCTGGAAAGTGCTCTTGCGCTTCCCTCGCCGCCGCTTCATATTGAGTGTTTTGATATTTCAACCTTGCACGGTAGCTTTACCGTAGCCTCGATGGTGGTCTTTACGAATGGGCGGGCAGACAAGAGTCAGTATCGCCGGTTCAAAATTCGCGCGGAGCTTGAGGAGGCAAACGACTTCCTCTCCATGCAGGAGGTCTTAGGTCGACGGTATGCGCCTGATCGCATGGCCGATACGCGTTTTGGCGCACGGCCAGATTTGCTCGTGGTAGATGGTGGTAAGCCCCAGCTTTCCGCAGCGCTTAGCCAGCTTGAAGCTTTGGGACTAGATATTCCCGTCTGCGGTTTGGCAAAAAGCGACGAGGAGGTCTTTGTTCCCTGGTCTGATACACCGGTAATCTTGCCAGGGGGATCTGCCTCGCTTTATTTGATCAAGCAAGTACGAGATGAGTCTCACCGTTTTGCGATTACCTTCCATCGCGAGCTCAGAGACAAGGCAATGACGGCTTCGGTACTCGATGAGGTTCCCGGTGTGGGGCCTGCGCGGAAGCGTTCGCTCATGGCTCATTTTGGATCGATGAAGCGCCTGCGTGATGCAGAGGTTGAAGACATCGCTCGCGTGAAGGGCATTCCTGCAGACGTTGCCCAGGCTATCTATGACATCTTGCGTGCATAGGCACGCTATTGGTGCGACGTATCAGCAATGATCAGTTTTGGTCCATGAGGCATTGCTTCAATCCGTGTGCGAGCGATATCAGAAATGCCATCATCAGTAATGAGAACATCTATATCTTCAAGATTTGCAAAGGAAACAGGAGCAAAATGATCGATCTTGCTTGAATCAAGCAGCATGATACTTCGTTCTGACCTGCGCATGAACGCCCGCTTGATACTTGCTCCTTCATAGTTGTCTGCCGTGAGCTCATATTCGAATGAAAATGCTGTTGCACCGAGGAAGCAGCTACGTGCGGCATAAAGCTCAGCCTGCTCGACAGTGAGGGAGCTTGATGTGTAGTGAAAACCCTGCCTGAGCATGCCTCCCAGCATAATAATTGAACAATGAGGAAGCTTTGTTTCAGCTGTTGAGGCAACGGATAGATCATGCGTGATAATAGTAAGGCCAGCTACCCCTTCGAGGGCATTTATCAGTTCAACAACTGTTGATCCCGAGTCACAGAATAGCGACTGACCTGGCGAGACGAGCTTTGCCGCCTCTGCGCAAATTGCTATCTTTTTCTTAGAATTCGTATGAGCTGAGTGCTCAAGAGGCACTTCAACAGTTGGAGAGTTGAGCGGGATCGCTCCTCCGTGTGTTCGCTTAAGGAGTCCACGAGATTCAAGAATCCGTAGGTCACTTCTGAGAGTTGCAGGTGAGACGCCAAAAAGCTCTGTTAGATCTGCAGTCCGTACATGTGAATCAGTGGTGAGCAAAGTGATGATCTTTTGACGACGCTCTTCGGCGAAAAGAGATCGGCTTTCTTCAGGAGCTATTTCCATATCTGAAGCCACGGGTTTGTCTTTTGTCATCGCGGAATCCTTATCCCGATTTATTATCTGTCAATCTTCATTTTAGGGATAACAATTGTTTTGGATAGAGGAAGGACTTGAAGTAGGTCTTTTAACATCCATTTAGTTCAGCTGAAAATAATATCAGTGGATCTTTCTATTATTGATTTCTTTCATTTAATACCGAATTCTGTCGAAAGCCTACCGTTTGCCGATCGATTATTGCCATATTTTTCCTATATAAGTACAAAGTAATAGAAAGCAAAAGCAAACGATAGTGAAGGGAGGGTTGAAATGGTTGAAATCCTACTGGTAACTCATGGAGGGCTTGCTGAGGGGTTGTTATCCAGTCTCGCGATGGTAGCGGGAAATACGGATTGCTGCTGCTCTCTGTCTCTTCATGAGGGAGATGCTCCCGAGGTGTTTGCCGAGAAGCTTACAAAAACCGTGCAGAGCTTATGTACGAAAGAGGTGGATGGCCTGCTTGTTCTTGTAGATCTTCTAGGGGGAACTCCGTTCAATTCGGTGTTCAGATTGTTACGTGATCTGAAGGGGGATGATGTTCGCTGCATTGCTGGAGTGAATTTTCCCATGCTGATTGAGGCAGTTTTCAATTGCGAACGGTCTGATCTCGATGAGCTGGAGCGCATGTGTCTCGAAGCTGCACATGCGGGAATCGTCAGCTGTTCTGAGTTGATGAATGTGAAGCAATAGATCTCATTCAACACAAAATACCGAAAGCATGGTGAGGGAAATGCTTATTCAAGCTTTACTAGTAGCACTGATCACTACATGTTCAACGTGGTGGTTCAGCCATGCGGTAACCCGCACATGGTTGTATCCGATCTGGTCAGGTTTTCTGGTTGGCGTTGTCATGGGTCAACCAGTGGAAGGGATGATGATCGCTGCAGCGATCAATCTCCCATACGTGGGCTTTATTACTGCAGGTGGTTCGATGCCGGGTAATCCGCAGTTCGCAGGTCCTGTTGGAACAGCGCTTGCACTTGTTTCAGGTTTAAGCGTCAACATGGCAACGACGGTCGGAGTCATTCTGGGAAGCGTGACCATTCTGGTCTGGACGGCATACATGTCAATAAATACTTTTTGGGTTCACATGGCCGAAAAGTATCTTGAAAAAGGAAACATTCGAGCGATGCGTTTTTGCAACTACGTACCATCCTTTTTTGTCTCAGCCTTACTTAATGGTGTACCTGCATTTCTCGTTGTGATGATGGGAGCGCCGTTTGGAGAGTGGCTTCAGTCATTCCCAATGTGGATCGTTGATGCGTTTGGCATCATTGGTGGCATCATGCCAGCTCTGGGTATTGCAATGCTTCTGCAGTATTTAAATAAGTCAAAACTAACGCCGTTTTTCTTTCTGGGCTTCGCGCTTGCCCAGTTTGCAGGCTTTTCAACAATGATCATCACATTTTTAGGCGTGATAGTCGCGGTACTTATCTACAACTTTAATGGCTTTTCTACAGAAATGGCAGGTGAGTAACAATGTCTCAGGTGAAGAAAAGCACATTGATAAAAAACTGGCTTCTGACGTATTCATCTGAAACGTGCTACAACTATGAGCGTCTTCAGGGTCTTGGTAATACAAATGCATTTGTTCCCGTGATTAGAGAGCTCTATCCTGAAGATCAGCAGGCAGAAGAGCTCAAAAAATACCTGGTTTTCTATAATACGGAACCGTCATGGATGGGTCCGATCATCAACGGAATCACGACTGCGATGGAAGAGAAGCGGGCAAACGGCGCAGAAATTACGGCTGACGAGATTACAGTACTCCGATCAGCACTTATGGGTCCAATGGCGGGTATTGGTGATACGGTGTCACAATCCATTGCATACCCGGTTTTGGCAGGTATCTGTATTCAGCTTGCGCTTGCTGGTAACTTTGCAGGGCCGATTTTATTTGAAGTTGTTTTTAAGATTTTGATGCTGGCAACGGGCTACAGCATGTACATGCTGGGATACCGCCGGGGTCGTGATGCGATCGTTGAGATTTTGCAAAGTGGACTCATTAATCGAATTCTAGATGCGGTGAGTGTTGTCGGACTTATGGTGGTTGGCGCTATGACAGTGCAAAACGTTGCACTAGATGTAGCGTTTGCAGAATTTACTTGGGTAAATGAGCTTGGTGACGTGACGTTCAACTTGCAGCATGGAGTGTTTGATGCACTGTTGCCTGGCCTGCTTCCACTGCTCGTAGTCTTAGGCACTTGGGGACTTCTGCGCAAGCGCGTAAAGCCACTTACCATGGTTCTTATCATCTTTGCCTTGGGCTTTGTGATAGTTGGACTCAAAGCTTTGTGCGGCGCATATATGTAAGAATCGACTAAAGAGTGCAGTCAAAGAAATAGCTTATGAATACGCTTTGAGTCTATGAAGGCTAGGTGCTTGGAATGTCTGATGAAAAAATCGATATTTTCCCGTCGATCATGTGCGGCAAACCTTGGGAGCTAAAAGAATATATTCAGGCATTTGAGGAGGCAGGGGTGAGCGGTATTCATTTCGATGTAATGGATGGACATTACGTTCCTAATATTATGCTCGGCATGGATGATTACCAAGCAATTCGCTCTCTCACGTCGCTTCCTCTCGATATTCATGTAATGACGACCAATCCTGAAGGTTTCTTTAACTACTTTCTGCCCCTATCGAAGGGTGATCGATTTTGTTTTCATCCTGAAGTCTGTAAGCAGCCTTATCGGTTGCTTGAGAAGATTCGCCGTGAGGGCGCGAAGGCCGGTATCGTGCTGAGCCCTGGGGAGCCGGTAAGCTATGTGAAAGAATGCCTCGGCGTGCTTGATTTTGTCCTCATCATGGCAGTAAGCCCTGGATTTGCTGGACAAACGATGGTTCCTGATCACCTCAGTAAGATATCTCGAGTGCATGCATTGGTCAGCGATGCCGATCATCCCATCGAGATTGTCATTGATGGAAATACGACGGTTGCTCATGCCACAAAAATGGTTGGTGCAGGAGCTACCGGACTCGTGATTGGAACCTCTTCTGCTATGGCTGAGGGCCCGGGAGCCTTTGTCGATTTATATCACGACTATACCAACCGTATCAGCGATTCTAAGAACTAAGAGTTCGTATAGAACGCGAGCTGCGTTTATTTAGCTGCAGGTACCTCAGCCAATTGTGAGCAAAATGGGAGAGGATGAAGATGGCTCAAGATAGCAATCTTATTTTTTCGCGTATTGATGATCGTTTGATTCATGGTCAGGTCATGACTGCTTGGCTTCATGCTTATGGCAACGTTACACACGTACTTATTGTTGATGATGATGTGAGTACGGATCCATTCATGGTTCAGATGTTTTCCCTACTCGTTCCGCCAAAAATTTCGATTGAAATTCTGTCGGTTGCTGATGCGCTTGCAAAATTTAAAGCAGGACTCGACAAACCAACGATGTTGCTGGTAAAAACGCCAGCTACCATCGCGCGTTTAGTTGAGGGCGGTGTGGAAATCGATACGCTCAATATCGGAGGAATGGGAAAGACTGCCGATCGTACCAAGTTTTTCCAGAATATCTCTGCGTCGTCTGAGGAGCGCGAAATTCTAAAGAAGCTGCTTCAGGAAGGCATGCACATCGAAATCCAGATCGTTCCTGCACAGAAGTGCGTGGACGTGTCGTCTCTGCTTGCCTAGGTTTCGATCCATCAATTTTTTCCGGATGAAAGAAGGAACCTGTAAAAATGCGTGATTATTTCTCTCCATCTTCGTACTACGAAGGCAAAACGATGGAGGCATGTCGCCTTCACGCTATCGGTGATTTTAGATATGAGGAGATCCCTATTCCGAGACCGGTGGGAACTCAGCTCCTAGCTAGAATTTCAGCATGTGGTGTCTGTGGGTCTGATATTCCGCGAATCTTTTCGCTTGGAACAAGCAAGCAGCGCTATCCGCTCGTGCTCGGACATGAGTTTGCTGGCGAGATCGTTGCAGTTGGTGAGGCTGCCGATGCAGGTTTGATTGGGAAGCAGGGAGCCTTCTTCCCCTGTATTCCATGTCGTACCTGCGGTCCGTGTCTGACGGCGGACTATGCAATGTGCGAGGATTATGATTATCTAGGTAGCCGCAGTGACGGTGGGTTTGCGGAATACTGCCTGATTCCGAGCGCTTGGCATTTTGTGCCGAGCAGCAACCCCGAGGTTCCGGGTGATGTGCTGGCGATGACAGAGCCTTGTACGGTTGCGCAACATGCAATTAGGAATGGTTCGGTGTGTGCCGGTTCTTCTGTGTTGATCTTTGGCGCTGGCCCTATCGGCATCATGGCTGCTCGGTGGGCGAAGATCTTCGGGGCGTCTCTTGTGGTGTTAGCTGAGATCAATGAGGAGAAAGTCGAGTTTGCTCGTACTCGCGGTCTTACGGTGATCAACAGTACAAAACAGGATATTCGTGATGCATTCCGTGCTTTGAATGATGAGAACGATGCCGATGTTACGGTTGAGGGCACAGGATCTGGAGCTGCGCTTGGACAGTGCGTCGAGTGTACTAAGACGTTTGGAACCATTTCGCTGATGGGAAACCCCGCTCACGATACGACTGTTTCACTGTCCCAGCATAGTTCCATTCTCCGAAAGGAGCTTACTCTGCATGGCGTCTGGAATTCTCAGTTCTCATCGGCGAGTTTCAACGAGTGGCGTTTTACCATGGAAAAGCTTGATAGCGGGGAGATGCAGGTTGAGGATCTGATTACACATCGCAGCTCTCTGAAGGATCTGCCTGAGCTATGCAGATTGATTGCGCAGCATGAGATTACGATCTGCAAGGCAATGTATGTGCAGGAGCGGCAAGATGACTGATCGGGAGCAAGCAACTGATTTGATCCTGCGAGAACTCAGTGAGACTCTGCCTGCGATTGATGAGAGCCAGTTCGTACAGCTTATAAATGAATTGATGGTACCTGGTAGACGTGTACTTGTAATGGGTGTCGGTAGAGTGCTCATCGCTCTTAAGGCCTGGGTAAAGCGGCTCGTTCATTTGGGGATCGACATCAATTATGTTGGTGATGAGTCTGAGGGGCCGCTGCACAAGAACGATCTTTTGATCGTTGGATCCTCATCAGGTGAAAGCAAACTGCCAGTGAGAATTGCTCAGATTGCTGCTGAAACAATTGGTGCATCAGTATTCTATGTCGGGTGTACTGCTGGGAGCAGTGTTGATCGCCTTGCAGATAGCAGGTTGATACTCAAAGGCAGAACAAAGTTTGCTACCGAAAACGAGTATCCTTCCCAACAACCCATGTCATCTCTTTTTGAACAGCAGGTTTTCCTATTGGGTGACGTGCTTGCATTAGAAATTATGAGAAGGCGAAATTGGACTGAAGAGCGCGTGAAGCAAAATCATGCGAATCTTGAGTAATGCTTGTCGATCTGCAGAGTCGCTAGATCTGCATGCTTCAGTTGTACGGCATATGCGGTCTAGCTGAGAAGGAATGAGGGTCGGCGAGATCTCGCAGGTGCCTCCGCAGCAAAGCGAGGACAGCACCGAAGAGATCTACGCCGACCTCTTCGAGCGTGCACTTTGGTGTCGCTGCGCTCGTTTTTGCTCGCACTTCGCGTCAAATCTGTGCCTGATGGGCAATAAATGTACTAAATTAAACCCCCTATTACCTGAAAGGGGGTATCGTGGATCCATTTTCCTCTGTGTTATGAAGAGCGCATCTGCCAAGATGTCGCACCATCTAAGTTATTGGTTGCAGCCACATGCTTCTTTTATGGACTGTTCGGGCATGAAATTTTTTGCGATACAAGAGGCGAATGTACTTACAAAACGATCCACCCTGTCAGTGATTGAAACACTCTTCAAGTCATTTATTTCAAACTTGAGCACTTTAGAATCCTCTGATAGATACATGCACCTGTTGTTGCTCTGTAATAGGAGAATTGAACGAGCTCCATTTACTTGAAGTACCTGAGCAACTTCATCAAAGCTATCAATCTGCTTTCCGGATGTGTTGTCTTCTGAACTATCAATAATGAGCCAATCTATAAGATGCAAAGGTAGATCGGCAGCGATTTTGCTGTTTTCGCAGGTCACTATGGTTTTGATCCCATGTCTTTGTGTGATTTCGCATGCTTTACGCATGGTTTCAACTGGGATATCGCCTTGAACCAAACAGAGGCTCATTCCATCAAACAGCGATCTCCTCTTTTCAAGATCATGTGCGCTGAGCGTGGAATTCGCTCCTAAAAAAGTTGTAGTTATTACGTTAGTAGCATTACTCAGCACGAGTACACTGCGTCCGGTTTCATAGTCAGCGCGTCGATGGACGCCATCGGCATTTATGCCTTGTTGGTCAAGTTCTCGAAAGATTGAGTCTGAGGCAGAGTCATCTCCAACGTTTCCAATGAGGGAGGCCTTATGTCCAAGCTGAGAAACCATGATAGCTTGACGTGCTCCATGTCCGCCTATCCTTATGGAGGAAGCGGTAGCAAGCGTGTGAGAGTTTTTCAAAAAAGAGTCGGGAGTAGAAAAACACGTTTCGATATTGATATTGCCAATAACGAGTATTCGCTTAGCGCTTTTCTCAGATGGCGAAGCGATAGTATTTTGATTATTCAGAACAAGCTCTTGTGTGAATGTAGTTGGCTCATCTTTCTGTCGCATTCTTGCGATAAGTTTCTCGCAAATGAAGGCACCAAAATCCGCATTCTTAATGGTATAGCTTGAAAGATCTTCCCCCTTTTCAGGGATCTTTTCTGCTCCTTCATCGTTTCTTAATGAGGCAATTGAATAGTCATCGGGTGCATGGTAGTGCAGGTCTTTGAGGAGGGCTTTGAGCTCTTTTGCAGATTCGTAGTGTGAACAAACAACGCCGGTTATGGCACCACTTCCTATTTTGTCGAGCAGCGCATCGGTTGGTTCATGGAATACAGAAGTCTTTCCAAAAGCCAGCCCTTGATCGACAAGGCATTGCTGAAAGCCAGCAATAAAGTCTGGTGTCCGCCTGCCTGCTGCTGAAAGGCATGCAACTTGTTTGTGTCCTTGAGAAACGAGCTCCATGGTTAGTGAATAAGCAGCATCTTTATAGAGCCGCAGTAAGTTTTTCTCACCACCGCTCGGTCCAATTGTTATGAGCTTAGCTGAGCTTTTATTAAATAAAGCCTGATGGATCTTCAAGCTGTTAAGCGAGAGTGGCTCCCAGATAATTCCTGATGATCCTGATCGGAGAGCAGATTGAATGTTGTGGCATTCTTGATCGTGATCTAGATCGCTGATATATACCAGAGGCGTGTATCCATGTGCTTGGCAGGTTCTTAAAATGCCGTCCAAAGTGGAATCGAGCGATGTGCTCGATCTGAAGATAACACTCACCATCCATTCTTTTGGAGCACGAGCTCGAGCGTATGGTTCATAGCGATAACGGCGCACAACATCGAGCACGCGTTCTCGCGTTTTTTCGCTAATGCTTGCGTCTTTATGATTCAGAATTTTTGACACTGTCGAAGGGGAGATCCCTGCCAGCTTAGCTATAGCTTTAATGTCCATGGCTTGCCCCTTCAACGCATCTATCTATCTCATCTTAATCAAGCAGGGCAAACTTTGGGAGTCGTTTTGATTTCTGTATGTATTACCTCTCATCGAGATTAATCAACCGCTGGCCGATCTTTTTATTCTGTGCGCCTAGGCTCTACTATTTTGATAGTAAGGGAAAACAAATTACGAAAATGTTTTCCTAGTTGATGGGACGTGGCAGTGAGCAGAAGAAAGATGTACGAGGTGAAGGGAGGAAGTATGTTTGGGAAATCAGCCCGTCTGCATGGGTTGGATGATCGTTTTTCCACGAAAGCGCTCGTGCTGATTCCAATTGCAGTTGGCATAAACATTATTGGGGGCACATTGTGCTCGATGCTTAAACTTCCGCTTTTTCTCGATACAGTAGGTACGCTGATTGTGGCGTGTCTTTCAACCCCTTTTTCTGCAGCTATAACTGGATTGCTGACCAATATATTTTTGGCATTTGTCGCAAACCCTGTCTTCTTGCCATATGCGGTTGTCAGCATGCTTTGTGGCCTTGTGGTCGGCTTCCTTGTGCGAGTTGGAATGTTTAGAAACGTCTATGGTGCAATTTTTGTCTGGATAGCTTGTACCTTGGTTAATTCCATTTCCGCTGCTCTTATTACGACATTCGTATTTGGTGGTGCAACTGGTGTGAATGGAACGTCATTAATTACAGCGGCATTTGTCGTTGCCATGCGCGACATTCTCCTTTCAGTTTTCTCTTCATCGTTTCTCGAAAACCTCATCGATAAGGGCATCACAGTTTTCATCGCCTATGCCGTCTTTAAGAAATTGCCGCGCAGACTGCTCACTAGCTACGGACCGAGTTTGGATTCTGAGTTGCTCGAAGATGAGGTTGATCGGGAGTTGTAGGAGCTCAACGTGATGCTCGGCAAGATACGCAATGAAGCAGTGAGGAGGAAGAACCATGAAAGAATCTATTCACACTCAACCTTCATCACGTATAGGCATCTTGCATCAACTCAATCCGATCTCAATGCTCAGCTTTGTTTTGTTAGGTGGAGTGGCTGCAGCGATATGGCCAACCGTGCATCTCGCTTCGGTACTCATTGCTTTTTATGCTGTTCTTGCAGTAAGGAATCGTGGTTTCAAAGATTTTTTGAAAGTTATATTGGGATTCGGTATCCCTATGACTCTTATGCTCGTGCTTATTCAAGGCGGCTTCAACGTACGGAACAGTACGCCGCTATTTAGTATTGGCTGGATACATTTTGGAGCAGAAGGCGTACGATACGCCTTGCATACCGTGCTAACCATTTTGGCATTTTTAGCTGGTCTGCTTCAAATGAATGCCGCAGTGAAGCCGGGAACGCTCGTTGCTGCGTTGGGCGAGCGTGGCGTCCCGCCAAAAGTTCAATATCTTGTTTTGGCGAGTCTTTACGTAGTGCCACAGATGCAAAGAAGAGTTCGTGCGATTCGTGAGGCCCAAGAAGCCCGTGGGCTCAAAACGGGAGGTAGCCTTCTTACGCGTATAAAGGCAACTGTCCCATTGTTTGGCCCGGTGATTTTATCTTCGCTTTCTGATGCTGTGGAGCGAGGAATGGCTCTTGAGGCTCGTGGATTTGGACGACCTGGAGCTTCGCATGAAAGCTACGTCACAATTCCAAAGAGTAATAAAGACCTCATTGCTTTGTGCTTTGGTGTACTTCTGCTTATTACATCGCTCCTATATCGTTTCTCGATTTTCCAATCGTGGCTGGTTAGGTGATATCGATGACAGAGTCTGTTATTTCAATACATGATTTTTCTTTCCGATATCCAGGTGAATCGAGGTATGCGCTTCAGCATATAAGCTGCCAGGTTGAGCGTGGGGAGTTTTTTGGCATCGCAGGAGCCAATGGATCAGGCCGATCAACACTTTGTAGTGCATTAGTAGGCCTTATCCCACATTACTTCCGAGGTAAATATCGAGGTAGCATTCATGTTCTTGGTCTCGATACACGATCAGTGCCTGTGTCCGATCTGTCTTCAAAAATAGGATTCGTATTTCAAAATCCATATAACCAATTATCGTGGACGGCTGAGACTGTAGGCGGAGAGCTTGCCTTTGGGCTAAGTAATTTTGGATTCTCGAGAAAAGAAATGATTTCCCGGATCGAAAAGGTCGCTGCTCTTGTAGGTATCCAGGAACTTTTGGATCGTAGTCCCTTTGAGCTGTCCGGTGGTCAGGTTCAACGCGTAGCGCTGGGCTCAGTGCTGGTATTAGAACCCGAGATTCTTCTTCTTGATGAAGCGGCAACACAGTTGGATCCTCTGGGCGCTGAGAGCATCTTTGAAATTGTAAAAGAGCTGAATCAAGGCGGAACTACGGTTATTTCGGTTGATCAGGATATAGAGCGCTTAGCCTCTCTGTCTGACCGAATGATGATTCTGAACGATGGCATGCTTGCAGCCTTAGGCACTCCGTGTGACGTGTTTACGTCACACGATGTTGGACAGTTTGGCGTGCGCTCATCGGATTATTTTGAGATATCTAAGGCTTTGAGAGATGCACGCATGACAGCGCATGAACTGACGTTTAGCCAAAGTGAAGCAATCAGTGTAGTGAAGCAGGTGATCGAAGGATGAATATCGTCTTTCGTGATGTGAGCTTCTGTTATTCGAATGGGGTGCAGGCTCTTTCGTCAGTGAGCGTAAGTATCGATGGACTTGAGCCTGTGGCAGTGGTTGGAAAAAATGGATCTGGAAAAACAACGCTCTTAAAGCACTTGAATGGCATGCTAAGCCCCACTAAAGGTCAGGTCTGCATTAATGGTGTCGATGTTACAACTCGAGCAACTGCCGAATGGGCTCAGTCAATTGGATATGTCTTTCAGAACCCGGACGACCAACTCTTTCTTGAAAGCGTAAGGGCTGAGTTAGAGTTCGGCCCCAAACAAATCGGTTTGGATCACGTCGAAATACGTCATCGGGTTGATGTTATTTCGAAGCTGATAGGTCTTGAGGATGTGCTTGATTGTAATCCCTATGATTTATCACCTTCTGAAAAGAAGTTCTGCGCCTTCGGTTCAGTTCTTACGATGCGTCCCTCCATTCTTGTGCTTGATGAGCCAACGTGTGGTCAGGATGCACGTGATCTGGATCGCCTTGCAGACATCATTGCGAGATTGCAGGATGCTGGCTGTCTTGTTATGGCGGTATCTCATGACATGCGTTTTGTTGCCCGCTGGTTTCCTCAGCTCATTGTGATGTGTGAGGGAGCGGTGCTTGCTGCTGGAGAGACACACAACCTATTGATGCAAAAAGACCTACTCGAACGCGCATGCGTATTGCCGCCTCCCGTAACGCAGGTTGCATTAGGAGCTGGGATCAGAAGCCCGGTTAGTAGCGTAGCCGAGCTAATACGATCAGTCGAACAAGGAAGGAACGACAAATGAGTGATGTAGTCATACAGATTTATGGCATTCGTACGGTAGAAGATGCACGGATGGTTGTATCAAGTGGTGCTTTGCATATTGGCGTGAGTTATGGATCGATACAGCACACACCCGGCCAGCTCACGTGTGAACAAGCGAAAGAAATATTTGAAGGCGTTCAACCTGAGGCGGTACGAGTTGGCTTGACCTGTGCTACAGATATTGACGAGATTACCAATGATTTGAACCAAGCGATGCCAGATGTGCTGCATCTTTCAGGCGATATTGATGGGATCTTGCCAGAGGATGTTTGCGAATTGAAAAGGCGCTTTCCAAAGCTCAAGATCATGCAAGCGATTCCTGTGCTTGACGGAGTGCCGCTACATGAACAAAAGGCTTTGGATTACGTGAGGGCTTATGAAGCTGTAAGCGACTTCTTCCTCATCGATACGAAAGCGCCACATGCTGATGATATTGGTGCAACAGGCTTGACTCATGATCGTGGCATCGATGCGAAAATTGTTGCGTCCACAACAGTACCGTGCATTATTGCTGGCGGACTTGACGAGCATAACGTTGCTGAGGCAATCCATGAGGTCGAGCCATGGGGTGTAGATTCGTTTACACACACGAATTACAGCGATAGTCGTGCACATGGCCTGCGGTGTAAAGATCCAGATAAGGTACGTGCCTTCGTGGAAGCTGTTCGCAATGCGTGAGGTCATTGTCATTGGTGATTCAAATGTAGATCTCGTCGTACATTATCCGCAGGTCAATTCAGTGGAAAGCGCCCGTCAGGTCAAATGGGAATATCCTGAGGTAGCGTGCGGAGGTACTGCATTTAACACAGCGGCCGCTCTTGGTCGTTTAGGCGTACCATGCCACCTCATAACTACCGTAGGCGATGACCCAAATGGAAAAGCTGTTGTTGAAGGACTCCAAGCAGCTGGGGTCGATACAGATGGCGTCATAGTAAATCCCGAGCTTACAACGGTAACGGTCTTTGCCTTTATCGATGATCAGGGTGAGCGGTATCTTTGGGGATGGCCACGGCAGCATCAGTCGTTTCTCGAAATAGACGAGAAGAAAATCGATTTTGATCGAGTGCGTACTGCTGGATGGGTTCATACATCAGGCATGTCATTAGTGCATGATTCATCCGCACGAAAAACAATTGAAATGGTATTACGGGAGGCTCATGAAGCAGGAGTGCCTACCTCGCTCGATTTAAATCTCCGCGTTGATAATGGAGTGCTTGATCAAGAGTTCGCTCATGTGATTGAAGGCATGCTCGACAACGTGAGCTGCTTGTTTGGATCGGGTCCAGATGAATATGCCTATTTAGGCTCAGAAGATTGGATGGGAAACGCACGGAGACTCGCTACCAAAAGCAGGATTATTGTTGCTCGATCTGGGGCGGCTGGATCCATTGTTTTTTCTGATAACGACCAGTGTGTAGTGCCTGCATTTGATGTGCCAGTCAAGGACACCGTTGGAGCCGGTGATGTCTTTAATGCTGGCTTTATCGGTGCTCTTCTTAATGGACAAAGTTTATTTGAGGCGCTGAGGTGGGGAAACGCGGTTTCTGGCTATTCAGTTGCGCACACAGGCGCAAGTACTACACCTTCCAAGCAAGCATTGCTGCAGTTCATCGACTCAGCTGAATATCGTCAAGAAGTAATTCAGGAGGAATGCTGATATGGAGAAGAAGAAAGTCATTCTCGATTGTGATCCAGGTCATGATGATGCGTTTGCAATTATGCTTGTAGCTCAACATTTAGATGTGCTCGGTATTACGACAATCGGTGGGAACTGCTCTTTAGAAAATGTAACGAGAAATGCCATTCATGTTCTTGAGGCAATAGGAAAAGCTGATGCGATTGGGGTGTATCCCGGGCATAGTTGTCCTATGGTTGCACCGCTGGTAACAGCACCCAATTTTCATGGTGAGACGGGACTTGATGGGCCGATATTTCCTGAAGCCACACATGTCGCTTCAACGATGCATGGAGTCGACTTCATTGTTGATACCGTGATGAACACCGATGATGTAACTCTTATTGCAACAGGGCCATTAACGAATATTGCAGCGGCAATAAATAGAGAGCCCCAGGTGGCAGAGCGAGTTAAAGAAATTTGCATTATGGGCGGTTCTGTTACGTTTGGAAATTGGACTCCGGCAGCTGAGTTCAATATTTATGTTGACCCAGAGGCTGCTAGTAGAGTGTTTAACAGCGGTGCCCACATTAAAATGACCGGTATTAATGTAACGAGACAGTGCTGTATTGGTTTGGAGCATGTTGAGCAGTTCCGAAAAATCGGGACGCATGCTGCAGTGCTGGCAGCTGAGTTAACCGACTTCTTTATTGAACAGGATATAAAAGCAGGAGAGCCTCCAATTGCCTGCATGCATGATGCTTGTGCAGCCGCGTGGATCATTGAGCCAAGCCTTATTGTCTCAGCTCCTATGCATATTGACGTTGAACTACATGGATCGCTAACGCGCGGCATGACTGTGTGTGACTATCGCCACCTCAGAGGTGTCGATCCAAAGGTTGAAATTGAACGTCAGGCTCAGATGTCCCTGAGAGGATCTGCAGCAAATGCTGATGGTGCTCTTGAGCTCGACTTTAAGCGCTTTATGGATCTACTGTATTCAACGCTTGCCGCTTATAACTAATGAGAATAGATAGCCTACATAGCACGTGTTCACAGTTCGCCTCGAGTTTCGACTTGGTGATCTGGGATTTTGATGGCACAGTGGCAAACACCGCTGAGGATGTTTGGGGCTCGTTGTCTTTTGCGGCAAAGCAAAAGGGAACAGAGATCCCGGATGTGTTTATGCAGAGTGCAGAATATCTTGCTTTGCCTGTAGCAACGATAGCGAAGCTTCTAATCCCTGATTTAGCAGAACGAGATGTGTTGTCTTTTGAAGCCGATGTGAGTCATCACTATCGTGAACTCAGCGACTTTCCGAAAACGATCCTGTATGGCGGGATGGAAGTACTGCTGGCAGAGCTAAAGCTGAGGCATCAGAAAAGCTATATCGTGACAAATAAGCCTTTAACTGCTTTAGAGCGAATTCTTATGCTGAAGCAATGGGGGTCTTTCTTTGATGGCTGGGTTTCTGCAGAGAAAACGCCAGAGGAGTACATCCCGAAGGGTGAGCTCTTTTTAACTGTTATTGATGGGATGGGTGTAAAAAAAGATAGCTCAATAGTTGTAGGTGATTCGGCGTCTGATATTGACGCTGCACATTTTGCTGGAATTAGAAGTATTGCAGTGACATATGGCGATGGAGATCCGTGTGATCTTATTGCTGCAAAGCCTCATCTCATAGCAACAAGTGTTCAAGAGCTTACACAGCTTCTTTTAGGAGGTGGGAAAGGTGTTGAATAGTTTTGAATTACAGATTGGTACTCGGTTTGTATTTGGTTTAGGTGCTTTGCAACGGATTGGCGAAGAGCTTGAGTCATTAGGCGCTCGGCGGATCATGCTCCATTACGGAGAGGGGGACTATCTGATTCCTCTGCTGCAAGAGATTCGTAAGATCCTCGATTCAGCTAGCATAGAGGTTTTTGAGTTCGATGGTGTTCAGGCAAATCCAAGACTATCGCTTGTTCGGGAAGGAATAAGGCAGGCTCGCGATCAGCATATTGACGTGGTGGTTGCAGTTGGTGGAGGCTCTGCAATTGATTCTGCTAAAGCGATTGCGCTTGGCGCTGCCTCTGAATGTGATGTTTGGGATTACTTTCGTGGTGCCGCTGTTCCGAGGCACACATTGCCAGTAGTCGCAGTTGTTACTATTCCGGCAGCTGGTAGCGAATCAAGTCAAGTGGCTGTATTAAGCGATGATAAGACAAAAAGTAAGCTACTCGTTAGTCATCCAATCATGCGTCCGGCAGTAGCATTGATGGATCCTGGGCTTACATGTACCGTTCCGATAGCTCAGACTGCGAATGGGATTGTGGACATTTTCTCGCATGTTTGCGAGCGCTATTTTAACGAAAGTGCTGAATTCGGTGTTATTGATCGTATGTGCGAAGGCGTCCTGAAGTCCATTGTTTATGCAGGTAAGACTCTTGCTAATCATCCAGAAGATCTTGCAATGAGATCTGAAATTATGTGGATATCTACCATCGCCCAAAACGGTACGCTTGGCGTTGGAAGAGAACAGGATTGGTCAACTCACCTATTGGCAAATGAGCTGAGTGCACTATATGACTGTGTGCACGGGCAAACGATTTCAGCAATCATGCCGGCTTGGATGGTTGCTGCGAGATCAGCGAATACCGCGCGCTTTGCTCGCTTTGCAGAAAAAGTTTTCAACGTATGCGATAACAATGAAACCTCTTGCTCCCAAGCTGCAATTGTTCAAACGGTTAATTTCTTTCGAACCCTTGGTATGCCTTGCTCTATGAAAGAGCTTGGTGTGAGGACTGATCGAATCGAAGAGATGCTCGACGCTATTCCATTTGAGGGTTCAGATCAGGCAATTGGAGCAGTGCGTCGCCTCAATCGCGAAGCATGCAAACACATTTACCTCCAGTCTGCTCAAGGAGCTGATCTCAGCTAAACAGAACGTACAAGAGAGGCGCTTGTTGAATCAAAAAAATGGACTGCTTCCTTTTAGGTAAGTCTTTTGGGGGATGACGAATGAATCTCTTAATTTCTAAACATCGGGGAGTAAATGCCCCATCTACAAAAACTGGACCACCACGCTGCAAAAAGATTCGAGCATGTTTATGAATTGATCCTGTTTATCCCTAGCAAGCTAAAGGAGTTCTGATGTCTGACGCAACTATTACGCGCCAGAATGGCGTTCCAGTCCCAGAAGAAGGGACTGAAGAATGGTTGAAATACAACAAGATGGCGAAAGTTGCGGTGCCCATCGTGTTGGTTATATTTACGCTTGGCGTTCTTATGCTGCAAGCGTTTGGCATGATTTATGTCAATATTGGTGAGCAGCTGGGGGAGCCTGGCTTGGCACCACTCATCACTTCGATACCCGGCATTGTCCTTGGTATCGTATGCGTGATTTACGGCTCGCTCGGCGACTTCCTATCCCTCAAGAAGATGCTTACACTTGGAACGATAGTTTTCGTTGCTGGCTCAGCCTTAGGTCTTTTGGGACATTTGAGTATCTGGATTGTAATCGCGGCTCGTGTGATTCAGTCAGCTGGATGGCAAGTTTCTGGTTCAATCTTTTTGGTGTTGGTTTCTAAATATATTGCGAAGCGAGATCGCGTAATTTGGTATGGCATTTTTGTTGCAGTCTTTAGATTTGCAGCAGCGCTCGGAGTCTTCCTTGCTGGCTATATGACCTTGATCGATTGGCGGCTTCTTTTCGCAATTGGTCTTGTCGCCGCACCTTTTATTCCGATCCTTGCAAAGAATCTTCCAGATGATCATGCTGCGGGGGCAACCATTGATGGCATCGGGTTTACGCTGATTGGTCTTTTTGCAGCATCTGTAACTATGTACTTTACCGACATGTCAACGTTCTGGCTCGTTGCATGTGGTGTAACGCTCATTGCATTTATTGTCTACATCAATAAAGCGAGCAATCCTTTCATTACTCCGAAGATGCTTACAAACCCTGCCTTTGCCATGACCATGGTCGTGATCTTCGTCGGGTACTTCTTTAGTTACACACTCAATGCGGGCATCAACAATATTGGAATGAACGTATTTGGGTTGGATTCCTCTCAAGTATCTAATCTGCTAGTGTGGTCAATCATTCTTGCCGCAGTTATGGGATTTGGTGCTGGTCCAATCATTCGAAGGATTGGGCGCAAAGCATCGGTGATTCTCGCGCTCTCATGCATGGGTCTTGGTTTGATCTTAGTTGCGTTTTGTATACAGCATGGTGAAATTTGGGCGTTGGGCGTGGCTCCGTGTCTCTACTATTTTGGCACCTCCTTCTTCTACCAGCCGATAGTTGATACTGCAACCTTGACGGTGAGCGCTGAAGAATCGGGCCGCGCACTAGGCTTTAATGATTTGTTGCAGGCAATTACTGGCTCTGTTGGCGTTGCCTTATTCGGGCAGATGATGGCAAATGGAGCGATGTCGGGGGGCAGTCTATTTGGAACTCCGGCGGGCTTAGCTTCTACGTACGTGAACGTTTTCATGATCGGTGGAGCTATTGTTCTTGGGGCAATGGTCATCTTCGCGCTCTCGATGAACATGATTTATAGCCGTTCTCGCGCTGCAGAGGATGAGGCATAGCTCTTCGCAGTGGAAATGCTTGTCGATATGTAGAGTCGCTAGATCTGCATGCTTCAGCTGTACGGCGTATGTGATCTAGCTGAGAAGGAATGAGGGTCGGCGAGATCTCGCAGGTGCCTCCGCAGCAAAGCGAGGACAGCACCGAAGAGATCTACGCCGACCTCTTCGAGCGTGCACTTTGGTGTCGTTAGGAGCATGTTTGCCCGCACTTCGCGTCAAATCTGTGCCTAACGGGTAATAAATGTACTAATACTAACCCCCCTATCACCTTGAAAAGGGGTGTTATGGGATCCATTTGCTGTGAGTTTGGCTCGGTGAGCATGTTGGTGCGATTCTCATAAGTGGCAAGTGCTAATAGAGGGGAGTTGCTCGCTCGGTCTGGTGTCTCAGGCAACCCCCGCCCAGTGACCGAACGCAGTCAGTGATCGGCATGCAGCATCGAAACCTAGTGTGCGTTCAGCCACTCGTCACCGCTACAAATCGACCCACATTTAGCGACCAAGCGCTACCTGCGATCAGCGCGGCACGCATCGCAAACCTGTCACGCTCAGCGACGCGCCACTACCTTTGAGCGGTGTGCAGCTTGACGCAGTAGCTCTTGCTTTTTACAATCACATTACAACTTGATGAGGATCGTTACCGGTTATGGGCGACACCGAAAGTTGGGCTCTACCCGCTTTCCGTGTTGCCCGTCCGTTTTCAGTGCTTGGAGCTATTTCGTGCTAACGATCGTCAAGGTGCTCAACAACAACTTTGCTCTTGCTGTCGATGAGGCGGGCAGAGACTGCATTGCTATGGGAAAAGGCATTGCCTTTGGTCGGCGGTTTGGCGATGAGATTGATCCAGAAAAGGTTGAGCGCCTCTTTACCCAGCATGTGCCTGAGCTTTCGCGCAGGCTCGTTGATTTGGCACCGCTGGTGCCTGAGGAATACTTTGATGCGGCTCGCGATATTGTGGATCACGCCCGCCTGCGTCTTGGCCATGAGCTTGATGATGGCATCTATCTGGCCTTAGCAGACCATATTCACTTTGCAGTTGAGCGTGCCCAGTCAGGCATTATGGTTACCAACCACCTCACCTTCGAAATCGGGATGGTGTATCCCGAGGAGTTCGAATGCGCACAAACCGCGCGCGCGTTTCTTGAGCGTATCTTTGACGTGAGCTTGCCGGCTGATGAGGCTGCCTTTATTGCTTTGCATTTTGTGAATGCTGGCACGGGTGTGGGTATGGAAGGCACTGCTGAGATGGCGCGAATCGTACACCGCGCAGTTTCGATCGTGAGCGAGATGCTCGAAATTGAACTCGACCGGGAGTCGCTCGCATACTATCGTTTCATGGTTCATTTGCGCTTCTTTGCCCAGCGCGTCGTGGGCGGTGCGTCTTGTGATTCGGCGCCCTTGCCAGAAGACCGCCGCCTCATCGCCATGGTGCAGCATGAATACAGGGACGCTGCGGCCTGTGCTGAGGCAGTAGCTGAGTTTGTGGAGTGTGAGCATAACGAGGTTGTTCCACCAACTGAGCGGATGTATCTCGCCATGCATATTGAGCGCTTACGATCGGGTGGTCTCAGTGCGCGTCGCGAGGGGGATCCGTAGCCAAGCGGCCTCCGTGCGCGGCGTGACGAGGATCACGAGGGGATCCATAACCCGAGCAGCTTCGCCGATCACCCGCGACGAGGATCCAAACCCCGAGCAGCTTCGTTGATCGCCCGCGCAGTCAGCGTCAAGTTTAGGAAAGGTATGTGAAAGGAGAGATCGTGTTTAAGTATCTGCAAAAGGTCGGGAAGGCCTTTATGCTCCCGATCGCCATTTTGCCAGCAGCAGGTCTGTTGCTCGGCATCGGTGGTGCCTTGAGCTCAGAAGGCACCATTGCAGCGTATCCAGCGCTTGCGGTGTCTTGGCTTCAAGCCATCTTTAAAGTGATGAGCGCCGCCGGAGGCGTGGTGTTCTCCAATTTGGCCATGTTGCTCTGCATTGGTCTTTGCATTGGGCTGGCCCAGCGCGATAAGGGTGTAGCAGCTCTTGCTGGTGTGACGGGCTATTTGGTTATGAATACCTCGTCAGCAACCTTGCTTTCAATTTTCAATCCCGAGGGCGCGGCGATTGATACCGGCGTTGTGGGCGCTTTGGTGATGGGCCTGATTGCGGTAGCGCTTCATAATCGGTATCGGAATATCCAGCTGCCTCAGGTTTTGGGCTTCTTCGGTGGCTCGCGTTTTGTGCCGATTGTTACCAGCATTGCCGGTATTTTTGTCGGTGCCGTCTTCTATCTCATCTGGCCACCCTTCCAGCAGCTGCTTGTTGCAGCCGGTGAGGCAATCTCTGCTGCTGGCGTGATCGGAACCTTCTTCTACGGCTTCTTGATGAGGCTTTCTGGAGCAGTTGGCCTGCATCACATGATTTATCCCATGTTTTGGTATACCGAGCTCGGCGGCATTGCAACCGTTGTTGGCGAGCAGGTAGTTGGCGCTCAGAAGATCTTCTTTGCTCAGCTGGCTGATCCTGCGCACACCGGTCTGTTCACTGAGGGCACGCGCTTTTTTGCCGGTCGTTTCTCAACCATGATGTTTGGTCTGCCTGGTGCGGCGTTGGCGATGTATCACTGCATTCCAAAGGAGCGTCGAAGCAAGTATGCAGGTCTTTTCTTTGGCGTAGCGGCAACGTCGTTTTTGACCGGTATTACCGAGCCGCTTGAGTACATGTTCCTCTTTGTCTGCCCGCCACTGTATGTCCTGCACGCCTTCTTTGATGGCGTTTCGTTCCTCATTGCTGATCTCTTAAAGATCCGCATTGGTAATACCTTCTCTGGCGGCATGATCGACTTCTTGCTCTTTGGCGTCTTACAGGGCAATGCTAAGACAAATTGGCTGCTGCAGATTCCATTTGGTGCAGCGTGGTCGTGTCTCTATTACTTCTCATTCCGTTTCTTGGTTTCCAAGTTCAACGTAAAGACCCCTGGTCGCGATGCTGATGACGATACGGATACCACGCCAGTGGCTGTTCCTAACGCTGCAAGCAATCTCGTAGAAGATGCGCGTGTGATCATTACAGCGCTTGGTGGACCGGAAAATATCGAGGATG
Organism: Collinsella ureilytica; assembly: GCF_019795105.1. GTDB lineage: Bacteria > Actinomycetota > Coriobacteriia > Coriobacteriales > Coriobacteriaceae > Collinsella > Collinsella ureilytica. The sequence goes on along the minus strand of NZ_JAIMFO010000004.1, from coordinate 330,569 downwards.
TTGATGCCTGCATTACGCGCCTGCGTGTGGGCGTTCATGATTCCAGTAAGGTGGATCGCGATTTGTTGATGAAGCTCGGCGCAGCTGGGGTGATAGACGTGGATGGAGGTATCCAGGCCGTCTTTGGAGCCAAGGCTATTCTGTATAAGAGTGCGATATTGGACGAGCTTGGAATTGAAGAGTAGAGCGGCAGCGTATGAGCTGTTTGAGAAGGGATGGGTGCTATGCCACATGCATTAATTGAGGAGCTCAAAGGAAAGCTGATCGTAAGCGTGCAGGCATACCCAGGCGAGCCACTCCGAACCCCTGAGATTATGGCAGCCATGTCGCGTGCATGCGAGCTCGGTGGCGCTGCGGCTATTCGTTGCCAGGGTCTTGCCGATATTGCTGCTATTAAGGGCAGGGTCGAGGTTCCGGTGATTGGCCTTTGGAAAGACGGTCACGAGGGCGTGTACATTACGCCAACTCGTCGCCACGCCCTTGCCTGCGTACATGCTGGTGCCGATATTGTTGCCGTTGATGCGACCGGGCGTCCGCGCCCTGATGGCAGGCCGTTGTGCGAAACCTTAGATGCAATCAAAGAGGCGGGAGCCTTCGCGATGGCCGATTGCATGACCTTTGAAGACATTGAAGCGGCGGTAGATTTGGGCTTTGATCTTGTCTCAACAACCTTGAGCCACGGAGTTGCTGCAACGGACTGCACGATGGCAGACGGTCCAGATCTAGAACTTCTCCGCCGCGCAACCTCGGTTTTTCCAGATGTTCCTGTCATTTGTGAGGGTCGCGTGCATACGGCAGAAGATGCGCGTCAAGCGCATGCAGCCGGTGCCTGGGCAGTTGTGGTGGGAACGGCCATTACGCACCCAACCTCAATTACCAGCTGGTTTGCAGAGGCCATGCAGTGAGGTGGTGCACGGTAGGCGCTTGTACCCTTTGAGTGAGTATCACTGAGGCGTTTGGATAACCTTGAGGTAAGTCTGAAAGAGCTGGACGGTTTGAGCGGCGATCGCCCGTTAGCCTTGAAGCAAGCCTAAGAGAGCTGGGCGATTTGAGCGGCGATCGCTCGATAGCCTTAATGAGCGCCTAGAAGAGCTGGACGGTTTAGCAGCGAGTACCTGTTTGACCGTTCAGCTCTTTCGTATCTTTGCCGGTTCGAGCCACTCGGCAAGAAGGGGCTCTCACCCCGTGATCACCGGCTTCTCTGCCGCATGCGTAGCATCAGGGTATACTGAAGCTCATCCGCCACGGCCGAGGAGGTCATATGCCAGTTATTCCGAGCAAGCCTCTCACTATTTCGGAGGCTACCGGTAACGCCCCTGATATCGTGATCATCACTGGCATGTCTGGCTCGGGCAGAACCCAAGCCATGCATGTCTTTGAGGACATGGGCTATTTTTGTATTGATAATTTGCCGCCGCGCTTGATCTTGCAGTTGGCGGGCGTCATCGGAATCAATTCCGGCATTGGTCGCCACTTGGCAGTAACCTGCGATCTCAGAAGCCAGGGCCTGTTCGACGAGTTGCTCGATGTCATAAAGAGCCTTGAGGAACATGAGCTGTCTTGTCGCATTGTCTTTTTGGAAGCCTCTGATGAGGTTTTGATCCGCCGGTATAGCGAGAACCGTCGCCGGCATCCTTTGGCGGGCAATAGTGAGACCACAGCCGATGCGATTCAGCGCGAGCGTGTCCAGCTCAGAAGTGTCAAAGAGCGCGCCGATATGGTGATTGATACGAGTAGGCTTCGCACCTCAGCCCTTAGAACGCGCTTACGGAATGCATTCTCAGAGCTGAGTGACCAAGAGCTTATGGATGTACATGTCTTTTCCTTTGGCTTTAAGCACGGTATGCCCGTTGAGGCAGATCTCATGATCGACGTGCGTTTCTTGCCCAATCCATTTTATGACCCAGAAATGCGGCCGCTGACGGGTCTTGATGAGCGCGTGTCTACCTTTGTGCTTGAGCACCCCAAGACAAAAGACTTTTTGGATGCGTGGTTTCGCCTGCTTGATGCGGTGATGCCTGGCTATATTGCGGAAGGAAAGCCCCAGCTCTCCATTGGTATTGGATGCACGGGAGGCCAGCACCGCTCAGTTGCAATTGCTGAGGCAACGGCTCGCTATCTTGAGCGCCATCAGTATCACGTCGGCATTTCACACCGCGATCTGCCCCGTGCGGGTCTACCTTCCTAAGATGGATGTCGCAACACAAAACCCGGCGTTTCGCGTTGTTTCCCTTGGAGGGGGAACAGGTCAGCCGGCATTGCTCCGTGCCCTTAGACGCACCGGGTACCCCCTTGATATTGATGCCATTGTGGCCATGGGTGATGATGGGCGCTCTTCAGGCATTTTGCGCGAGCGCGAAGGAATGCTGCCTCCGGGTGATTTGCGCAAGTGTTTAACGGCGCTTGCGGCAGAGCCAGAAGGCTCGCTTGCCCGCGCTTTTGAGCATCGCTTTGATTATCTGAACAACCATGCCATGGGAAACCTCATGATTGCTGCCCTGGTAGGGGAGGGCGACAGCTTTCCTGCTGCCATTGGGTGCTGTGCGCAGCTTTTAGGCTGCGTAGGAAATGTATTGCCCTCAACTTTGGATCCCATTTCGCTTCGGGGTACGACGATTGCCGGAGAAGAGGTTGCTGGTCAGGCAATGCTTTCATATGGATCGGGAAGGCTGGATCGGATTTGGCTTGAGTCTGCTTTCAAAACGACTGATCAGACACCTCAGGAAGGAACTGCAGCGGGCTCAGGCTCACGCGCACAGCAAGCTGCAACGGATCCAGGTTCGCTCGCGCAGCAAGCTGTAACGGATCCAGGCTCACGCGCGAAACAAGTGGTAGCGGATCCAAGTTCGCTTGCACAAAAAGCGGTAGCGGAGCCTTTGGCCTATGAGCCAGCAGTTCGAGCGATTTTGGCGGCAGATCTCATTGTTATGGGACCGGGCTCGCTTTTTACCTCGCTTCTTCCAAACCTGCTGGTGCCTGGTATTGCCGAAGCGCTTGCAAAAACTAAGGCTCGTCGGCTCTTTATTTGCCCCAAGGCCGATGTTCCCGGGGAGACTGAAGGCATGGATGCCGAAGCGTATATTGACGCGCTTGAGCAGGCGGGTTTTCTGGAGCTCCTTGACACGGCGCTCTTTCATCGGCGCGATTGCAAAGCCCGCCCGTACTTTGTTATGCAAGATCCCCGCGCTGAGCGCTTCTTGGATGTAGAGCTCACACCCGCCGCAGAAAAGCGGCTCTCCCAGCGCATCCCCCACATTATGGTGCGGGATCTAGCTGATGAGCATGCGTGTACTGCCCATGATACGAACGAGCTTGCTGCGGCTCTGCGTGAGGTGATGGACACATGTCCTTCAGCGCAGAGGTAAGAGACGAGCTTGCCCGGAGCGAACCTGCGTGCGAGTATTGCGATCTTGCAACGCTTGCAGCACTGACGCGGGTATGCGGCACCCTTTCAATTACTGGCCCGGATTGTTTTAGTCTCTCAGTAGCTACTGAGACGGGCGCGGTGGCACGTACCATGATTGGTCTTACGCACCGGATTCTCAAGCTAAAGACCGAGTTTACGGTTCGCCGATCGGTTTTGCACAAGGTACGAAACTACCTCATTACGCTTCCCGATCAACCCTCGCTTAAAAAGGCCTTGGTACTCTTGGGCATTCTTGATCGCTCAGGTGCTTTGGTGTCTGGGATTCCTCACCATATTGTGGCTCGTGAGTGCTGCCGGCTTGCTTATATTCGCGGCGCCCTCATTGCGGGCGGCTTTGTTGCCGATCCAAAAGGGGATTTTCATCTTGAGATCGCAGTGCAAAGTGAGGCCTTGGCTCGTGCTTTAATTGAGCTCATTGCGCCGTTGGGCGTGCATGCTCGGGTGAATGCGCGGCGAGGTAGTTTTGCGGTCTATATCAAAAGCGCGCATGAGATTAGAGGCCTGCTTGAGGCAGTGGGAGCGCAGCGCTCGGTTGCCGAGATAGATGATGCACGTGCGGTGAAGTCGGTTAAAAACGATGTGAACCGCCGTGTGAATGCAGAACTTGCCAATCAGGGGAGATCTGCCGTGGCTGCTCGAGATCAGTTGGAGCTCATACGCCAGATTACACGAGCGGGGCTGCGAGGAGATTTACCAGCAGCACTTGAGGAGTTTTGCGCACTTCGAGAGGCGCACCCCGATGTATCGCTGCGAGATTTAGGGGTGCTTGCTCATCCACCGCTTTCTAAATCAGCGCTCTATCATCGAGTATTGAGGCTTGAGCGTCTTGCTGATCGGGAAGGGATCAACCGAGCATAGCTTTCGCATGATTTGCGAACCCATGGTAGCGGTGTCCCCGTGCGCCTTACGAGTAATCGAGCACAGGCTTCTCGTACCTGCTGAGCCTCAAGCGCACATGCTTCGATCCCATAGAGACCAATCCATCGTAGGTCTCGCGAGAGCTGTGAGCCCATGGGTGAGCCGAGAGCGGCGGCTCCCTCATACACCTCACGATCAACCAAACAACGGTTTCGCTTGGCGCGCACGCCATGAAACGTTTCATAGCATCTATGAGCTGCAGAATTGTAAGCGCTTCAATGTACTGGTTTTCTCAAGAATGGTCAGATGTGGCGATTAGGATGGCTGAAACAAGGTATATTCACCTTAGTTGGTTTTGCGGGCTCTGAGCCTCGGACAGAGGAGTTCGTCGCGGAGTCCGACGAAAGGAGACTAATATGGCAGTCAAGGTTGCGATTAATGGTTTCGGACGTATTGGCCGTCTGGCCTTCCGTCAGATGTTCGGCCATGAGGGTTCCGAGATCGTCGCTATTAACGACCTCACCTCGCCCGACATGCTCGCTTACCTCCTCAAGTACGATTCAACTCAGGGCAACTATTCTCGCGACCACGAGATTTCTGCTACTGAGGACTCCATCGTGGTTGATGGTAAGGCCATTAAGATCTACAAGGAGGCAGACGCTTCCAACCTGCCGTGGGGCGAGCTTGACGTAGACGTTGTGCTCGAGTGCACTGGTTTCTACACCTCCAAGGCCAAGGCTCAGGCTCATATCGACGCTGGTGCGAAGAAGGTCGTTATCTCCGCTCCTGCTGGCAATGATCTGCCCACCATTGTGTACAACGTGAATCACGAGACCTTAACGGCCGATGATCACATCATTTCCGCCGCTTCCTGCACCACCAACTGCTTGGCTCCGCTTGCCAAGGGCTTGAATGATTTTGCTCCCATCGTCTCGGGCATCATGACCACCATTCACGCCTTCACTGGCGATCAGATGACGCTGGATGGCCCTCAGCGCAAGGGCAATAAGCGTCGTAGCCGCGCCGCTTCCGAGAACATTGTTCCTAACTCCACTGGTGCTGCTAAGGCCATCGGTCTTGTTTTGCCTGAGCTGAACGGCAAGCTCATCGGTGCTGCCCAGCGTGTCCCGACGCCCACCGGCTCGCTCACCAACCTCTACGCTGTGGTTGATAAGACCGTGACCGTCGATGAGGTCAACGCTGCAATGAAGGCCTATGCAGCTACTATCTCTGAGACCTATGCATACAACGAGGACGAGATTGTTTCTCGCGATATCGTAGGCGAAACCCACGGCTCCATCTTTGACGCTACCCAGACTCAGGTTCAGGATCTCGGTAACGGCCAGAGCCTGGTGCAGGTTGTTGCTTGGTATGACAACGAGAACTCCTACACCTCTCAGATGGTTCGTACCATCAAGTACTTCGAGAAGTTCGTCGCCTAAATGACGTGTGCCCGGACGCATATCGTCCGTTGAGCGTTCGGAAGGGGGCGCGGCCGTATGGTAGAAAGCCCGGCTGCGCCCCTTTTCTCTCTTTCTCACAGAAAGGAAAGTTCCATGGCATTTTCTAAGAAGACTGTTCGCGACGTTCAAGTCGAGGGCAAGCGAGTACTTGTCCGTGTTGACTTTAACGTGCCCGTTGCCGATGGCAAAGTGGGAGATACGACCCGCATTGAGGCAGCACTACCAACGATTTCATACCTCGTTGAGCACAACGCTGCCGTGATTCTCATGAGCCACCTTGGGCGTCCTAAGGGCGACGGTCCTGAGCCTGCGTTTAGCCTCGCTCCGGTTGCTCAAAAGCTCGCTGAGCTTTCTGGGCTTGACGTCACCTTTGTAGACGATACCTATGGTGAGCGTGCTGCTGCTGCCGTTCAGTCACTCAAGCCTGGTCAGGTTTTGGTGCTTGAGAACGTTCGCTTTGATAAGCGCGAGAAGAAAAATGACCCCGAGATTGCCAAGATTTTGGCTTCCTACGGAGACATCTTTGTGCTCGATGCCTTTGGTACGGCTCACCGTGCCCAGGGCTCAGTCGTAGGCCCTGCCGAGCATATTCCGGCCGTTGCTGGCTTCTTGCTTGAGAAGGAAGTCTCGACGCTCTCAGGTCTGTTTGCAGATCCGCGTCGTCCCTTCGTTGCCATTCTTGGTGGGTCCAAAGTCTCAGACAAGATTGGTGTTATCGATCGCTTGCTTGATACCGCCAATACGGTCATCGTGGGTGGCGGTATGGCCTACACCTTTGCTAAGGCTCAGGGCGGCCGCATTGGTGACTCACTTTGTGAGGACGATTGGCAAGATCGCGCCTTGGAGATGCTCGATAAGGCAAAGAAAAACGGGGTTGAATTCCTCTTGCCGGTAGACAATGTGGTGGCAGATGCCTTTGTTGAGGATGCCAATACCAAGATTGCCAAGACCGGAGAGATTGAGGACGGCTGGCAAGGACTCGACATCGGACCTGAGACCGAGAAACTCTTTGCCGATGCGATTGCAGGTGCAAAGACGGTGTTTTGGAACGGTCCTACCGGCGTGTTTGAGATGGAGAAGTTCTCTCATGGCACCCGCTCGGTAGCCGAGGCCATTGCTGCAAATCCTGATTGCGATTCGGTTATCGGCGGCGGAGACTCCGTTGCTGCTGTGAACAAGTTTGGCTTGGCAGATAAAATGACGTTCATCTCAACGGGTGGTGGCGCGTCCATGCAGCTCGTTGAGGGCAAGCCCCTTCCTGGAGTGGAGGCTTTAAATGACGCAGAGTAAGCGCACCCTGCTCATCGCAGGTAACTGGAAGATGAATAAGGATCTTGCTGAGGGAGCCAAGCTCGCCTCTGAGCTCGTCGCGGCTCTTCCTGAGATCCCAGAAGGTGTTGAGGCACTGGTTTGCCCGCCCACGATTGATCTGAAATATGTGGGTTGCCATGGCGGCATTCTTGCAAGCCCCATTAAGCTCGGCGCTCAAAATGTGCACTGGGAGCTTTCGGGTGCATACACCGGAGAGACCTCCGTGCCCATGCTGGCTTCTTTGCCGGTAGCGTACTGCATCATTGGCCACTCCGAGCGTCGCGAGTACTTCCATGAGACTGATGAGGATCAGAATCGCAAGGCTCGCGCCCTTGTTGCTGGTGGCATTGTTCCCATTTTTTGCTGCGGCGAGCCTGAGTCGATCCGCGAGGATGGTACCTATGTAGACTATGTCTGCGCTCAGGTAAAGGCTGGCTTGGAGGGTCTTGAGCTCACCTCTCCTGATCAGCTCGTCGTTGCTTATGAGCCCATCTGGGCAATTGGTACGGGCAAGACGGCTACTGCCGAAGATGCCCAAGAGGTTTGCGCTGCAGTACGCTCGCAGCTCGCCGAAATCTTTGGACAAGAGATGGCCGATGGCATCCGCGTTTTGTATGGTGGCTCTGCTAAACCCGGCAATATTGCTGAGCTTGTGGCTAAGCCCGATGTAGATGGAGCCTTGGTAGGCGGAGCTTCGCTTTCTGCCGAGGACTTCTCTGCAATGGTTATGAAGGCGGGAGCCTAAGGTTTTGCTTGGTGCTTTTCGAAGTGAGCGGGCTAGTCTATACTAGTCCGCTGTTCGAATCCGCACATATAAAAGGAGTTCGTGTGGGACCGTTTCAGTATCTCATTCTCGTTGTGTGGGCAATTTCTGCCCTCGCCTTAATTGCACTGGTGCTTATGCACTCGGGTAAGGGCACCGGTGTATCAGACATGATTGCAAGCTCGCTGTATAACGCAAGTGCTGCTACCGGTGTTATGGAGCAAAATCTCGACAAGCTCACGGTGATCATGTCGGTGATCTTCGCCGCGTGCGTGGTACTTTGCATGTTCTTCTTCCCCCAGGGAATCGTAGGCCTCTAAGCTCAGCAGCACTGTTTGCGGTACGTGCGCAGGTCGTGGCGTGCGAGTGTGAGCTATTGTTACAAATGTATTTCAGCGATGAGTTCCAGTGCGGGGCTCATCGCTTTTTTGCACCCGTCGCACATGCATACATGTAGGATTTTTTTACCTTCGACCCATTATGTGCACAAACTGCGGTCAAACTACGGGTTTCATCTGCGTTTGGCCGAAATCTAAAGCCCTACCTTCATAAAGTGAGTTATGGTATAGCGCGTATCATCGCTTGGGGAGGCGGATTCAGCCCCGGCCTTCCGATGGCGATGTGACGGGAATTGGAGTCGTTTTGGCTTTTTCCCGTGCACATGTATATGAAGGAGGATGGTATGGCTGAGACCAAGATTTCCCGTCGTTCATTCGTCGGCGGCTCGCTTGCTGCGGGTACCCTGGCGCTCCTTGCTGCGTGCGGCAAGAAGGGAGCACCGGCAGCTGGTGGCGGCAGTGCTGCAGCGTCGGGCGGTACGCTCAACTACTACATCAACAATCCCAAGTGCATTGATCCGTACAATGTTCAAGAGGATCAGGGCACCCAGGTTGAGTACCAGATGTTTGATGCCTTAACCACCTATGATTACAACGAGAACAAGCTTGTGGGTCTTGCTGCAGAGAAGTGGGAGGCCAACGACACCGCAACTGAGTTCACCTTCCATCTGGTTGCTGGCGCTAAGTTCCACAACGGTGAGCCGGTAACGGCAGAGGACTTTAAGCGCAGCTTTGTGCGTCTGGTCAATCCCAAGTCCGCTGTGGCTACGGCTTATGCCCCGAGTGAGATATCCTACCACCTTGCTATGGTTGAGGGCTATGAGGCGCTCTCCAAGGGCGAGACTGATGATTTCTCAGGTGTTGAGGCTGTAGACGAGCACACTTTGAAGGTAAAGCTCGCTTCTGCCTACGCAGACTTCCCCTATGTTTGCAGCCATCCGGCTTTAGCTCCGGTTCCTGCCGCTGCTGAGAAAGATGCAAAGAACTTCTACCTTGCCCCGATTGGCAACGGTCCTTTCAAGATTGATGGCCAGTGGGAAGACGGCCAGCAGATCAATCTCGTCCGCTTTGATGATTATTATGGCGAGAAGGCCAAGATCGATGGCATTCACTTTGCCATCATCAAAGACGTAGAGACCGCCTACAAGGAGTTCCAGGCTGGTAACTTGGACGTCTGCGACGTGCCAACCGCCCAGATCACTGCTGCTAAGGAGGATCGCGGCGAGTCCAAGGACGGCTACACTATGTCTGAAGGTCAGCACATGGTGCTCGGTGCTGAGCCTTCCACCTATTATCTGGTGTGCAATACCGCCAAGGAGCCCTTCAACAATGCAGATCTGCGCAAGGGTATTTCCTATGCCATTAACCGCGCCGCCATTTGTGAGACCCTCTTCAAGGGTAGCCGCACCCCGGCAGACGGCATTATCCCGCCGGGCATTGATGGCTACCGCAAGGGCGCTTGGAAGCATGCCACCTACGATGTAGACAAGGCTAATGAGTATCTGAACAAGGTTGCTCCCATGAATGGTAGCTCCCGTGGTATCACGGTCACGCTGTCTTACAACCAGGATGGTGGCCATAAGGAGATCATGGAGTCCGTCATTGGTGACTTGGACAAGGTAGGTATTACCGTTAAGTCTGATACGCCCGAGTGGTCTGCCCTGCTTTCCCAGTATCAGGCTGGCAACTTTGAGTTTGGCCGTCTGGGCTGGATCGCAGACTATCCCATCATGGACAACTTCCTCTTCCCGCTGTTCCACTCTGCCTCCATTGGTGGAGACAACAAGTCTAACTACAGCAACCCCGAGGTCGACAAGCTGATTGATGAGGCTCGTACGGTTATCGATCCGAAGAAGCGCATTGAGACGATGCACAAAGCTGACGATCTCATCGCTGAAGACTTCCCGGTCATCCCGCTTATGTTCTACTCGCATAAGCTCGTTGGCTCTGATCGCGTGAAGCATCTTTACATCGATCCGCAGAAGCTCTGCGATATGGCTGGAGCTGAGATGAGCGCCTAAATGGCGTTTGCCTCGCAGGCCATGCTTGCGTCGGTTATACTGTAGCTTCGCATAGACGGGATGCCCGCAAACCGTGGGCATCCCGTCTAGACTGTATCCCTTCGATAGGGGAGAAGAATGGGTAAGTACATCGTTAAGCGTGTGCTCCAGTTCATTCCGGTCTTTTTGGGCGTTACACTTATTTTGTTTGCGCTCCAAAATATTGTGCCGGGTGATCCGATCAAATTGATCGGTGGAGAGAAGGCATTGCCGCCGGAGACGGAGCTTCAGCTCAGGATCAAATATAACCTCGTTAAATCTGATAGCGAGGGCAGACCGATCCTTGATGAGCAGGGCAAGCCTGTACCTACCGGTCTTCCCGAGCGTTATGTCGCATATATGGGCGGCCTGCTTAAAGGAGACCTGGGTACCTCGTATCAGCGCAAACTCCCGGTCGCAGATATCTTCGCACAAAAATATCCCTATACACTGAAGCTCGCGGTCTGCGCCATTGTGCTTGAGGCCATCATGGGTATTGGTGCCGGTATTATTTCTGCCGTGAAGCGCTACTCATTCTGGGACGTCTTAGTTACGCTTTCTACCTCAGTTCTTGTTGCTGTTCCTGCATTTTGGTTGGGCATGATCTTGCAGCTGGTCTTTGGTGTGATGCTACAGGTCATGCCAATTTCTGGTGCTGGTAGCTCAGCTTCACAGTTCCAAGACTGGATGCACTACATTCTTCCCGCCGTCACCTTGGCTTCGGTATCCACAGCCTATGCAGCGCGTATCATGCGCTCTCAGCTGTTGGATGTTATGAACCAAGACTATATCCGTACGGCTAAGGCCAAGGGTCTTTCTAATCGCGCCATCATTTGGAAGCATGCCCTCAAAAACGCCCTCATTCCGGTCGTTACCTATATTGGTGTTGATTTTGGCGGCATGATGTCTGGCGCAATTCTCACCGAGACCGTATTTAACTGGCCAGGTGTTGGGTATGAGATCTTCCGCGCCATTACTCAGCGCGACTGGCCCATTGTTATGGGTGGTGTCACGCTGATCATCGTTGTTGTCATGGTCGTAAATTTGCTGGTTGATATCAGCTATGCCTTCCTTGATCCAAGGATTCGCTATGACGGCTCGAACAAATCGAATTAAGACCGGGGGAGGAAGCTCAACCATGGATTCGAATCTGGAACCCACAACTGGGACGGATCAGACAAAGGAGGATCGTGCCAGCTCGGCTCCGGCAGAAAGCCGTACGCTTTGGGGTGACGCCTTCAAGCGCATGCGCCGCAATAAGCTGGCCATCGCAGCAGTTCTTTGGATCGTCTTTGTTGTTCTGGTAGCCGTAACGGCAGATTTTTGGGCTCAGGACTGGCTTGGTTCGCCCATCGCTTCAGACTCCACCACGCTGGCAGAAAATTCGCTCTTAGCTCCCGATGCGGCGCATCCCTTTGGTACTGACTCACTTGGCCGCGATATTTTGGTTCGCGTGATCTATGGTGCCCGCGTCTCGCTCATGGTCGGTATTATGGCAACGGCCATCTCCACCGTGATCGGGCTGATCTTGGGCGCACTTGCTGGCTTTTACGGTGGTATTTGGGACACGATTATCATGCGCTCCGCCGATATCTTCTTGGCGTTTCCGTATGTCTTGTTCGTGGTCTCAATGATTGCAGTTATTGGCCGCTCGCTGACGAACGTCTTTATCGCCATTGGTATTTTGGGCTGGCCGGCAATTGCTCGTGTATTCCGCTCGGCAATTCTTACGGTTAAAGAGAATGACTATGTGGATGCGGCTCGTGCCATGGGTGCCTCAGATGCCCGCATTATCGCCCGCCATATCTTCCCTAACTCGGTGGCCTCAATTGTGGTCTATGCAACCATGAACATCGGTGGTGCCATTCTGACCGAGAGCGCCCTTTCATTTTTGGGCATGGGCGTTGTTCCGCCAACACCTTCTTGGGGCTCAATGATTCAAGACGGTCAGGTCTATTTGATGACGGCTCCTTGGGTCATGATCATGCCCGGTTTGGCGATTCTCTCGACGGTGCTTGCCTTCACCTTGCTCGGTGACGGCCTGCGCGACGCCCTCGACGTGAAGATGAAGGATGCGTAAGGCCAGATGACTAAGAAGAAAACCTCATTTGTAGATCTGAAATCTCAGCCGGTTCCTGAAGGCCATCACCTGCTTGAGGTAGACGACCTGAAGATGTATTTTCACACCGAAGATGGCATCGTGCATGCTGTTGATGGTGTGAGTTACACGCTTGATCGTGGAGAGACCTTAGGCGTTGTAGGCGAGTCTGGCTCAGGTAAGTCGGTTACTGCTATGACGATCATGGGGCTCATCCCTATGCCTCCTGGACGTATTGAGGGCGGCAGCGTTACCTATCGTGGCCATGACTTGCTCAATATGTCTGAAGAAGAGATGCAGCACGTCCGTGGCAACGATATTGCCATGATCTTCCAAGACCCCATGACCTCACTGAATCCGGTCTACAAGATTGGTAAGCAGGTGGGCGAGGGCTTGCGCTTGCATCGTGGGTATTCGAAGCAAGAGGCACAAGAGGCAGCTATCAAGCTTCTTGACCTCGTAGGCATCCCGGAGCCTGAGAAGCGTGTGAATGAGTATCCGCATCAGTTCTCAGGCGGCATGCGCCAGCGCGTGATGATTGCCATGGCGCTTGCGTGTGACCCCGATATTCTTATTGCAGATGAGCCTACAACTGCTCTGGACGTAACCATCCAGGCACAGATCATTGAGCTCATGCAGGAGATGCAGGCCAAAAACGGCAACGCCATCGTTATGATTACCCATGACTTGGGCGTAGTTGCCGATATGGCAGATAAGATCATGGTCATGTATGCCGGCCATCCTGTTGAGTTTGGTACGGCTGATGAGATTTTCTATGAGAGCCGCCACCCCTATACCTGGGGTCTGATTCGCTCCATTCCTGAGCAGGCAATCGATGAGAAAAAGCCGCTCACACCCATTACAGGCAACCCGCCCTCACTAGTTAATCTGCCTGCAGGTTGTGCCTTTGCGCCGCGCTGCCCGTATGCAAAAGAGATTTGTCATAGCACGCGGCCAGAGAAGGTTGACTGCGGCCAGGGTCACTACGCTTCCTGCCACTTTGCAGCCGATCCAGATTTTGCGGCTCAGAATGCACCGGATACCTCGCGCTCTCGTGGCAAGATTGCAATTGGGGAGCCGGTAGGGGATATGTCTGCCACTAAGGATGCTGAGGAGTAGCCATGGCAAAAAACCATCAAGAGGCGCTGCTCAAAGTTGAGCATCTGAGCAAAGAGTTTCCCGCTGGTTCAGGTGTCTTTGGCGGGCGTTTTTCTAAAAATGTTGTCTCGGCAGTTTCAGACGTTTCGTTTGAGATTTATCCGGGAGAGACCTTTGGCTTGGTTGGTGAGTCTGGCTGCGGCAAGTCTACAACCGGCAGAACCATCATGCGCCTCAACCGGCCCACGGCTGGCAAGGTCTTTTTTGAGGGCCGCGACGTTGCTTCCATGAACAAGGCAGATCTCAAGGCGATGCGCCGCGAGATGCAGTTCATCTTCCAGGATCCCTATGCGAGCTTAAATCCGCGTATGACCATTGGCGAGATTGTCTCTGAGCCCATGACCATTCACAAAATTGGTACCCGCGAGGAGCGGATGGAGCGCGTTCGTGAGCTCCTCGATTTGGTTGGTCTGAATCCTGAGCACATCAATCGCTACCCGCATGAGTTCTCTGGTGGTCAGCGCCAGCGTGTGGGCATTGCTCGCGCTTTCTCGCTTCGCCCGAAACTTATCATCTGTGATGAGCCGGTATCCGCCCTTGACGTTTCTATTCAGGCTCAGGTTTTGAACCTGTTGAAGGAGCTGCAGGAGCGATTTGGTACGGCCTATCTCTTTATTGCCCATGACCTCTCAGTTGTACAGCACATCTCAGACCGTGTTGCGGTGATGTATCTGGGCAAGATGGTGGAGCTTTCTGATTGGAAGCGTCTCTATGCTCAGCCAAGCCACCCCTATACTCAGTCCTTGCTCTCAGCAGTTCCTGTGCCGGATCCGGATATTCAGCGTGATCGCCGCCGCATTATCCTGGCAGGAGATCCGCCCTCACCAATCAATCCGCCTTCTGGCTGCCGTTTCCATACGCGCTGCCCGATCGCACAAGAGATCTGCTCCAAGGAAGCTCCTGAGTTTAAAGAGACCTCACCCGGGCACTTCTGCGCCTGCCACTTCAGCGAGCCGTTCCCCATCAAGGAGACGCATATCGACCTCTAGGCGGTATGAGGCTTTATAGCCAGCTGGCTCATGGGGCGAACAGGGGCTTGTTCTTGTAGCGGTCTTGCTACTTGCTGGTACCTGTTTGTCCCTGTTTATTCGCTACTTCCGGTCGCGAGGCTTGCCACCGGTGCCTGCTCGCTCTTGCTTGCTTCTGGTGGATGCGTGCTACCACATGCTCGTTTCTGCTTGCTTATCCCTGTGGATACGCTTTCGCTTGCTTGCCGCTGATGCTTGTGTGTTCCAGTCTGCTCTTGCCAACTGCCCTTCCGTGCTATCACCTATTCGCGCTCGCTTTGTCTGACCCTGCCTACTCGCTGCCAAGGAAGGCACCGGATTGGCGGCTCCAAAGCGCATGGTACTCGCCATCGTGCTCAATGAGTTCAGCATGGCTGCCATCTTCTACAACAACTCCATCGCGGATGACAACGATTCGGTCAAGCTCTGCCACGGTAGAGAGACGGTGGGCAACCACAATTGAGGTGCGACCGCGCATAAGCTCGGTTAGGGCATCTTGAATGAGGCGCTCGCTTTCAGAGTCCAGGGCGCTTGTTGCCTCGTCAAGCACAAGGATCGGGGCGTTGGTAAGCATGGCGCGCGCAATGGCAACACGCTGGCGCTGGCCGCCAGACAGGCGCACGCCACGCTCTCCAACTTCGGTGTTAAAACCTTGGGGCAAGGCTTCAATAAAATCGAGTGCATTGGCTTTACGAGCAGCTTCTACAATCTCGGCTTCGGTAGCATCTGGGCGTCCATAGGCAATATTTTCTCGAATGCTTCTGTGAAAGAGCAGAGGTTCTTGGGGCACATAGGCAATTTGCCTGCGCAAGCTCCCTTGATTCACGCTAGAAATATCCTGGCCATCAATGGCAATTTCACCATGAGAGAGATCGGCTAAGCGGAGTAAGAGCGTCGTGAGTGTGGTTTTGCCGGAGCCCGAACGCCCCACCAGACCAACGTGCTGACCTGCGGGGATGGAAAGCGAGAAGTCAGAAAACACCGCTCCACCAACACCTGTGTCCGCATAGGAGAAGTCCACATGAGAAAATTCAATTGCACCTTGCAAGACCCTGAGATCTGGGGCATCCACGGCATCGGCAACAAGGCGGGGTTCATCTAAGGCAACCGTCAGATCGTGTGCCTCGCCAAAGGAACGATTGATCTGCTGGAAGGTTTGAGCCAGCATATTCATCCGCATGGTCAGCGAGTTTGTGTAGGTAAAAATCATAACAAGCGTACCTGCCGAGATGCCAAACCACGAGCTTCCGCCAGCGATGAATACAGCTGCCAAGCCCATCATGAGCACGAGCATTGAACTGGTTACCGCTCCCGTTTTTACGGTACGAAGCATCCGAGCTGAGTCTGCACGTCGCGCCTGCTGGTTGGCATCGTCAAAGATAGAGCGCTCATAGGCTTCGCGGCCTGAGGTTTTAACTGCCAAGATATTGGTAATGGAGTCTGATAGCTCACCAGAAAGGCGATTCTGTGCGGCACTGGCTTCGGCGTTATACGGTAAGATCTTGCGATAGAGCCGCCAAACCACGAGCACATAGATGAGGATGACTCCAGCCACAACGGCTGCATAGGCCGGAACAAGTGGTGCCAGAATAGCTACGGTCAGAATGGCTGAGGCGGCGGTGGGAAGTGCCATATACGTAAATACATGAATGAGCTGAGCATAGGCGCTAATGTATTTTTGCGTTGAGCTTACCAGGGCACCGCCAAACCTGCCGGTATGGAAGGTCATCGACTGGTTAGAAAGGGCATCAAAGGCACGGCAGCCCAAGGTATAGCTGCCAGCAATCTCAAGGCGTTGGCAGGTATAGTCTTGCAGTTTGCTAGAAACCTGTCCCAGGATATTTGCTGCAATGAGTGCCAGAATTGCCGGCCCAAAATGTATGAGTACCTGATCGGCTGGTATCGAGCCTTCACTCACCATATCTACAATTGAGCCCACAATAAGGGGGTTTGCGAAGGTAAGAAAGATAACGTAGCCAAGCGTTGTAGTAACGCAGGCAATAAACATTGGTAGTTCAAGGCGGGTGACGCCCCAATATTGCTGCAGCGTGCGTTTCGCGACCGAAGCTCTTCGCTTGCGTTGTTGTTTCTTATGTGCGCTTGTAAAGTTCACGAGCTGGTTCCTTCCCCATAGCCAGACTCACATGACTCTACCCGTTTTGTGCCAGATACAGCCAAAGGAGTGCACGCGACAATAGTATGGATCGCACCTTTGCTCAGCCTGTTTCGATGTGTTTTAGAAAAGCTCGGAAGTCCTGGAATAAAACTGGGAACGGTATTCCAACTCGGTAGCGGCATGTCCTCGTGAGCAGGTGCGGCGAGTTGCAGAAGATGAAAATGCAGAGACTCGAACTTGCTTGACGGGCGCGAGAATGCGCATTAATCAAAGACCTGTAAAAAAGCTCTTGCGCCTGCTGGATGATTTGGGGTAGTATTCTCCTTGCTGAAACCACGTCGGAGTGGCGGAATTGGCAGACGCGCTAGCTTGAGGTGCTAGTGACCTATTTGCGGTCATGCGGGTTCAAGTCCCGCCTCCGACACCACGCAAATGTTCGCGCGAACCCATTACGGTTCGCGTTTTTCATTCTTTTATGCCGAATCGAATCTGACCGCTGGTCGCATTATTCCAGCCGCTCGCGCCGAAACGCAATCATTCCGAGCGCGATTTCCCACGAAATAAAATTATCGCGCTTTTATTCCGTCCATTCGCGTTTATTTGGATTAGAATAGCGAAGGCGATACGTGAAAAAATTCAATCGTCAACATTTGATCCTACGGTTCACAGGCATGACAGGAAGTGGGGTGATGCCTGGTTGTCTTGAGGTTCAGGAGGGGCGAGCGGTTCCTTGTGGCCGCTTCGCATGAACGAAAGGTAGGTGTTCAATTGGTTGGTATCGTCATAATAAGCCATGGAGATTTAGCTCCAGGTTTATTGCAGGCGGGAAGTATGGTGTTTGGTGACCAACCCTCAGTCGGGGCATGTTCTCTCACACCAGACATGGGTCCGGATGATATCCGAGCTCAGATTGAAGGGACGATTCAGGGCTTTGAAGACCCTGAAAACGTTGTAATCCTTGCAGATCTTTGGGGCGGAACTCCGTTTAACCAGGCCTCTGCTGTGTTAGATGGACATCAAGACACATGGGCAATTGTGACTGGTGTCAATTTGCCCATGCTGATTGAGGCGTACACGCTTCGCATGGATGCAAGCAAGTCTGCACACGATATTGCCTCTCAGCTGGTAGCAACTGGTCGTGAGGGCGTACGTGTTAAGCCAGAATCCCTCGATCACACCAAAGCAGCTCAGCCGACAGGGGCAAAGCCCGCCGCTGCTGATCTGAAAAATGTGGCCGGGGGGGGGCGTATAAAATTCGTCCTTTGCCGTATTGATACCCGTTTGCTGCATGGACAGGTAGCCACCACCTGGACAAAGATGACCAAGCCGGATCGCATCATTGTGGTATCCGACGCAGTTGCCCACGACGAACTGCGTAAATCCATGATCGAGCAAGCCGCGCCTCCTGGTGTGCGCGCACATGTAATTCCTATCAATAAGTTAATCGCTGTCTCAAAAGATCCTCGCTTTGGTGCAACGCGAGCGATGCTCTTGTTTGAGACGCCCCAAGATCTTTTGCGTGCTGTGAAAGGCGGCGTTGAGATCAAGGAAGTCAATCTGGGCTCAATCGCTCATTCTACCGGCAAGGTTGTTGTTACCAACGCTGTTGCCGTGGACGAGGCAGACGTTGCTTGTTTGGAAGAGCTTGCTGATATGGGCATCAAGTTTGATGTTCGAAAAGTTCCCGCAGATGCGAGCATCAGTCTTGCGAACATCATGAAAAAGGCGAAGGCCGAGCTTGCCGGCCGTGTAAAGGAATAGGAGGCCTCATGTCAGCGATTTCGATTATCCTGATCGTTCTCGTCGCTCTCTTGGCCGGTATGGAAGGCGTGCTTGACGAGTGGCAGTTCCACCAGCCCATCGTTGCCTGCACCCTTATTGGTCTGGTGACAGGACACCCCACTGAGGGCATTATGCTCGGTGGCTCTCTGCAGATGATCGCCCTTGGTTGGGCAAACGTTGGTGCCGCTATGGCTCCTGATGCTGCCTTGGCCTCAGTTGCCTCGGCCATCATTATGGTGCTTGCCTTAGACGGTGGCACGGCAGATCCCGCAACTGCCATTACGACCTCAATTGCTCTGGCAATTCCTTTGTCGGTAGCTGGTTTGTTCTTGACCATGATTGGCCGCACCCTCGCTATTCCTATGGTTCACGCCATGGATGCAGCAGCCGCGAGGGGCAATATTTTTGCCCTTGAGGCATGGCACATCGCTGCCATTCTTATGCAGGGTATTCGCATTGCAGTTCCTGCGGCAGCGCTTTGCTTTGTTTCGCCCGCAATTGTGACCGAAGCCCTTCGTGCTATGCCCGCCTGGCTCTCCGGCGGTATGGCAGTTGGCGGCGGCATGGTCGCTGCAGTGGGATACGCCATGGTCATCAATATGATGTCTACTGCTGAGGTATGGCCGTTTTTTGCCCTCGGTTTCGTGGTTGCAACGATCCCCAATCTGACCCTCATCGGCCTGGGCGTTATCGGTGTTTCTTTGGCCATTATTTATCTTGGTCTCAAGAACCAGGCACAGAGCAGTGGTACGTCCGGGGATCCGCTCGGCGATATTTTGAATGACTACGAATAGGAGGGTCTGACCATGGATGAGAAAAGAATCCGCCTCACCCGGGCAGACAGGATGTCCTCATGTCTGCGTCATCAGTTCTTGCAGGGCTCGTGGAACTACGAGCGTATGCAAAATGGCGGCTGGTGCTATGCGATGATCCCTGCGATCCGCAAGCTCTATCCCAATAAGGATGACCGTATTGCTGCGCTCAAGCGCCATATGGAGTTCTACAACACCCATCCGTACGTGTCAGCTCCCGTACTGGGCGTGACGCTTGCACTTGAGGAGGATCGTGCAAACGGTGCTCAGGTGGAAGACGCCACGATTCAGGGTGTGAAGGTCGGCATGATGGGTCCTTTGGCCGGTGTCGGTGACCCTGTCTTTTGGTTTACGCTTCGGCCGATCCTTGGCGCCTTGGGTGCTGGTCTTGCACTTTCAGGCAATATTGCCGGCCCGCTTTTGTTCTTCTTTGCGTGGAACATCATTCGTTTGGCCTTCCTCTGGTGGACTCAGGAGTTTGGGTATCGTGTAGGAACATCGATCACCAAAGACCTTTCTGGTGGTTTGATGGGTCGCATCACCGAGGGTGCCTCGATTCTGGGTATGTTCATCATCGGCGCGCTCGTACAGCGTTGGGTGTCGATTAGCTTTACACCCATTGTTTCTCAGGTACAGCAGTCGCCCGGTGCCTTTATTGACTGGGCAAAGCTGCCGCTTGCAAACGGTGGCGTGACGCCTGAGGGTCTGCAAATGGCACTCATGCAGTATGCAGATCTTGGCCGTAATGGCTTGGATCAGATTAAGACCACGACCTTGCAAGGCAACCTCGATCAGCTGGTGCCTGGCCTGGCAGCAGTTGGTCTGACTCTGCTTTGCTGCTTCTTGCTCAAGCGCAAGGTGTCCCCGATCGCGATTATCGTGGCGCTTTTTGTCGTGGGTATTGCCGGTCGTCTCCTTGGCTTGATGTAAGGTCTGGCTCAAAGAGCCTGTGCTTACGTAAGATCTGTAAGCTGGCATGTGAAGGCTTCCTCTTGTGGCAGGTACATGCTCAAAGCGCCTGTACCTGCTCACAGCTCATGAGCTCTTAGTTTTATGGTTCGCCCGTCGCTCTCGTTTCTCGGTATGCACGTGCATACGGAAGGGGAGCGGCGGTGCAACATTTTGGGAAGGTTGTTCCAGATGGTTCAGTCTCAAAACGCAAAGGTTGAGTACAGTGCCTCGGCCACGTTTCTTTCAGGCATTTTTTCTTATGGAAAGGTGCTTTTGGGAGATAAGAGTTTTGAGTTCTATAATGACCGTAATCCGCAGGACTTCATCCAGATTCCGTGGACTGAGATTGACCATGTAGAGGTCTCCGTACTCTTTGGAGGTCGTGTACTGCCGCGCTTTTGCATTATTACGCGCGAAGGCAGCAAATTTGCATTCTCTTGTAGGGACAATAAGGCATGTTTGCGCGCTATGCGCCAACACGTGCCCGAAGATCGTCTCGTGCGCGCCTTAAGCCCGATCGATGTCGTAAAAGGCCTACTTCGCTCGCGTGCACGGTAAAACACAACGGAATAATCTATTTGAGTCTGCTGGCTTGCCGCTACGGCATATCCGCGTGAGGGTGCGACCGAGCGCGTTTTGCCGTAACCTAGATACGTTCGCCGATCTTGCAAGACTTATCCCGTGAGGAGGCGCTCGTGGAAGCGTTAGCAGAGAAGTGGTTCGCAGAGATCTCACGCTTGGTAGAGATTACGAGTGACGCAGTTGCTCTCTGTGCAAGCGACGGCACGATATTGCACGTGAATCGTCAGCTCTTGGGGATCTTGCATGGTAGACGTGCGGGTATTGTGGGATCAGACATTAAAGATCTCCTGTTTAGCAAAGCCTTTGAGCGCTCGAATCACAAGCCTCCGTTTAGCTGTGATGGAGTGGATAATTCTTTAATGCTCAAGCTCGTAGATGGCTCCTTTGTGCCCGTGCGGGTTCGTGCTCTAAAAATTGCTGGCAAGCGATTCGCACTTGCTCCTGAGCGGCGCGATCGTGAGCGCTTGCTTGTGGTGATCAAAAGTCTTGAAGAAGATTATGCTCGCGACCGGCAAACACGTCGGCTCTTGGGGCAGCTGCAGGCGGCGAATAAGCGCCTCTCAGGTACCTTATCGATCATCATGTCTACTATGGGCACAAAGGATATGCCCCATCTTTTAGATGCTGTTTTAAATAAGCTGGTCGATACCTTAGATGCCGATGGAGCCACCATCTATTTGGCAGAATCGGGCGGCTTTAAGCTCCGGGGGGTTTCCCAAGGTCTGAGTCATGATGCGGTGCGCCCTCCCGATTTTATTCCGTTGGGCTCAGGCGTTGCGACCTATGTGCTGCATGCGGGCGAGGCGCGCCGGCTTTCAGTGGTCTCTACTGGGTCGGGCAAGCGCATGGGCACACTCTACGATCTTGATACCAGGCAGTCGGCATCGCTGCACATGCAAGATGCCCCGCCCTTTCATACACTCGCTGCGGTGCCTATCTTTTTTGGGACACAGGTCTTAGGCATCTTGGAGCTTGGCTGGATGCGGCCAACAACTCCACGCACCAGTGATGTGAGCGTGCTAGAGGTAGTCTGCGATTATCTTTCCATTGAGCTGGTAGAAGTGGTGAGCGCCATGCGCGCGCGCCGGATTGGTGAGCTTACGCGCTCCCTTGATCGTCTGCGCGATATCTTGTTTGCCTCAGGCTCGGATCGAGCAGGGGCGCAAGCAGCCATGCTGCGCGAGGTTTGCGAGATCCTTGGGTGTGAGGTGTATCCGGTTGCCTATGATCCCGATCTTGATTGCCAAGCGGTTGCGTGTGACCCAGATTGCCGTCTCGCACTTTCTGGAAGCATAGAAGATATTTTCTTTTCGGTGCGCACACCTGCTTCAATAACGGGCATTCCAAACGATCACAGTGCATTTAGTACAAGCGCTTCAGATGAGCCTGGTTCTGTGAGGCTGGTGCGCGTTGATCACAGTACGCCAGCTGGGTGTCTTCTGTCCTCACGTGGCCTGCCGTACCAGGGTATTTTTATTGATTTAGGAGAAGATGGGACGGGTCGCTCAACCTTTGGCGGCGAGGGCGCACACGGTCCGTGGCGTCGGATGCTGTTCCTTCGCCGTGCAGGACAAGAGCCCATCGATGACGTGGAGTTTGACTATCTTGAGCGCTTGATGCGCGACTATGAGGCAATCGATGTTGGTGCACGCTCCAAAGAATCCGACCGGCGCATTGCTCAGACCCTTCAGATTGGCATGAGAAGCTCACTTGCTCAGGTTCCAGGCATTGTGGCTGATGCTCTGTATTCATCTGCAACAAAGCATGCGCTGGTGGGAGGAGATTTTTACACGATGCTTCGTTTGCCCGATGAGCGTGCGGTCATGATCTTAGGCGATGTTTCGGGAAAAGGCGTTGAATCGGCCTCCATGTCTGCCATGGCAACAACAGCTCTTACTGCCTACGCTTGGGAGGGCATGACGCCTACTGGCATGGTTTCCTCGCTCAACCGCATGCTCACGGCCTTCTCGCGGGTTGAGGCCTTCTTAACGGTCTTTGTGGTCAAGATCGATCTTCGCGCCCGTATTGCTGCGTATTGCTCAGCAGGGCATCCCCCTTCAATGGTGTTGAGTCACGATGGGGAGGTGGAGATGCTCACTACGCAATCAGGCGTGGTGGGAGCTTTTGAGAGTATGCGCTATGAGAGCGGATCGTTTACCTTTTCGCCCGGAGACATACTTTTCATGTATACCGATGGAGTGATTGAGGCGAGAGACGCTGCAGGCGGTTTTTTTGGAGAGCAGCGCCTGCGTGAGATCTTATTGAATGAATCGGCTGCCGGCGTGCATGGTCTGTGCCGTAAGGTTTTGCACGAGCTCGATACCTTCTCAGGCGCTTCGCTCGACGACGATGTTGCGATGGTTGCCTTACGGCTCGACGGTATTGATGCGTAGGCGATGTACGCTCAGAAGTTGAAGGCGAGCGCGCGTGAGCTTCTTAGGTTGATGTTTGATTGCGGCTCTCTTAGGGAACCATAGCAGTATGAGTGAGGCTAGCGACATATCGGTCATCGTGCCTGCAGGAGACATTGATCTAACGACGGTGCCTGCCTTGCGCGAGCATCTGAATGCGGTGGTTCAGGCGCGCGTACGCCGTGTGCTTATTGGGTGTCAAAATGTCAGCTTTATTGATTCGAGTGGCTTGGCGCTTCTGCTGTGTCATGCGCGAAAGATGGCTGCCTATGGCGGCATGCTTTCGCTCGCCAATGCATCTGAGCCGCTCGCACGTATTTTTCAGATTGCCCGCTTGAGCGATATTTTGCATGTGACGCGAGCGGATCGGCCGCCTGTGCCTATGCTTGAGCAAGATGCCATGCCGTGGTGGAGCCGCACGGTTCGGGTGCATCCTGGAGTTGAGCACTTGGGTGCCTCCCGCAGGCGCGTAGCGGATTTGTTGGTAGGCTTGCCCCTTGATGAAGAGGGGAAGTTTGATACGGCTCTGGCGTGCGGGGAGGCGCTTTCAAACGCGCTTGATCATACCGATGGCTCTGGCTGCCTGTTGACACTTCGTGCCTTTGACGATCGTGTAGTTATTGAGGTGCGCGATTGCGGCTGTGGTTTTGAGATTGCTGATGATGAGTTGCCCGTTGAGAGCGAAGAGCGGGGCAGAGGGATTCGGCTTATGCGCATGCTGATGGATCGCGTTGAGGTAATGAAGCGCAAAGACGCTGAATCTGGCACCTGCGTGCGACTCATAAAACTTTTTCGTCGCGATCCTGTAGCGTGAGGGGTGTGTTGGGTCTTGCACGTGTAGGAGTGTGTGTAGCGTTGGCACAGGCGTGATGATGCGCAGCGTGATGATACGAGGTGCTCAGGGTGATGATGCGCAAAAGGGTTTCTGCAGCGTGGCGACGTTTACTGTGATAGCGCCCGTCGTGACGGCACCTGCAGCAGATCAGAGGCAAAACGAAAAAGCTCAGAGGTATTTTGCTACCCCTGAGCTTTGAGCATGCTATGGAGGCGACGCCCGGATTCGAACCGGGGGTAAAGGCTTTGCAGGCCTCTGCCTTACCGCTTGGCCACGTCGCCGATGAAAAAGGCCGATCTCTCAACCGGCCCTTCACATGCGATGGAGCGGACAACGGGGCTCGAACCCGCGACCCCAACCTTGGCAAGGTTGTGCTCTACCAACTGAGCCATGTCCGCTTGCGAGAAAGTAATATACGCGATTGAGCTATTGGGTGCAAGCGGCAAATTAAAATTATCGGGATCCCTTGAAGATTAAGGCGCGCAAGCGCTCAGCTTAGCGGTCAATACTCACTTACAGCCTTGAAGAAGGATGCACATCTGGAAGACCGTTAGCTTTTCTTCGATTGCAAACGCAAGCCATGGTTGCCAAGGTGTTCGGGTCATCTTTTTCTGGCGGAGCCCTTTACAGGTTACAAGCTGATCAGGTATAGTAGCTCCCGCGCTATGCGCGCGTGGATCTGCTGGGCGTTTAGCTCAGGGGGAGAGCGCTTCCCTGACACGGAAGAGGTCACAAGTTCAAATCTTGTAACGCCCACCAGCGCCACGTAAAAGCCGGGATTTTCCCGGCTTTTTTGTTTTTAGCTGCTGCTAACAGAAGGAGGTAGCTGTGGCGGAGTATAAGCTTGCAAACGGTTCGGTGATCACGGACGACGATATTAATCAGCTGTGTCAAGAGTTTGAAACTGAGTCTTGGGTTGGCCGTTTGGAGCGCATCCACGTGGGGCCTGCTGCTGTGGCCGATGAGCCTTTAGTGTCAGTTACGATCAAATTTCCCGAGTCGATGGTTGCAGCTATTGATGCAAAGACTAAGAATCGCTCAGACTTTATACGCAAAGCGGTAGCAGCACTGTTGTAAAAGCGCTTTGCTCGTTTTCGGCATGGCTTCGAAGCTCAATCGATTCTCAGGTGGCCTTTCTACCGCTACTAGAGGATCCCTAGAGCCTTTGAATCGTGAAGGTTCCATCAAGGCAAAATGTGCTTGCAATATGCGCTTCGAGCATGGCTGCAGGTAGAAGCTTGTTCGTACATTCAAGCTGTCTCAGACAATATGTAAGCCATCCTCATCAATCTCAGATATTTCAGCCCTTCTACCTGTCGAAACACAATATGTAGTATTGAGACTCCCTAAAACCTACCGCATATGGTGAGCTAAATGCAGTACCATAGAGAGGTCTTTCAGAGCTGAAAAGCCTGAAAGACCTGCCGCCTCATCTGCGCAAGCGCGTGTCTGTCCGATTGGCGGCCTAACATCAATGAAGCGCGTGGATCTCAAGCTCTCCCGCTTTGTCGAGGAGAGTTTCGCATCTGCGCTGTAGAGGAACTACGTGGGAAGGGGATCTGCGGTGAAGATCATTAAGCGCAGTGGTGCCGAGGTCGAGTTCGACATCGAGAAGATCGTCAATGCCATTAAGGGTGCAAATCGTGAAGCGCAAGAGTCTGCCCGCTTAACCCCGCGCGAGATTGAGTTTGCCGCTGCCAATGTAGAGGACGCCTGCGAGGTTGCTGGTCATACCGTTTCGGTTGAAGAGATTCAAGACCTGGTAGAAAACGAGCTCATGCGTCTCGGTCGCTTTGAGGTGGCTCGCCGCTACATTATCTACCGTTATCTCCAGAGCTTAAAGCGCACAAAGAACACAACGGATGACAAGATCTTGTCTCTCATTGAGTGCAATAACGAAGAGGTTAAGCAGGAGAACTCAAATAAGAATCCTACGGTCAACTCAGTGCAGCGCGACTATATGGCCGGTGAGGTCTCAAAGGATCTGACACAGCGTGTGCTTTTGCCTGCCGAGGTAGTGGAGGCTCATAACGAGGGCATCATTCACTTCCACGACTCTGACTACTTTGCTCAGCACATGCACAACTGCGATCTGGTGAATTTAGATGACATGCTGCAAAACGGCACGGTGATCTCGGGCACTCTGATCGAGCGCCCGCACAGCTTCTCTACGGCGTGCAATATTGCTACTCAGATTATTGCCCAGGTGGCGTCGTGCCAGTATGGTGGCCAGTCCATCTCGCTCACGCATCTTGCTCCATTTGTAGACGTGAGCCGCAAAAAGATTCACGGCCAGGTTGTGCGAGAGCTTGAGAGTCTGGGTGTTGATGCAAGTGCAGAGAAGATCTCTGAGGTGGTAGAGGAGCGTCTGCGCGATGAGATTCGCCGAGGTGTGCAGACCATTCAGTACCAAGTGGTAACCCTGATGACCACGAATGGCCAGGCTCCGTTTGTAACGGTATTTATGTACCTGAACGAGGCGCGTGATGAGGCTGAGAAGCGCGACCTGGCAATGATCATCGAAGAGACGCTTCGCCAGCGCTATGAGGGCGTGAAGAATGAGTCTGGCGTGTGGGTAACTCCGGCCTTCCCAAAGCTTATCTACGTGCTTGAAGAAGACAATATTGCCGAAGGTACGCCGTACTTCCATCTTACCGAGCTTGCCGCCAAGTGCACCTCAAAGCGGATGGTGCCCGATTACATCTCTGAGAAAAAGATGCGCGAGCTCAAACTCTCCCGTGGCGAAAAGCCCGGCGAGGGAGATACCTATACCTGCATGGGTTGCCGCAGCTTCCTCACGCCCGACCGCTCCGGCAATGGCTATGACAATGTGGCGCGAGCAGGCAACTATGAGCCGGGCAAGCCCAAATACTATGGCCGCTTTAACCAGGGCGTCGTTACCATTAACCTGCCTGACGTGGCACTTTCTTCTGAAGGCGATAAGGATCGCTTCTGGGAGATCTTTGATGAGCGCTTGGAGCTGTGCCATCGCGCCCTGCGCTGCAGGCATGAGCGCCTGAAAGGGACGTTGTCTGACGCGGCGCCGATCCTTTGGCAGTATGGTGCCTTGGCACGCTTGGACAAGGGCGAGCCGATCGACAAGCTGCTCTATGGTGGGTACTCCACGATTAGCCTTGGTTATGCAGGTCTGTATGAATGCGTGCGCTATATGACGGGCGCTTCGCATACCGATCCGGCTGGCACACCCTTTGCCATGCAGGTCATGGAGCACATGAACGAGAAGTGCAACGAGTGGAAGGCCGCAGAGGATATTGATTATTCCATCTACGGTACACCGCTGGAGTCCACAACATATAAGTTTGCCAAGACCTTGCAGCGTCGCTTTGGTGTTGTGCCGGGGGTGACCGATAAGGGCTATATTACCAATAGCTATCACGTACATGTGACTGAAGATATTGATGCCTTCGATAAGCTGGCGTTTGAGAGTCAGTTCCAGCGCCTCTCGCCTGGTGGTGCCATCTCCTATGTTGAGGTGCCCAACATGCAAGATAACCTCAAGGCCGTGCTCCGCGTGATTCAGTACATCTACGACAACATCATGTATGCGGAGCTAAACACGAAGAGCGATTATTGCCAGCAATGCGGCTTTGATGGTGAGATCGCCATTGTGGAAGACGACAATAAGCTGGTATGGGAGTGCCCCAAGTGCGGCAACCGCGACCAAGATACGCTCAATGTTGCTCGTCGTACCTGCGGCTACATTGGTACCCAGTTCTGGAATCAGGGTCGCACCGAAGAGATTCGTGATCGTGTGCTGCATCTCTAGGATCTCAAACGCACGGGAAGGTATTGCGATGCGGGGCTTTGATCGAGATGAGGTCAAGCCCCGCTTGGTATGAGGGAAGTCGTCAAGGGAGTGACGATGAATTACGCCACGATTAAGTATTGCGATATTGCAAATGGTGAGGGTGTGCGCACCTCGTTGTTTGTGTCGGGCTGTCGTCGTGGTTGTCCGTTTTGCTTCAATGAGGCGGCATGGAACTTTAAGGCGGGCACAGCTTTTACGCCTGAGGTAGAAGATCAGATTATCGCGAGCCTTGCTCCTTCGTATATTGATGGCCTTACAGTGCTCGGGGGAGAGCCCATGGAGCCCGAAAATCAGGCTGGTTTGGTGGACTTTTTGGAGCGCGTGCGCAAGGAGTATTCACGGAGCGCAGGCAAGACCATTTGGATCTATACCGGAGATGTGCTGGAGGCAGAACTGCTTGAGGGCGGCAGACATCATACCGAGTTCACTGATCGGATACTGGCGACTGCAGATATTTTGGTTGACGGCCCGTTTGTACAAGAGCTTCATGACATTAGTCTGCGGTTTCGTGGTTCTTCTAACCAGCGGATTATTGACGTGCCAGCAACGCTTGCGCGTATAGCAAACGGTGTAGATCGAGCTCAGGCTGTAGCGCTTTGGCAAGATGATCCGCTCTACGCCGAGCGCGGTATGTAGGCCGTTTGCGCGCGGGTAAGTACTGAAATAAACCCTGTTTTCTCAAAATAAAGACCGTGTACCGAGTAAAGCATGCCGTTTATCCACTTTCTTATTATGTAATATTGTAATAACAATATACTGAAGATGCCGACATCGGAAAGAAGGGTACTAACGGTGCCCGTGTCCGAATGGAAGGAGTGCACATGATTTCTTTCTGGCAGGCAGCACTAATTGGACTGGTTGTGGTTGCAACGCAGCTTGATGGCCAGGTGCTTGGCGAGTGTAAATTGAGAGAACCAATCGTTACTGGCTTTCTCGTTGGGCTCATTCTCGGTGATGTGACCAAAGGACTCATCATCGGTGCACAGATGCAGCTTATGTGGATGGGTGCAACTGCAATTGGACCTACAGCCGGCCTGGATATTGGAACGGGTGGAACTATCGGCGTTGCTGTGGCACTTGCTACAAATACCGGTGTTGAGAGTGCGATTATGTTTGGTGTTCCCGTTTCAGTCATTATGCAGTTTGTTAATACCTTGCTCATGACGCTGTTTTCTGGAGCGATGCTGCTGGCAGATCGTGAGGTTGAGCGTCTCAACTTTAAGGCTTTGGTTTTCATACATCTTGGCTGCACCGTACTGTTAGCCCTGATGTACTGGGGACTTACATTCATGCTGATGTTTTTCGGAAGTGGCTTGATTGATCAAATCGTTGGCGGTCTTCCTGATTGGATGTCGCGTGGTCTGAATGGAATCGCAGCTTTGCTTCCAGCGCTTGGTTTTGCACTGCTGATGCGAATCATCATGAATGGATCCTTGTGGGCATACTTCATCCTCGGCTTTATCCCTGCCGCATTTGTCGGTACAGATATCAATATGGTTGGAATGGCGGCCGTGGCGCTCGCAATTGCGATCATCATTTTCCAGATTCGTTCTGAGCGATCGCCTCGTCCATTAGAAAGCAATGTATACGTGCAAGAGCCTAATTCCTTGGGGGAGTCTACACAGTCTCGCATTGCCTCTGATGAAGAGTGGGAGGATTAAATAATGACTGCTCATAATGCTATGGATGAACGAGAGGTAACGGGTAAGCCTGATTCAAAGCTGACCAGCGCAGACTTTAGAAGCGTAACCTTGCGCAGTCTTGCGCTCATGTCTTCGTTTAACTACGAGAGAATGCAGGCGCTTGGATTTCTTTATGGTATTGGTCGGCCGCTTCGCAAGATCTATGCAGGTGATAATGAGGGACTTCGGGAGGCTATGCGTCGTCATATGGCGGCATTTAATATGACCTGCGCCCCTTCAACATTTGTTATGGGTATCGCGTTAGCAATGGAGGAAATGTACGCCGCAGATCGTTCAATTGATAGGTCTGGGGTAAATGCGATCAAAGTCTCGCTTATGGGACCGCTCTCAGGCATCGGTGATACATTCTTTTGGGGAATCTTTAGAATTCTTGCCTGTTCGCTCGGTGTAAGCTTTGCTGCGCAGGGTAATCCTATAGCGCCATTCATTCTTCTTCTAGTCTTTAACGTTCCCAATATGCTTGTTCGCTGGTTTGGTGTCCAGCTTGGATATCATCGTGGATCCGAGCTGATTGAACGGCTCGAGCGTGGTGGACAAATGAAGCTCGTTACGCATTGCGCGGGGATTATCGGGGCTATTTCAATCGGTACCATGATTGCTATGTGGGTCTCGATTACCTGCCCACTGACGTTTGCTATTGGCGATATGCAAATCATCATCCAAGAATATCTTGATCAGATCATTCCAAAGTTACTACCACTTGTTGCAACACTTTCAGTGTATGGCGCTCTAAAACGCAACATCAAGGTACCTCTAATCATTGCCGCTCTTGTAATTCTTGGTTTTGGGTTGGGTGTTTGCGGCGCTGTGGCTATGTAGAGGAGGGTAGAGTTATGGCAATTGTAGATGTGCGAATAGATGATCGTTTGATTCATGGACAGGTTTGCAGCTATTGGATTCCGTATCATTCGGTTGATCGTATCGTCATAGTTGATGACGGTATTGCTCATGATGAAATGAGAAAGACTGCCTTGAGGTTTGGCTGTCCTGGAGAATGTAAGCTTTCAATTTTTACCGCAGAAAAAGCAGCCACAAAGCTTGCTGCACGGCTTGATCGTGGGATTAATGTCATGGTGCTATGTGCCACCCCGCAGCCTCTGGTTGATATGGCAGATGAAGGATTTGCTGTTCAACAGGTGACTGTAGGAAATATGTCTACCAAGCCATGCGCTCGGCAGATTAGAAAAACGGTTTTCGTTTCTCCTCAAGAGGTGCGTGCGTTTTCAGAGCTAGCATCTCGCGGAATTCGTATCTATGATCAGATGATTCCAAACGCGCAGCGAGAAGATATTACGGCTCTTTTTCAACCGGGCGGCGAAGGTCTGAAATTTGAGCAGGATGAGATGAGAAATAAAGGGGTCAATGATGGGTGAGAAGAAGCAAACGGTATTGGATAACATCAATTATCAGCCGACAGTGCTGCCTGAGGTGTTTGACCGCAGAGCTCTATTTACAGAGCCATTCGTCTCGCTGCTTCAAAGTCGGGATATTAAAAAGGTTGTATTTTTGGGATCGGGCACTTCATACAATGTGTCACAGATTGCTGCCTATTACATGCAGCATTTGGCAGGGATGGATGCAGAAGCTTGCTATCCCACAGTCTTTTGCAATTATGATCGTTTGAGTTGCGCTGGGACTGTACCACCCGAGAACGTGCTTCTTGTTGGAATTAGCCAATCGGGCACTTCTGTTTCAACCTGTCGTGCGATGGCAGAAGGGCACTCTCTTGGATATGCAACCGTAGCGATAACAGGAGATCTGCATAGTAAGATTACACAGTATGTCGATCTAATGGTGCCTTTGCTTGTGGGAGAAGAGCTGACTCCTCCAGAGACGAAAGGCTATACCGTTTCAGTATTGAGCGTATATCTTTGGGCGCTTGCTGTGGCTCATAATCGTGGCACGCTGAGTGAATTGCAGTTTACAGAGCTAATGAAAGAACTGAAAAACCTCCTACAGGGATTTCAAGATGTTCTTACACAGAGCCTGAATTTCTTTGAGAGAAATAAAGCGTCTTTGGTGAGCAGTGAGAGAATTTATATATTGGGCTACGGTATCGATTACGGTTCCATGCTTGAAGGGGTTCTAAAAGTTGGCGAAATGCTCAGAGTCCCGGTTATTGGCTACGAACTAGAAGAATATGTTCATGGGCCATTTATGGCGATTCGAGATAACCAGACGATCATTTTAATTGGATCTGATGAGGCTGAATTTGATCGTATGTTGACGTTTCGGGAGACGTTTAAAAAATACACGCCGCGAGTTCACGTGCTCACAACGCAAGAGATAGATAGCGATGAGCGCGATCTTGTATTTAGCCAAAACGTGAGCAAATGGGTCGGTCCCTTACTCTTTACCGTTCCATTTCAGTATCTAGCTGCTGCTGGTGCGAAAAGTATTTACATCGATACCGGGATTGATCCAACTGATGAACTCCTTGCTCATTATCGTGCGTAGTGTCTGAATTTCATCACAGGCGTTTGGTTGGAGGGCTGTTGGTCTTTAGGTAAAAGCATTGAACGCCTGCATCGCAGTCGGGAGCATGCCATGATAAGGCTAGTCGTTATAGGCCATGGAACGTTTGCATCAGGACTTGTAAGTGCAATCGAGCTTATCTTTGGATCAAGATCATATATCGAAGTCGTCGAGTTTCAGGATGGAGAGACAAAGCGTGAGTTAGACACCAAGGTTGATCTGGCACTGAAGTGTTCGTCGGAAGGTGAACGTATTATTGCTTTGTGCGACGTGTTGCAAGGGAGTCCATTTCAGTCAATTGCCGTGCAGGCACTCTCTCGCAAAGACATGAGAGTCGTATTCGGAGTTAATCTCCCTATGCTGATTGAATGTGTCTCCATGATTGAGGCAGGGGAAAGCGATGCTGACGTTTTGATTGAGCGCATGCTGCTTACAGGACGGGATCAGATCGGTGAATTTGAACCTCGTCTGAGTTCATCTTATCAGGATGATGATTGGAGCTAAGTCCGTACAAAGCTCAGGAAGCATTATGCATGCGTTTGGGTATGCGTTGAATGTAATGTATCAATCCGCTTCTTGTGCTCAGTTAGCGCAGGGAGTGGATTGATCTTTCTTTTGTGGCCGACCTCGAGCTGTCTAGCGTATCCTGTATGCACGATATATAGGCGTACAGATATGGAGTGGATGACAATGGGGTTTGGCTACATCGAGATCGATAGATCTTTGCCGATCCCTCTGTATAAGCAACTTGAGTCGTCAATTATAGAAGCGATAAAAAAAGGCGAGCTAGAGCCGGGAGATAAGTTACCAACAGAAGAGGATCTTGCAGATCGGTTGTCCCTCTCTCGTCCTGTGGTACGACAGGCATACGGATCATTGGTGTCGCAGGGTTTCATATTGAGAGAGCGCGGGCGTGGAAGCTTCGTAAAAGCTCGCAACCTGGGAGACCTCGCAAATAAGATTCTTAGCTTTTCACAAGAGACGCTACTCTTAGGGCATGTGCCTACGACGCGGGTTCTTACATTTGAAAAAACTACTCTGCCGGAATGGGTTGCAGATGGAAAATGCCCTTCCGGCGGGGAATGGTTTTTCCTAGAGCGCCAGCGTTTTGTAGACGGTACTCCATCAGTGTATCTGAGCACATGGGTGCCAGCTGATCGTTTCCCTGCGCTTATCGAATATGACTTTGCTGCGCACTCTCTATATGCCACCCTCGATGAGCTGTATTCCGTTCATCCTTCACTTGCAGAACGGTCCGTATGGGCGGAGCTTGCTCATGTCAAAGTTGCTGAGATGCTAAAAATTCCTGAGCAGTCGGCAGTTGCCATGATGAAAAGCTATGTATACGACGCAGACCGAAATCTATTTGAGATCAGTATTGAAGCTTTTCCTGGAGATAAGACTCGATTTAATTTTGAAGTTCGTTCTGACTAACGAAGGCCGCTCGTGTGAGCCGTGGTTTGCAGCACGCTTTGTTTACATGGGTTTTGGTGTTCGATATTAGGTATTAGCTCGAGCGCGGCGTGCTTGCGTTGCCCATGACGTTGATACCGTGCTCATGCTGATCGGGCGGCTTGACCGTGGTACCATGCCTGCATCTGTGATGGTCAAAAGGAGTGGATATGGTCGATCAGGAGAAGGTTGAGCGGGCGACGCGGCTCTTGCTTGAAGGCATTGGAGAGGATCCCACGCGCCCAGGGCTCATCGAGACTCCTGAACGCGTTGCTCGTATGTATACAGAGCTTTTGGCCGGTATGAATTCCGACGCTTCAGAGTATCTCGTCCGCACCTTCCCGGTTGGTGCAAATGATCTTGTCATTGAGAGTCATATTCCGTTTTATTCGCTTTGTGAGCATCATCTGCTGCCGTTTTTTGGCACCGTCTCGATTGGTTATGTGTCTAACAAAAAGGTGGCAGGTCTCTCTAAGCTTGCACGTACGGTAGAGACCTTCGCCCGTCGTCTCCAGCTGCAAGAACGCTTAACTGCAGAAATCGCCGATGCCGTAATGCAGCACTTGACTCCACAGGGAGCCATCGTTTGTATAGAAGCTGAGCATATGTGCATGGCCATGCGTGGAGTTCAAAAGCCAGGTGCAATTACATCTACACTGGCACGGCGCGGGATTTTTGAGACTGATCGCGACCTAGAGCAGCGCTTCTTTGCCATGT
The DNA here is from genome assembly GCF_019795105.1 of Collinsella ureilytica. Lineage (GTDB taxonomy): Bacteria > Actinomycetota > Coriobacteriia > Coriobacteriales > Coriobacteriaceae > Collinsella > Collinsella ureilytica. The sequence goes on along the minus strand of NZ_JAIMFO010000004.1, from coordinate 296,442 downwards.
TGAATCAGCGCCATTCATGATTGAGAGCAAGCGCGATTTGAGCAGTCTTTCAGCGCCTGCTCAAGCTATGCCTCGTGTTGAGGCAATTTGGCAGCATCCAATCTTTCAGCGTGAACTTTCGCGGATTGATCACTTAGAAGCTGATCGTCGGTTTTGCAAGCACGACCTTACACACCTGCTCGATGTTGCTCGGGTCGCCTTGATTCGGCTGTATGAGCTTGAGATCGTACTGCCGCGAGATGTGGTGTATGCTGCTTCGTTTTTGCATGATATTGGACGTGCAGAACAGTATGAACGAGGGATTCCGCATGATCGCGCTGGGGCTACGTTAGCAGCAAAAATCTTAGCCACTCTGCCTTCGCACGCTCAGTTTTCGAGTGATGAGGCGCACCAAATCTTAAGAGCGATTCGCCATCATCGCTCTCAGGCGGTGCCACCCAAAACGTGTGCAGATATGAAAGTAGAAGACGCAGACGCGCGCGTGTGTGGTACGGATGCAAACTCAGATACTCAATCCAAGGCCAAGTATGATCCGAGTGCACGTTTTGAGCGCTCAACTGCACCAGAGTACGGTACCGACACGGCTCTTAGTGGCACACTTGTTCCTGAAGATGTGCTTGCCCAGGTCATCGCATGGGCAGATAAAGCCTCGCGTCCTTGCTATGCTTGTCCTGCTCGTGAAGTATGTAAATGGCCAGATGAGCGGAAGAATTTGAGTCCAAGTATTTAGGAGGTTTCATGTCTCAGCATCAATTGCCGGAACGTGTGAATTCTGACGGCCGAGCAGATCTTGCCCGCGCAAAGGAAAGCCTTCCAATTAATATCCATCCCATCGCTCCCGCTCAGACTCTTGAGCTTTCCGGTATCGATAAGATTTTGATCGAAGGACTTGAGGTCTTTGCCAATCATGGGGTATATCCCGCAGAAAATGAGCTTGGTCAGAAGTTTGTAGTCTCCTTAACGCTTTTTGCTGATTTAGTTGCTGCAGGCAAAAACGATGATCTCACCCAGTCCATTGATTATGGCGAAGTCTGCTCAGGTGTTGATACCTTATTGCGCAAACATACCTTCAAGCTCATTGAGGCCGCTGCTGAGCATGTAGCTACTTGGATTTTGACCATGTATCCTAGCGTGCGAGGCGTGCGAGTAAAGATTGAAAAGCCCTGGGCTCCGGTGGGTTTGCCGCTCACTTCTTGTGGTGTAGAAATAGAGCGTATTCGCCGGTAATAAGCTACGTCTGCTCAGCTGCAATTTCCCATGCTGAGCGCTTGAGTTGTGCGAGAGTCGTTGCGCTTTCAGCGCACCAGGCGTTCAAGATCTCATGAAAGCGCGTATTGTGGCTCGGTTCTTTGAGATGCGCGAGTTCATGAAAGATAACGGCGACAAGGCAGTCAGGTGGGTATGCGGCAAGCCGGGCGTTAATACGGATTGCACCTAAGCGTGGCGTGCACGAGCCCCAACGAGAGCTCATAGTGCGAATACTCCACGACGTTGCGGCAACGCCACTGTGCCGCTCTGCCGCTCGTGCGAGCTCTGGTAGGCGGCGTCCCATCTCTTGCTTGTAGATCTGATCGATTGTGTGCTCATCATCTGGCGCGACATGGTTCGGCAGGTTGCAAAGCTTGCCCCAAAGTGGAAATTTTCCGCTTCCTGCCTGTTCCTTTGCACGTGTAAGCGCAGCTCGTTTTTGCTCCTGCTCTGCCAGGCGTGAAGCAATCCAATACAGATGTGCGTTTAAAAATTGCTGGATACGCTCGCTCGAGGTTTTAGTAGGCACGCTTGCTGCAAGCGTTCCATTGCGGCGGATGCGCAGATTCATATTGTGCACTAATGCACGGCGCACCGATACAGGAATAGCACCTCGACCAGGTAGATCGACATGGTAAATCTCCGTGTTTGTACGCGCTGGCACCGTACACCTCCATTTCGCCTGCTCGCGTATGGCAAAGCGCGACCACTGTCGCTTTCATGCATTCAAAGCTCTGCTCCGGCAGAGCTGAGTCAATCCTATATAGTTGTTTCGCAACATTCTATAAGCAGAAAGCGGGTTTTCATGTCCAACGATGGCAAGCACGTGAGCGTCCACTACCGAGGCACCTTGGATGACGGCACACAGTTTGATAGTTCCTATGATCGTGGGGAGCCTCTTGCGTTTACTTGTGGCGCTGGTCAGATGATTGCTGGCTTTGATGCTGCGGTGAAGGATATGGCGGTAGGCGAGAAGCGTACGGTTCGAATTCCTGCGGCGGATGCTTACGGCGAGGTGCGCGACGATATGATCTTCAAGATCGCAAAGGCGCATATGCCTGAAGATCAAGATGTTCGCGTAGGCGATCAGCTCTACCTCGCAAGCCCTGATGGTCAGCCATTCCGGGTTAAGGTAACCGAGATTGGCGTTGAGGAAGTCACCCTTGATGCAAATCATGAGCTTGCCGGTGCCGATCTTACGTTTGAAATTGAGCTGCTAAGTTCCGAAGACTAACTTCTGCAAAATACTTAGCCTCCCGTTAGATATTGCTGGGGGAGGTAGGGCAAAGCGCGTAGCTGTTTGAGGGGTATCGATAGAGGTCGGTGCCCCTTTTTGCATGAAAACATGACAAGTTTTGAGAGCTCGTAGCCTGCGTTAGGTCTGAAATGCTCTGATAGGGCAGCCGTGTTTTGTTAGAGCCATCGATGATGATCGGTCTTGCTCGGCATGGTAGCGAGGGGTAGAGGAGCGGTGAGATCTGTAGCTTGCATTGAGAGGGGAGCGGCGAGTCCCATCAGTCTGGGCTGAAAGAGGAGCGGTGAGATCTCGCAGGTGCCTCCGCAGCGCAGCGAGGACAGCACCGAAGAGATCTACAGCGCTCCTCTGAGTCACTTTGCGAGCGCAGCGAGGACAGCACCGAAGAGATCTACGCCGCATCTTATTAAAGCCCGCCAATGCTGGTTCATATCTCATGCCCATCTTGTACACAAAATAACGCGCGGGGTTTATTTCCTTGACATATGAATGATCATTCATATAATGAGATTCAGATATATGAGCGATCGTTCATATGATGGGAGAAACATGGGAGGATCGCATTGGACACCGCCAGTACATTCCACAGATGGCTCGTCTGCTCAGCTACGTACGTCTCGTGATAACGCAACAGACGCGCCCACCGCGCCTGTGTCCACAGCGCCTGCGCCTCAGTCTATAGACCCTCTGCCATCAGAGGAGACGCTGAGCCTGGTGGCCGATTTGTTTCGCATGTTCGCAGATACCACGCGTGTCAAGATTCTCTGCTCGCTGATGGAAGGGGAGCGCGCGGTTCGAGAAATCGCAGAAGCCGTCGGTTCATCACAAAGTGCCGTTTCACATCAGTTGCGAACGCTCCGCCAGGCGCGGCTCGTCAAGTTCCATCGTGAGGGCAGAAGTGTTCTGTACTCGCTTGATGACGATCACGTGAATACCATCATGCGCCAAGGCATGAGCCACGTGATGGAGCTTGCTGCTCTGCGCGAGCTTTCCGATGAGCCTGATGTCAACGCTGTCCAATCAGCTGCTGTAGCAGTTGCTGGTAGTCATGCCGATCAAGAGGGAAGGAATGCAACCATGAGAAAGACGTTTAAGCTCGATGAGATCGACTGTGCTGCTTGTGCCGCCAAGCTTGAGGAGGATCTGGCAGCTGTGGATGGGGTTCAAAAGGTTTCTATCAACTTTATGACGCAAAAGCTCGCACTCGAAGCTGCGGAAAGCAGCTTTAATGAGGTGCTCGATCGCGTGATTGACCGTATTGCTGAGCTGGAGCCAGACTGTGCTGTCTTGGTTTAGAAATACCCCCTCAGGGCAGGAGCACCTCAAAACACGAAGCTAAGGGAGGGCATCGTGGCTAAGAAGCCGGTACGTAAGCGTCGTCGCCGTGAATCGCTTGCTGCTAAGACCAAGCGGATTGGAATTGCACTCGCCATCTTTGCCATCGTCATGATTGCAGACGAAACAGGAGTGCTCACGCACCTCGTTTCCGCTGATGCCGCCTTTTACGTGGTGTCTGCTCTTTATGTCGTGCCCTATCTCATTGCTGGTCACGATGTGCTCTTTCGCGCTGCTCGCAATATTCGCCGGGGCAGCATCTTCGATGAAAACTTCCTCATGGCTGTAGCAACCTTAGGGGCTTTTGCCATGGTCTTTTTCCCAGACTCCTCTCCGCATATGGCAGAGGGTGCGGCTGTGATGCTCTTTTACCAGGTGGGAGAGATCTTCCAAGGCTATGCCGTTGGTAAGAGTCGCAAGTCCATTGCTGCCATGATGGATATTGCACCTGATTTTGCCAATATCGAGCGCGATGGCACGCTGGTTCAGGTTGATCCAGATGAGGTTGCAGTCGGAGACGTTATTGTCGTGAAGCCCGGCGAGCGCGTACCCATCGATGGTGTAGTTGTCAATGGTAGCTCACAGCTTGATACTGCGGCACTCACCGGAGAGTCGGTGCCGCGTCACGTAGAGGTAGGAAACCTCATCATTTCTGGCTGCATTAATATGACTGGTCTCTTGCACGTGAAAACGCAGCGCCCCTTTGGCGAGTCAACGGTGAGCCGCATTCTTGAGCTGGTAGAAAATGCGAGCGAGAAGAAGGCTCGGACGGAGCGTTTCATTACTAGGATTGCCCGTCTCTATACACCGGCGGTTTGCGCGGCAGCTTTGGCCATAGCTCTATTGCCACCGCTTTTTGGCTTAGGTTCAATCAGCGACTGGGTCTTGCGCGGCCTGACGTTTTTAGTGGTGAGCTGCCCGTGTGCCTTGGTGATCAGTGTTCCGCTTTCCTTTTTTGGCGGCATTGGAGGTGCCTCTAAGCTGGGCATTTTGGTAAAGGGCTCAAATTACCTTGAGGCACTTGCAGCGGTCGATACGGTTGTTTTTGATAAGACCGGAACGCTTACTAACGGCACTTTTAATGTGGTGGCAATTCATCCCGAAGCCGGCTTTGACCCCGACTATGTGCTCTCGTTTGCCGCGCACGCCGAGGCCTATTCAGATCATCCCATCGCGCTTTCGGTCAAGGCTGCCTACTCAGGCCCCATTGATGAGACGCGTTTAGAAGGCGTCTCTGAAGAGTCTGGTCACGGCATTGTGGCGCAGGTCGACGAGTATACGGTGCTTGTTGGCAACGATAAGCTCATGCGTGCTCACGAGTCTCATTTTCATGAGTGCAATCTTGCTGGCACCATTTTGCACGTGAGTGTGGATGGCCGCTATGTGGGACATATCGTTATTGCAGATGCGGTAAAAGAAGACGCGTCGCAAGCAATTCAGGAGCTAAAACAGGCAGGAATTGAGCGTACGGTCATGCTGACCGGCGACCGCGCTGAGGTGGCTGCAGCTGTTGCTGCTGAGCTGAAGGTTGATGAGGTAAAGTCCCAGCTTCTGCCTGAAGACAAGGTCGTGGAGGTTGAGCGTCTGCTTGAAGCTGAGGGCGAACATGGACACTTGGCCTTTGTGGGAGATGGTATTAACGACGCTCCGGTGCTTACGCGTGCAGATGTTGGTATTGCCATGGGTGCTATGGGAAGCGACGCTGCCATTGAGGCGGCAGACGTGGTCTTGATGGACGATCGTCCTTCCAATATTGCCCGTGCGATTCGGATTGCCCGCAAAACCATGGGGATCGTCTGGCAAAACATTATTTTTGCCCTCGGTATTAAGCTGCTCATTCTGGTGCTTGCAGCCCTTGGCATGGCTAATATGTGGCTTGCAGTCTTTGGTGATGTTGGCGTGGCAGTTATTGCAATTCTCAATGCGATGCGTGCCATGCGGGTGCGTAATATCTGAGCAGATTCCTAGGATTTTAAGCGGTGAGTGCTTGACCCTGTTCCTACTCTGGGTATTGTTAATCAGACGAGATTAGTATGATTATCGTCCGGCTGGTGCGCACCGGCACAGCTGGCATGGGGGAAAGAGGAACATATGAGCACCACCGCTTGTAGCGAGCCGTTGCTCAGCCTGAGTGGCGTTACAGCCTCAGTGGAGGACAAGACTATCCTTCACGGAGTTAACTTTGCCGTAAATTCAGGAGAGACCCATGTGCTCATGGGGCCTAACGGCGCAGGTAAGTCTACCATGGGTCACGTCATCATGGGTGATCCGGTTTTTACCCTTACTGCGGGTTCCATTGAGTTTGCCGGGCAAGACATCAGTGAGCTATCGTGCGATAAGCGAAGCCTTGCTGGCATCTTTATGTCATTTCAGGCTCCCGTAGAAATTCCGGGAGTCCCTCTTTCGAGCTTTTTGCGTGCCGTTATAGCTGGCCGCCCTGGACTTGAGATGAAAGGCAAGGAGTTTCGTCGCCGCGTGAAGGAGCTCGCCTCCGCCCTTGATATGGATACGTCCTATCTCAATCGAGAGCTCGGCGTTGGTTTTTCTGGCGGTGAGAAAAAGAAGATGGAGATGCTCCAGCTTTTGCTGCTCCAGCCTCGCCTTGCTATTTTGGATGAGACCGACTCTGGTTTGGACGTAGACGCGCTTTCTGTGGTCTCCAATGGTATGGAACTCTATCGGCGCACAACCGGCGGGTCGCTCGTAATCATTACTCACAATACGCGTATCTTGGAGCATGTGGACGTTGATCGGGTGCATGTGATGGTCAACGGTCAGATCGTGCGCGAAGATGATGCCTCGCTCATCCCGTGGATCGACGAGCACGGGTTTGAGTCATTCGAAACCCCCATCACCGCACCTGCTGGCCTTTCGCAGGAGGCGTAGAGCCATGGCAAAGAAGCGAGCAGAGGTCGCGGATATTGACCGCAGCCTCTATGATTTTACCTATGGCGAGGAGGGCTTTGAGCGCTTAGACGCCGGTTTAACTCCGGCGATCGTGCGTGAGATCTCCGAGCGCAAACATGAGCCAGACTGGATGCTTGAGCTGCGGCTCAAGTCGCTCGAGATTTACCAGAATACGCCAGGCCCTGTGTGGGGGCCGAGCATTTCTGGCCTTGATATGGACAATATTGTTACGTATGTAAAGCCCAATACGGAGCAACAGGCTGACTGGGATTCGGTGCCAGAAGATATTAAGAATACCTTTGAGCGGCTAGGAATTCCGGAGGCGGAGAGGAGTTATCTTGCCGGCGTGGGCGCTCAGTACGACTCTGAGCTCGTGTATCACAATATGCAGGATACCGCCGCAAAGATGGGCATTGTCTACTCTGGCATTGAGGAGGCTCTTGAGGATCCGCGCTGGGAGGCGATCATTCGCGAGCGCTTCATGACGCTCATTCCGCCAACTGATCATAAGTTTGCAGCTCTCCATGGAGCGGTGTGGAGCGGCGGTTCCTTTGTGTATGTGCCCGCCAATACCAAGCTCGATTTTCCGCTTCAGAGCTATTTTCGCTTAAATGCAAAGGGTGCTGGTCAGTTTGAGCACACCTTGATCATTGTGGAAGACGACGCTGATTTGCACTTTATTGAGGGCTGCTCGGCTCCAAAATATAACGTGGCAAATCTTCATGCTGGTGCCGTTGAGCTCTTTGTGGGCAAGCGAGCACACCTGCGCTATTCAACGATCGAGAACTGGTCCAAAAATATGTATAACCTCAACACCAAGCGTGTGCGCGTTGAGGAAGATGGCGAGATTGAATGGATCTCGGGTTCTTTTGGAAGCCACGTAGGCTATCTCTATCCCATGAGTATTCTGGCAGGTCGGCGTGCAAAGAGCTCATTTACGGGCATTACCTTTGCCGGTGCTGGCCAAAATCTCGATACGGGTTGCAAGGTGGTGTTAGGAGCGCCTGAGACCACGGCCTCCATTGAGAGCAAGGGCATCTCGAAGGGCGGCGGTGTGCAGACCTTCCGCAGCTCAATTGTGGCCGTACCTGCTGCTCGGGGTTCTGCTGCAAGTGTATCCTGCGCCTCATTGATGCTCGATAACGAGTCGCGATCAGATACCATTCCAGCTATGGATATTCGCGCCAAGGACGTGAATATCGGGCATGAGGCCACGATTGGCCGCATTGGGGATGACAAGGTGTTTTATCTCATGAGCCGAGGGATCTCTGAAGAAGAGGCAAGAACCATGATTGTGAATGGTTTTGCGAGCCCAGTCTCAAAAGAGCTTCCGCTGGAATATGCCGTTGAGATGAATAACCTCATTAAGCTCGAGATGGAAGGGGCGATTGGCTAATGGCACAAAACGTTGCTCAAACCCTCTCAAGCATTAATCGGATGCCTGCTCCTACCTGGAGTTGGCTCAAAATGAATGATGCTCATATTGATCTGCCAGCAGGCTTAGTGGTAGAGCCAAAGACAGCTACGGTTACATGTGTGCCGACGGGTACAGCGGCAGCTACGATGGTGCCGACGACTACGACGGTGGCGTCAGCTGCGCCAGAAAGCGTGTCTGAAAGCACGTCGGGTGGTACGCCCGAAACCGCTCCGGCGGGTACGGCTCCGTCTGCGTCTGTGGCTACACCCGATACCGCGACTGAGGCGGTCTTAGGTGTTGCTGGTGCCTTTGATACTGAGCTCGTGTTAGCAGATAAACGTTTCGCTGGTCGTGAGCGCGGACAGGCTCCGGGAGACGCTGCAGCAAGAGAGCGCCTTGTTGCAGGTGAGCTGGATCCCCTTGAGGTGCCCGCACTTTCTGAGTATCAGCAAGGGGCGCTTCGCGTTGAGCAGGAGCTCTCGGTTGGTGAGGCGTTTCGTACCGGCATGGGATCGGAGGCGTACGCATATCTTCGAGGCCTTGCTGGTAAGCCTGTTGTGCTCGACGTGCCTGGAGGCTTATCTGCAGCAGTGCGTGTGGAGCTCGATGGGCGCATTGGCGCGGCGCGGGCAACAGCGATTGATGTGATTGCACGCCGTGGATCTACCCTTGATCTGGTTATTGCTTTAGATGGCGTGGATGAAGGTGCTTTCAGTCGCACCCAGCTTGGTGCGGAATCAGGTCAGACGTCGTCCACGTCGCCTCAAAACTCGGCACCCCAGGCACCTTCCACGGCAAAGCCCGCGAAAACCCCTGCTCCAGGAGCTGCTCATATTGATGCTCGATCTTGCGCTGGGCTCATTGGTTCGAGCCTGCGGATCTTTGCTGGCTCTGCCGCCCGCGTGCGCGTGACCTATGTACAAACCGCAGATGATGCCTTCATAGCTCTTGACGATACGGGCATCTTGCTTGATGAGGGGGCGCATGTAGATATCTCTCATACGATTTTGGGTGCCGGTACTTCTTGCACAGGACTTGCGGCGGATCTTCGAGGAGATACTTCACGCCTTGAGGTGCGCACCAGCTACCTTGGCGTGCGAGAGCAAATTCGCGATTTTAACTATGCACCTCGCCACCTCGGTCGTCGTACCCGTTCAGATATGGATGCGAATGGCGTGCTTACAGGTGCGAGTACGAAGGTACTGCGTGGCACGATTGATTTGATGCATGGATGCTCTGGCAGTGAGGGGGCTGAGCACGAAACTGTTTTGATTGCCGATGAGCGCGTTGAGAACAAGACGGTTCCGGTCATCTTGTGCGATGAAGATGACGTTGCCGGAAACCATGGAGCGACCATCGGGCACGTGCGCCCCAATCAACTCTTTTATCTGAGCTCGCGTGGCATTTCTGAAACGCAGGCAGAGGCTCTTTTTACCTCAGCCAAGCTTGAAGATGCTGCCCACGCCGCTCCAACAAAAAAGATCCGAGCTGCAGTAGCTCGGCTGGCCGATCATATGGGGGTCGATCTTGAGGAGGAAATCGCATGATCGATGCTGAGAATGTAGCATGTGAGACGTGCACGGCACCCGGTGAGCTCGTGTTTGATGCGAGCGATGAGGCATCGCGGGCATGGCCGAAGATCGATATTGCGAAAAACCCCTATAAGGCTGACTTTCCACTCCTAGCTGCTCGTCCGGATCTGAGCTTTCTTGATAGTGCTGCCACGTCGCAGCGGCCGGCCTCGGTCTTAGATGCCCAGCGGCATTTTTATGAGAGCATGAATGCTAATCCGTTGCGTGGACTCTACTCACTTTCGGTTGAAGCAACTGAGGCGATTGAGAAGGTTCGTACTCAGGTTGCTCGCTTTATTGGAGCAGATACCGCGGCAGAACACTCTGCTTCTGGCTCAGATGCTTCACGTGACATTATCTTTTTGAGAAATACCAGCGAGGCTTTAAATCTGGTTGCCAAGTCCTTTGCTCCCCTCGTGCTTTCAGAGGGTGACGAGATTGCCCTCACCATCATGGAGCATCATTCCAACCTCATTCCCTGGCAAGAGGTTGCCCGAAAGACCGGCGCTCACCTGGTGTATTTGCGCCCGAGTGCCACCGGTGAGCTCTCCGCTCAAGAGATTGCAGAAAAGATCGGGAAGCGCACCAAGATCGTGGCGGTTGGCCATGTCTCCAATGTAATGGGGGTAGAAAACCCGGTTGCCGCGCTGGCTTGCGCTGCACACAAGCACGGGGCGTATGTGGTGGTAGATGCCGCTCAGTCGGTTTTGCACATGCCTATCGATGTTCAGGCGCTTGGTGCAGACTTCTTGGCATTTTCTGCCCATAAAGCCTTAGGACCTATGGGTGTCGGTGTGCTGTGGGGTCGCCACGAGCTTTTGGAGCGTATGCCGCCCATGCTTACCGGCGGGGAGATGATTGACTCTGTAACCGAAGAAGCTGCCGTGTGGGCTCCGGTTCCCGAGAAATTTGAAGCAGGCACGCAAGATGCTGCTGGCATCTATGCGCTGGGTGCAGCCTTGCGCTATATAACCGATGAGGTGGGCTATGAGTCTATTCAGACTCGTGAGCGTGCCTTGGTTCACTATCTGATGAGCCGCATGGTGGAGTTGCCCTTTGTAGATATCATTGGCTCTATCTACTGGGATCGCCACCATGGAGTGGTGAGCTTCAATGTGCAGGGTATTCACCCGCACGACGTTGCGAGCATCTTAGATGCCGAGGGCGTGTGTATTCGCGCTGGTCATCACTGCGCTCAGCCGCTCTTGGCCTGGCTTCAGGTTGAGCATCGGGCGTGCTGTCGCGCAAGCCTTGCCTTCTATAACGATGCGCGTGATATTGATGCCTTTATTGCGGGCTTGAAGAAGGTCTGGGAGGTCTTTCATGGCTAATATCTACTCCTCAGTAACCTTTATGGAGCACAGTAGCCACCCCGACTATCGCTATGAGATGGATGCTCCTACCCATGAGCAGGCAGGTATTAATCCGAGTTGTGGCGACGAGCTTGTTTTGCAGCTGCGCGTTGAGGGCAATCGCATTCAAGAGGCTAGTTTTACGGGACATGGTTGCGCAATTAGCCAAGCCTCGGCAGATATCATGGCGGATCTAATTACAGGAGAAACCATCGATGAGGCTCGCCGACTCGCTGGTCTGTTTCTGGCTATGATTCGCGGTGATGAGCTCACAGAAGATGAGCTTGAAGATTTAGACGAGGCAGCAGAGCTCAAGGACATCTCGCATATGCCGGCACGCGTGAAATGCGCTCAGCTCGCCTGGCGCACCTTAGAGACCATGGTTGCCGATGCACCGAGTGAGTTGCAGTAAGTTCGCGCTGAGCGCAGCGAGGGAGGGAATATGCTCGTTACATCAAAGGGTCGCTATGCGCTGCGGCTTATGATTCACCTCGCTGCCTTTGCTGAATGTGGGGTTCGGGTTTCGCTTCGTTCGGTGGCTGAAAAGGAGCGGATATCGCTCAAGTACTTAGAGCAGCTTGTTCGTCCCTTGCAGGCTGCAGGCTTGATTCGCGGTGTGCGCGGAAAAGGCGGGGGATATATCCTTGCGCGCCCGGCCGCAAATATTACTGCGGGAGAGGTCTTGCGTGCGGCTGAAGGAGATGCTGGAGCCGTTGCGTGCGAGGGCTTAGAGGGGCTCTGTGCGCGCTCGGAGATGTGTTCTACCGTGAGATTTTGGTCTGGGCTTGAAGAGGCTATTGAGCACTATGTTGATGGCTTTACCCTGGCAGATCTTGCGCATATTCCCAACCTTGAGCTAGGGATGGGTCCAAAGGCTGCGGCCTCGCAAAGCTGCTCGTAGCGCAGTGCACAGAGCAGTGCGTGCCCGTATCGTGGATCTCAGGGCTGCAGCCCGTCGTTGGTTTGTCTGTGGTGGCTGCGGATGGTAGCATAAACCGCTGTGAGATCCAGCGATTTCAAATGCTCAAGATCGCTGTCGTTGACGAGGAGGCGGGTTTTTGTGCCGCCAGCATCTACAAAACCACGTGGCCTTTTTCCTCCTGCCTTCTTTAAGAAGGATCTGCTCATCTTAGAGCAGCTTGTAGGTAAGGATTTCAAACTGAAGTATCGCCGCAGTTTCTTAGGTGTGGCGTGGAGTGTGTTGAACCCGCTGCTCATGATGGTCATTATGAGCATCGTGTTTTCCTACCTGTTTGGAAGCAATGTAGAGAACTTTCCGCTCTACCTCATTGTGGGAAACGTTACCTTTACACTTATGGCAGATTCCACAAACGCTGCACTGACCTCAATCATCCAAGCGGCACCGCTACTGAAAAAGATCAAGGTGCACCGCTATATTTTCCCTGTTCAAAAGGTGCTCTTTGCCCTGGTCAACTACTCCTTCTCACTCATTGCGGTGGCGATTGTGATGCTCTTCTTCCGCATCATGCCAACCCTTAATTTGCTGTGGTTACCCGTAGGCCTTTTGCTTTTGATGTTCTTCTGCGTCGGTGTTGGTCTAACCATCGGCGCGCTTGCAGTCTTTTTTAGAGATGTCATACATCTTTGGGGCGTGGTGCTGACTGCGTGGACGTATCTCACGCCCATCTTTTGGGATTTGTCTTTGCTTGAAGCAAAGCATGCTCCCATGTGGATTATCTCCTTGGTAAAGATTAACCCAATGTACAACTACCTGCAGTTTATGAGAGATATTTTCTTGTGGCAGCGCCCACCCTCACCAGAACTTTTGGGTATGTGCACGCTTTGGGCGGCGATTGCTATGCTTATTGGTATCTTTGTGTTTCGAAAGACCGAGCACAAGTTCATCCTGTACGTCTAAGGAGGCGCTATGCCAGATACCAGCAAAGAAATGCAGGCAAGCGCCCCTGCGTGTTGCGCAGCTCATATGGGGGAGAGTTCCGCCACGGACATAGCCTCCGCATGTGAGACCCATGCCGAGAGCACATCTGCTAACGACACCACATCTGCTTGTGAGACTTATGCCGAGAGCACACCTGCCAAGGATGCGCTCGCAGCCAGCTCCCCAGCCGTGAGTGCTTCCGCAACATCTCAAGCTTCTCATGCACCTGAGTATGCCGTTGAGGTCAACGACGTAACGATGGTCTTTAATATGGCAAGTGAGCAGCTCAATAGTCTAAAAGAGTATTTTATTAAGCTCGTTAAACGAGAGCTTTTCTTTAAAGAGTTTTACGCCTTAGACCACGTGAGCTTTAAGGTTAAAAAAGGCGAGGTCATGGGCTTGGTGGGCACCAACGGTTCAGGCAAATCCACCATGCTCAAGGTTATTGCAGGCGTCTTGGAGCCTACCTCAGGTTCGGTTTCTGTGCGCGGATCCATCGCGCCTCTCATTGAGCTGGGTGCGGGCTTTGATCTGGAGTTGACTGCGCGGGAGAATATCTTTTTAAATGGTGCCCTGCTGGGCCACGATCGCGCCTTCATGCAAGAGCATCTCGATAGTATTGTGGACTTTGCCGAGCTTGCAGACTTTCTTGATATGCCCATGAAGAACTACTCCAGCGGCATGGTGGCGCGCATTGCCTTTGCCATTGCCACGGTGGTCGAGCCCGATATCCTCATCGTGGACGAGACGCTTTCTGTAGGAGACGTCTTTTTCCAAGAAAAATGCGAGCGCAGAATTCAGAGCTTTATCGATTCGGGCAATGTAACCGTTTTGTTCGTGAGTCATTCCATCGAGCAGGTGGAGCGTCTCTGCACGCGCGCAGCGTGGATTGAGAAAGGCCAGCTCCGCATGGTGGATGAGGTGGAGGCGGTTTGCCGCGCCTACCGTGAACAGTTTGGCTGATTGTAATGGGGGCTCCACTCGTTTCTATCATTATGCCGTGTTACCGGGTGGCGAAGGATTTACCCGCTGCCATACGTTGCGTGCAGGCACAGACAGTAACAAACTGGGAACTCATCGCCGTCGATGATGGTTCGCCTGATCGTGTGGGAGCAATTTTAGAAGCAGCCGCCGAGCGTGATACACGTATACGCAAGCTCTGCCATGAAAAAAATCGTGGACTGTCTGCCGCGCGAAATACCGGCCTTGCAGCCGCGCGGGGATCCTTTATTTGGATGCCTGATCCCGACGATTGCTATGATCCGGACTTTTTAGAGCTTGCACTAGCAGAGCTGACAACAGACGATGCGCCCGATCTGGCAATTTTTGGCTATACCGAGGTGCTGGTAGATGAGGCAGGCAACCAGCAGGCCTCCCGCGCAATTCTTCCAGCTACAGTGGGTACGTATGCAGGCGCAGAGCTCCACGCGCTGGTACTTGGGCTGGAGGAAGCAACGCTTTTAGGCTTTGCGTGGAATAAGGTGTACCGTCGAGACGTGCTTCGCGATCTGCTCTTTGAAGATGCTCCGCTCATCGAGGATATTCTTTTCAATATTGCCGTACTCGACCGTGCCCATGCTGCGTGCCTCCTTCGTAACGCTCCGTATCACTATGCAAAGCGCGTGCCTGCGGCTCTTTCTGGCAAAAGTTTGACGGGTCGCTTTGAGCCGGCGTATTTTGACCTGCATTATCGCCGTGTGCAAGAGCTCTATAACCAGCAGCGTCGCTGGGGGCTTGACGGAGCCGATACACGGGCTCGATTGGGTGTTCGCTTAACGCGCTATATCATGTCTGCCTTGGAGCGCAATTGCGATCCGCGCTCGGGCATGAGTGCGTCTGAGCGTCTCGCGTGGGCGCGCAAAGTAAGAAATGATCCTTTGGTGGTGCTTTTGGTGCGTGCGGCTACAGGCAAAGGTGGCCGACTTGCACGATGGGCAAATCTGTTAGTGCGCCTCGGTGAGCCTCATCTGATGCTGCTGACCGGGCGCGTATTGCATGTGATGCGCACTCGAGCAGCCCGAGGTTTTGGAGCGGTTATTCGAGAGGAGGTTGGTTAAGGATGGTAGGAGATGATGTTCAGGCACAGGTAGCAGAGCGCGAGCGTGATGATGAACCTGCCGCTCTCGATGAGCTTGAGGGCGTGACCGTAGACGCTTCTGTTGACACGCCTGAGTCCGCGCGTCCGCTTTTGAGCATTGCTATGCCCTGCTATAACGTTGAGGCATATCTTCGCCGTGGCCTTACCTCCTTGTCCGATCCACGTTTTGCAGGCCGACTCGAAGTCATTGTGGTTGATGATGGCTCTCGAGATGGCACGGCAGCTATTGCTCGTGAGTTTATACGCACGGCACCCGAGATTTTTCGGTTGGTATCCAAAGAGAACGGCGGTCATGGCTCGGCAGTTAACGCCGGGCTTGCGGCTGCGCGCGGCAGATATTTTCGCGTGCTCGATGGCGACGATTGGATGGATACCGAGGGACTTGATGCTTTTCTGAATGCGCTGGCAAACCTTCATGCTGATCTAGTTATAGATCGCAAGCGCGAGGTAGATATGGTGACGGGCCTCTCACGAGAGTTTCCGCTGGCAGAAGGTGTAGAGACCGGGCATGCTCTACCGTTTGCTTCGGTGCTCACGAATGGGGATACGGTCTTTCAGATCATGATCCACACGCTCACGGCGCGTACCGATTATTTGCAAGGCTTGAGCATTCACTTGTTAGAACGTACGTTTTACGAGGATTATGAGTATGTGGTAAAAGCTAGCGTGCCTGCAGAAACGATCGCATACCTCGATATAGAAACCTATCAGTACCAGGTAGGCAATGCAGCTCAAAGCGTGAGCCATACCAACTATGTAAAGCGGTGGGCAGATCATACCCGTGTGGTGTGGGAGCTTCTGCACTATCTCGCCGACGTGGAGGTGGGTCGGGGGCCTCAGACGATCTCAGGCGAGGCGCTCGCTGCTCCAGCTCGTGCGTACCTGAGTGAGAAGGTACACTTGCTTATTGATACGCACTACAATATAGCCTTGCTTTTTGACGGAGATCGCCGTCGAGGGCGAGCGCGCGCACGTGAGTTTCGTAAAAAGCTTCGTGAATTTCACCCTGGGCAGTTCCGGCGCGGTGAACGGCGGTACTGGTCTGCTCTCATCCTGAACTACCTTGGTATCAGCTATGCTTTGATTCAGCGGATCAAGAAAGGCTGGCGTTCATGATCGGGAGGGTGGTTGTAGATGAGTAGAGCTCGTCGTATTGCTGTTCTCTCGGTAGATGCCAAGCTAGGAAACGAGGTACGAGGGGCAACACGCTATACCTATCTTGCATCGTTGCTCGCCGAGCATGGCTTTGAGGTTGATTTTATTACGGCGTCTTTCCAGCATTGGGAGAAGCGCCAGCGCAATCTAGCCAGCTTGGATTATGCTGCTCATCCGTTTCGGGTTCGGTTTATTGAGGAGCCTTCGTATCCGGCAAATATGTGTCCGCAGCGCATCTGGGCACACCACGTTATGGCGCGTCGTGTGCGTGCTTATTTTGATGAGCATCCCGATTACGACCTGATTTATTGCCAGATTCCCCCCAATGATGTGGCAGCTGCCGCAGCTCGTTCAGCGCACCGCCATAAGATTCCCTTTGTAATTGATGTCAACGATCTCTGGCCTGAAGCGTTTCGCATGGCACTCAATGTACCGATTATCTCTGATCTGTTATTTGCACCCTTTGCCCGCCAAGCGCGACGTGCTTTTGCACTCGCAGATGCGGTGGTGGGGACATCAGAGAGCTATGCAGCTCGTGCCTTTCGCGATCGTGCAGAAGATATACCCAAGCTCGTGCTCTATGTTGGCAATGACCTTGCTACCTTTGATGCTGAGGTAAAGGCGCATGCAGCAAGCATTCGGGAAAGCTCAGCTCAAGGTGCTCCCTCAATGTTCACCTCGCCTGCGCATGAGGTGTTTCGTGTAGCGTATGCAGGCAATATCTCGCCTTTGTATGACCTTGCAACATTGGTGCGGGCGGTGGCGCGTGCCGCGCGTGAGAACCCAGCTATTGAGCTGGTCGTTTTAGGCGATGGCCCTGATCGGGCGGCTATTGAGTCTGTAGCAAAACAGACCGCATGTCCCGCGCGCTTTTTGGGCTATCTGCCCTATGGAGAAATGGCAGCGCACCTGGCTTGCTCAAACGTTGTGGTGAACTCGCTGGTAGCAGGGGCTCCACAGAGCGTGCCCACTAAGATTGGCGATTATCTTGCTGCTGGTGTGCCCATGATTAACTCTTCAATGGATAAAGAATTTCGCTCAAAGGTTTGCCGAGATGGTTTTGGCATCAATGTTCAGCCGGGCGATGTAGCAGGCTTGGCAGACGTACTCGTAGCGTTGAGCCATGACCGAGCGCGCTGTACCAAGTTGGGACACGCTGCTCGATCGGTGGCTGAGCGCGAGTTTGATCGCGCTCAGTCCTACCTTCGAGCCGTTGAGCTTATTGACCGTCTCTCAGCTCGCTAAAAGCTCAATCGCACACGCACGCTCGCGTACGCGTCCTTGCTTAGTGCGCTGCAGGCTCATGCCCCAGTTCTGCTTGTACCAGACGGAAGGCGGCGGCTACGGCCTTGTCCATATCGTAGTAGCGGTATTCACCTAAGCGACCAGCAAATACAACCCGATCCTCTGCTGCTGCTCGCGCCGCATAGCGCTGATAGAGCTGCATATTGCGCTCGTTATTAACCGGATAGTAGGGCTCGTCTCCGGGCTTCCAGTCTGCCGGATACTCGCGGGTAATAACAGTTGTATCTTGCGCACCAAACTCAAAGTGCTTGTGCTCAATGATGCGCGTATATGGAACCTCGCGCTCGGTATAGTTCACCACGGCAACGCCTTGATAGTTCTCCTCCTCAAGCTCTTCGGTCTCAAAGCGAAGACTGCGGTATTCAAGCGTACCGAGCTCATAGTCGTAAAAGCCGTCAATAGGTCCGCAATAAATAATGCGATCAGCAATATCTGGAGTTTGAGCCACGAGATCGCGATACTCAGTATTGAGCTTGACCTCAGTGCCTTCAAGCATGCGATCAATCAGCTTGGTATAGCCCCCGATAGGGATGCCCTGCCAGCGATCATTAAAGTAGTTATTGTCATAAGTAAAGCGACAGGGGAGCCGACGGATAATATGGGCTGGCAACTCAGAGCACGAGCGACCCCATTGCTTTTCTGTATAGCCGCGCACAAGCTTCTCAAAAATATCGCGCCCCACGAGCGAGAGCGCCTGCTCTTCAAGGTTGGTGGGCTCAGCAATATCTTCTGCTGCAATTTGTGCCGCAATGCGCTTCCGTGCATCTGTTGGCGTTACTACATCAGGCCACATCTTAGAGAAGGTATTCATATTGAAGGGCATGTTATAGAGCTCATCTTTATACCGTGCGATGGGGGAGTTGATGTAGTTATTGAACTCAGCGAAACGGTTTACATAGTTCCACACATCGCGGTCAGAGGTATGAAAAATATGAGCTCCGTACTCGTGCACCTCAATACCTGAGACCGTGCGCGTGTACATATTGCCGGCTGTGTGTTTCCGTCTGTCAATTACGAGGCAGGTTTTTCCTGCGCGCCGTGCTTCATGAGCAAAGATTGCACCGGTAATGCCGGCACCGACGATCAGGTAGTCGTAGCGTGACATGGTTCTCCGATCCTTCGGAATTGCGTAGTCGTATGAGATGGTAACAAATGGAGGACTTGAGCGGCGGTATGGAGGGATAGAGCCTTAACTCGTAGGGGTAGTGTGCATCAAGTATTATAGGTGCAGAGCGTTTATTCCGCATTCTTGTTAAGGAGGCACATGTCTCGTTTTCGTCCCGCTGTGAGCGCGTGCGCCGCTTCTTTATTGCTCGTTTCTGCACTTCTTCACCCGTTTACCGCTGCAGCTGAGATCAGCTCGGCGGCAACTGGTGAAGAGGCTGCAGCCAGTAGCGTTCCTCTCGTATCTACGGATACTCCTGTGCAAACAGATCCTGTAACTGATCTGGAGGCGGCAGATGAGCTCTCGTCTGCAGATGCGTCTGCGTTAGCTGAGAGCGCTACAGACTTGGATAGTGTTGAGTCTGCGAGCACGGATACACCTGAGGGCACCGATCAGGGTGAGGACCCAGCCGAGACTCTTTCAGATACACCATCGTCTGATCCTCGTCTGGCGTATTCTTGGCGTCTTCAGGCAGGAGAGCAGATTGCTGCCACAGGAGCGCGGTTGCGGAGCCGGAGATCGGTATCAGTGCCGCCCATGCCTTCTAACGCAACTGGCTGGGGTGTCGATGTTAGTTATGCAAACGGTAAGGTTGATTGGGAGCGCGCTCGTGCGGCAGGGGTGAGTTTTGCAATCTTTCGTTTGGGCTTTGGAGTCGGTGAGCCCGATGATCAATTTGCTGCAAATATTGCTGGTTGCAAGCGCAACGGAATCCCCTTCGGCCTGTATCTCTACAGCTATGCCTGGGACTGGTCTTCTGCTCGTCAGGAGGCTATATGGGCATTGGCAACGCTCAGACGAGCAGGCGTGAGTCCTGCCGATCTTTCGCTGCCAATTTATTTTGATATGGAAAATGAAGATCCAGATACGGGACGTCCAGCAGGTGTTGATAACACTGGTCATCGTCGCCCGGTTGAGGGAGGTCCTGCCACCTTTGCTGCCATGGCGCATGCATTTTGTACTGCCATAGCTGATGCTGGTTATGAGCCAGGAGTCTATGCAAATTTGCATTGGTGGGAAACGTATCTCACGGATGGCTCATTCAATCGTTGGGATCGTTGGGTTGCTCAGTACAATGACACCCTATCCTATACCGGTTCTTGCAGTATCTGGCAATGTTCCAGTAAAGCGAGTGTAGATGGTATTCGTGGGTATGTAGACCTCAACTATAGCTTTAAAAAGATCAGATCTATTGGGAATAAAGGATGGGTTACACGCGGCGATAGACGTTATTACTATCACGAGGATGGTACGCTCCATCGGGGATGGCTGGATCTTGAAGGGCGTCGTTATCGAATGGATGCCCTAGATGGACACCTCTGGTATGGCTGGTACACCGTAGATGGTGCTCCAAATACCTGGTACTACTCTGACAGTCAGACGGGCGAATTGCACCGTGGCTGGTTGGATATAGGCGGCAAGCGCTATCGCATGGACGCGCAAGATGGCCACCTCTGGTATGGCTGGTTTACCGTCAATGGTGCTCCTCATACATGGTATTACGCTGATACGTCCACCGGCCAGCTGAAAAAGGGCTGGTTAGATTTGGGTGGCAAGCGCTATCGGATGGATGCTCAAGATGGGCACCTCTGGTATGGCTGGTATACCTTAAATGGCGCTCCGAACATTTGGTATTTCTCTGATCGTTCAAGCGGTGTCATGGCTCGCGGTTGGCGCGAGGTTGATGGTTCTTGGTATTTCTTTAAGGATAATGGCCTTGTTACCTATGGTTGGATGGAGCAGAACGGCAATTGGTTCTACTTCCATAGCAACGGAACCATGGCAACGGGAACTGTTCGCTTGGATGGATACGATCGCTTCTTTGATTATCGTAGTGGTCGGTGCACAAAGCTGGGCTATCAAAATCCGCCACAGTACTATCAAGTCTCGAGCCGGACGGTTTCGTTTTGGATGCAAGATAACGGTATCTTTGGGTACCGCACACCCTCGCGAATCGGCCTGTGGTCTTCGCGACAAGACTGTGTGAACGCTATGATCACCCGAGCCATGGAGTATCTAGGAACGCCGTACAAGTGGAATTATGCATGCGCGCCGGGTGTGGGTGTAGATTGCGCGGGTCTCGTGATGCAGTCTCTGTACGCAGCCGGTATGAACTTGCATCCTATGACGCCGTGGGATCACTATTACACGCCCGGCCATGACCAGTATGCAAATTTCATGCGCCTGCATGGACGGTTTAAGCATGTCTCTTTTGATGAGCGAGAGCCAGGAGATTTGATCTTCACTCAAGGTCACGTTTCAATCTACCTCGGTGGAGATCGCATTATCGAGGCCTATCCTTCAAGGTCGGGTGTTAGAATCTCGAACGTTTACTCGTCTACACCGATTCTTGCCGTCGGTCGTCCGTTCGTATAGATGCCGATTGCTAAGGGAGAGTCATGAAAGGCATTATTCTTGCTGGTGGAGCAGGGACACGCTTGCATCCGCTTACAACTGTGACGTCGAAGCAGTTGCTGCCTGTATACGATAAACCAATGATCTACTATCCTCTGTCAGTGCTTATGATGGCAGGCATTCGGGACATATTGATCATTTCCACTCCATCTGATCTGCCGAATTTTGAGCGCCTGTTTAAGGATGGATCGCGTTTAGGCTTGAACCTCTCATATGCGGTGCAGCCTGAGCCTGATGGACTCGCTCGAGCATTTACGATTGGTGAGTCTTTCATCGATGGCGATCGTTGTGCTCTGATTTTAGGAGATAATATTTTTTACGGTAGTGGTTTGGGCTCATATCTTGCTCAGGCTGCAGGTCGCAAAACCGGCGCTACGGTATTTGGCTACCATGTTGAGGATCCTGAGCGCTTTGGTGTGGTCGAGTTCGATGCGTCAGGACGGGCAATTTCTATTGAAGAAAAGCCCGAACGCCCGCGATCAAATTATTGCGTAACGGGGCTGTACTTTTACGATGAGCGGGTTTGCGATTTTGCTCGGCAGGTAAAGCCATCTGCTCGTGGTGAATATGAAATCACTGATTTGAATCGTATGTATCTTGAAGACGGAAGCTTACACGTCACAACGCTTGGACGCGGCTATGCATGGTTTGATACAGGCACCGTGGACTCTCTATATGATGCAGGAGAGTTTATTCGAGTGATTGAAAAAAGCCAGGGCGTGAAGATTGCTTCTCTTGAGGAGATTTCTTATAACGCTGGTTGGATTGGTCGCGATCGCGTGCTTGAGGCAGCTGATGCCTTTGGAAAGGCTGACTATGGTCGTTACCTCAAAAAGATTGCTTCTCCACCAGCGCACTAGATAGCCGGTATGTCTTGCTGTTATTTCGATTGGAGCTTGTGTGATCCCGTTTAATATTCCTCCTTTTTTCGGCACTGAACTGGCCTATGTTGAGGAGGCGATTAAGACCAATCGAAAGATCTGTGGAGACGGTCCTTTTACGAAGCGGTGCCATGCGTGGCTCGAAGAGCATTTTGGTTGTCAAAAGGCGCTACTTACCACAAGTGGTACAACAGCTCTTGAGATGGCAGCGTTGCTTTGCGATCTTATTCCCGGCGATGAAGTGATTTTGCCGAGCTATACCTTTTCAACGACTGCAACGGCTTTTGTGCTCGTTGGTGCCAAGCTTGTCTTTGTTGATATTCGTCCAGATACGATGAATATCGATGAGCGCAAGATTGAAGCGGCAATTACTGAGCGTACACGTGTGATCGTTCCTGTGCATTATGCAGGAGTTGCTTGTGAGATGGATACGATTATGGATATCGCGCATCGCCATGGTCTTCGTGTAGTCGAGGATGCTGCTCAAGGTGCAATGAGTACCTATAAGGGTCGCGCTCTCGGTACCATTGGAGACTTTGGTTGCCTTTCATTTCATGAGACTAAGAACTACTCGATGGGCGAGGGCGGAGCGATTCTCATTAACGATCCCTCCTTCAATGATCGAGCTGAGATTATCCGGGAGAAGGGGACGAATCGTCAACGCTTCTTAAAAGGTCAAGTTGATAAGTATACGTGGGAAGAGTATGGCAGCAGCTATTTGCCAAGCGATATGAATGCTGCCTATCTATGGGGCGAGCTGGAGCATGCTGATGAGATTAATCAAAATCGCTTGGCTTCCTGGGATCGTTATAACAAAGGACTTGCTCCATTAGCTGATCGCGGTCTTATTGAGCTGCCTCAGATTCCTGTTGACTGTAAGCATAATGCGCATATGTTCTATATCAAGCTTCGCTCACTCGATGAGCGCCAAGACCTGATTGAACATCTCAAATCACATGATATTAGTGCCGTTTTTCACTATATTCCTCTTCATAGTTCTCCAGCGGGTAAGCGCTATGGTCGCTTTTTCGGAACAGATGAGGTTACCTCTGCGGATAGTGACCGCCTCTTGCGACTTCCTTTGTACTATGGAATTGATCGAGAAGATATTGATACCGTTGTCGCTGAGATTGAGCGCTACTTTGACCGGGAGGTTGTGTAGATGGATGCTGCCGAGTCAACCAAGCCCTTGGTGAGCGTGGTCATTCCCTGTTACTACTCGGAACAGGTCATTGATCGTGTGGTTGATCTAACCGCTGCAGCGCTTACGGAACTGGGTCATCCCTTTGAATTCATTTTAGTAAACGATGGATCTACCGATGGAACGTTTGATCGCATTCGAGAGCTTGCTCAAGGGCCGTTTGCAATTACGGGAGTGAATCTTGCGCGGAATTTTGGTCAGCACGCTGCAATTATGTGCGGGCTGCGTCATGCAAACGGCGATCTTGTGCTGGTTATGGATGATGATCTGCAAACACACCCTTCACAAATTGGCTTGTTGCTCGAAGAGGCATGCCAGGGTTGGGATGTGGTTTTTGCTGCATATGGAGACCTGCGTGAGGCGTGGTGGCGCCGCTTGGGCTCTGGTTTTACCGTGTGGACTATGCGAGCCTTAACTGGTCGCCCGCGCGGAATTGAGGTCAGCAATTTTTTTGTAATGCGCCGCTTTGTGGCCGAGGAGCTTACGCGATACGAGGGTCCATTTGTATACATTCAGGGCCTTCTGTTTAAGGCAACGCATCATATGGCGAATGTCTCGGTGCAGCATTTTGATCGTGAAGTTGGCCGCTCTGGTTATACCTTGAAGAGCCTGATTGCTCTTTGGTCAACCGTGCTCAATTTCTCGATGGTGCCTCTGCGGCTCGCCTCAATCTTAGGTGCAGGTGTTGGAGGGGTAGGTTTTGTAGGAGCTATTGTGCTCGCCATTCGGCGCCTCTTGGATCCATCGCTTCAGCTGGGATGGAGCTCGCTTATGGTGACGATACTCATTTGCGCTGGATGCATTTTGTTGTGCTTGGGCGTTATGGGTGAGTATCTTGGCCGCCTTTTTATGACAGTCAACCGCTCTCCTCAGTATGTAGAGCGAGAGTCCGTTCTAGCCGATGGTGTCACAGAGACACTGAATGAGCGGAGGCAGAGCTGATATGCAGCTTTCAATCCCTGAAGGTCGTCGTCTCGCCATTTTGGGTTCTATGGATGAGTTTTGTGACCTCGTAGAGCTTGCGCGTTCGTACGGCATTTATACCGTAGTTGTAGATGGATATGATGACGGCCCTGCAAAACAGCTGGCAGATCGCTCCTATCTTATCGATCCTCGTGACACTGCTGCCATTGCTGCCATGTGCGGTGAGGAGCGAGTGGATGCGATCTTTGGTACCTTTTCCGATTTGCTTGCTGAGTGCATGGTAGATATTTCGGCAAAAGCTGGGCTACCCTGCTATGCCACGCCAGAGCGTTTTTCGAGCCTTCGAGAGAAACCGCTTATGAAGCGCATGTTTGATGAGTTGGGTATTGCTCATGCGCACTCATGTGTATTGAGCTCAGGTTTTCAGGATGAAGATTTAGCCGATGTCGGCTTTCCGTGCGTTGTTAAACCTTCGAATGGCTATGGCTCGCGTGGCGTATATATTGCACACGATGTAGCATTTATTCGTGAGCATTTTGATGAGATCGCATCGTATTCTATTGGGGATGACCGAATCATCGCTGAGGCCTATAACAACGGCTACGAGATGAATATGATGAGCTGGATTGTGGATGGCAAAGCGGTAATTTTAAGCATTGCCGATCGTGAGAAGACTCAGCTCAATGAACACGATATCCCGTATGTATCTCGTATTGTATATCCGGGATTTTTCACCGCTGAGCTTGCGCATGAGGCTCAAAAAATCGTGCAGGCAATTGCAGAGTATGTAGGCATTGAAACCGGTCCTTTGTGTGTTCAGCTCTTCTATACTCCTGGCGCTGGTATTCAGGTATGTGAGGCTGCGGGAAGAATCTTTGGCTACGAGCATGAGCTTTTAGAACTGGCTGGGGGTCTTCGCATCGAAGAACTCATCTTGGCGCATCTCTTTGATCATGATGCTTTGCGGCGTATGCTTTCCGGTCATGATTGCACGCTTTCCTCTGTGGCAGCAGGCTTGTACTTTCATGGGTGGGAAGGTCGTGAAGTTGCCGATCTTTCACCTGCAGTTGCGGCGGCTAAAACACCTGGTGTTTCAGCGTTTCTTCCATACTATGAGATTGGCGATACTGTCGCTCATGGCGTAGGTGCCAAGCCCTATGTATGTCGCTACTATCTTCAAGCTCCCTATCGCCTTGAGGTTGATTCGTTAACTGCGGATCTGTTTGAACGCGTACACGTTTTAGATCAAGCTGGAAAGGATCTTCTGTATCACAATCAGATGTCTGACTATCCCGAAAATAAGGCTTAGGGGCATCAATGCGCTTACGAACCTATCTTGGTCTGCATCTTTTGCTGGTCATGTATTCTCTCTCAGGTATTTTTAGTAAATTAGCATCTTCGGCACCGTTTCTCTCCCTTTCTTTTTTTCTTTGTTATGGAGCGGTGCTGCTGATTCTGTTTGTCTACGCACTTGGCTGGCAACAGGTGATTAAACGTATGCCACTTTCTGCTGCCTTTGCCAATAAGGCAGTGACGGTGGTATGGGGCATAGTTTGGGGTTTAACCATCTTTCACGAGCCAGTAAATCTCTTTAAAATCGTCGGTGCTGGCATTATTATCGCGGGAATTGTATTGTTCTCTCTCAGCGATAGCGGCGCTTCGCAAGAGGGAAGGGATGCTTCTCATGTCTGATTTAGCACTCTTTTCCAGCATCTATTTATTTGGCGTTTTTATCAGTGCTGTCTCGCAAGTGTTGTTAAAAAAGGCTGCTCAGCGAGAGTATCCATCAGTTATTAAAGAGTATCTCAATCCGTTGGTGCTGACTGCATATACTATCTTTTTCGCAGCTACTTTGATCGTCATCTACTCATATAAGGTTGTCCCACTTTCCTTAGGTCCGATTCTCGAATCAACGAGTTATATCTATATTGTTGTTTTCGGTGTTGTTTTCTTTGGCGAGCGGATGAACCTCCGAAAACTCTTTGCTTTGGCGCTTATCATAGGAGGCATCCTCCTGTATTCGTGGGGGTTGCGGTAATCCGTATGAAGGGAAGCGCCATGGGAACGGTCGTAATTTTTGGAGCTACGGGAACACTTGGCCTGTATCTTACTGATCGGCTTGCTACCTCCGACGCTGGTTGGCAGGTAGTTGCAACGGGCAGGCGAGCCACCTCCTTTTTCTCCGATGCATATCCAGGTCGAGCCTCGTTTTGTACATGCGACATTACTGATAGGCAAAGCTTTGAGTCGCTTCCAGAGCGAGCAGATGTTGTAGTCCATTTTGCTGGTGCCTTGCCCGCCTATATGAAAGGGTATGACCCATATCGCTATATCGAGGCTAATGTGCTCGGCACCCTCAACGTACTTGAGTATGCTCGGCGCTCAGGTGCTTCGCGCGTGCTCTTTACGCAGACTATTTCTGACTATAACGGGTATTTCGGAAAGCGCGTTGAGCTGTTAGATGATATGCCACGTAAGGTTCCTTTCTCGGGAGATCACTCGGTATATGCAATTACAAAATGCGCTGCTGAGGATTTGTGTTGGAATTACCGGGAGGAATACGGAATTGCAGCATATTCACTGCGCCTTCCGAATATTTATTGCTACATGCCCGAGGCAAAAACTCTCTACCACGATGGTGTTCCGGCAACGAGCTCATATCGTCTTATGATTGAGCGCGCTATGGCAGGTGAGGCTCTTGAGGTGTGGGGAGATCCGCGTAAAGGGATGGATCTGATTTACGTGAAGGATTTTTGCCAGATGTGCGAGTGCTGTATGGCCGCTCCGGCGTCGGCAAGTGGAACGTACAATGTTGGTACCGGTCACCTCACGGCGCTTGAAGATATGGTTCGAGCGATAGCAAGCACCTTTAATGATCCAACAGCTCCCTCAGAGATTATTTATCGTCCAGAGAAGCACGATAGTGTGAACTACTTTATGAACGTTGATAAGGCGCGCAAGCAACTGGGTTATAAGCCGATTTTTACAACTCCCGAGTTAGTATTTGAAGACTATCAACGCGAGATGCAGATCAATCGTTTTGCAGCATACTTTCAAGAGCGCTATGGAATGAGTGGGGCATACGTAGACTAGGAGACTGGCATGCAGAGAGTTCCTTTTCATGAAGCATCAATTCATACACCATGCTTCGTCTATGATGCCGATGAATTTCGTTCTAATCTTCAGGATTTTCAACGTGCGATTCGCTCATCTTGGGGATCGTTATCAAACGTAGCCTACTCAGTTAAAACGAACCCGCTGCCTTGGTTGCTTGATGAGGTGCGGTCATGCGGTTGTATGGCTGAGGTGGTGTCTGACGATGAGTATTGTCTGGCACTTGAGCGAGGTTTTAAGCCACAAGAAATCGTATTTAACGGCCCAGTTAAAGGCAGGGCGTGCTTTGAGCATGCACTCAAGCATGGTGCCTTGGTAAATATCGATTCTGAGAGAGAAGTCTCGTGGCTCAAGGAATTGTCTGAGCACATGTCGGAAGGCACGCTCAAGGTTGGCTTCCGTATTAATATTGCTCTTGAAGAGTATTCTCCTGCGGGTACTACGGCGAGTAAAAAGCGCAAAGGTCGCTTTGGCTTTTCATATGAGGACGGCTCAGTTCAGCGTGTACTGGATCGTCTCAGGGCAATGAACAATGTAGTTGTGCACGGCTTGCATATGCATGTTACGACGTTGACACGTACACAAGATGTCTATCGCATTCTTGCGTCTTTTGCTGCCCGTATTATCCGAGAGTTTGATCTTGCTGCACATTTGAGATATGTGGATATTGGTGGTGGCTTTTTTGGTGGTGGTGCAAACAATGTAGGAGCCTATGATACGTACGCCAAGACTATTGCTGCTGAACTTTCGGGCTCGTGTGATCCATCGAGCGTGGCCTTGCTCGTTGAGCCAGGAGGGGCGGTGGTCGCAACTCCGGGGTATTATTGCGGTCGAGTTGTTGATGTGAAGGAAGTCCGTGGCGAGCGCTTTGTTGTTTCTGAGCTATCGCGTCTCAATATTGATCATGAACTAAAAAAGACAAGCTATCCACTCGAGGTCGTTCCTGCATCGGGAGTTGCTGCTGCACCTATGAACCATCAGGTTCTTGGTGCCTTTACATGTATGGATAGTGATCGTCTCTGCATACTTTCAGATTTTGAAGAACTAAAGGTTGGGGATCTGCTTGTAATCTCATATGCAGGTGCGTATTCTCAGTCATTCACTCCAGACTTCTTCATTTGGCATCCACCTGCGGTTTATTCATGGGATGATGAGGATGGCTTTGTTCTCAGGCGTGCTCCCTTTACACCTGAGGACTCGCTTGCAGCGTTCGCAGGCTGCTAGTAGGTGCCTGTCTCAGTTTGTTCCATATTGAGCTATGAAATGATAAGGAGCGTTTAAGACGGATGTTCAAGCGTATTATTGTCACCGGTGGCTGTGGCTTTATTGGGTCGAATTTTGTGCACCATGTTGCTCGTGAGCATCCAGATGTCCATATTACGGTTTTGGACAAACTTACCTATGCAGGTAATCCAGAAAATATCTCAGATCTTCCCACCGATCGCGTTGAGTTGGTTGTTGGGGATATTTGCGATGCGGCGCTGGTAGACTCGCTTGCTTCTCATGCGGATGCAATCGTTCATTTTGCTGCGGAATCCCACAATGACAATTCCATTGCTGATCCAAGGCCATTTTTAGAAACAAATGTAGAAGGCACCTATACCTTGCTCGAGGCAGCTCGAGCCCATGGTGTGCGCTTCCATCATGTTTCGACCGATGAGGTCTACGGTGATCTGGCGCTTGATGATCCTGCTCGTTTTACGGAAGAGACACCCTATCATCCTTCGAGTCCATATAGTTCAACAAAGGCTGCGAGCGATATGCTTGTTCGTGCGTGGTATCGAACCTATCACGTGCCTGTTACTATCTCGAATTGCTCGAATAACTACGGTCCGTATCAACATATTGAAAAGTTTATTCCGCGCCAGATTACGAATTTGTTGATTGGTGGACGTGCAAAGTTGTATGGGGATGGTAAGAATGTGCGAGATTGGATTCATACCGAAGACCATAGCTCTGCTGTTTGGGAAATTTTGACACGTGGCCGCCTTGGTGAAACGTATCTGATTGGCGCTGACGGAGAGCGAGCTAATATTGATGTGCTTCGCGCAATTCTAGAGCGTATGGGTCATGACCCAAATGATTTTGATTGGGTGCGAGATCGTCCGGGTCACGATCGGCGGTATGCCATTGACGCTACGAAGTTAACGACAGAGCTTGGTTGGCGGCCCACACACACTGACTTTTCAGCCGGGCTAGATGATACGATTGCGTGGTATCGATCGCATAAGGCTTGGTGGCTACCTGCAAAGGAGGAAACTGAGACACGGTACCTGCAGCAAGGTCAATAGCTAAAGGGTGCACCAGCTCAGGGTTGCTCTACTATACTGCTGTAAGGATGTGTATTTTTAGCTGTAAGGCCTTGTTTCGGTTCGTGTATTCTTCGACGTCTGGATTTTGCATGATGCACCGTTTCACTCCCAGTCACCTCGACAGTTCATTTTCACGCATTTCTTTGCGGGGCCGATCGTTACAGGTAGTCCCTGCAGCTCTTTTTCTTGCGCTTATTATTGGCGTTGCCCCGGTCTATGCACGCTCAGAAGACAGCAGTGTGTCAAGTGCGCATGCGACTGCAACTTCTGATGCGGTTCGCAATACTAGGCAGCCCAGCCTCAGCCCTCTTGTGCCTGAAGATAATTCAGAGGCGTCCACTACCGGTAGCCCTAGCCCTTCAAGTCCTTCAGCCGGTGTTGGCGACCGAACTTCTGCTACTCCAAGCGACTCAGATGAATCTGCTCATAGGGCTGTAAGCTCCCGTGCTGGTACCTCAGATGCTGAGACTCCTGCAAATACGTTGCATGATGATCTAGCGGCTGCTGATCAAGAGGTTTCAGAGTCCAATCAACAACAAACTCTCGCAGGCCTATCCTTGAAGCGTGAGGGTGGTCGGGTCTTTGTTGTTACGCCTGAGGGTGGGCACCTCTTGGGATTTCAGGAAGTTGATGGTAGGCGTTACTATTGCGATCCTGCTCGGGATGGTGAGGTGTATCGCGGCTGGCTTGACCTAGATGGTGAGCGCTATCGCTGTGATATGACCGATGGCCATCTATGGTATGGCTGGTATCAAACTGCAGAAGACCCACGTGGCTGGTATTACTCAGATCCTGCAACTGGACGGCTTGTGCGCGGTTGGCTCAATTTAGGCGAGCGCCGTCATCGTATGGATGCTCAAACTGGGCGGCTGTGGAAAGGTTTTTATACGCTCGATGGTGAGCCACACACCTTGTACCACTCAGATCTCGCAGGTGTGCTTGATCGTGGTTGGTTTACCGCAGATGGTAAGCGCTATTATGCCGATCCGGCAACAGGCGCTATAAAACGCGGCTGGCAAGATATTGCGGGCAAGCGGTACCGCCTTGATGCTCAACGTGGTTATCTCTGGACAGGTTTTTATACGCTCGATGGCGAGCCGAATACTTCATACCACTCAGATGGAAATGGCGTACTTGATTATGGTTGGTTTACAGCTGGCGGTAGGCGTTATTATGCCGACCCAGCAACGGGTGCTGTAAAACGAGGTTGGTTAGATGTTGCGGGCAAGCGATATCGTCTTGACGCACAGCGAGGCTATCTCTGGACAGGTTTTTATACGCTCGATGGTCAGCCGCATACTTTGTATCACTCAGATGGAAATGGCTTACTTGATTACGGTTGGTTTGCGGCTGGTGGCAAACGCTACTACGCTGATCCAACAACGGGTGCTGTAAAACGTGGGTGGCTCGATATTGAGGGGAGGCGGTATCGCATGGACGCTCAGACTGGGCGTCTCTGGACAGGATTTTATACGCTTGATGATAAGCCAGGTTCTCGTTTTTACTCGGATCCCCAAACAGGCGAGCTCCAACATGGTTGGCTCGATCTTCATGGGCAACGGTATCGTTTGGATGCCACGTTAGGATTTTTGTGCACCGGTTGGTATCACTTAGATAACGAGCCATCCGTATCCTTCTTCTCAGATGCTGAGGGAGTGTTGCGCGGGTCTATTGCTACAGATGCCGCTGGTCGGCGTTTTTTGAGGAGAGCAGATGGATCCCTTGCTCACGGATGGTTGAATCTTAAGCTCATGTGGCTATATGGAGATTCCACAACTGGTGAGCTTCAAACGGGTTGGCGCGAAATCGATGGTCAGTGGTATTACTTTCAGAATAATGGACGGGTTACGTACGGTTGGATGAAGCAGGGTGGTAATTGGTTCTATTTCCATTCGAATGGTACCATGGCTCGGGGTTGGCACGAGATTGATGGCCAGTGGTATTACTTCCAGGATAGTGGTCGGGTAACGTACGGCTGGATGCAACAGGGTGGTAATTGGTTCTATTTTCACTCGAATGGCACCATGGCCAAAGGGTGGACATGGGTTGATGGCTCGTATCATTTCTTTAATGGTGTTGGTCGCCTCATTGCAAATCCGAGTGAGATGACGGTGTGGGCACAGGATTATAGAAGTCCTACAAACTGGCTTATTATGGTCGATACACAAAACAATAATGTTGGCATCTACTATGGGCATCAAGGTAACTGGCAGTGGCACACTGGCTTTGTGTGTACCACGGGCGCTTCTTGGAGTCCCACCATTAAAGGCGTGTTTAGCGTTACTGGTAAGGGATATTCTTTTGGCCACGGATACACATGCTATTACTACACGCAGTTTTGTGGAGACTATCTTTTCCACTCTGTTCTCTACCATGAGGGAACATTTTGGGTGAAGGATGGCAGGCTTGGACAGCATTTGTCTGCAGGCTGTGTACGGCTTGATATCGATAATGCCTATTGGATTTATCAGAATATTCCTTACGGCACAACGGTCGTTACGTACTAAAGTATTGATTAGTGCTGGTAGGGCTGCAGGATGTAGGAATATATAGTCGTGCAGTATACTCATATGGTGATTATTCAGGGAGGTCAGGTCAATCTGGGCTCCCTTATGCCAGATAACTGAGCATATCGGCTACGCTATTCAATAGTGAAGGGATTTCTGAGCCTAGGCTTGGACATTGAAAGGAGACCGCTATGAAGCAGCTTGGTCGCCGCATGATAGATTGGGTCTCTTCGTCGCGGTTGCATCTGTATATTACTGGCTGGGCACTTACCCTGTTGCTGTTTCTTCTGGGTAACCTTACGCTTTTTTGGGCACATCGAACCTTTTTTTGGACATGGGACGGTTTAGAGCAGCAGTTTCCTTTCTTTTTATATCAAGGCCGATGGCTGAGAGCTGTTCTGGGTTCGGTCATAGCAGGTAGACCTGAGGTGGTGCTTTGGGAGCCTTTTGGTATCTATGGTGTTGATGCTCTTGAAGTGCTCATGAATACGATCGGAAACCCAGTCAACCTAATTTCGGTCTTTTCAAGCCCTACAACTGCTGAGTTTCTGATGCAGCTCACCTTGCCAATTACGCTCATTCTAGCGGCAACAACTTTTTTGGCCTACTGTGAGCATCGGAGATTTGAGCGAGTGGCAAGCCTGATGGGTCTTTTGACTTATCTGTTTAGTTGTCATACGCTGCTCATGTATCACCAAGTGCATATGATTTATCCCTTGGTTTTAGCTCCCATCATCCTTCTTGGAACCGACCGTATTTTTAATGGCAAGGGTTCTTTATCGTTGATAGTAGGCATGGCGCTTTTGGGCATGTATTCGCTCACGGGCACCTATATGGCATGTATTCTCTTGTTCGTGTATTGCTTGAGCCGCTATGTGTTTCTTGTCCAAAAGAAGAGCCTTCGAGTCTTCCTTAGTCTTTTTGTTCGCATGGCAATTCCTCTTGTGATCGGGATTGCTATTTCTGCTTTTCTCTTTGTCCCGATGGCCATGAACGTGCTTGGTCAAGATCGCATTGGTATCACAAGGACCTACAGTGCTTTTTACTCATTTGAGTATCTTCAGTCCATGCTCTTGGCAGCCCTATCCTTTGCCCCAGCAGGTGCAGATTGCTATTGGAGTCTCTGCTTTTTAGGCATCATTTGTCTTGTTTGTGCGGGAGGTACCACTGCAGGTAAGGCGGAGCGACGCTTAAGTTGGGTCTTATTGATCGGCTGTATTCTCATTCTAGTTATACCAGCGGCCGGTAGAGTCATGAATGGCTTTTCTTATCCAAATAACCGCTGGACATGGATGTATAACTTGCTCATGGGCGTGGTTGTTGCTCGTGATTTCCCAGCACTTATGGATGCAGAGCGCTCAGCGGTGCCTGCCCGTAGACTCTTCTGGATGCTTATATGTCTGCTTGCACTGAGTGCTCCGATGATAGCGCGTTTGCAGCAACCAGTTTTCTTTGCCGTTTCTTTCATTGCCTTAGCAATTTTGGCAGTGGTGGCATTTTCATACTATGTGCGCTCTTCGCGCATGCTTATTTTGGGTGCGCTTTATAGCGCCCATATTCTCATGACGTTCAACCTTGCTGCGGTAGCGGCTGTGACTAATCAAGTGCCAATGGGGGAGGCGTGGTCAAGTCATGCAAACAATCAAGGGCTTGATCTGTTAGGTGCCGCAGCAGATGCAAGGGTACATCAGTTTGATGCTACGGGTTTTCCACGTGCAGTACGAAACGCTGGTTTTGCAACGGGGCTTCGTGATGCTACGTGTTATAACTCGTTCTATCACAGTGGTGTTGATGCGTTTCATACAAGTCTTGGTCTTGCTACATCTTTTGTGAACTTTAGCTATGAGGGTTTGAATGCTCGGCCAAATCTTGAATTTTTTGCAGGAGTCGATCGCTTTGCAACGCCGATTGGTCAAGAAGCTGCTCGCCCCTGGCAGTTTAGCCAGCGCCTTGATGAGCGAACAGGAGTTGACGGGGGAGCTGTTCTGTTCGGTACGCATGATTATGCGCCAACAGCCTGGGTGGCTCCACGCACGCTCTCTCGCAAAGCTTATGAAGCGTTGCCAATGGTGGTGCGGGAACGTGCTCTACTAGATCATGTGGTATTGGATGAGGCTTCTGACCAAGATAGCGTGGCAATAGATGCCGCAAGCGCTGGAGTGGAGCGGCTTGCATATACCTGGTCGGTTAATCCGGAGAAAGACATGCTTGCCGGAACTGAGGCCGAACCAGCTGCAGTGGAGGTGAACGATCATCAGATCACCGTGTGGCAGCCGGGTGCTTGTGTATATCTAAAAACAAATATACCTGCTGAGCGTGTGCTTTCGGTTGCCGTGCGAGGTCTTGAGTACGCTGTGTTCGAACCCGATCCCGCGAATGGACTTTCACTTGCAGAGCGTTATGACCGTAAGTTCAAGACCTACCAGCCCTATCAATCCTATGGAATTACCGTTACGGGAGAACCAACGTCAACCCTGCTTCATGGGTATACGTCGATGAGTCCCTTGTACGCTGGGAAAACTGATTGGGTAGCCTGTGTGGGTTATTCAGATGAGGCACGAGGAGTGGTTACCCTCTGCTTCAATAATCCGGGTATATACACCTTTTCCGATATAGAGTTGTATGTCGATGATCTTTCTGCCTTGAAGCGAGTGAGCGCTGAGATGCCAAGCTGGGCTGCGGATGAGCAGTCTTGGAGCACGAATGCATTTAGGTGTACGGTTGATACTCCTGAAGACGGGTCATTTCTTATGCTCCGTATTCCGTATTCTTCTAATTGGATAGCACGAGTTGATGGTCAAGAGACATCGCTTCAACGTGCAGACCTTGCCTTCATGGCACTTAAGCTATCTGCGGGGCAACACCGCGTGGAGCTTGCCTACCATTCACGTCCGCTTGAGCTTGGGTTATGGGTAAGTTTTGCAGGTATGGTTGCTGCAGTGTTGTATGTGGCTATAGAGTCGCGCATGCGTACGTGTGTAGCTGGGAGCGCAAAAGATGCTCATGCGTTGCATATGATGCGCGATTAGGGAGTATTCGCTCATGAACATAGGCAAAGATCAAGAAATCTCAAGTCAGACCCCGCCGGCTGTTCTCCAACGTACACGTGAAAGGCTAGATGCCTTTGATATAGCAAAGGCTGTGGCACTGCTGGCAGTTGTGGTGGGTCACTGTTCGTTTATGGGACTTCCGCCTGTTCTAGCTCGTGCGAGCTACAGCTTTTCGATGCCGCTCTTTTTCGTGGTGAGCGGATACTTTACGCCCGCGGGCCGCCTTCATCGCGCGGGTGTTTTGCGAAGTGTAAAAAAACTCCTTATTCCTTATGCGATAACTGCAGTTTTGGTCATCGTAGGCATGGCGGCTCGTACTGCATTGTTCCAGGATGGCTCAGTTTTAGAAGCTATTCGATATTGGACAGTAGCTGCGCTTTATGGCTCAGGCGCAGCACCTGATTCTATGCCTGCTGATATTGGAGCAATTGGAGCAATTTGGTTTCTCTGGGCCTTATTTTGGGCTCGAATAGTTCTCTCTGCGATCAGTGAGCTTGAGTATCCTGGCGTTTATGCAGTAGCTTTGTTCTTCGTAGGTGTTGTGAGCAAAGAGCAGATATGGCTGCCGCTCAG
Source organism: Collinsella ureilytica (assembly GCF_019795105.1). GTDB lineage: Bacteria > Actinomycetota > Coriobacteriia > Coriobacteriales > Coriobacteriaceae > Collinsella > Collinsella ureilytica. The sequence continues at coordinate 260,757 of NZ_JAIMFO010000004.1, read as the reverse complement.
CATACAGCCAGCTCTTTGTGCTGTGCTCTTCCTTTGGTTTGGACAATACATACGCAGGAGCGCTCTTTTGGAGCCTCGACGTCTTTCTGTCGTTCTTTTCGTGCTTATGTTCGGTATTTGGCTCTATTGCATCAAGTTTGCTGGCGGTCTTTACATCGTTGAATGTACCTTTACCCAAGGTCCGCTCGATGTGATTGGTGGCTTCTGTGCCTCGCTTTGCATTCTCAAGATGGCTCAGCTTGCTGAGAAGTATTTTCCATATGGTGCCAAGCTCTGTGCTGCTAGCGGTCGTATGAGCTTGCCATTATTTTGTATGCATTTGGTTGTTCTGAATGTCACTCGTTGGGATGTATTCATTGATTTCATGGGTGGGGCTACGCCCAAAGCTGCACTTGGTGCTTTTATAGTCAATATTGTAGGCGCTGCTGTATTGACTGGTCTGCTCTATCTGATGCCCAAAAGGATTTCTGGAGCGTTTTTTGAAGCTCGGAAGCAGAGCGTATCTGTGAGTTAGTAAATCTGCCTTGCCGGAGATTGATGAGTTCCAACGTACACATACAGAAGTTTTATAAGTTCAGCATCCTATATCTTTTGACTCTTCGACATTCGATCTATCTTTGGTGCACGTCTCATATCGTATTGATTCTGCGGTAATCTGATGCTTCAGTTAATAAGGTGATCATCTGTTACGATAGGCGAGTATGAAAGGGCGATCGGAAGGTCGAGGGCTGCATGTCGCATGAGGCTCCGTCGGTATCTTTGTTGGTACCAATATGCAATGTTGAACGGTATCTACGAGAGTGTCTAGATTCGGCCTGTAAGCAAACGTTGCGCGATATAGAAATCATTTGCATCAATGATGGCTCAACGGACAATTCTTTGGCAATCATTCAAGAGTATGCAGCTCAAGATCCACGGATTGTAGTTATTGATAAGCCTAATTCTGGCTATGGCGACTCGATGAACCTGGGGCTTGCTCGTGCGCGTGGTGAGTATATTGGCATTCTTGAGTCTGATGACTATATGGAGCTTGATGCACTTGAACGCATGTATCGTGCGGCTCAGCGTGGGCATGCTCAGGTTGTAAAGGCGGACTTTTATTTCTTTTGGTCTACGCCAACGGTTTGCAATAAGCGTGCCCACTTCGTTGATAGTGTTATTGAGGGTCATGTAAATCCCCAAGTTGAGCGTGAGGTTTTTTATCGCAAGCCCTCAATTTGGTCGGCCATCTATAAGCGCTCATTCCTTGAAGAATGTAATGTTTCGTTTTTGCCAACACCGGGAGCTTCGTATCAAGATGCTGGCTTCAACTTTAAGGTTTGGTCTTCGTGCACCAATGCCGTTTTGCTTGATTATGCTGTTTTGCACTACCGTCAGGATAATGAGAAGTCCTCAGTAAATAACCCGGGTAAAGTTTTTAACGTTTGCGATGAGTATGAAGAGATGTGGCGCTATCTTGATGAAGCGCATGCTGATCGTCCCTATCTCCGGGCTGTGTTGGCGCGGATGCAATTTGATAGCTATGAGTGGAATTATGATCGTCTTTCAGACGAGTTGGCAGCTCAGTTTTTGCCCAAAATGCGTGAGGATATGAAGCGCAATATTGAGCTTGGTCGGGTCAACCTGAATATCTTTGAGCCTGCTAAGCGCGTCGGCATCAAGCTCTTGCTTGAGCGGCCGCGTTTGTATGCAATAAAGCGAGCTTCAGATGAAGATAAGGTAAAAACTCGCATGGAGCGCTTCCGCTCATTGTTACGTATTGGTGGCTTGATCAACACCTTCCGCCTCATGGCTTTCCGCGCTATTCATTAACGGACATCAGAGGAGATGTAATCGTGCCTACGGTTAGCATTATTGTTCCAGTCTATAACGTTGAGCGCTATCTGCCCATGTGCTTGGACTCTATTCGCGCGCAGCGATTTCAGGATATTGAGATTGTTTGTGTCAATGATGGCTCTCGCGATCGTTCAAGGCTGATTCTCGAGCTGTATCGCAAGGTGGATCCTCGTGTGAAGATCGTAGATAAGGAAAATGGCGGTCTTTCATCTGCTCGAAATGCTGGGATGCGCGCAGCAACCGGTGACATTATTTGCTTTGTTGACTCAGATGACCTGATTGTTCCTACTTTTGCCGGAAGAATTGTTGAGGCTTTTGCAGAAGCTGAGGCAGACGTGGTCACGTTTGGCGGTGAGGCAATCCCGGTAAGCACGAGCGATGCCTGGCTGGAGCAGACCCTGTCTCCTCGTGATAAGGTCTATGCAAAGTTTACGCCTGACATCTTTTTTGATGAGGCGTGTGAGCCCTTTGTATGGCGAACTGCCCTGCGTCGGAGTTTTCTTGAGAAAAGCGGCATCCGCTTTGATGAAGATCTTCGTTTTGGCGAAGATAAGCTCTTTCACTATGCGCTGTATCCACGCTCTTCCAAAACGGTTTTTATCCACGATAAGCTGTATCTGTATCGAGTTTCGCGTGCTGGCTCGCTTATGGCAAGCAGGCGTGACGATAGGCTTATGAAGCTGTATGATCACGTGCGTATTGTAGAGAAAATCTCACAAGACTGGTATGAGGCTGGGTTTATCAAGCGCTATGGTTCTGAGCTGCTCGAACTTATGAGCGAGTTTGTGCTGATCGATATTATGCGCGCTCCGGTGGGGGATCGTACGATTTTAGCGAACTACCTCGATGCAGTATGGCGTACCTATTTCACACCTCAGCAACTTGAAAAGCTGGTAGCACATCGGCTGTATGGTTCTATGGCAAGGGCAATCCTGAGTGATCGCCGCCGTGCTTTTGGCATCAAGCGCAAGCTCGTGTTTTACATGAATACGCTGAAAGGCAGTCCTCGTTTCTTTATGCGGCGTGTGGGCTCTCGTGCCTTAAGCGTGCCTCCATTGAGTTTGATGAAAAAGTTGGCATCGCACGTCTTTCCCTTGTCAGCGTATCGTACGAAGCAACTTTTGGGTAAAGGTGAAACTCATTTAGAAGACGAGCAAACGTTGGTGGAATCCCTTGCCTTACTTGAGCTCGAGCTGCGCGCGCGTACACGTATGGAGGAAGATGCGAAGAGTGCTCCGGGCGCGTGATCTTCTCGTCACGCACCTGCATTACACCTGGTAGTTGTTGCCCGCAGGCTCATGTCTCAAAAGTTGGTGTAATAGCCGCTTCGAGTTAATAAGAAGGAAGCGACCTTCGCCTAGAATCTTTAGTTAACAGCACAAGATTCAAAGAAAGGAAAAGGCACCTATGGACATTGCCATTCGTTGGCTGATGCTATTGTAGGCTTCTGGTTGGTGGGGTAATATATACGTACTGGGTTTGCCGTAGTGCACGCCCACCCTTGGGCGGGGACTTTTTCCCCGCCATTTTTATTTCCAGGAGAGCTGTTGTTGTTAGAACTGAGTATCTTTATTGACGAGTCAGGCGACTTCAGAGCCTACGAGTCCCATGCGCCCTTCTACCTCATCACGCTTGTTCTACATAACCAGTCAAAAGATATCTCCATTCCTATCGAACACCTGCAGCGCAAGGTGTTCGAACGCGGGCTGCCTGCAGACCACGCGATTCACACGGGACCGCTCATCAGACGTGAGGGAGAGTACAAGGTTCTCGAGCTTCCAGACCGCCGAAAGCTCTTCCGTCACCTCTTTGACTTCGCCCGTATCGCTGACATTCACTATAAGACGTTCGTGTTCGAAAAGCGCGAAAGTCTGGAGCACGATGCGTTGGCCGGGCGCATGGTTCGCGAACTAAGCCTGTTCGTGCGTGACAACCTCGAGTTTTTCCAGGCCTTCGATCGCATCATTGTGTACTACGACAACGGCCAGAAAGAGATGGTGGCCATCATCAAATCCATCTTCAACTCGCTGGTCAATGCAGAAATTCGCAAGGTAAAGCCTGCCAGCTACTACCTGTTCCAAGCGGCTGACCTGTTCTGCACATTGGAGCTCGTGCGGCACAAGATGGAAAATGGCGGAATCAGCAAGTCTGAGGATACTTTCTTTCGGGGAACACGTAACCTCAAAAAGAACTATCTCAAGCCGATTGGACGAAAAAGTCTCTGACTTTGTAAGGTCACATTTTTCTTGTGCGACAATTAGGTTATAAAAATGGCGCGTATTGCCTACGTCACAAAAAGGAGTTGATATGGCTACGTTCACCCTTTCTACCTGCTCAACTGCAGATTATCCCCGTGCATTTTTTAGCGAACGGAATATCTTGTGCCTGTACTTCCACTATCAAATGGACGGGAGTACGTATCCAGATGATTTGTACGAAAGCATCAGCCCCGAGCAGTTCTTTGGCAAGATTAAGGCTGGATCTCAGCCAACAACGTCGCAGGTTGCAACCGGAGATTATGTAGACGTCTGGCGTCCGTATCTAGAGCGCGGTTCAGATATTTTGCACATTGCCCTTTCATCGGGTATATCTGGCAGCTATAACTCTGCACTGCTTGCCCGCGATGAGCTTGCAGAAGAGTTTCCAGATCGCACGATTCACGTAATTGACTCGCTTGGCGCAAGTGGTGGTCTTGGCCTCTTGGTTGAATATGCGGCAGATCTGCGTGACGAAGGCAAGGGCATTGATGAGGTGGCGGCGTGGGTTGAGCAGAACCGTCTCTCAATAAATAGCTGGTTTTACGTGTCTGACCTTGAGTGCTTGAAGCGCGGTGGTCGTATTTCTGCCACGAGTGCCTGGCTTGCAACGGCATTAAAGATCTGCCCGGTTCTTGAGGTTGATCGTGCAGGTACGCTTCAGGCACGAGAGAAGATTCGTACAAAACGCCGTGCCATTGCCGCTCTTGCTAGTATCTGTATAGAAAGGCTGCTGCGCTCAGGCGATCGTCCGGCAAAGTGCACGATCACACATTCAGTTTGTCGTGAGGATGCCGAGGAGGTTGCGCGCCTCATCGTTGAAGGCGCTCCTGAGCTTGCAGGTAAGATCAAGATTCACAATATCGGAACTGTCATTGGTGCTCACACAGGACCGGGTGCGGTGGCGCTTTTCTTCTTAGGCAAGCCTCGCGAGAGCTGATGCGTGCTGTGATGAGAGTAGGTTGCGCGTGCACACATGGTGTGCAGTGAGCAGCTTTCTGCGAGCCAGGCGCCACGAGCCGCGCGCCACGCGCTGTGAGCTACGAGCATCGCGCAGCAGCCGCGAGCCGTGAGCCACGGAGCCACGGGCCACGGAACTGCGAGCAGCTGGCCACGAGCCCCTAGCTTCTATCGTCAAAGAAGAACTCCAAGTTTGTGTTTGGCTTTTGGCAGCATCTTGGTGTGTTGTGCACACGGGCTATGAGCTCGTCTGGAATGGGTACGTCTGCTCGCGCACTCTCAAGCGGATTGACGTCTGCAGCAGCAATGGGGTCAAAAACGGCAGTTTCTGGCTCAGGGCCGGGTGCTTGTTCTGCTTCGCGATACCGCCTCATCATATCGGCTTGGAGCTGCTGAGCAGAAGGCGGTGTCCAAATCACTGCATTTGCTCCTGCAGCGATGGTTTCACGCACCGAGAGTGAGCTGCGCCCACCTGAGGCAATGAGCGGAAGGTTAGGGTAGGCCTGCCTTAGGGCGCAAAGTCCTGCCGGAGTTTCTTTACCAGCAGCTACATTTAAGATCTTGGCACCAGCAGCAACCTTGGCATGAGCTTCTGCATCTATGCGTACAACGGTTGCAATAACGGGAATATCCACCATGGATGCAATCTGCTCAACGAGTTCAGGCGAGGCAGGGGAGTTCACAATCACGCCTGCCGCACCCTGCATTTCAGACACGGCGGCCAACTGCACAGAACGCTTGCCGCTCGTCGTGCCGCCACCTACACCTACAAAGACCGGGCACTCTGCAACGGTGAGCAGGGCTTGGGTAATAGCGGGCTGCGCGGTGAAGGGATAGACCGCAAAGATTGCGTCGGCGTTGGAGTTTTTGATAACCGCCACGTCGGTGGTATACAGCAGAGACCGGATGCGACGACCGAAGAGGGTGAATCCGCCACATTCTGAGGTTTCTTCAGGTACGCTGAGCGCGGCGCGGCGAAGCCTGCCTTCAATGGGTGTGGGGTCAAGCGTTAAAACACCCGGCATGGAGGGCTCGATGAGCGGGGCAGCAAGCTCAGCGTCAATTTCGACTTCTGTAAAGTCGATGGCTGTATCTACCTCGCCAGGAACCTCGGCGGGAACAGGAATGGAAGCGGGCGTAGAGCCGAAGTTTTGCGAAGTATGGCTCGTATCGTTGTTGCCTGATTCAAAGATCTGATCGCTCAGGGGCATGAAACCTCCTCAGACAGTTCATGAAACTGTTTTTCTGCGGATCATTTTTACCCGAGAGCCCGCGTTCTATGCGTTTTAATGTGCAAGGAACAGCTTAATTTCTGCTTCTTGGCGCGGATCTTTTGTAGGAACACTCGGGTGCCACACGGTGTCGTGAGCCTTCTGATAAGCTGGTGCGAGAAAAGTTACTTGAACCGGAGGGTAGTACATGGGCTTGGCAGAGGTAGCGGCACCGATCTTTTTCTGCGTCATCGCCATTGCCTTGACTGCCGGTCTGTATTTTGCTGTTACAGCGTTGAAGGATCGAAGCGGCCGTCGTCGCGCAGACCGCAAAAGGTAAGCCCCAGTTTTAGATAGTTGAGAGCTTTGGCATGCGGCTTCTTGTAAAATGAAGATGCAGGCGAGCGGAAAGCCTTCAGGTGTTGTAAAGGCGGGATCCGGCGGGTCTTGCTCTTGCTTTCTGAGATTGGATCCTTTGTCTTGCTTGTTGTATTGCTCGTTGTTATTGGTATCGCTTGCGCTGACGCACGCGCACTCTCGTTGTCTTGCTTGTCGTAGTGCTCATTGTTATTGGGCGTACTCTTTTTTGATGAGAGCCATATAGAAGCCTTCGAATTCTTTTGTGGGAGCTATAGAAAGCGTCTCTGGCTGCCCGCCCAAAAGCAGCGGAATTGGATAGGGCTCAGCATTCCACGCGCTTGGGTCGAGGGCTACTAATGAGCAGGTACGGTGTCGTTTTTTGCTCAGAGCCTCAAGTACTTGCTCATCATTTTCTTCGGGCAAAATTGAGCAGGTGGAGTAGAGGAGCGTACCGCCGGGTTTGAGAATAGTGAGTGCCCGATCAAGAAGAGCCTGTTGAGATCGCACTACCTTGTTCAACAAGCGCTCGGTAATGCGCTCATTGGCCGTCGTATCGCCCGCTCGTACGGTGCCTGAACCCGTGCAGGGGGCATCGAGTAAGATGTGATCAAACGAGAAGAATTCATCGAGCCTTCGGGCATCGCTTCGCATGACCTGAACGTTTGTAGCTCCAAGTTTTTTGAGATTATATTGCAAGCGCTCAGCGCGTGGCGCATGCATCTCGCAGGCTGTGATTCGGGCCGTAGGGTCGATAGCGGCAAGTTCGGTTGTTTTGCCACCGGGCGCAGCGCACATATCAAGAATGTCTGTGTTTGAGCGCGGTGCTAGAGCGAGCGGCGGCAACATAGAAGAGAGGCTTTGCAGATACACCGCGCCTGTTTCATAGATCGGCAAGCGTCGCAGCTCATCGAGGCGTACGTTTGGATCCATAACAAAGGCATCTTCATACCAGCCAACGCGCACAAACGAAAGGCCAGCGCTCTCGAGCTCTTTGGCAACGTAGTCTGCATCTGTACGCAGGGTATTGGCGCGAAGGGTTATCGGGCGCTGTTGCGCAGTCTCAAAACCAGAAAAGATGCGCTCTGCCTGATCGGTATCAAACGCCGCCGAAATCTTTTCGTATAAAAAGCTGGGGATGTCTGTCATGTTCATCCTTTTTGTAAATACCTGCACCGAGCTCATATGTGCGCATTCAAGCGTAGCAAAGGGCTTACACCTCGCATGCCTTGGCAGGGATTCTGCTTATAAGCTCAGTATTTCGAAATAGCGGTCAAGCTGCTCATTGATGTAGGAAGCTACGAGCTCAACCATGGCATTTGGCTGTCCGTCACGATAATAGGCATCAAAGGCATCGTAGTAGCGCTTACGATCCGTAAATTTCACGCTAATGGCAGGATAGCCACTTTGAAGCAGCTCTAAGTTCAGCAACAATCTTCCGGTGCGGCCATTTCCATCAATGAAGGGATGGATGCCTTCGAACTCTAGATGAAAGCGGGCAATGCGCTCAATTGGATGCATAGTCTTTTTGCGTTCTTCGTTGGTTCGCAGGAGACGCTTCATGCTCGCTTCTATTTCATATGGATGAGTGGGCGTTGTTGCAGCCCCGGCAATTCGTACTGGGATTTTTCGATAACTGCCCTTGTCTTGCGGGCGATGCATAAGTACAAGGGCATGGATCTCCTTAATTTCACGCTCACCGATCTTTGTCTTTGTTTGTGCAAGTTCTTCAACGTAGATAAAGGCATCTTTATGTCCGATGGCTTCCAGATGATCTTTAAGCGGTTTTTGATCAATCGTCATGCCTTCTAACACCAGTGCAGTTTCTTGCAAGGTGAGAGTATTGCCTTCAATCGTGTTTGAGTTGTACGTAAAATCTATCAGGAATTCTTCTCGTAAGCGTGCAAGCTCACCGGTGGTGAGCGGACGCATACTATCCAAACGTATCTTCTTCTCATCAATTGATCGGAACAATTGCGTAAAGCAAGACGAGCTATGCTGCTTTCGAAGTTTCCGACGATCGATTGGTCGTGGGGCAGTAGCGGGAATAAGATATTTCTTTCCTTCTCGTAGTACGCCTTCAATGGAATTATCTGCGCAAAGCTTGCGTACACGTCGGGTGGAGAGACCCCACTTTGCGGCCATCTGAGTGACAGTTACATATTCCAAAAGGACCTCCTCTCGTAGCGTACATCGTAGCGTAAAATCGGAATAAAAGAAGAGTTTTCTGCTAGCTTCTCTTACAATCATTCCGATAAAGCTTATGCTTACGATTGCTGGGGCAAGGTGGACGGGTGACCATGGCCTCCAAAACGGTTGGGACTGGGAGAACAATCCGGCTTTCGCCCAGCTTTCAGATGCCGCACGTTGCATCCACGTAAGTAGGAAAGGGCAGGTCATGTAGCTGCTACTCAGGTTAGAAAATGGCAGGCAAGTACGGCAGGTAAGCAGGATTTGGAAATCAATTCGAAATTCTGAAATCTTTGAGCGCGCATCTTGATTTACTGTGCTACAGTATCTCCCAACAGAAGACCCCGAACACACGAGAGGAGCCATCACATGTCTTTCTGCACCATGATCCGCAGCAACTGGTGGTGGCGTGATGTGAACTCGTTCGGTCGACGGTGAGTCCCTCGCTCCTATCTAGGTAGCTTTAGGCCTCCGGTTTGACCGGGGGCTTTTTTGTGTTTCGAGCTGAGTTGCTCCCGGTTCATTTCGATCGTTCGTTTGCATCGCGCGCCCTCGCTGCAGTTGTACGCATCGTAAAGATAAGGGAAAGGAACCCATCATGACTAACACATCCACTCAGCCTCGTACCGTATCTACTGTTGATCGTGGAAAGCTCGATATTAAAGCGCTCGTGCTCTTGGCTGTTTTGCTTGCAGCAGGATTCATCTTGAACTTTACGGTGGGTAAGTCCATCGCTACGCTGACCGGTAATGCTATAGGACCTGAGTTCATCATTTCTGCTTTCTGTCTCACGATTTTGATTATTCGCCCAAATATTGGTCAAGCGTTGGTGATTGGCCTCATTTCTGCTGCGGTGATTCAGCTCACCACATCTTCTCCCTTCATTGATTTTGCGGCTGAAGGAATTGCTGCCATGCTCATGGCTTTGATTGTTAATCTTGGCATGCGAACCCCTGCCGCTAAGCTTATTCCGCTGGTAGGCACCTTTGTAGCCACTGCGGTCTCGGGCATCATCTTTATGACGATCAAGCTTGCTACCATGGGATTTGCGCCTGAGGTTGTGGCTGCGTTGCCAGCTGCTATGCTGCCGGTCATTTTTGCCACAGCTGCCTTTAATGCTGTCGTTGTAGCTGCTTTGTATCTTCCCATGCGCAAAGCCTTAAAGCTGGGAGACTAGGGGTCGTACATGGTTCAGATGCTTAAAGCTTGAGGTTCTCACGAGCTGTATGTTGAGACGCGCTGATGTATTGAGGAGTACATACGCTGCGGCTTTCGGTAGCGAATGTACGGAATTGATGCTTCAAGGCATATTGCTTGCTGTTGATAAGGCCTCTAAACTGCTCCTTTTGAGTGCCTCTTTTGTATCGGAAAGGTTCGTATGGCATTGCTTGATTCAGAGCCTACTACCTCAGTTATTGAACTCGATGGCGTTTCGTTTGCCTATGGAGCACATGCAACAAAGGCGATTGACGGGATTGATCTGCAGGTTTTAGAGGGTGAGTTCTTAGGTATTATCGGCCCTTCTGGTTCGGGAAAGTCCACGCTTGCAGCAGCACTTTCTGGGGCGATTCCGCATCATTTTGGTGGTGAGTTGTATGGCGCAGTGCGCGTCTGTGGCCATGATACCTGCGAGGTAAGTCTGACTGATATTTCGCGTATGGTGGGTAGCGTTCTGCAAGATATTGATACCCAGATGGTGGCCTCAGTTGTTGAGGATGAGCTGCTTTTTGGTTTAGAGAACTTCGGTGTTGCTCACGACGAGATTGAGGCGCGTATTGCACACGCTTTGGATACCGTCGGTATTACAAGCTTGAGGCACCGTGAGATCGCAACGCTTTCTGGTGGTCAGAAGCAAAAAGTTGCCATTGCCGCAATCTTGGCGCTTGAGCCTCGCGTGTTAGTTATGGACGAGCCTACTGCTGCTTTGGATCCAGAGAGCTCTCGAACGGTCTTTGAAACGCTCGCTCGTGTAAATCGTACGGCAGGTGTCACGGTTATCGTGATTGAGCAAAAGGTCGCCCTGCTCTCTCGGTATTGCAAAAGAATTGCTGTCATGGCGGCGGGCAAGGTGGAGATCGTGGGCACGCCTCACGAGGTGTTTTCTCATGCGGAAGATCTGCGAGCGCTTGGTGTAGATAGCCCGCGTACGGTACGCATCTCAAATAGTCTCATCCAAGAAGAGCTTGCATCAGCTACTACGCTGCCCGCCTTGGATGCTGAGTCTGCCTGCAAGCTCATTGGCTCGATCGTAGAGGCAGATGCTGTAGCACCTAAACGAGCTCGTTTGGCCGCCGAAGAGAAGCAGACGAAAGCTATATCCGGCCTGGGCACATCGCCTGAGCGACAGGAGGCTCAGCCCGTCTCATCTGGTGCTCCTGTGATCTGCCTTGAGGACGTATCATTTTCGTATGGACCGGGAGAAGCTGCAGTATCCCATTTGAGCTTCGAAGTTTTTCCTGGCGAAATTTTGAGTGTTATTGGTCAAAATGGCGCAGGTAAAACCACGCTCACGAAGCTTTTAAATGGTCTTTTGCATCCAAGCTCAGGTGTCGTGCGCGTTGCAGGGATGGACACGGCTCAGGTTTCTACCAGCGAGCTTGCTGCACGGGTGTCTACGTTGTTCCAAAATCCTGATCGCCAGATCAGCAAAGAGAGCGTTGTGGAAGAGGTAGCCTTTGGGCTTGAGCTTACAGGAGTTGAGCGCACAGAAGCCCATCGTCGCGCCGAGGTCGTGCTTGCACGGTTTGGTCTACCAAAAGATGAGTCTCCGTTTTCGCTTTCACGTGGCCAGCGGCAGATGGTAGCCCTTGCAAGCGTTTTGGTGATGGAGCCGCAAGTCGTGCTTTTGGATGAGCCGACGAGTGGTCTTGATTATCGTGAGTGCATGACTGTTATGGAAACGGTTCGTGAGCTGGCAGAGCAGGGGAGTGCGGTGGTGATGGTTTGTCACGACATGGAGGTCGTTTCAGACTTTGCTGATCGTGCAGTAGTGATGGCAGACGGGCACATCATTGGTGCTGGCGCTACAGCAGAGATTTTTGCCCAGCCGGAGCTGCTGCAAGCCGCCAGTGTGGAAGCCCCACAGGTGGTGCGGGTTTCAGAGCAGCTCTCTCGAACTGTGAGCTCGGCTTTTGCTGGCGTGAGTGAAGTGTCTGATATTGTTCAGATTACAAGGGAGCTGATCGATCGTGGTTGATGTCATTGACTTTAAGCCAGGCACGACCGTGCTACATCGCTTAAATCCCGTAGCTAAGCTTGCGCTCGCCGCAGGCATTATTGTGGCAACTCTTTTGAGCTCAACCTATCCCATGCTTTTAGGGCTTTTGGCGCTCACGTGTGCGCTTGCTGCCTATGCTGGTGTGAGCCATCAAATCATCGGCCTGCTCAAGATCATTGCTCCACTTGCAGTTCTTATGCTTGTCGTGCAACTTGTGTTAGTCAGAACTGGCAAGCCGATTTTTTGGACGATTACCGATACCGGCCTGATCACCGGCACTAAGGCGTGTCTTCGTCTTATCGGTGTGGCCTTGCCGCTGGTGCTGATCCTTGCTGTGACCAAGCTTACGGATCTCGCGAATGCCTGTGTTGAGCATCTGCATATACCGTATCGCTACGCGTTTACCTTTACCACGGCTCTGCGTTTTGTGCCGGTTTTCTCGCGCGAGATGGATGCCATTATGGAGGCACAGACTGCACGCGGCGTGGCCTTTGATACCAAAAATCCCCTGCGCAAGCTCAAATTGATGCTGCCGCTGTGCATCCCTTTACTTATTACCTCAGTAGGAAAGACCGATTCCACGGCACTTGCCGCCGAACAGCGTGGCTTCTATTTACGGACGCGCGCGAGCAGCTATAAGCGTTACCCATTTATGCTGATCGATTATGTAGCTCTGGCCGCCTCAGTCCTGCTCTTGGTGCTCGGTGCCTTTTTCTAGTGTGCGTGTACGACACGCTTGCTCCCGCACGCACACGACGCGCTTGCTCCTCGATCGCTTTGAGTATGCCTTTCTGGGCGTGCATCCCTAGTGAGCAGCTTCTGAGTGATTGAGCGGCGAGAACTCATCGATGATGAGCGTAAGGCAGCGTGGAATAGCATGAGCGGTAAACGAGCCTGGTTTTCCCTCAATGAGTTCTCCGTCAAACTCCATGCCAAGCGAAGGCGTGGCGGTAATTTTTGCCTCTTTTGCCTGGAAGAAGGTAAACTGCGGCCGTCCAAGGCCGGTTCCTGCAGGATCAAGGACTCCAGCAATAACGGTTGGTAAGAGTCCAATAGGGCCAGAATCAATTACCGCAATATCTATGAGGCCATCATCCATGCGACAATCAGGGAAGAGATTGATTTCATTTTGCAGAAGAGCAGTATTTCCCACCATGCAGCCAATGCCTTCCAGCTCATCTACCTTGCCATCGTGCTCAATAACAAAGTGAGCACGCTGCGGAGCTATCTCGGTGAGGGCTGCAAGCATATAGGCAATCTCGCCCATCTCGCCATGGGTCTCTTCTGCTCGGCGCATAATGGCTGCATCATAGCCAGTACCTGCGATGATAATAAAGCCGTGGCGCTGATGATTCCCTTCATCGTCAACCCAGGTCAGCTCGCCCATGTCTACCGTGGCAGTTCGTCCTGCGCGGCAGGCTTGAGCGAGTGCGGCAGCTTCTGGCGCGTTTCCAATATTGTTAAAAAAGAGATTGGCAGTTCCTGAAGGAAAAACAAGAACCGGAATGCCGGTGAATCTGAGGTAATCGAGCACACTCGATACCGTACCGTCTCCTCCCGAGACAACAACTCGGTCAAAACTGCAGGCATCACGTGTTGCTTCGGCTGCTTCGAGCCCAGGCCCTAAAAACCGAAAGATCACTTCATCTCCGGCTTCAGACAGCGCGTGAGCAAAGGTGAAAATCTCATCTGATCCAGGACCAGACGCAAGATTGTGGATGATGAGGCAACGCATGGTTGTAATTCCTATCCGATGACGAGCCGAGTATAGTGGTATCCGTCTCCATACCCTACCGCGAGTTGTTCTAACTCGCATCTCCAAGGTGAGATATGTTGATTTCCACATTTCCCGAACTTGCAAAGGTCTGCGAGCGAGCCCGCACCCATGATGCCGTAGCGATTGATACCGAGTTCATCCGAGAGAATTCATATCATCCGCGTCTCTGCCTCGTTCAGATTGGAACTGAGGAAGAGTCGGTGCTCATTGATCCATTTGCATTTCAAGATATGAGTCCGCTGGCAGAGCTCTTAGAGGATCACTCAACTACAAAGGTCTTTCATGCCTGTGCTCAGGATATGGAAGTTCTGCATCATGCCCTGGGCGTTTTGCCAGCTCCAATTTTTGATACACAGATCGCCGCTGCCTTTTTAGGGTCTCGCCAGCAGATCTCATACTCTTCGCTTGTGCACACCTTTTGCAAGGTTGTGCTGCCAAAAAGTGAGTCGCTGACTGATTGGGCTCGCCGTCCGCTCACGGAGCGCCAAAAGGCCTATGCCATAGATGACGTGTACTACCTGATCCAAGCATATAAAAAGATTGCGAAACGTCTTGCTGAGACCGGTCGCGCTGAGTGGGTAGCGGCAGAAACTGCTCCGCTCGCTCGGCTTGATCATTATGTGGTTGATCCACGTCGGGCGTATTTGCGGGTCAAGCGCGTATCTGCGCTCACGCGTCGCCAGCAAGCTATTGCGCGTGAGCTCGCTGCATGGCGCGAGTATGAGGCGAGCCGTCGGGATATTCCGCGCAAGTGGCTTATGTCAGATGAGGTATTGGTGGCTGTTGCCAAGCGCGCACCCGAGACCTTTGACGAGTTAAAGCGGGTGCGTGGTACGAATAATCTTTCCACAACCGCTGTGGCGGAGCTTTTGAGAGCAATTCAGCGAGGCCAGGTATGTCCTTCAGAAGATCTACCTGCGCAGACCCGTTCGCGCCATACGGTGTCTCCCGAGCTTGAGAGTGTTGTGGACTTGATGTATGCGCTCATTCGGCTGGTTTCTGAGCGCTCAGGCGTTGCGGCTCAACTCATTGCTTCCCGCGATGATTTGCTTGCCTATATTGAGCATCCAGACCAGAGCCCCCTGCGTGATAGCTGGCGCTTTGAGCTGGTAGGTCCTATGATTGACGATCTGCTTGCCGGCAATATGGGCCTTACGGTTAAAGATGGCCATCTGGAACTGTTATAGCCTTGGTAAAGTGATTTTGAAGCGGTTTGCCGCGCTTGCATAAAGGGAGGTTCCCGTGTTTGGTTATGGTTTTTGGTATCACACTGACCCGTTTTATTTGCTGCTTGTTGTAGCGTCAATTTCTATCGGAACTGCTGCTCAGAGCTATATTAAAACCACGTACCGCAGGTGGTCTGCTGTGGAGTCTGATGGTGCAAGTGGCTCGCAGGTTGCCCGGCGTATGTTGGATGAATTTGGCTGTGGCCAGGTTGGGATTAAGCCAGTAGCAGGATCGTTAACCGACCATTACGATCCGCAGGATAAGAATTTGTATCTCTCTGAAGAGAATCGAGCAGGCGGATCGGTTGCAAGTGTAGCCGTTGCCTGCCACGAGGCGGGCCATGCCGTTCAGCATGCTCAGGGTTTTGCCATGATGCGCATACGCACGGCCTTGGTTCCGGCGGTAAATTTCACACAGAGCATCTGGTTTTATGTGCTGCTGGGTGGTATGTGGCTCAATCTTTCTGGCTTAACTACGGCAGCGATTGTCCTCTTTGCCTTTTCGGTTCTTTTTCATCTGGTAACACTTCCAGTTGAGATTGATGCAAGCCGCCGCGCCATTGCCTATATTGATGCCTCGGGCATGAGTCCTGCCAACGCAGCTGGCGCTCGCGAGGTCTTGCGCGCTGCAGCTCTCACGTATGTTGCTGCAGCACTTACCAGCGTTTTGCAGCTCCTCTACCTGATCGGTCGTAATCGCTCGCGAGATTAAGGCGTTACGTGCTTGAGGCTGAGTGCCTTGATCCGCTGGATCGTACCGGGCACGTGAGTCTGTTTGTGTTCAGGGCTTCTGAAATCGTGCAGCGCGCGTGAGCTGGCGTGTTTTGAGTTCGCTTGCTCTGGGTTTCTGAACCCTGAAGTGCCGAGCCTGTGTGTTTTAAGCTCGCTTGTTCCGGGCTTCTGAATCCTGAAGTGTCTATCCTGTGTGCTCGGAGCCGCTGAATTGTACCGGGCACGTGAGTCGGTGTGCTCGATCTCTCTACATTCGCCGTATGTGATACGTCTGCTTTCCCCTACATGTCGGCTGTTGAGCTGTGTATACAGGACGCTCAAAAAGTATCTGCTTACCCTCGTTGCGGTATTGTCCGGGTGCTGCGTTATGCTTTTGGGTGAGAAAAAGCATAGAAAGGGGTTTGAGTGAGCATATGGGAACAAACTACGGCTCAGAAGTCGAGTGGTGCTGACTCGGTTTCGGTCTCGCAGGCGGTTGCCCTTGCTGCTGATGCTATTGGGTCACTCCCTCAGATTACCGTTTTGGGTGAAGTTACAGGCTTTCGTGGCCCCAATGCCCGCAGTGGGCACTGCTATTTTCAAATTAAAGACGATGCAGCTGCTATGGATTGCATCATTTGGAAGGGCGCATATGCAAAACGCAGCTTTGACCTGCGTGATGGCCTGCAGGTTAATCTAACGGGTTCATTTGACCTCTACCGGCCAACAGGGCGCATGAGCTTTGTTGCCCGTTCGTTTGCACTGGCAGGGGAGGGCTTGCTGCGCCAGCAGGTTGCGGCGCTCGCAGAAAAGCTGCGCCGCGAGGGCTTGATGGACGTTGCTCGCAAGCGTCCAATTCCGGCATTTTGTATGCGCGTAGCTGTGGTGACCTCGCTATCTGGTGCCGTTATTGACGATGTTAAGCGCACACTTCGGCGGCGAAACCCCTTAGTTGAGATTATTTGCGTGGGAGCAAAGGTTCAAGGTGAGGGGGCTCCGGCAGAGCTTGTTGAGGCGCTTGAGCGAGCAGCAGCTCTGCGTCCTGCTCCTGAGTGCATTTTGCTGGTGCGCGGCGGCGGCTCGTTTGAGGATCTCATGACCTTTAACGACGAAGCGCTTGCGCGCGCGGTGGCTGCATCTCCCATTCCGGTAGTTACAGGCATTGGGCATGAGCCGGATACCTCAATTTGTGACATGGTAAGCGATCGTCGCGCCTCTACGCCAACGGCAGCTGCAGAGTCGGTGGCTCCTGCAAAAGAAGACCTCGCTACCGTTTTGGAAACCAGAGCTGAGCGCCTGGCTCGCACCTTGTCTCTTTCTGTAGCGACAGGCGTGCAAGATACTGAGGCGGCACGTACTTGTCTTGCTCGAGCAATGCAGGGCTTAGTTGCGCGTGAGCGCATGCGTCTGGAGGCACAAGCAGCTCGTCCGGTGCTCGCAAGCCCAGGAGCTGCCGTTGAGCGGCGAGTAGCTGAGCTCGAACAAACAGCTGAGCGCTTGGCGCGTGCTGGAGGCTCGTCGGTGCGTGCATGCGGGCACGATCTTGTTTTGGCTATTTCGCGTTTGCGTGGTCTTGCGTCAAGTATTTTGAGCCTATCGAAAGCTGAGCTTGCTGCCGCAGCAGCCCAGCTTGATGCCCTGTCTCCTTTGCAGGTTTTAGCTCGGGGGTATTCCATTGCGTATACCAAGGATAAGGTGGCAGATTCGGTTGCTGCTTTTGAGCCAGGTGCTGCCTTGCGCGTACGCATGGCCGATGGTGAGGTGCTCGGCACGGTGAGCGAAGTCATAAGACGAGAGTTTTGATAGAAAGGACTGGTATGGCTACAGAGGAAACGCAGGTCGATATGAAAAAGATTGATGAGATGAGCTATCGCGAGGCATCTCAAGAGCTCGAGCGTATTATCCGTAACCTTGAATCGGGCGAGCTGGAGCTTGAGGAGTCGCTCGAGGGCTATTCGCGCGGTGTTGAGCTGCTCAAGAGCTTGCGCGAGCGTCTGGCAGATGCTGAACAGAAGGTGTCTGTGTTGGTGAAAGATGTTGATGGGGCAGATGTTTTGGAGCCTGCTCAGGCGGCAGATGAGGATGATTCCCTGTCGTTCTAGCGGATGGCTCGTCTGCTCAGGCGGCAGATGAGGATGATGTTCTGTCGTTCTAACTGCTGGTCAGACTACTTGGCCGGCGGATGAGGATGATGTTCTATCGTCCTAGTTGATGGCCAAGCTGCGACCTTGTTTCAGATTTGGTTAAGAAAGGAAGATCATGAAGACTGATCCCGATTGCATTTTCTGTAAGATTGCCAGCCACGAGATCCCCTCTACGGTGATTTTTGAAAATGATGAGGTTATTGCCTTTGACGATCTCAGCCCTCAGGCACCTGTTCATACTCTCGTCATTCCTAAGGGTCACTACGACGATATTGCAGATGATGTACCAGCTCATGTTTTGGCTGCTATGACAGAGGCAATTCGTGAGGTTGCAAAGGCAAAAGGCCTTGCAGAGGGTTATCGCGTCATTACCAATAAGGGTGCTGATGCCGGTCAGACCGTCATGCATTTTCATATGCATGTCTTGGGCGGCAAGACCTTGGGTGAAGGCTTGGTCTAAGCATATCTTTCGCTCACTGGTTGTATGATGGTGTGGTCTGATTAATCCGTTGAAGGAGTTCCATGAACGTTCTCGTTGTAAATGCCGGTAGCTCAACTCTTAAATACCAGCTCATGGATACAAAAACCGGGGAGATTCTGGCGAAGGGTTCATGTGAACGCGTGGGTTTTTCGGGCGGTACTTTTACGCATACAGCTCAGGGCTCGCCTAAGGTGACCGATAAGGTTGAGTTCCCCGATCATAAGCGTGCTATTGAGGTCGTGCTTGCCGATCTTGAGGAGCATCAGGTTGCAATTGATGGTATTGGCCACCGGATCGTTCAGGGTGGCTGGTATTTTGGAGATTCCGCACTGGTAGATGAGGATATCCTAGCAAAGATTCGCGAGGTCGCTCCGCTCGCTCCACTGCATAACAACCCTGAGGCAGATGTTATTGAGTATTGCCTGAGTTCATATCCCGACCTTCCCAATGTGACGGTATTTGATACGGCTTTTCATTTCAATATGCCTGAGGTTGCGCGCACGTATGCGCTGCCGCGTGAGGTGTGCGATCGCTTACATATTCGCAAATACGGTGCCCACGGTACGAGCTATCGGTTTATCTCCCGTGCTTTAGCGGAGATGAAGCATGGCGCTGCTGAGCGTGTTGTGGTCTGCCATATTGGTTCAGGTGCTTCACTTGCTGCCATTGAGCACGGTGCCTGTGTAGATACCACCATGGGTTTAACGCCGCTCGATGGCGTGATGATGGGTACGCGGTGTGGCTCGATTGATCCAGCAACCGTCATTTACCTGCAGCGTGAGGGTGGTTACACCTTTGATGAGATTGACGACATGATGAATCGTCAATCTGGCTTGCTTGCGGTTTCTGGTACAACAAACGATGTTCGCGATATTGAAGAGGGTGTTGCTGCGGGAGATCCTAACTGCACGCTCGCCTTCGATATGTTCATCTATAAGATTGCTGCAAAGGTGGCCGAGATGGCCTGCGCGATGGGCGGCATGGATACCCTGGTATTTACTGCTGGTATTGGTGAGCATGCTCCTGCCCTCCGCGCGGGTGTATGTGATCGGCTGACCTGGGCTGGCGTTGAGCTTGATCATGCTCGTAATGCCTTGCGTGCAGATGGTGCTTGGAAGCTTTCTCGCCCCGATTCTCCTGTGGCGGTCTATGTGATCCCAACCGATGAGGAGCGCATGATCGCTGACGATGTAGAGCGGATTGTGTCTCAAAGCGTCTAGATGAGGCTGCAGCGTTGGGTCTGTCTTGCTCCGCAGCGGGCTGCGCTTCTTCGGACTCGCTTCTGCGGGTGCGCCTGTCCGGCTCATATCTCAGCGAGGTTGTGTCCTTGTGGTTGCACGTCTGCGGACGCGCCTGCAGCGAGCTGTGCTTCTTCGGGCTCGCTTATGTGGGCGCACATCTGCGGTGTTTTGGCGTGCTCAAGCTAGGGGCAACGGGTTTCCGTATCTTTTGCGTACTATGTGAGTAGATTGGTGTAGGACTTGAGCGAAAGTTAGGCTACCGTTTCTGCGCTGTCCAGCAACTTGTTCACCCCAATGGTGGCAACTGTTGGAAGAAGATAGGCTCTTGCCTCTGTACTGTCCATCATCTCGATCCAAGGGTTAGCGCGTATTGCCATGTGAGCCCCGAAAAGGAGCACCTATGAACGTACTCGTCGTGAACGCCGGCAGTTCAAGCTTGAAGTACCAGCTGATGGATGCGGGTACTCGTGAGATCTTTGCAAAGGGCAACTGTGAGCGGATTGGTCTTGATCGTGGCATCTTTGGGCACGCGGTACAAGGCGAGGCGAAGGTAGAAGAGGAGGCACTCTTCCCCGATCATCGCTCAGCAATCCGTACGGTGCTCGACCATCTTTCAGAGCTCGATATTGCCATTGATGGAATCGGACATCGGATCGTGCAGGGTGGCTGGCATTTTTCTGACTCCGCGCTGGTAGATGATGAGGTGTTGCGAAAGATTCTTGAGGTAGCACCTTTAGCACCGCTGCACAATTATGGTGAAGCAGCAATTATCGAGTATTGCCGCGAGCGTTTCCCGAGCCTTCCTAACGTCGCTGTTTTTGATACGTCCTTCCATATGAGTATGCCGGCGGTGGCATCAACCTATCCGTTGCCGCGTGAAGTATGCGAGAAATATCACATTCGCAAATATGGGGCTCACGGAACCAGCCATCGGTATGAGTGGATGCGTGCAAAGGCGCTTTTAGGTGACTCTTGTCACCGGCTCCTCTCGTGTCATTTGGGCAATGGCTCTTCGCTTTGTGCGATCGAAGATGGACAGTGTCGCGATACCACGATGGGTCTTACACCCCTCGATGGATTGATGATGGGCACGCGCTCAGGCTCCATTGACCCAGCTACGGTGTGCTATCTCCAGCGTGAGGGCGGCTATACCTACGACGAGGTGGACGATATGCTCAATAGGCAGTCCGGCCTCTTGGCAGTCTCTGGCATCTCAAGCGACGCGCGCGATATTAGAAATGGAGCCAAGGCTGGAGATGAGCGCTGCCTGTTGGCCTTTGATATGTTTGCGTATAAGGCAATGACTCATGCCGCCGCTATGA
Organism: Collinsella ureilytica; assembly: GCF_019795105.1. GTDB lineage: Bacteria > Actinomycetota > Coriobacteriia > Coriobacteriales > Coriobacteriaceae > Collinsella > Collinsella ureilytica. The sequence goes on along the minus strand of NZ_JAIMFO010000004.1, from coordinate 239,829 downwards.
TTGCAAGCATGGCGGGTGTAGATACCATTACCTTTACGGCAGGTATTGGTGAAAATGACTGGTCAATTCGTCAGGCATTTTGTCAGACGTTTGAGTGGCTTGGTGTGCGCGTTGATCGCGAGCGCAATCGCGCAGAGGTTGGCGGTGAGCGGGTGATCTCAGCTGCTGGATCTGCTGTAACGGTTATGGTTATTCCTACCGACGAAGAATATATGATCGCCAAAGATGTTGAACGTCTTGCATTTTGATGACCATGAGCTGCGTTGAGTTTCCTGATGTTTGTGGTGTGCACTTCTTTTCTCGTGTGCAGAGGTGAGGAGTGAGATGCTGAGCGATTCGAGTGTTCAAGACGACGCTGCTTGCGCACGCCTAGCTTGCGTTGATGGTAGCGAGAGGCGAGCGCTGGCTGCTGGAGCTACACCGAGCGCTGAGCGGCGACTCATCGTTATGGATATCGACTCTACCCTCATTAACGAGGAGGTCATTGACCTTATTGCTGATGAGGCTGGACAAGGTGAGCGCGTCGCTGATATTACGGCTCGTGCCATGGCGGGGGAGCTCGATTTTGCTAAAGCTCTTTCTGAGCGTGTGGGTTTGCTCGCGGGTCTTTCTGTATCTGTTTTTGAGCGGGTGCTCGATCGTGTGAGCTTTACGCCTGGAGCCTTGGATCTTATTGCTGAAGCACACCGTCGCGGCTGGGTGGTTGGTGTGGTGTCCGGTGGCTTTCATGAGGTGGCAGACGAGTTGGTGATGCGAGCAGGAATTGATTGCTGTCTTGCGAACCGCCTTGAAGTGTGTGCAGGATGCTTGACTGGAAAAACGACCGGGCCGGTTGTTACGCGTGAACTTAAGCGTGAGACCATGCTTGCATGGGCACGCGAGCATGGGATCCCGGCTTGCCGCGTGATTGCCATAGGGGATGGAGCAAACGATATCCCTATGATTCAGGCTGCAGGTATCGGTATTGCGTTTTGTGCAAAACCAGCTGTTCGTGCTGCAGCTCCTTATTCCATAGATGAGCGGAATCTCTTGCGGGTTCTTGATCTGATTGCTGCTGTGTAAGGACGCATTTTCTAGATGAGCGGAATCTCTTTCGGGTGCTTGATCTGATTGCGGCCGTGCGTGCATTTTGGTGTCGTTAGGAGCATTTTTGCCCGCACGTGGCGTCAAATCTGTGCCTAAGGGGCAATAAATGTACTAAAAATAACCCCTCTACTCGTAAGAGCGAGGGGTTAAGAATAGATGAATGGCCGCAGTGCTACCGCTGTTTGCTTTCGACTAACAGCGGCAGGTGCCTAGAGATGTAAGGCTAGCCTAGAGATGCAGGGCTGACCTGAGGATGCAAGAGCATCCTCAGGCTTAAAAGGTGCTACGCATTGAAGGGATGAACAAGAAGCTCTGCTGTGCCCTCTGCATAAATCTTTCCGAATGCATAGTAGGGAATGTACAGATAGACCCCATCTTCTTTGAGAAGATATCCACCGGTCGCAATAAGATTTTTGAGTTCTCCTTCTATCATGTTCTCATCAAACGGAGTACCCAATGACCTCCGCTGTTCATGCGAGAGGACAGCGCGATGCGCTTCCTCGAATAGTTGATGCTCAGAAATGCCCGCCACGTCCCATGCGCATATTGGTCGACCGGTGGCGACGTCGTAAATCTCACCGGTGGCTTTGCCATCGCCATGTGGCCCCCAGAGCGTTCCATAAATCGTTGTCGTGATGCCGACGATCCCGTCGCGCACATAGGTGCAGGCTTGATCGTAGCGGATCGTAGTCCAGCTGGTTCCCGTTGCATTCGTGGTTGCTTCACGATGCCGTTCAAAACGCTGTTTAAACTTTTCATTCAGTTCGTCAACAGCGGTATCTGGTTCTGTTGTTTCGAGCTGTACATAGGTCCATGTTGCAGTCTCCGTGCTATAAGGTTCGAAAGGCCCTATATAGTAGGTGTTATAGGTAATAGCAGTACTTTCGGTAGTAGAGGTAACGTCCTTCACTGATCCCCTGTTGTTGCAGCGCCGCGTCAGCTCGTGGTGAGTTGCCCGGGCGCGGTCGCAGAGTTCGGCGGGGAGTATGAACGTGGCATCGGTGCTTCGGATATTGTTGCTTCTGAGGCCTTCTGCGACGTCCTGTGCCTCTTCTTCGGTCATACCTTCTACACTCCACGTGAAGGTCTGATATGTTCCACCGGTCTTGCGATTTGAAAGTACTGCACGGAACAGTCGTTTGAACTCGTCAAGATTCATTTCACCGTCGATATCCGTCGCGACTGAATCTTCTCCCGGGATGCGTGCGAATTGTGACGTTGCGCGGCAGAGTAGGCCGAACGATCCATCTTTCATGACTCCATAGACTTGGGAAAGGCCTATGAGTCCACCGTTGCCTATGAAATCTTCGAACACGAGATAACGGTTTCCATCAGGATCTTGCACAATTGAAACATCACGCTCGTGCATGGGATCGTCGGCTGTTGAGACAGTGCCGCATTCGATTGGGTCGCAGGCTGCTCGTACAGATCCGGTCGCTTCGTCGTACTTCCAGAGTTCGACCTCGTATCTGATCCCGCTGTCTGGAGATAGTAGGCTCGCAAAGCCATCTTTGGTGAGGTGTGCCGTAACAAGGCGCTCTACGCCATCTCCAAAATCGATGAGTTCAGCATATGCAAGCCCGTCTGCACGAGCCTGAACTAATGACTGATTAGCACCTCCTGTGTCGCTCAACTTGGTGATGTTGTGGCAGCTGATCTCCGGTTCTCCGTACGCTTCTGAGAGCTCCTCGATTTTAGCAAGGAATAGCTGGTTGGAGCTTGGATGGTTCGGATCCCCGGGTGCTGGAGTGATGGTTACCGATTCGTTGGAGCCGTTGGGTGTGACTTCGATCGGAGGGAGGGTTTTGACATTACCTTCGCTGGTTCGTAGCGTGATCTGATAGGTGCCATCTGGAAGCTCTTGATCCAAGAGCGCATCCATCGTGAAGCCGTCTTCACCTTTCACTTTGAAGCTCGGGGCTTCGTCGAGATCAATGGGCTTGCCGGAGCTATCAGTTGCTTTGGTGATACTGAGGGTATACCGCTCGAGTGGTGTTCCTTGTTCATCGGCGGGAACGATTGGAGCACGACGGGACACAGTTATGACGGTCGCCTTTCCGTAATGTACATGATTGTGTGCGAAACCGAAAAAGCCGCCCCGAACGAGGAAAAATCCACCGCCGATAAGAAGGGCAAGGAGTAAAGCGGTGGCAACGGCGATGAGCATGCTCTTTCGTTTTCCACTTATGGGGTGTTTCGGTGCACTCGGAGTTGTTACCAGCTGAGGCACGGTTGGCATGTATGTAGTCGCAGGTTCTTCAGCTGTTGGAGCAGTCGGTGCAGCTTGATCCTTCGGGGTAGTTTCAGGCAGAGAATCCGTTTCGCTGGCTGACTCCGTTGCCTCTTCGACCACAGTCTCTTGAGTTTCTTGAGTCTCTGGAGCGGACGTGTTGACCGTCACCGCCGCAGTCTCGTCGTCAATATCCGAATCAGCTTCAGGTACTGAAGTTGCTTGGGCAGTGTGTTCAGACGTGGTGTCAGTTTCGACTTCCGGAGTAGTCTCGGACAGGGTTGCCGTTGTGCGATCCGATAGAGGTGCAGCCGGGTGTGTAGGTGCGTCAGCAATCTCAGTTGTGTCCTTGCACACGGGATGGCCGCACTCGATGCAGAAGTTCGCATCAGGTACGAGTTCTGTGCCGCAGTTTTCACAAAACATCTCAGCTCATCCTTTCGGCCTTACGCCTCTATTGCGGGATTTCCACAAACAACAGAAGGCTTTACATCGTGCATCCAGTACCCCACAGCCCGCAACGAAATGAGTAGAGCGGCAGTATGAAGGTAAAAGAATCCAAAAACGAGCGGCAGCCATAGCAGAACCATTGAGAAGAGGGTGCCGATGATGGAGGAGATGATTACAGACACGTCTATACCGAACATGCCGTAAAAAAGCATACTCTGACCCATCATCGAGAGCGAGTTGGCTTGAGACGCCACAGAGGCCGTCATCATGGCAGCAGCGATCATGAACCAGATAAATCCAGCTAAGAGCGTAAGCGTGAAGACAATAATGGCGGGCACGCAGGTGGCGGTGAGGAGATGTCCGGTTTTATTTGACGATGTGAGCAGCGTCCAAGCACGTGAGATATTGAGACCATCACGCACACCGCCCGTAAGAGCAGAGGTCATCTGGCAAAGAGCGATGAGCGGGATACTGACGAGGGAGAGCCCGAGAATTAAAAGGGCAGCGAGGCTGCTGAGCTTTGAGGGAACGAGCAGAAGGAGCAAAAGAACGCTTACGGAGAACAAAGCGATCTTATAGATGAGTGTGGTTATGAAGCCATAAAGACCTGCATCGAGGACTCCGGGGCGGACGATCTTACTGTTCATGAGGTGGGGGTTGCCTTCTGCGGCTTCTTGTCCCCACGAAAGAGCGAAGCCGTGCAGCGTGAGATTGCCAACTCCGGGAAGGAATTGGAACAAGGCGAGTTTGGCGGCGATACCTAGCTTGTTTGGTGATGTTTTCCAGTCAGTCCAAGCTAGAGAGAGTGGAGAGGGCGGAGTTTGAGGTAGGGCGGCTGCAGATACCTGGTTGCTCGACTCCTGTTGAGGTGCGGAAGAAAGAGGAGGCACTGGAGGCTGAGAGGTGGATGCTGCGGCGGCCGGGAGAGTGATTGTAGGTCTCGCTGGTGATTGCTGCTCAGTAGTAGGTGCAGGAGCAGGTTTTTGAGCAGGTGCAGGCTCCGGAGTAGGTTTTGAAGAAGGTTCTAAAGCAGGTTTTGGAGCAGCCTGTGCCGACCCGCAATACGGACAGAATTTAGCGATATCGCTGATCGATCGGTGGCAGGTATTGCATTCGGACATGAATAACCCCTTTCAAAGAGCGCAACAAAGCTGCTCATGGTAGATAACTATCTATCATAATTGATACCACGCGGCGCGGACGTGGTGGGTCGATACTTTTAACTCAGTGCGCGCTTCTTGAGCGACTGTTATCGGTACCGTTTTGGTATTGGGAGTCATTGCAGTTGTCGGTAGGATTATCGTTCGCCGCCGTCGTAGCATGTAATGTGTTGCATATTGTTGTCTGATGAGGCCGGTGCGTTTTCACAAGTGTGGCGACTGGCCTCTGTGTGGCGTGTTCAACTTGATTTGTAATCGTGCATCGCTCCTGCCGGTGTGGCGCACCGGCCTTTTGTTTGGTTCGTACAACGTCTTGCTTATTCGGGGCTTTATGCAATTGAGGAAAGATGTCATGGCGCTTGCAGCCGTGGTTGTTCCGCGCGATCTTACCGTTCAAAGCGCTGCACCTGAGCCAAGCGTATCTCGTTGTGTGCGTGCATTTTGGTGGCTCGAGGAGCATTTTTGCCCGCACTTGGCGTCAAATCTGTGCCTCAGGGGCAATAAATGTACTAAAAATAACCTCCTAACGATCAGAATGCTGATAATACGAGCTTGCTGCCAGGCTGAAGCCTGGGCACGCACTCTGTCCACTTGAGTGATTCTTTCTGATATTTCGATTTCGCTGAACGGCAGGCTCGTACAAAAAAGCTTGCGTCAGAAACAACTGGAAACCAGACTCACATAAAAAGGCTCGAACCAGAGATAGCTGCCAGGTAAGCTCACATAAAAAGGCTCACGCCAGAGACAAGTCCCTCGAGCGCGAGCCTTAAACAGTGAGCCTTAAGTAGCCAGAAGAAAAGATCTCAGCCGACTTTCACCAGAAGTTAGCATCTTCTTCAGCGCGCTCTAAGCAGCAACCACAAGCAAAGATCTCAGCAAGTTCGAACGAGCAGGCTTGTGCCAGAAGCGCGAGCCTTCAGCGGCAAGCATCTTCTTCAGCGAGCTCTAAGCACCAGCCGCAAGCAAAGGTCTCAACAAGTTCAAACAAGCAGGCTCGCCCCAGAAGCTAAGCATCTCGAACAGCGAGCCCTAAGACCTACTCTGCCATCTGAGCCTGAACAGCGGTGATAGCAACTACGCCAACGATATCGTCTGCCGTGCATCCACGGGAGAGATCGTTGACCGGCTTGGCAATACCTTGCAGGATCGGTCCGTAGGCGTTGGCTCCAGCAAAGCGCTGTACGAGTTTATAGCCGATGTTTCCTGCCTCAAGATCAGGGAAGACCAACACATTTGCTTTGCCGGCAACCTCGCTTGCAGGAGCTTTGAGCTCAGCCACGGTGTCTACGATAGCGGCATCAAGCTGGAGGTCTCCGTCCACGGCAAGCTCAGGTGCGCGCTCCTTAGCAAAAGCCGTGGCTTCTTGCACCTTTTTGGCAACATCTCCGCCTGCAGAACCCATGGTGGAGTATGAGAGCATGGCTACACGCGGTTCAATTTCTCCCATGAAGGTAGACCAGGAGTGAGCGCTCGCAATTGCAATCTCGGCCAGTTCGTCAGCGGTTGGCGCAATATTTAAGGCACAGTCCGCAAAGACCAGGGTGCCATCTGAACCAAAGCGCTCATCAGGCGTGACCATAATAAAGAAGGCAGAGACAAGCTTGGTGCCCGGGGCAGTTTTTAAGATCTGAAGAGCGGGGCGTAGGGTGTCTGCGGTGGAGTGGCAGGCACCGGAGACCAGACCGTCGGCGTCTCCCATTTTTACCATCATGGTGCCAAAATAGGTGGCGTCCATTACCTGTGCGCGAGCCTGTTCGATGGTAACGCCCTTCTTGGCACGCAACTCAGCAAAACGTTGGGCATAGGCCTCATGGCGCTCATCGGTACGAGGGTCAATGGCGGTAGCGCCCTCAACGTCAATTTTGGCTGGGTCTCCTAGGATAACCACATGGGCAATGTCTTCAGCGATGATTTTTTTCGCCGCTTCAAGTGTGCGTGCATCTTCACCTTCAGGCAAAACGATCGTGCGCTTGTCTGCCCGTGCAGCTTGCTTCATTCGGTTTAAAAAGTCGCCCATCAAAACCCTCCGCTCTAACACGCCCATCCGCACGGTCTGGGCGTGGTGCGCGCGCCCGATTTTGCCAAGCCTGGCGTATGCGTTGAGCTTTCCTTGTGTGGCAATGCTTATTATACGGCACGGGCTGTATAATCCCGTGAGGGCGAGACGTCTGTGCACCCTCGTCGAACCATCGTCGTGTGCAAGGGAGTTCAGATGGTCTTCGGCTCTGGCTTACCACAGAGCTTTAATCCGCATAAGTACGACATGATTGTCGTGGGCGCGGGCTTTGCTGGTTCGGTATGCGCTCGCCGCATTGCAGAGGGCTTAGGCATTCATGTTGCGGTGCTGGAGCGTCGAGGCCACGTTGCGGGCAATGCGTATGATTGCGTCAATGAGGCTGGTATTCGCGTCCATGTGTTTGGACCGCATGTATACCATACAAAAAGCCAGCGGGTGGATTCGTTTCTTTCACGCTTTACTGAGTGGACGGATTATCGTCATCGTGTGCTTGCAGACGTTCATGGTGTGCTGATGCCCGTGCCATTTAATCGTCAAAGCCTGCAGTTGGCCTTTGGCCCGGCGCGAGCGGAGCGTCTGTTTGACAAGCTGGTAGCTACGTTTGGAAAAGACGTTACCGTTCCCATCTTGGAGCTGCGAGATACCAATGATCCTGATTTAGCCGAGGTGGCAGATTATGTGTTTGAAAACATTTTCTACCATTATTCGGTTAAGCAGTGGGGAAAGACCCCCGATGAGCTTGACCCAGTCGTGCTTGATCGGGTGCCCATTCTTATTGGTGAGTGTGATCTGTATTATCCCGAGGCGCGTTTTCAGGGGTTGCCGTGCGATGGCTATACGGCCATGTTTGAGCGCATGCTTCACCATGACCTGATCGACGTCTTTTGTGATGTTGATGCCCGGGATCTCATTTCTTTTGAAGAGACCCGTACCTTGTTTGCTAACGAGCCCTATGGGGGAGAGATCATCTACACCGGTCCTTTGGATGAGCTCTTTGGTTTTGAGTTTGGAGTCTTGCCGTATCGCAGCTTAGAGCTGGGCGTAGAGACCTTGGATCAAGATCGGTTCCAGCCGGTAGGAACCATTAATTACACGGTAAGCGAAGCCTTTACGCGTATTACCGAGTTTAAGATTTTGACTGAGCAGGACGTACCAGGTAAAACCACCATTATGCGCGAGTACAGTCGGCCATGGTCGCCTTCGAGTGGCCAGATTCCGTATTATGCTGTTATTGATCGGGAAAGCCGCGCGCTGTACGATCGCTATCTTGAACGTGTGCGAGAGCTTACCAATTTCCATCCGGTGGGTCGTCTCGCCGAGTATCGCTACTACGACATGGACGCGGTTACTGAATCCGCGCTGGAGCTTTCAGATGAAATCATCGCCTTGCATGCCTAATATGATGTCAGAAAATCTTACCGAGCACGAAGGGCTTGATCAGCAAAAGCCCGCCGAGCGGGATGTGACCGTTTCCTTTGGTATTCCGAGCTATAACGCTGCAAAGGATCTAGATCGCTGTGTTGCCTCCATTTTGGATGGGGCAGATGGAGCTCAAGATATTGAGGTCATCATCGTCGATGATGGCTCTCAAGATGAAACCCCGGCTCTTGCCGATTCTTGGGCAGCTCGGCATCCGGATATTGTTCGGGTTGTTCACCAAGAAAATGGCGGCCATGGCATGGCGGTTTTGGCGGGGCTTCGTGAGGCGCGAGGCACCTACTATAAGGTTGTGGACTCCGATGATTGGTTGAACGCAGAAGCCCTTGCATCTATGCTCAAGGCGCTTCGGAGTTTTATTGCAACCGGTGAGCGTGTCGATCTATTCATCTCAAATTACGTGTACGAAAAGGTACATGAGGGAACGCATACCACGATTGGCTACAAGAGCGCTCTTCCTCAAAACCGTGTATTTGGGTGGGAAGAGGTGGGTCGCTTCTTACCATCGCAAAACCTTATTATGCACAGCCTGTGCTACCGTACTGACGTGTTGAGGCGCGCTCCGCTCCCCATGCCAGCACACACGTTTTATGTTGATAATATCTATGCATATGTTCCGCTGCCACGCTGTTTGACCATGTATTACGCAGATATTGACCTGTATCGTTACTATATTGGTCGTGAGGGACAGAGCGTAAATGAGACCACCATGATTGGTCGTTTGGATCAGCAGTTCCGGATTACGCGGATCATGATGGATGCCTATCGGCTCTATGAAGATATTTCCGAGCCGCATCTTCGTCGCTATATGATGGGTTATTTTACGATGATGATGGCCATCTGTAGCGTCTTTACCAAGCTCTCTGATGATCCTGAAAAGCCCCGCCAGTTGCGCAGGCTCTGGGCTGATCTGAAAGAGCATGATCCAGCAATGTATCGTCGTGCCCGCTACGGTGTAGTTGGGCTTGGCACGAATTTGCCCACACGCTTAGGTGAGCGGGCAACTATTGGGCTCTATCATTTAGCGGGCAAAATCGTAAAGTTCAATTAAGGGTGCAAGAACGCACAGAGTCGGGCGCCAGTGTGGTACCCGACCCTGGATAAACAAGCTCGAAAGAGTCCGCTTGAATAGAGACTCGTTCTGTCTCGTGCAAGCGGCTTCGTCTTACCCTCGGCTCTTACTGCAGCCCGTTAAGGCTCACCCGGCTCTTGTCGAAACCAGCCGTTCAGAGCCTTTAGAGCAACTCTCCATAGCGGCGCACATAGGCGCGCTTCATGATTGTTGCGAGCAACATATAGCCCAAGATGCATGGAATAAGGAATGCAAAATAGGCGGGCGGTAGCGGCATAAAGCCCAGCGCAGCTCCTACTGGCGTGAAGGGAATGAGCGTCATGAGGGTGATGCCGGTAATGCTCAAAAGCGTGACCGGTGCCGATGCCCTGCTCTCAATAAAGGGAAGCTTGGTTGTGCGAATCATATGGATGACCAAGGTTTGACTCCACATGGACTCAACAAACCATCCCGCCTGGAACAGAGCAATATAGGCCGTCTGCATACCAGCGAGTTCGCCACCTGAGAAATGCGCCGCCAGCTCATGGAAGGGAATACCGCCAGATACCACGGCCGGGCAAAGAACAAAGTACATAAAGAGATAGGTGAGGATGTCAAAGACCGAGCTTGTAGGTCCAATCCAGAGCATGAAACGGCCAACGGAGGAAGCGTCCCAGGTGCGTGGCCGCGATACAAAGGAGCGGTCAACATTGTCCCAGGGTATAGCTGTGCAGCAGAGGTCATACACCATATTGAGGGTAATGAGCTGGAGGCTCATCATGGGAAGGAACGGAAGCATGGCAGATGCCGCCAGCACCGAGAACATGTTTCCAAAGTTAGAAGATGCCGTCATCTTGATGTACTTGATCATATTGGCGTAGGTGCGCCGACCTTCCACAATGCCCTCTTCGAGCACCATGAGATCCTTCTCAAGCAAGATGACATCTGCAGACTCTTTTGCTACGTCAACTGCTGTATCTACCGAGATGCCAATATCGGCGGCTTTCATGGCAGCAGCATCGTTAATGCCATCGCCCATAAAGCCTACAACCTGGCCGTGCTCACGAAGCACGGTTACGATGCGTGCCTTCTGATCTGGCGTGAGCTTGGCAAAAACGTCAGTCTTTTTTGCAGCTTCGGCAAGTTCGGTGTCGCTCATGTCTTCAACATCAGATCCAAGCAGCATATTGTTGACAGGAAGTCCTACCTGCTCACAAACGGTGCGGGTTACGCGGTCGTTGTCGCCGGTTAAGATCTTGGTGGTAACTCCGTGAGCGTCAAGGGCAGCAAGGGCATCTGCTGTGGACTCCTTTGGTGGATCAAGAAAGGCCAGATAGCCCAAGAGCACCATGTCAGACTCGTCCTCAACACTGAAGGTATCAAGCGGTGAGGGATTGCTTTTTTGAGCTAGCCCTAAAACCCGAAAGCCCCGCTCATTGAGGTCATTTACTGTATCGTTAATCTTTGCTTTGATATCGTCGGTCAGCGGCAGTACGGCTCCGCCATACTCTGCCTGAGTAGAGATGGACATCATCTCCTCAATGGCACCCTTGGTTATCATCTGTCGCTGCCCATCTGGGCCTACCACTACGGTCGTGAGGCGGCGGCGCGTAAAGTCAAAGGGAATCTCGTCTACCTTGACATAGGCCTCGGAGAGGTCGGTGAGGCTTGGATCAATCTCTTCTTCTTCCTCGGTTTTTGCGATGATGGCGCGATCCATCAGGTTTTTATAGCCGGTTTGGAAGTAAGAGTTTAGATATGCCAGACGCAAGACGCGCATGTCCATTTCGCCCTCAATATTTAAGTGATATTGGAGAACGACCTGGTCTTTTGTGATGGTACCGGTTTTATCGGTGCAAAGAATATCAATGGCACCAAAGTTTTGGATGGAGTTGAGACTTTTAACCACCGTCTTTTTACGGCTCATGGTAACGGCACCTTTTGCCAGGCAGGTGGTAACAATCATGGGGAGCATTTCGGGGGTAAGGCCTACTGCAATTGAGATGCCAAAGAGGAAAGACTGCAGCCAGTCTCCTTTGGTAACGCCATTGATAATAAAGACGAGCGGCACCATCACAATCATGAAACGGATGAGTACCCAGGAAACGGCGTTTACGCCACGGCTAAAGCTCGTGTCGCCGGCATCTTGGGCAACCGCCGAGGCCATATGCCCAAAGAGGGTCTCATCCCCAATGGCTACGACGACACCCTTACCCACCCCAGAGATGACATTTGTTCCCATAAAAGCAATATCGCTGTAGTCGGTTACTGAGTCCTCTACAGCATCTGCAGCACGAGTTTTCTCGCACGGCTCGCTTTCGCCGGTAATGCCGGATTGGCTTACGAAGAGGTCTTTTGCCTCGATAATGCGAAGATCTGCCGGTACCATGTCGCCTGCAGATAGATGCACAATATCGCCTACTACAATCTCGTCCATAGGGATCTCGGTATGAGAGCCCTCACGAATGACAGTGCAGGTGGTAACAATCATGTCGAGCAGGCGCTCGGCGGCGTCTCCCGAGCGGGATTCCTGAATAAAGCGAAGGGCTCCGGATACTCCCACCATAACGCCAATAATGATCGCTGTGGTGGGATCAAAGTCAGCTGCCTTAGCTCCCAACAGTCCAAATGAAGGCAAGATCATATCGGTGACTGTAGAGACTCCTGCCAAAAAGAGCAGGATGGCGGTAAAGGGATTAATAAAGGCCTCAAAGAGGCGGCGGGAGAGGGACTTTTTGCGCTCGTGCGTCACAATATTGACACCGTGCTCCTCAGCGCTTGTACGAACTCCTTCTTCTGTGAGTCCGTGTTTGCTACTGGATAGACTTGCAAGCAGCTCATCAATGCTAGCTGCTGCAGCACGGTGAATACGGTGATTTCGGGCGTCACGCAGGGCAGCTGCCCGTGCATCCTTTCCGGTAAACAGGTTGGTTGACATCATCATGAGGTGCCTCCTTGAAGCGGCATGGGTATGCACGTGGAGACAGATAGGCTCTGTGACCAGGCGCGAGGATAGGTTCTCGAGGGCTACTGTCGGATTCCATGGCCGCCTCCTTTCGTGATGATGACATGATTAAACCTGCGCACAAACACAGGGCAGTGCAGCGAATTGGCATAAAAGACCCAAAGGCAGAGCAGGTGTGTGGCCGGCTCAGGCTTTTTAGGAGGATGGTCGTCCGCCAAATAAAATGCGGGTGTTATATACGGGGAGAGAGGCAGGTGTGACGACCATATTGCACGCTCCTTGCCTTGGATTGAGGGTGAACCCATGGGGGTTCTCTTTCCAACACCTCACTCTACCCCGCAAAGATATGTTGTCAAGCCTGTTTTGTTCCGAGCTCTCGCGCTGCAGGGACCCCACAGAGGCTCGTTGCCTCACGTATTGCTGCAACAATTGCGGCTTCAAGGGCTTGTACAGCAACCACTCCAATAAGATCAATCGGCGGGGTATCGGCTATGCTCATCTCACCAGATGCAAGGACAAAAATAGAGTCTCCGTCGTTGGTGGTATGTGCTGGTCGTATGGTGCGCGCATATGCATCGGCTGCCATTTGCGCCACCTTCGTTGCTTGAGCCTTGGTTAGGCGTGCATTGGTGATAATGCACGAAATTGTAGTATTTGCTCGACCCTGATCAAGCGGCATCGAAAGATGAGCGGCTTGCTCAATCATTGCCGCCTCCATATCAAGGATGCGCCCTGTTTCATCTCGCATGCCAGCGATGGGTTCAAGTGTTGTAGGATCAACGACATTTCCGCAGGCATTTACTGCTGTAACGGCACCAACCTGGAGCTTGCCTACGGCAAAAGCACGAGCACCCAGTCCACCTTTCATCGTGTGTTCAGGCCCTAATAGCTTTCCTACACTGGCCCCTGTTCCTGCTCCCACGCTGCCTTCTGCAAGTGGTGCTGTGCTGTGCTGAGATGCGTGAGTACGGGGTGTGAGCTGAGTGAGTGTTTCGGTGCTCGCATCTGCCTTGGCATCGAGCAGATCTGGGTGATGATTATAGGTATCGTGGCTCTTAGTATGAGTATTGTGGCTGATGGATGGTGTGGCCTCTGGGCTTTTGTCAAGTGCGGCTGCTACCGCATGCTGTCCGGCTGCCTCGGTTGGTCGAGCCTGTGGATCTCCAACCATGAGGTCAAAAAGGCTTGCTGCTACAACAATAGGAGCACGAGCCGGGCCAACTGGGAGCCCAATACCGCGTTTTTCAAGTTCAATCGCAGCTCCTGAGGCTGCGGCGAGTCCAAAGAGCGAACCGCCAGAGAGCATAACGGCATGAACGGTGTCTACGGTGTTTTCTGGCTTTAAGAGGTCGGTCTCTCGAGTCGCGGGAGCGCCTCCGCGCACATCAACGCCGCCTGTGGCACCGGCTGGGCATACAATTGCCGTGCAACCGGTAGCTCCGATGGGATCTGTCCAATGGCCAAGCGAAAAGCCAGAGACTTCATTGATGGGTATAGGGGTGAGGTTCGTGTGCCTATTCATGAAAGCTCCTTGAGAGGTGATGATGGCCAGCTCATACATATCTTAGCGACATATCTTAGCGCCGAGGCACCTGGAGTCTTGGTGTATGAGTGCTCACATGTGAGCTAGCTGAGGTGAGTAGCTTTGCGAGTGTTTAAAGCACAGTTTGCTTGGTAGTTAAAGCCTGAAGAGATATTGCGTGTATACGCTATGTATGTGAGTTCAGGCGAGTAAGTACGCGAGCAAGACGTGCGATTGGAAGCCCCACAACGGTGTAAAAGTCGCCATGAATGCCTTTGACAAGCTTACGTCCACCTATGCCTTGAATTCCGTATGCACCTGCCTTGTCCATAGGCTCGCCTGATGCAATATAGGTATCAATCTCGGTATCTGATAGCTCCCAGAACTCTACTTCACAAACATCAACAAAGGCGTCAAGTACATGAGCCAAACGCCCGCCGGCTGCGATACATACAGCAGTCGCAACGAGGTGAGTTTTGCCAGAAAGTGCCCTTAACATTTCGTGAGCCTGGGCGTTATCTTGAGGTTTACCAAGGATTTTTTGGTTGAGGATGACGATGGTATCCGCACCAATAATCAACTCATGTTCTGGAGCAGATGCAGCAACGGTTAGGGCTTTTGTGCTTGCCAAACGAGCTACAAGATCCAGTGGTGCTTCGCCTTCATGCGCAGCTTCATCAATGCAAGCAGGTTGAATGGCAATATCAAAACCAGCCTCACGCAACAGCTCAATGCGACGTGGTGATTGCGATGCCAAAATCATGCATGAGCCTCATTTCCCCCATGTAAGTTTTACTCAGACGTGTTGTTGGCCCTTTCCACGTTTTAGCTGAGCGCTAGAGCTGGATTCCTTCACGAACCTTTTCTACAGCTTTTTTTCCGGCAATGCTTTCGAGAACAGCAAGCGCGAAAGGAAGCGCCTGACCCATGGCGCTTGCCGTTATCAGGTTTCCATCAACAACAACGGTCTTGCTACCGGCATAGGTACCTGCGGGAAAACTCTCTTCAAAGCCAGGAAAGCACGTGGCGCGTTTACCAATGAGTAACCCGAGCTCACCGAGGATGCTTGGTGCGGCGCATATCGCTCCCACATGCTTGTTAATTGCAAAGTCTTCAACGAGAGCGCATACGCGCGGATCATTGCGTAGGTGAGTGGTCCCGGGCATGCCGCCAGGAAGAATGAGCCAGTCATAGTCATCGGGATTGATTTCATCCAGCGTAAAATCACAGGCTATAGTTACCTGCTGGGCACTTACGCATTCGCGCGTATCCATAGTGGAGACAAGGGATGTCCGCACGCCACCTCGGCGCAGCACGTCAAGAATGGTGAGACACTCAATCGTTTCAAATCCATCAGCGGCCAAAATAAGAACAGCAGACATGATCATCCTCCCACACATTGACAAGGTATATGCATTTATACCCAAACAGACAAAGGAGCACGAAAATAGTTTTGCTACTGGTTTAAAAGCAACGCTTAAGCGGAACAGCAGGTTTTAGTATTTGATCGCCAGCACATGCAAGGTATGAGGTAAATAAACAAGATGAATACGGAGATTTTTATGCTGCCGCAAGCGCTCATAGCTTGCTCGATCTATACGAAAGGATAGTTTTTGCCCCGAATCATCGGTTCCGTCTAGATGGTAAAAGATTGAATAGCTTACAAACTGTTTGCTATAGCGAGTGTTGGTTACCATTATATTGGCCTGTATGGGGTTTGTGAGATAGAAAAGATCTAAAAGGGGATTGTGCAGCGCCAGAAAGATTATGAGTATCGTTCCTGCCACGGCAAGAAGCCGCAGGACAATAGGCTCAAACATCATAAAGGCAAACAAGCAGATTTCTACAGCAATTACCACAATACAAATTCGGCTGATTACGAGTAAGAAAAACGAAAGGTTTCCTATAAGCAAGGCCCCGGCTGTTCTGGCAATCAGTATGATGCCTAAAACCACCCAAGGTATGATGACGGCTGCAACAAACGGATTCCAAAACATATTTTTGATTTTCATAGGCAGCGACCTTCTCGAACTCTATACCGTTGCATAGCTCATATTTTCCACTTGTTTATTGTAAGGGTATTGATCTGACGACGAGAAGCGTTCTCGTTATTTTTGTTTTCAAGAGTCGAGGGGTTGCAAACAGCTCTCCGAATACACTTGTAGAAGAACTAAAAGAACTAGGTGTCTTTATTCATACAGATTGGATTTGAAGAAGGAAAACATGATTTTACTGACTGGTGCAAGTGGTCAGGTTGGTACGTATCTCCTAAAAGCATGTAAAGAGAAAGGAATAGAAGCTCGCACATGGATTCACAGCAGAAAAAGTGAAGAAGCTGCTCTTCGAAGCAGGGGCGAAAGAAGTATTTGTCGGCGACATGAGCTCGGTAGATGCCGGGGCAGAGGCTATGCAGGGGGTTGATGCCGGAGCAGAGGCCATGCAGGGGGTTGATGCCGGGGCAGAGGCTATGCAGGGGGTTGATGCCGTTTTCTTTATCTGCAACACGACAAACCCTCAAGAAGATGCAATCGGGCTCCAGCTTGCCGGGAACCTTTCGGTATGAGCGAAAAAAGCAGTATAAAGCGTGTTTCATAAGCTTGTGCATGGGTATTACCGAATACTTCCATAGCCTATAATGTGTCTGGAAGGCAAATGGACGTTATCCATTCTTTTGTTGATAGGTTCTCTTATGATTTTTGATAGGGAAGCCGCCTTTGAAGAGGCAGTAATTACCGTACTCAAACAGCACGGATGGGATGATGAGGAAGGCGTTCTACGCTATCCCACAGAACAAGATCTTATTGACAATTGGGCGAGGATCTTATTTAAGAACAACTCAAGAATAGACCGCTTGAATGGCTGTCCGCTCACACAGGGTGAGATGGCTCAGATTATCGAGCAGATTGAAACACTCAAGACCCCGCTTGCGCTCAACGGTTTCATCAATGGTAAGGTTGTCCCTATCACGCGTGATAATCCTGACGATACACTGCATTTTGGTGAGACGGTCTACTTAGCAATTTATGACCGTGACGAGATTGCTGCTGGTAAAAGCCGCTACCAGATAGCCCAACAGCCGGTGTATCCTGCCAAGAATAAGATCTTAAATGATCGCCGTGGCGACTTGTGTTTACTCATCAATGGCATGCCGGTCATCCATATCGAGCTTAAGCGTAGCGGTACGTCTGTAAAAGAGGCGACCGGGCAGATCGAGAAGTACGCACACGAGGGAGTTTTTACTGGGCTCTTTCGCTTGGTGCAGATATTTGTTGGAATGACCCCTGATGAGGCGCTCTACTTTGCCAATCCTGGCTCTCGAGCGTTTAATAAGAATAAGTACGTTTTCGTTGAGTACCTTCGTGATTTTGCCAGCCCCGATAATTCTTACGTCCTATTGCTTACTCATATTTTGATTTCTTTAGAACGGTTACCAGCAGGCTTTCGGAGTACTTTGGAAGGCAAGGCTGTTTGGTGGCTGAAAAAGCGAAGTGGGTTGCGTGACGCTTGAGCCGATTAACTTTATCAGTAAGACGCCTCTTGATGTTTGGAAGAAGAATATCAACAAAGACACCGAGAGAATCGCTTCTGTGGCAATGATCCGCGAGCTTGTTAAGTTGCGTGAGGGATCCGAGAGCGATGATTTCAATCTTCTTTCGTCGGTCTTACACGAGCGATTCGACGGTGCGGACGTCACATTCTATGATCTGAACGATTGCTACATCAACCAGATTGGCTGCGATTCGCTGTCTGGTGATTTTCGGAAAGTTCGCGATGTCTTAAAAATGTTTGCTACCAAATCGTTCTAGACAACAGGAGGCTTAGTCTTTCAACAGTCGACACGCTATTCGCAACAAATGGGAATAGCAAAACTGAAACAGTCTTCTAAAATGCTTGAGATAGGGGTTGTTTTCTCTGGTGAGAAGTCAGCTTGATTCGAAATTGCTCTATAAAGCGGCAAGTGTTGACGTGATTTGGGGCGACCTGGAGCTTTCTGGTCACAACGGATGTCGGTAAAACCAGGTGAAGCGATTCCCGCGTTCGAAAACATAGGTTTTCATATGGTTTGACTCAAAGCTGAATCACGATTCTCCTTGAAGGTTTGTAATTGTAAGACCACAGGTAAAGCTAGGTGAGTAACAAATCCTGAAATACACCGGAATGAAGCCTTCATGGGCGTTAAAAAGCGGTCTGGAGTCTCTTTTTTAATTCGTAATTATTCACCGGGTGTTTTGTTTAGATGGTGGGGCCGGTCTTCACAACTCAAATTCCGCAGGGGTAATTTTCGCCTGTCTTTTCCGAATCAAGGCTCCATACCTTAGAGGCTTCCCCTTCTCGAATATGAGAATGCTCTTAGCCCGAGGTTTCATACACAGTAGACTTAGCTTTCGCCGAATGCACGCAATCGAAATTTGGCATGGAATCTAATCTGCGCTGATTCATGACCAGACAAGATGCGGAGAATCTCTTTTGTATCTTCAGAACGGTTATTGATTTTGAAGGTTGCGTCGAGGAAAGTCCTTGGAAAGCACTTGCCTTTGTGCATACAGCAATTAGCTATACAACTCTTATATTGACTATATTTTTCTTCGTCCGCGCAGCACGCAATCACAAAGCTCGCGAAAGCCTCGCGAGCATGCTCGACATTTCCGTCCAAACACAACCCGAGCAACAGCAAATCCCAGTTTTTCGAATACGTTAGCAATTTGATTTTAGACAGTCCCAGCTTCTCATTGCGGGCAAGTTTCTCGGCAACGACGTTTTCAAATCCTATGGAGATCCCTTTCATTGAATCGATAAGGTCGGACAGGATCTCTTGCTCCTTTTTATTTGATGAAAGCATCAAATCTTCATTCAAAATTGAAGACAGAATGGCATTTTCGCGCTTGATAAGGCGCTTAGCCATGTCGACCGAGACGCGCGACAGATTGTTCAGAATCATCTTTGACAATGATATCTTTTCACGATTCCCGATAAGAGGTGTCTCCAGGAAGGTGACAATCATATCCCACCATTTGCTCGCATCTGCATCTCTGAAGAAGACCATTCCCGCTAAGCGCCCGTAGTCTATAGCTCGATGGTGGTAACTTCCATTTTTCGATTGCTCGGCAATTTGGTGAAGCTCGCCCAGTGCGAGTTTGAGGATAGCATCCGTTTCGTCTTCATGGAGTCCGTTTATTCCGATTTTGTTGATATTAGTAATGTCGCCACTTATAAGCTCTCGGTGGATAGTCTCACGAGAGACCTCGTCCTCCCGATAGAGAAGAAATTTGAGAATTGAATGCAGCCAGTTCGATGTATCTAGATTTTCAAAACGCTCTTCAAGCCGCTGAGAGCATTCTGGCAGACCCATCGAAAGCGCGAGGATGCCTTGTACCTGATAGGAAACGATCTGAAGATCGTAAGGACACGTACAAATGAAATCGGAAAACCAGATCAACTGTTGCGAGGTAAGCTGGTAGCGCATAGTGTAAAGGCACTTGATAGCCTCGTCAGGCCATCTGTAAAACGAATTCGGCTTGGAGAATTTTAGTAAAAAATCTTCCGGATTCTCCAGTAATCCTTTGAGAAAATTGAACCAATGGGAAGTTCCCTCGTCTGCAAGATAATCCCCACAGGCCATCAGAGCTGTAAATATAGGTCGAACTGTGCTCGGGGTGACTCTGGACGGTTTTATGGCATTGATGAATGTGTACGGCGCATTCGGAGACTTCTCTTCTACCACGCGATTAACGGATTGCCGCAAGTGCTCTGCATCTCCTGCGTCCACCATCGCGGTTAAATCCTTTACGATTTCCCGCGTGTTCGGATCGTATGCGACAAGATTGATGATCGCAATGCTAGAAAGAGCTGACCTGTATGAGGGGACGTCCCCTGAAAGTAGCCCGATGTTACAGGAGATCTCGAGGTTGATTTTCATCGTATCGCTCGTTGCAATAGTTCTGTTTTCTCCCAATCCCCAGTTCCTGAAGTCACACTCAAGAAAATCGCGCAAAGCCATTCCGTTGCGCCTCAGTGAGAACCTCGATAGAGCGCAGTCATATCCCGCAATTACTGATCCAAAATTCCTGTTGAACGGCGACTCCATGTGGAAGAGGGCAGACGTTGCATTGTCTTGCAGTATCTGGGCAGTTTGGTCGGAATCAGCCCTTTCATTTGTCAACGACTTACACCGACCATATGACGCACGAGCTTCGTCCCAACGGGCGAGTTCGTATAGGCAATTCCCCTTATGCATTAGAAGCCAGGCCTTGTCAACATCATCCATCGTTGGCAATGATTCTATTTGTGCATCGATTAAAACGATGGCTTCTTCGAACTTGCGCTCACAAAATAGGTCGGCCGAAGTAATTACTGTTTTTGCCACCAGAAGGTTGTCTGTTAAGTCAGATATTTCTGAGAACGAATTCGCGCTATTTTTGAAGCGATGCGAGTAGTACGCTGCGGCAAACCTCCAGCCCGCTTCTTCACTGGTCTGTGCGTCCCTGATTGAAGGAACGTCGTCGTATTCTTCCGAGAAGCTAGGGATGCCACTTTCTGGAATGTCCCATCTTATCTGGTCCTGGCAAACGCATAAGGCAAGTGCTTCCGCCCACGTAATTGCATGATCAAAGCCCCTGTTCACATGGGGCTTCGTTAAATCGGGAAGCATCAACGCATACCGAGCCCATCTGCTCGTTTCGTATTCTGAAATATCGAATCTGTAAACGTCTGAGCTTGTGGACAGCTGAGCTGCAAGCCTGTCTTCATGCGCGATTCTTAACAGATATTCACAAAAATCATCGTCGACGATGTTCTTTCTTGGTACAAAGAGTTTATAGCCAACTACCTTCTCAATCCCATTATCTGAGCTTTGAATAACGGCTTGATAACGGTTCTCGCAATCAAGCCATTGCCAGTATCGAAGCTGCATATCGCTCGTTTGTAAAATGAGGAAGAATTTGTTTTTGTGGGTCGTCCAATAATTGTAGTGTTTGATATCGAAGGGAAGCCACCAGCCTTCTTGACCGTCCAGTACTCCCTTCTGATTAAAGTACGAAGAGCCCGTCTTTATTTGGCAGCGGATAGGGAAACCAAGGTCTTTCGCATTTCCAGTGTCTGGATCTACCTCTCGAAGGTCGATCTCGATATCCGCCCCTAAATCAAGCTCTTGGGGGTAGGAGTATGCAGCAAAACGTCTGGAATTGAAAAAGCTCAGAACTGCAGATTCACCCGCTCGACCTAAATCTTGGTTCTTGGTGGAGGCAACGACCGTATCTTTACCAGCATCGCCTGTGTTTGCCAGCATTAACCCACGCCCTCAAAAAGTCATTATTTGTAAACGAACATCAATTATTTTGTAATCCATTATCTTTGTCGATGGAACACTGTATGGAGTTCTATCGTATATCTTAAAGATATTGCTTAAAGAAGCAATGTAGGGGATAGCTCTCGCTTATAGGTGTTAAATCTTGTTTGTAAGATCTTGCTAATTGGATTTCATATAAAGGTGGATAGATTTTTGCGCATAAGTGTTAATTCGCTCGGACAGATCTTAGGCACACCCCTTACCTACGTTTCCTACAGACGCAAGGAATGAGGTTTTTGTACTGGATGCGCCGGCATATTCAGATGTACTCACGTTTGATGTGCAAAAGCATCAACACCTTGCGCTCCGCCCTTGAGTCTGAATGAACCATTTCCTGTTTTACCGCGCTCATTTCATCTTAGGGCTTCATTTTGGGCACTGTCTAATTTGCAGTCGCGTTTTTGTCTCAGAGCACCGCCTTTTAGGCTTTCAGGATTTGTTATGCCCTTAGGTCATAGATGTATTGCTTACAAACGTTTACACCTTTAGGTCATTTGGATGTATTGCATACACATCAGGTGTAGCCCCCGCCTCCATTTGGCGAATAGTAATTGCACACCTTACGGAAAATGCTATTCTTTTACGCCAGTTAGAAGTGTTAGTTACAACCGAAAGGAAGGTGATACGGTGCAACGAGGTAGCTTTATGCGGTGTGTAACGACGGGTGTCGTTGCTGCGTTGCTGGTAGTAGCTGGCTTTGCATTTGCCCCGCTTCAAGCGCGGGCAGAGCAGAAAAGTCCGCTCAAAAGTATCTTCTCTCTGGATGCAGGGCGTAAGTACTTTTCTGAAGACCAGCTCAAGCAGATTATCGATCGAGCATATACCGACGGCTATACAGACGTTCAGCTCATTTTGGGCAACGACGGCTTACGCTTTTTGCTCGACGATATGTCGCTTACGGTAAATGGCACCACCTATACGAGCGACGATGTTAAGGCCGCTATCAAAGCTGGCAACGACGTGTATCACAAAGATGCCAATGGCAATGCTCTTACGCAAGCTGAGATGGATCGCATTGTGGCGTATGCAAAGGCCAAAGGTGTTGGCATTGTGCCGCTTATTAACAGCCCTGGCCATATGGACGCGGTGCTGATTGCTATGGAGCAGCTTGGACTACAAAATGTGCGCTTTGCCAAAAATGGCGAGACCTCTAAACGCACTGTTGATATTACCAATAAAGAGGCCGTGGATTTTGTTTACGCGCTTCTGCAGAAGTATGTTGAGTATTTCCAAGGCGCAGGTAACTCCACCTATTTCAACTTTGGTGCTGATGAGTTTGCGAATGATGTTTTTGGCAATCCCGGCTGGTCGTTCATTCAACGAAGTGGTGTATACAGGAACTTTGTAGAGTACGTTAATCACGTCTCTGGGATTATCAAAGCAGCTGGCATGCAGCCCGTTTGCTTTAATGATGGCATCTATTACAACCGAAACACGAGCTTTGGCACCTTTGATAAAGCTCTCGTTGTCTCTTATTGGACTTCCGGATGGTTTGGCTTTAATGTGGCAAAGCCTGAGTTTTTAGCAGAGCAGGGTTTGCGCATCCTGAATACCAATGACGCCTGGTATTGGGTTTTAGGCCGTATTGATAACGGTGGATACAAGTTTACAAACGCGGTTGCCAATCTTTCCAAAAGGAAGTTTACCGATGTGACAGGCGCACGTGGTCCAATTGATATCGTCGGTAGTATGCAATGCGTATGGTGCGACGAGCCGGGAAACGCCTATGATCCTGACCGTATTTTTCAGCTTATGGATGGGTTTAAGGCTGCCTATGCTGATCATATGCTGAAACCGGCTGATTACACGGCGGTTGATGAAGCGCTTGCAAAGATTCCAGCAGACCTAAGCTCGTATACCACCGATTCAGCCAATCGTGTTGTTGCGGCTCGCGATGCGGTTGTACGCGGCATGCGCTCTGATAACCAGAAGACAGTTGACGGTTATGCCACAGCAATCGAGAATGCGGTGGCAGACCTCGTTAAGCTTGCAAATTACACGGCTGTCGATCAGGCAATGGCCCGCATTCCGGCTGACCTTTCGGTATATACCGACGAGACGGCTCAGGCGCTACATGCCGCTCGCGACTCAGTGGTGCGGGATTTGCCAGCCTCTCAACAAGCTCAGGTTGATGCCATGGCTGCCGCTCTTAATAACGCTGTTGACGGCTTGGTGAAAAAGGACTCCGGCTCAGAGAAGAAGGATCCCAGCTCAGGTAAAGAAGAGTCCGGTTCAGAAAAGAAGGATCCCAGATCAGGTAAAACGGGTGCACCTATTGGAAAGCAGCGTAAAAAAGCAATTCCAAGCACAGCTTCAAAACCCTTGTCTCAGCTCCCCAAAACGGCAGATGCAAGCTTGGTTGCTGCCGGCTCTGCACTCGGGTGCGGGATTATTGCGTGCGCGATGAGTGGCTTCCTTGCTGGCACGAAGAAGCGTCGCAGCTCAAGGAGCTAATTCAGATGATAGAGTTGAGCATATAAGCAATAGACCTAATACCTAAAGAGACCTCCTGTTCGTGTTTCTTAGAAACGTGCGAGCAGGAGGTTTTTATTGTAAGGGGACCAAGAAGAGTCGAGAAAGCATCAAAAGGTTTGAACAAAAAGTATTGGGTTTAAAGAGGCATACGATATATCGTATGATAAGTAACACTAACTATTTTTTTATCGTTTTCGGCGCGTATGTCCTGTTTGATCAAAAATCAGCCTTTAGACTCTCGTAAGTTGTGATGCAGCTCCGATAAAGTAGGAAGACCTCGCTTGAGCGTATCGGTTGAAACATACGGTTTATGATCTTAATACCTGTAGCGCTGCATTATATTATGCCAGGTAAAAAGAGGTGTGTAATCAAATTATGCTCGTGATGAGCAAAAGGTTGTACCTCCACTACTTTGAGACCGTATCAAGTAAGTAAAGAAATACAAAATGAGCACATATTTGTATCAGGCCTTCTAGCTGCAAAAATAGCAACAATTATCGGGGGGGGGGGCATATTTTTCTAAGACACTTACTCAAAAACTGTTCAATAAAAATGTGCTATCTACTCCGCAAAATGAAATGTGTGTTCATGAGGTCTCATACAATACGCAAATAGCTTATGCACAGGGTATGAGCTCTACTATTGGAACACATGGGAGGATGCTTGTGATGACAGAAGATTCATCAAAGCCAATCGCTTCAACTAAGTCGAGATGGGTACGAGTCGGCAGAACCGGTGCGCTTGCTGTGGTGCTTGGCCTTGGGCTTGCCGGAACACTGAGCACAGCCCCAGCCATTGCAGCTGCCGAGGGTGTTTCGGTGCGATCGCTTGATACGTCTGCACACTACATTGCTAATGGTTTCGAGTCGTCCAGCCTGCGCTATGCGAATACCGTTTACAAGGGTGTCAACGATAACGGTACGATCGCACTTACGATCACTAAGTGGTCAGACCTTGCCACCGACTGGGGCACAAGGCAAGACAATGAGTTCGCAGGTAAGTACATCCTGAGCTTTTCTGACGATGGCTTTTACAAGCAGATCGAGAGCATTCAGCTTGCCGGCAACTCGAAAGCAAGCCTTAAGAAATACAACGATGGTGCCATGTGGACCTTAGAGGCCAACGGCGCAAACTTGCAGACAGGTGTCATCGGTGCGGTGACTAACGTCGATCTTACTATCACGCTAAAAAATGGCGCTACGCTTAACTCGCTTGGTCTCTCCGATACCAAGCTCGGATTTGAGTCGGTCTGGATTAAATACTCCGGAGCTATTGCGAATGAGTCCATCTCAACGGGCTTTATCCTTCAAAACAACGCCAAAACAGGCGGGGAGAAGAAAACGGGCTTTACGTCTGGTCAAGTAGCCAACAATATTCTTGTTGATTCAACTAACAGGCGTATTAACTCGATTCATACATTCAAGCCCGATCAGAATTTTTTGCAGTCTGATTACGCCTGGGTAGTTTATATCCGTGAGCAAATCCCTGCCGAGCTTGTACCCTTCATTGACCTAAACGGGACGAAGATCTACAGCTCTGATATTGAGGGCAAGCTCACACCAAATCAGAAGGAATTTGACGTCCAGTTCCGGCCTGACGGTACGGTCGACACAAGTCGCGACGCAGAACTTTCGATTGCTGTAGACGGTGACAACCTTACGATGAAGCGGCTGGACGAGGTTCGCAACAATCTGGATAATATTTTTACTGGTGTGTTGGGACAGTCTCGCAGCTACACAATCTCCTATAAGCTGAAGGATAATGTGTCGCTTGCTGACTTCTCGTCAGGCGTTCTTAAGATTCTTAAAGAACGGCAGCAGCCACTTTTCTTTGAGTCTAGTCTTGCTGCCGACTACCAGAATAAATACATTTCCGGTGGTCTGATTGGCAAGCAAGATGACGGTCGCCCTCCGCAACAGCTTGTAAACTCGTATGCCAACGCTTATCTTCCGGCGGCCGATTCGGATAAAGACGGCATTTTTGATTTTGTTGAATATGCCATTGGTTATAATGCGCATGCGGTAGACACCGACGGTGACGGCGTGCCTGATCCACAGGAGTTTTACACCGATAAAACTGATGGTAAGGATCCTCAATCGTATAAGGTTCAGCCACCAACTACGAAGGTAGAGCATATTTCTCGTGCAGCGGAAGTTACGCTTGCCGGAACGATGCCTAAGCCGCTTATTACAGACCCCTCAGACAACTCGAAAAAGTTGGATATCACAAACCGTGATGCCGGAAATGCGCTCGTCAAGCTGGTTCAGGCTGACGAATCAGGACAACCAGTACACGGGGCTTCAGCGTATGCAACAGCTACGATCCCGTTTGAGAAGCTTCAGACCGGCGATTTTACACTTACCATTCCGAAAGGCACGATACCTGCGGACGTTAAAAAGGTTGTACTCGTTGGAGCCGATCCTGCCGGCGGCGAGGAAGCCGTCGGTTCCGTTCTAGATGTTAAAACCGACGCCGAAATCTATCAGGCGGAGGGGCAAACCATCGAAACTCCCGTGAATGGGCATCCTGAAGCACGATCCGCTATTTCAAACACGGTAGGCTTGCCAGACGGGACAGTCTATAGCTGGAAGAATGGTGATCCTGATACCAGCCAGGAGGGCACGATTGATGCCACAGTTGTAGTTACCTATCCCGATACCTCTACGCAAGAGGTAGATGTCAAGGTGAAGGTTGCTAACAACAAAACTGATAGCCAGCGTTACCTGCCAAAGGGCGGCATGGTTAATAAGGGCTTTGGCGAGACAGTTACCAAGGATGATCTTGCGGCTGCTGTTACCTTTGAGCCGGCGCTTCCTGAGAATTATCTGATTAAGGGTATTGCGCTGAAGGATAACGCACAGATACCCACGATGGGCCAAAACAATAAGGTAGTGCTTACGGTTACCTACGCCGATGACTCTACCGCCGACGTTGAGGTTACTTTGAATTACGGAAAGGCTGCTGACGCGCTTACGCCCACTGCTGCGCCAGTAAGCAAGGGTTTTGGCGAGACCGCAACGCTTGATGATATCAAGGGCGCCATCACGGTTGATCCTGCTGATGCAGTTGAAGGTATTGAGCTTGCGCCGGGAACCCAGATTCCTACGAAGGGTAAAGATAATCAGGTTTCTGCCGTTGTTAAATACAAGGACGGAAGCTCCGATACCGTAATGGTCCCGGTTTCATATCAGACTGCTGCAGAAAAATACGAGCCCGTTGCAGAGGGGCTCTCGAAAAAGCCGGGTGAAAACGTGGCTCTTGATGAGCTTCAGCGTCTTGTAACGTTTAAGCCTGAGCTTGTTGACGCGCATGATGTGAAGAGCATTGAGCTTGCTCCCGGCAATACGCTTCCCACACCCAATGAGGATAAGAATGTTACCCTCACGGTAACCTATTCTGACGGCTCGACCGATACGGTTACAATTCCAGTTGTATTTGGTTCTATGAATGAGCGTTACACACCAGAGGGACAGCCCGTTAAAGCCACTATGGGCGGCGAGCTGCCCGCTGCAATCACCGGAATTAAGAACACGCAAGAAATGCCCGACGGCACCACGTATCGTTGGAAGAGTCCTGCGCCGAGCACTGCTGCTGCAGGGGAGACCAACGCGGTTATCGAGGTGGTTTATCCCGATCAGACCATCGATGAGGTTAGCGTTAAGGTGACGGTTACCGATGAGCGTCCTGATGCGCTCAAGTATGACGCTACAGCCACCAAGATTGAGGCTGCCTATGGTCAGAAGCTGACCGTAGATGATCTCAGGCAGCATGTCACAATTACGCCGACTCCTGCCGAGGGCGTAGTGGTTGATATGGCGTTGCCTGAAGGTGTGACAATTCCTACGACGGGCAAGGATGTTGCAGCCCCGCTTGTTGTTACCTATTCGGATGGCACACAGGACGTTGTATCTGTACCTATCTCTTTTGCTACTGGTGCAGAGACCTTTAACCCTGCTGCTAATGATTCGATCGAAACTCCAATGGGTGTTGTTCCGGGCGCTTCCGATGCAATTAGGAACAAAGAGGATCTTCCTGAGGGAACTACATATACCTGGACTCAAGAGCCTGATGTAAGTGCTCCTGCTGAGAATGTTGCGGGCACCGTTAAGGTTACCTATCCCGACGGTAGCTCCGAAGAGGTTGCCGTAAAGGTCAACGTAACCGACACGCGCACCGATTCTCAGAAGTACACGGCAACTGGTGGTGTGCTTGAAGTTGCCTATGGTACTCAGGTAACCGAGGGCAATCTTGCCAAAAAAGTTTCTGTGGCTGATGCCGCCGGACAGCCTGCTCCCGAGGGCGCTGTTAAGAGCATCAAGCTTGCTGACGGTGTAAGCATTCCTTCAAACGGCAAGGGTCTCAAGGTTTCTATGACTGTTACCTATGCCGACGATTCCACGGCCGCGGTTGAAGTCACGCTTACCTATGGGGATGCCAATGCAGCCTATGATCCAAAGCCTCAAGAGATCGTAACTACGCCAGGGTCTTTGCCTGTTGCTGCAGATGGCATTAAGGATAAAGAGACCTTGCCCGCCGGTACGGTTTATGAGTGGAAGGACGGCCAGGTGCCCAGCACTGCCCGTCCGGGTACCGAGACTGGCACGGTTCTTGTTACCTACCCAGACAATACAACCGATGAGGTTCAGGTTTCTGTTACCACAAAGGCTCTTGCAGATGTGAACGAGCCCAAGGGTCGAGATGTTAAGGTGCCGCTGAACGGCGAGCTTCCTGAGGCTGCGGGCGCGATTTCTAACATGAACGAACTGCCTGCAAATACCCAGGTTGCGTGGAAGGACCCCCGCCCCGATACGTCTCGTGCAGGCGAGCAGGATGCAACTGTTACCGTGACCTATCCCGATGGATCGTCTGAGGATGTTTCCATAAAGGTTAAGGTCGGTACTGATGCTGATGCGATAGATCCTCAGGGACAAGATGTAACCGTTGGCGATGACGGGAAGCTGCCTAAGCCTGCTAATGGCATTAAGAATCTCGATGTCCTGCCTGATGGCACCGACCTTGAGTGGAAAGATCCTAAGCCCAATACGTCCAGGCCTGGCACACAGACCGGCACCATCCTCGTTACCTACCCTGATGGGTCAACCGACGAGGTTATGGTGAACGTTGTTGTGCCGAAGAAGTCTGGTGGCGATAGCGGCCAAGACGACCTCAGTGGCAAGTCTGGCAAGTCCGATAAGCCTGGCAAGTCAGGTAAGTTAGGTAAGTTCGGGAAATCCGGCAAGGGAGCCTTGCCGCAGACTGGTGATGCCAGTGTTCTGGCTGCTGGATCAGCTTTAGGTAGCGGTGTTCTTGCCTCAGTCTTTGGTGGCATCCTGGCTGCTGTAAAGCGTCGCCGCAGCTCAAAGAAGTAGTGTAGGCATTACGATGATACAGGCGTCGTTGCAGTTCAAAGGAGCAGTGTAGTCAGTCGATACACCAAACTCGTGAACGGCGCCTCACATCAAAGGCCGAATTTAGGTGATTGATTTCGTCATCGGTCTTGTGATTGGCTCGTGATTGGTCTTGCCTGCTGGATCTCGTGATTGATCTCGTGCTTGCCTCGCAATTGGTCTTGCTTGTCGGATATCGTGATTGAACTCGTTTGTTAGATCTCGCGATTGGTCTTGCTTGTTAGATCGCACCTATAGGTGGAAAGATCTTTGCGTATAAGCACTTGATCACCTGGTTCAATTTCAGATATACCTCCTGTTTGCACTTCTTAGAGAGCGCGGGCAGGAGGTTTTTGTTGTGTGGGGGAGAAGGTGTACAGGCGCAAGGTTGCCATTTTCAGGGGGCGCGGCGTAAGGTTTTTGTTTTCAGGGGAGAGAAAACTCAGGCGCAAGGTTTTCATGTGCATGGGCAAGAGCGGTGAACGTCTTAGGGAGTGATGAACGTCTTAGGGAGTGATGAACGCCTCAAGGAGCAGCTAACGCCTCAACAGCCATGCTGTATCGAATATGCTCATGAGTGTGTGCTCGCATCCCTTCAAGCTGTGTGTAATGGAGTCTTTATAATTACAACGCTTTAATCGCTCCTGCATTGTCGGCATTCATCAAGATGTTTATAATGAATAAAAAGGTTGCCGGAGCCTTTGGCAAGCGCCGGCGCGAGATTGGATGCGGTGCATGAACAAAGCGTGATGCTCATAATTTATCCCTATCAGACGGAATATCAACGGTCATGCTAGGGCAGCATCATGTATAAAAGCACTTTATATTGCAAAATAAGTCTATAGTTTAGCTATTTCGTCGCTGTCTGCGTGATCCCATACAATTGGAGTTATTATGCAGCTTGATCTTTCGCACGTAACGTATACCTATCCGTTGGCGCACATGCCAGTTTTGAAAGACGTGAGCGCGTCGTTTTTACAGGGTTGGACCGGCATTATTGGCAATAATGGCAGTGGTAAAACAACGCTTGCGCAGCTGATATGCGGATACATACAACCAGATAGCGGATCTGTAACTTCGGGGCTCGTTTCGTCATTATGCACACAAAATGCTACGTATCAGCCGCATAACCTCATGGATTTTGCCTGCGCCTATGATAATCGCGCTATGACACTGAGACGCGATCTGCATATTGATGTCGATTGGTGCTGGCGGTTTGATACGCTTTCAGGAGGACAACAAAAGTGCCTACAGGTGGCATGTGCCCTTTGGGTGGCACCCGATGTCCTTATCCTCGATGAGCCAACTAATCATGTTGATACCGTAACACGTCAGGCGATTATTCAGGCGCTTTCACGTTTTAGAGGAATTGGATTGGTCATATCTCACGATCGTGAGTTGCTTAATACTTTGTGTACACAGTGTCTTTTTATTGCACATGGAAGCGTATGTATGCGTCCTGGCGACTATTCGCAGGCGGCGGCTCAAGCAGAACTTGAGCGGTCAAGTGCTGAGCGGGCTCGTGGAGTCCTCCGTAAAGAAAAACAACGACTTGAGCGTGAAGTGCAGCGTCGTCGTGAAGAGGCATCGCGTGCAGCGGGGAAGAGGAGCCTGAGGGGTATTAATCCTCGTGATTCAGATAAACGGAGAAAGGTGAGGCAAGCCATAGTCACGGGCAAAGATGGAAAAGCTGGCAGGCTTGTAACGCGTATGGTCGGTCGTCTCGAGGAAACTTGTGATCGATTTTCTGCTACGGCGGTGGATAAACGCTACGACGCTGACATATGGTTTGATACGCTTCCCTGTAGACGCAAAGTGCTCTATCGGATGGAGCCGTGTGAACTTTCTCTAGGGGATAAAACGCTGTATGTTCCGAGATTGTTTATAGAGCATACAGATCACCTTGGGCTTGTAGGCGATAACGGCACCGGCAAAACAACGCTTATCCAAAAAATAGTAGCCGATCTTCAAGGATCATTGCGCATGTTATATATTCCGCAAGAGCCTTGCGAATCTCAAAAGAGCGCAGCGCTGAATGTATTGAAAAATCTTTCAAACGAAGCGCGCGGTCGGGTTCTTTCATATATTGCGTGTCTCAACTCGTCTCCAAGCTCCTTACTTGAAGGAGATGCCATAAGTCCCGGAGAGATGCGAAAGCTCATGCTGGCTTTGGGAATTCTTAAAAAACCGGAATTAATTATTATGGATGAACCAACCAATTATCTTGATATTTGTTCTATTGAGGCCTTGGAGCGCATGCTTGTAGGTTACCCTGGAGCACTTCTTTTGGTATCTCACGATGTATCGCTCATGAAGGCGGCAACACACAAGATTATGAGAATCGAATCGTATGAGGACGGTTATAGGCTCACCTGGGACGTTGGGTAGGTGGTATTGTAGGCGGCCATGGGTTTTGGCACTCAGCGCTACACGATCCCTCGGTATTCAACGGCATGCTTACACAAAAAAGCAGGCCACTCAAACGAGCGACCTGCTAAGAGCACCGTGTGTTTTGCACGCTTTATGATTTGTATGAGTGCTGTCTGCGGAGATAAACCTTTCGCAGTGAGACTGATACAGCAAGAGTGCTTATGATTGCAGCTGCAACAAAGAGCCAGGTGCGCCAGCTTGCGCTGTTGTCGGAAATGCCGGTGGGAACAATGTCTTGCATAGCATTCAGGATCTCTACCGTATTTACCTTCTCGTTCTCTGAGAAAGCAATGCGCGCTGTCGAAATCTTTTGAGCGTCTATCCCACGCTGAGAACCTCTACGCTGGAGCACGACGGGCTGCCGCCCAACGGATTCATCTCGGAAGGCCAGTGACCTTTGTTATTATCAAAGGCTACTGTCACATGCTGGCCATCGGGCGAGTTCAAGCCATTTCGCAGATCTACAACATAGGTTTTCCCAGAATGCATTTCTCCGAGCGAGTCCATCCACGCAACCTCTTGCGGCTCGTCCAGCACGAAGAGCGTGTACGTCTTAGAAAGCACGCTGGCGTATATATCATTCGCATGTTGCCTAATCAGCTTGGCATCGGACGCACTCAATACGTCAAGACCCTCGCACAGGCCGAGCGCTTCGTCGCCTGTCACCACACGAACGGTGCCGGTTAGCACGACAAGCCCTTTTGCCTTGGCGTTCGAGATGGCGTCAGCCTTCGATTCGGTGGCCTGCCCCTGCGACGGAGACGGGGCTTGTTTTCCGTTTGGCGACTCAGCATCTTTACCACCAGCAGCATAGGCGTCCAGCGCCGAACGATCGCTTACGTCTATGAAGTTAAGCTGGACACTCTCCGCTACTACCTCTGGCGCAAGCTGCCTGGGGTCTGGGGACTGAATAGGTTCACCGTCGGCGACAAGCGCCCCATCCTTTACCACATACCGCGTTGTAGTAGGAATCACCGCACCCGAAAGCGAGCTATAGGAAAGAAACAGCCCGTTGCCCTTGTTCGACCCGGAAAGTAGGGATTGGAAGGAGCTTGCATGGCCATATCTCGTAGCGAGATCTCCGGGAACTGCTACCTGCGTCACCCCCGAACCGTCTGGAGAACCGACCCATGCGCAGTACCGCTGTCCACTGCTCATGTCTGCCGAAACCAATAGGTCGGGCATCCCGTCGGCGTTGATATCTTGAAGCACATATGTATAGGACTGGGAAGCGCCTGTGGTCTCACCCTCTGGGGTGAAGTTTACGTTCGCAATGTTATCGAGAATCTCTCCGTAGAGGCCTGCGGACTGCTTTCGTATCACGGTTTTTGAAAGGCTATCGATGCGATCGACATCAAAGCCGCTTGCCTGAGCTGCTGCTTTTGCGGCATCAATATCCTCTTTGGTGATCTCTGCTGATGGTTTCAGCTCAAAGGCTATCTCGGGAGCATCTTTGCTATTTTCATCACCGCTTTTTGTATCCAGTGTTATGGGCTTTGGCAGGGTATAGATGTCGCCTGTCTCCATAAGCGGGCTTGCCGGAAGCGAGAGCTCATACGACCCTGTGGGCACCTCAAGCTGGGGTTGGGAGGGCGAAACGTAGAATGTTTCGTCATACTCTTCTCCCGTGGTTGTCTTTCCCTTCACCTGAAGGGGGATTTTCGAGTCTGTATCCTCGTTATAGTTGGGCGTCACAAAGTTCAAGGTATACGGTTGGGACTTTGGCTCGAAGAAAGGCAGCTTGCCTCCCCAGCTTACGAACACAGCAACCACCACAGCAGCCAGCAGAATAAGTGCAATGGGCACGAGTATCCGTGCATTTGTTTTTATTTTGCCAGCAGAGGAGCCCGGGGCTGCTTTGGGCACGTGTGCTTCCTCTGTAGGAGCTTCTACCGGCGCCCCGCATGCAGAGCAGAACTTCTCCTGCCCTTTGAGGGGAGCACTACACCGAGAACAATGCTCTTTCATCCGAAACCATCCCATTCTCTTGTCCAATGTGATATGTACGATTATCAAAATCTAGAACGAAGCCCTACCTCATCAGTCACCCTCAATATTTCACCAAAAACAATGCACCATGTGCGTGATCTTGTTATCGGGTCAAATGACAGACGGTCTCCATGTGATAGGTCTGCGGGAAGAGATCAGCTGGCGTTGCCGAGATGGGGTGATACGTGCCTTCTTGTACAAATCGCGCTAAATCGCGTGCGAGGGTTGCAGGATCACATGACACATAGGCAATATCGCGGGCGCCCGATTTTGCAATCAGATCAATAGCTGCTTTCTCAAGACCGGCTCGGGGAGGATCAACTACGAGCACATCTGCTCCTTCATCAGGAAACTCTCGAACGGCATCGCCCCCAATGACATCAACATTGTCCAGACCGGCTATTTCGAGGTTTCGCCTCAGGTCTCGAACTGCCGGACCGTAGGCTTCAACAGCCGCCACATAGGCGCTGCGACGGGCAAGTGGAATCGTGAATGTGCCCGCCCCGCAGTACAAGTCCATTGCAACTTCATGGGGTTTTGGAGTGAGGGCATCCATAACGAGATCAATGAGAATCTCTGCCGCTCGCGTATTGACCTGAAAAAAGGATGGTGCAGAGATGCGCATGCTTTCTTTGGCGAGCGTCTCATGCCATGAGCCTTCTCCTGCGAGAACTTCTACTCCAGAAACACGGCGAGCGCGTCTGCCTTCTTTGCTCATAACGCGCACGATACTTTTTGGTCGTATTGCCTCGGTTAGCACGCGGCTTACTTGGGCACGCGGAAAGCCGCCGGTGGGAGTCCAGAGCGCCACCTCAAGAGCGCCGGTATTGCGCGAGGCACGAATGCCTACGCGCTCTAGCATGAGGTCGCCCGAACCAGAAAGAAAGCCAATGGCGCCAGCTACTGAGCGAACTGCTCCAGCGAAGCGCTTTTCAAAGAGGGGACAGGCCGGAACTACTACGATGTCTTGAGGGTTGCGCCCATGCATTCCTAAGCGTAGCTTGCCTGCTTGCTTATGTGGGGTAAGCTCAATTTTGTTTCGGTAGCCCCAAGCGTCCTTGGCATGGCGCAGCGGCTTGATCAGGGCTTGAGTTTCATCAGAAGAAAATCCGCCAATCCGCTCTAAGCATGAGCGAAGGTTTTCTATCTTGGCAGCTCGTTGGGCATCAAGAGAAAGTGAACCCCACGGACAGCCTCCACAGATATCGACAAAAGGGCAAGGCGCTTGTACACGATCAGGCGAGGGTTCGAGTACCTCCTCAACAACAGCGCGCGAAAACCGCTGACCTTCTTCTACAATTCGCGCCGAAACGGTATCGCCAACGAGGCCACCGGAAACAAATACGGCCTTACCAGAAGCATCGCGGGCGATCCCATCTGATCCGTAGGTCATAGAAGTTATGGTGAGCTGCATGAAGCCTCCCTCAGGGGTTCTTTTCGAGACTGCGTGAAGTCCCCAGTGAATACAAAGTGTAACCTGTCACCTCGCCGGTATCGGTAAGAGTCGCCATCAAAAATGCCCGTATGTGCGTACCGAGATCGTGGAGCTTGTTCCACCTGTGCCGCCAAGGCCGCTCGTGTCCCTCGGGCTATCCCGGCTGCTCGTGCCGTCCAGGCTGCCCTGCATGCCCATATCACCAAAAAGCGGCGGATAAGCTCTCATCAAGGGCGATCGTCGAGCAAATCAACAGAGTCAGCGCTGCCCGTGTCGTTCCAAAGCCAACGATAAAAGCTGGGCATTCACTCAAACACGTATTTCAGTGTATAAAAATTAACAAAAAATGAATCATAAACATACGTATAACTGCTTGATCAGAGCAGAGTGCCTTATACATAATGAAGCCTAAAGAATGCAGAAAAGGGTGTATCAATCCATGGAACACCAGCAAAGTCAGGAAGCTGAAACTAAGATAATACCTTGTCAACGCTTTATCATGTAAAAGTGGAGGTATTGTCTCTCCATATTCTTATACCGTTTGCTTCTCTAAAAGTACCGTTCGGGGAATTCATAGCCGACTGACTTATTTTTGGATATAACTGTAAATGACCGAGTCAAGTACGGATGCTCGGTTCATACTGTACGTATGGCCGTCCGGCCAAGATGGGAGAAAGGTAGAGCAATGACCAAAGGTCTGCGTGTTCACTCTGAAATCGGTGCGCTCAAGCGCGTCTGCCTGCATAGGCCCGGCGAGGAGCTGTTGAATCTGCCCCCCTTTGAGCTGGAGCGCCTGCTCTTCGATGATGTCCCCTTCCTTGAGGTGGCACAAGAAGAGCACGACGCCTTCGCTCAGATCCTGCGCGATCAAGGTGTAGAGGTTCTCTATTTGGAGAAGCTCGTAGCTGAGGCCTTTGACGCGGTTCCGGGAGCTCGCGACGAGTTCTTGGATCAATACATTGCTGAGGCAGGTATTAAGGGCGACTGCATGCGCAAGGTCGTGCGTGAGAAGCTTGAGTCCATCACGGATAACCTCGAGTTTGTTATGAAGACCATGGCAGGTCTTACGAAGGCAGAGATTGAGATACCGCTTTCTGCTGGCTCCACGCTCAACGCTTTGGTGAACTCCGAGAGCGAGTCTGATCTGATTATCGATCCGATGCCTAACCTGTACTTCACCCGCGATCCATTTGCGGTGGTAGGCAATGGCGTGTGCTTGAACCGTATGTACTCGGTCACGCGCAATCGTGAGACCCTCTATGGCAAGTACATCTTCAAGTATCACCCCGACTATAAGGATGTGTCGCTCTACTTCCGTCGCGATGCCGCCTTCCACACCG
Organism: Collinsella ureilytica; assembly: GCF_019795105.1. Lineage (GTDB taxonomy): Bacteria > Actinomycetota > Coriobacteriia > Coriobacteriales > Coriobacteriaceae > Collinsella > Collinsella ureilytica. The sequence goes on along the minus strand of NZ_JAIMFO010000004.1, from coordinate 203,510 downwards.
AGGGTGGAGACGTACTGAATATCAATGCCAAGACCTTGGCTGTTGGTATTTCTCAGCGTACGCAGGCAGCTGCAATTGATGTCATGGCTCAAAATATCTTCTGGAACTCTGATTCTGAGGTCGAGCGGATTTTGGCCTTCAATATTCCTAATAACCGCGCCATGATGCACTTGGATACGGTCTTTACGCAGATCGACCATGACAAGTTCACCATTCACCCAGCCATCATGGGTACGCTGCAGGTCTTTGAACTGACTCCGGGTAAGAACTCGGGAGATGTCAACATCACTGAGCTGAATGACACGCTTGAGCACATTCTTGCTAACGCAACTGGTCAAGATCAGGTCAAGCTCATTCCTTGTGGTGGCGGCGATCCGATTGCTGCTGCTCGCGAGCAGTGGAATGACGGCTCCAATACGCTGGCCGTGGCTCCTGGCAAGATTTGCGTCTATGCACGTAATACCGTTACGAATGACGTGCTGTATAAGGAAGGCCTGGAGCTGTTGGTCTGCCCCTCGGCTGAGCTTTCCCGTGGACGCGGCGGCCCGCGCTGCATGAGCATGCCCTTCGAGCGTGAGGACATCTAAGATTTGTTTGCCCGGCGGTGCGTCCAGGTGGCGCACCGCCTCGCTTCGGTGAGGTTTTATCCTCACCGCGCCCCGTGGGGGCATCGCACGGAACCTAGGACGAAAGGAATTAGTATGGGAGTCAACCTCTCCGGACGCAGCTTTGTGAGGCTGCTTGATTTCACAACAGAGGAGATCGAGTACCTGCTCGCTCTCTCACGTGATCTCAAGAACCTCAAGCGCACAGGCACTCCGCACCGTTATTTGGAGGGCAAGAATATCGTCTTGCTGTTCCAAAAGACCTCCACGCGCACCCGCTGCTCCTTTGAGGTGGGCGCCATGGATTTGGGCATGGGCGTGACCTATCTGGATCCGGGTTCATCGCAGATGGGCAAGAAGGAGTCCATTGAGGACACCGCGCGCGTGCTCGGTCGTATGTATGACGGAATTGAGTTCCGCGGCTTTGCACAAGAGGATGTAGACGAGCTTGCCGCCAAAGCTGGCGTTCCGGTATGGAATGGCCTGACTGATCTTTGGCATCCGACCCAGATGCTCGCGGATATTTTGACGGTTCAGGAGAATTTCAATTACGACATCAAGGGTAAGACCTTGGTCTTTATGGGCGACGCTAAGAATAACGTTGCTCGTTCTTTGATGGTAGTCTGCGCCAAGCTGGGCATGAACTTTGTGTCTTGTGGCCCGAAGGAGTGCATGCCGACCGATGATGTGATTGAGGCGTGCCGCCCGATCGCTGAAGAGCATGGCTGCACCATTACGCTGACTGATAATCCCGAAGAGGCCGTTCGTGGCGCACATGTGATCTATACCGATGTGTGGGTATCCATGGGCGAGCCTGATGAGGTATGGACTGAGCGTATCAAGCAGCTTGAGCCGTATCGCGTGACTACCGAGCTCATGGCCAAGGCCGATCCTTCTGCAATTTTCCTGCACTGCCTCCCGTCTTTCCACGATACCAATACAACTACCGGCGCTGAGATTGCTGAGAAGTTTGGTGTCACGGAGATGGAGGTTGAAGACGAGGTCTTTGAGTCAAGCCAGTCAAAGGTTTTTGATGAGGCCGAGAATCGTATGCACACCATCAAGGCCGTGATGTACGCGACCCTGAAGTAGAGCCTCGCGGTGGGGCGGGGCTTTGGCCTCGTCCCATTTGCTTCTATTCGGTTTTGGCCCCCGCAAGATTTGCACGGCACGGATTTTCTTGAGGGGGAGCAGTTCTATTAATAAAGAAGGGAGGATGAGAGCATATGTCAGACGTCGCTAAGAAAAAGCGCGGAATGCTGTCATCGTTCACCATTCTTCTCATCCTGCTGGCGCTTGTCGCCATCGTTACCGTCATCGTTTCAGGTATGACCGATGAGGTTACTGCGGCCACCCTGCCCGATTTCTTCATGGCACCTGTCCACGGCTTTGCTGATGCTTTGCCGGTGTGCCTCTTCGTCCTCATTCTGGGCGGTTTTTTGGGAATGATGACCAAGACCGGCGCGCTGGATAACGGCATTGCTGCGTTGGTAAGAAAGCTCAAGGGTAACGAGATCCTTTTGATCCCGGTACTCATGGCAATCTTTTCTCTGGGCGGCTCTACCTATGGTATGTGCGAGGAGACCGTTCCGTTTTACGCATTGCTTGCTGCCACGATGATGGCTGCAGGCTTTGACCCCATGGTGGGTGCAGCTACCGTCTTGTTGGGCGCTGGCTGTGGCTGCTTGGGCTCAACGGTCAACCCCTTTGCGGTTGGCGCTGCAGTAGACTCGCTTACCAGCAAGGGTATTCAGGTCAACCAGACAATCATCATTGGTTTGGGTGCGGTGCTCTGGGCAGTAACCACGCTCATTTCCATCATCTTTGTAGTGATGTACGCCAAGAAGGTAAAGGCCGATAAGGGCTCCACCATTCTTTCTCTCCAAGAGCAAGAAGATGCTCAGGAGGCTCATGGTAAGGCCGCGTCAGAAGCAGGCGCAGATGTGGTGCTTACTGGTCGTCAGAAGGCCGTGCTGGGTCTTTTTGCCGTGACCTTTATTGTCATGATCGTCGGCTTCATTCCGTTGGGCGACCTCAACCAGGGTATTGCAGACTTCTTTGATGCCGGTCATGGCACCGAAGAGGTTGTATCAGATGTTACTGGCGAAGATCTCGTCGGTGCATATACGGATGCTCATAAAGACGATGAGGTAACTATTACCGATACTGCCATTGAGGGCAAGACGGTTGGTACCAACGTCAGCCAGCGCACAACCTCGCTTGGGTGGAGCGCATATATTACTGGCGTGCCTTTGGGTGGCTGGTACTTTGATGAGGCATCAACATGGTTCTTCATCATGGCAATTGTTATTGGTATCGTCGGTGGCCTGTCTGAGAAGGAGATCGTAAATACCTTCATCTCAGGCGCTGCAGACATGATGAGCGTTGTCTTGATCATTGCTCTGGCACGTGGTGTCTCGGTACTCATGGCAGCAACTGGTCTTGACCAGTACGTGTTGCATAATGCAGCGGAAGCGCTTTCGGGACTCTCAGGCATCATCTTTGCGCCTATGAGCTACCTTGTGTACTTCTTACTGTCCTTCCTGATTCCTTCAACGTCGGGCATGGCAACGGTGTCTATGCCTATCATGGGGCCGCTTGCGGTGAAGCTCCACTTCTCGCCTGAGGTCATGGTGATGATCTACTCGGCAGCCATTGGTGTGGTGAATCTCTTTACCCCGACTTCTGGTGCCATCATGGGTGGTCTTGCACTTGCTCGTATTGAGTGGACTACCTGGCTTAAGTTTGCCCTTAAGATCATCGTCACCATCGTGATTGCTTCGGTGATCATCCTTACGATCGCCTGCATGTTGATCACGCCGTAGGTACGCTTTTCGTCGCCTCGCGCGGGTGCTGAGTAAGTAACCCGCGCAGGTGGGCTGTTGGTCGCTGTATACGCAAGAGCTGATCGCGCTCGTTGAAGCGGCTTACACGATATCTCATCGGCTGCACAGTGCGCGGCCGGTGCGGATCCTTCCCCTGAGACCCCCTCTCGTTCCGTGCGCGAGAGGGGGTTCTCTCTTTTTTAGAGGTAGGAGGCAAAGGGGAGGTATAGAGTACAAAACATGGGTATGAAAAGGCTCTATTTGTGTAGGTAAAGATTGAAAGATGTTCGAGTTGATTTTTCCCGATACGGGGTTCTTACACAGTAAAGTGGTCTTGCCGGTGTGAGAATCTTACCTGGTACAGCATTTTCGTTTAGCTCACAGTTCTTAGCTAGCGCATTGTTCTCGCTAGGCACATAGATCTTATCTGCGCTCTGTTCTTACCTGGCGAGCTGTTTTTGCTAGGCGCACAGATCTTACCTAGCACGGGCGATTTTGCTCACACGCGTCACCTCGGCTAGCGCGGCGATTTTGCTCACCGTGAGGTCACTTCACCTGGCGCTGCCTTGGGACAAAAAGCATGCTTATGCTTGTAGGATTCTTCTGGTATAGCCACACTATTGAGAGCTTGAGGGTTCTCGCTGGTTTGGAGTTCGCAGCAAACAAGGCTATAGCGCGCTAACAGCACCAACACTCGACTAAATAAATTAGACGCCTCAGTATCTGCGGTACAATCATACGAAGAAATAAACTAACAAGGCCTCAGGAGTGCGAGGTGGAGGTACTGTCTAATCTGATGGGCTTCCGATAGACGCTTCTAATCAGACAGGAGCTCTCATGCGTCGTTCAAAGCAATTTGGCATAGCACCACTTCTCATCATTATTGTGCTGGGCATTGCCTTGGGTGCCCTGGGGGTTTTGGCGATTCAGCGTGTTACCACGCCAGTTGTGCGTCTCAGTGCAACAACGGTTCAGGAGCAAATCAGCCGCGCATCTGAGCTCGCTACGGCTCGTTTGAGCTATCGAGGTCTTGTCACGTATGAACAGGGTGACCTTCCGTTTATCACAAAAAAAGGCTTTACCATGATCTATGACGCAGATGTGCGTGCTGGCGTGGATCTTACAAAGGCTGAAGTCAAGCAAGACGGGAAGTCGATTTCTGTGGCGCTTCCGGCAGCAACAATGCAGTCTATTTCTATCGACCCTCACTCAATTCAGTTCTTTGATGAGAAATTTGCCCTATTTAATTGGCAAAACAGAGCGGATGCCGCCGAGGCGCTCAAGATTGCCTCAAGCGATGCTGAAGCAAAGGTTGATGCAAGTGCTTTAATCGAGACATCAAACGACCAGGCAATTGTTACGGTAAAGTCGCTGCTGGAGCCCTTTGTTTTGGCAGGCGATTATACCGTTGATGTAAAAATCATTCCGTCTCAGTCTAATACTGGGGAGACTACAAAAAAATAGCTCTCATACCGCGTTCTTGCCTTCTGTGTGCTATGGATGTGGGAACTACATGTCCGTCGGATATATGCCGCCCTTATTTCTAGTAAAGCCTGCGTTCTCGCTATACTAGTCAAGCGTTAGGTTAAGCCAGGAGGGTGATCCTCCGGTAGTCGGGAGGAGCTCATCCGATGCGCGTTGGTTTCGATAATGAGAAATACCTTGAACTGCAGGCAGCGCGAATTAAGGAGCGCATTGCTCAGTTTGGTGGAAAGCTCTATCTCGAATTCGGCGGAAAGCTCTTAGATGATTACCATGCGAGTCGTGTGCTTCCGGGTTTTGCTCCAGACACCAAGTTTCGTATGCTTGAAAACCTCGTTGATGAGGTAGAGGTCATCTTTGCTATTAACGCGGGGGATATTGAGAAGAGCAAGGCTCGTGGAGACCTCGGGATTACCTATGATGAGGATGTTTTGCGCCTTGCAGATATCTTTCGAGCGAATGGCTTTGCAATTGCCGGTGTTGTGCTCACGCAGTATGCCTCTCAGCCTGCTGCAGACGCGTTTCGTGCCCGTCTTGAAATGCTTGAGATTCCCTGCAGTATTCACTATCCCATTGAGGGCTATCCGCACGATATTGATCTCATTGTGTCGGAGGAGGGCTACGGTCGAAATGAGTTCGTAGAGACGACACGTCCTTTGGTAGTTGTGACTGCTCCAGGTCCTGGTTCGGGCAAGCTCGCTACCTGTTTGTCTCAGCTTTACCATGAGCACCGCCGTGGTACGGCTGCAGGATACGCAAAGTTTGAAACCTTCCCGGTTTGGAATTTGCCCCTTACGCATCCCGTGAATATTGCATACGAATCTGCAACGGTAGACTTAGACGATGCAAATATTATTGACTCGTTCCATCTGGAAGCCCATGGTGAGACGACGGTGAATTACAACCGCGATGTTGAGGCCTTTCCGGTTGTAAAAGCCTTGATGGAAAAGATTTTGGGAAAAAGCCCCTATCAGAGTCCGACTGATATGGGTGTCAATATGGTTGGCTTTGCTATTTCCGATGATGAGGTGTGCCGTGAGGCTTCGCGTGCAGAAATCGTACGGCGCTATTTCTCTGCTGCAACAGCTGTAAAGCGCACGGGGGCTGGCCAAGAGCAGGTGAGCCGCCTGAAGGTCATTATGCAGAAGGCTGGCGTGGATAAGGATTTTCTACCCACACGTCGCTCCGCGTTGGCGCGTGAGGCTGCGACCGGCTATCCCGCAGGGGCACTGATGCTCTCTGATGGTACGGTGGTGACTGGCAAGACCTCGGAGCGCTTGGGCGCTGCCAGTTCGCTGCTGATGAATGCCTTAAAAGCAGTCACGGGCGTTGATCCTGAGCTTGAGGTTATTTCTAATAGCGCTATTGAGCCAATAAGCCGACTGAAAATTGCACATTTGGGAAGCAGGAATCACCGCTTGCATTCAGATGAAACGCTCATTGCACTCTCAATTACGAGCAGTGCAAGTACAACCGCTGCCCGTGTTATTGATGGCTTGCCACTCTTGCGAGGCTGTGATGCGTTCTTTAGCGTGATCATCTCTGATACTGATGAGCAAATCTATCGCAAGCTCGGCATCAATGTGTGCTGCGAGCCTAAGTACGAGCGCCATTCGTACTATCACGGGTAGGGAAGCGAAGCAACAGCGATGGGCGAGATAGGTGGGCGAGGTGCGTGCGGCGACAGGCTCGATATGTACTCGGTGCCTGCAGCACCGCTGCTTGGGACGAGCATGCTTGAGCGGCAGCGCGACGAGTATCTGTCGCACCTAGCACTTGAGCGGGGGCTTTCTGTGCATACGGTTGCGGCGTACCGCCGTGATCTCGATTCCTATATCGCCTTTCTTTTGGATCGGGGCATTGAGCAGGCAGACGACGTGGCGCGTCGTGATATTGAAGACTTTGCTGCAGCAAAGCGCCGGGCGAACTACGCTGTTTCGTCAGTTTCTCGGGCGCTATCTGCAGCAAAAGGCTTGCATCGGTTTTTAGTGCGTGAGGGAGCTACTGATAAAGAACCTGCCGCTGCAATAAAGTTGCCCGGCAAGAGACGGGTGCTGCCCGACTTCATCTCAATTGATCAAGCCATTGCCCTGCTCGATCAAAGATTTCCAGAAACACCTGCTGGAGAGCGCGATCATGCCATGCTTGAGGTGCTCTATGGGTGCGGGCTTCGCGTATCTGAGCTGACTGGCTTAGATGAGCGAGATCTCTTTTTAGAAGAGGGCTTTTTGCGCGTCATGGGCAAGGGTTCAAAAGAGCGGCTTGTTCCGGTGGCGGGCTCGGCTGTTGCAACGCTCAAGTCATATATATCTGGTGGTGCTCGCGGCTCACTCGCTGCCCATGCCAGGCATCAGACATCGGCTGCTGTCTTTTTGAACATGCGTGGCAAAAGAATTTCTCGTCAAAGCGTACATTCCATGTGTGAGCGGTATGGGCGTGCTGTGGGCATTGAGGGTTTGCATCCTCATACATTGAGGCATTCGTTTGCAACACATGTGCTTGCTGGTGGGGCAGACCTGCGCGTTCTTCAAGAGATTTTGGGTCATTCAGATATTTCAACCACGCAGATTTACACGCATGTAGACCGCACACAGCTGACTGAGGTCTATCTAGCGGCTCACCCCCGTGCCCGCCGTGCCTGAGTAGATCTCATCGAATACCTCGCCTTAGGTGGAAAGCATGCTTGCGCTCATCACCGGGGCGACACAAATGGGCGTGTGAGCCAGAGCGCAGTCGCTTTACCGAGAAGCATGAGGCTCTCATATTCCACCGATACATATAGATAAAAAAACTTATACAAACACAAGATCTTGTGATTTCTCCCAGGCAGTTTTGCGCCTCAGAACAGGCGTTCGATGACTGCTCAGGGTAGGTAGTGGTGCCAAAAATAGCCTTTGGGGGAGAAAGTGGGAAAAAATGTTGTAAATAGGGGGCACAGCCCATAGAATGAAGAGGCCGGCAACGAGGCCGTGTTTGCGCACAGCCATTGAGCGCGAAAGGAGGGTGCAGCAGTGATTTTGACCGGAACATACGAGCGCAATCTCGATGCGAAGGGTCGTCTTTCTCTGCCTGCTCCTGTTCGTCGCGAGCTCAGTGATCATGTCTATGTGCTTCCCGCTCTCGATGCCGACGCCCTGTATGTCTTCTCAGATGAGGGATTTGAGAAGTGGGTCTTAGGCCTGTTCGAGAAGCGCGGTGGCTTTGATGCCCGTAAGCGCGAGGACCAGGAGCTGATGAGGCGGTTGACCTCTATGGCAGTACCGATGGATATCGATGCTGCTTCGAGGATTGGCCTAACTGAGCAGCTGCGCCAGAAGAAAAACCTCTCTCGCGAGGTTACGGTCGTGGGCAACTTCGACCATCTGGAAATCTGGGATCGTGCCACCTGGGAGCAGAGTCAGGCCGAGCAGACCGATGAGGATCTGGCCGCCATCTTCTTCTCGTAAAGGGACAGGCGTACATGGCATCGGGAACGTTGACAAACGAATATCGGCATGAACCTGTGATGCTCAAGGAAGTACTTGATGCACTTGCGATACGCCAGGACTCGGTTGTATGTGATTGCACGCTTGGAGGCGCAGGCCACTCGCTTGCAATTGCCTCCCAGCTTGGATCGGACGGCCTGCTCATTGGCATCGACCAGGATGACATGGCGCTCTCAGCTGCTCGCGAGCGGCTAGAAGCCAGTCAAAGCACAGCAACCCATCGCCTCCTCAAAGGCAATTTTGGGGATCTCGATGAATTGCTTTGTAAGGTAGAAATACCCGGTGTTGATGCGTTCCTCTTTGATCTTGGCGTATCGAGTCCGCAACTTGATATTCCCGGAAGGGGCTTTTCATACAACGAAGATGCCCCCCTTGATATGCGCATGGACCCGGGTACACACACCCTAAATGCAGCTGAGGTCTTAAACACCTATACCGAAGCCGACCTCACCCGGATCCTTCGCACCTTTGGAGAGGAGCGATTTGCTGCTCAGATTGCACGCGCAATTGTACGCAGACGCCAAGTTGCTCCTTTACAGACCACCGGCGACCTTGTTGAGGTTGTGAAAGCGGGCATACCCGCTGCGGCACGTCGCCACGGTGGACACCCTGCGCGTAAAACCTTTCAGGCTGTGCGCATTGAAGTGAACCATGAATTGGACGTGCTTGAACGTGGTCTATCTGCGGCGATCCGCTGGTTGAACCCCGGCGGGCGCATCTGCGTGATCTCGTATCACTCCCTTGAGGATCGAATGGTCAAACGCATGTTTCAAGATCTCGCTCAAGGCTGTATTTGCCCGCCCGATCTTCCAATATGCACCTGTAATAACGTGCCGATACTCAAGATCATAACCCGAAAACCCCAGGCAGCGAGTCCTGAAGAGGTTGCTCGCAATCCTCGGGCACGCTCAGCAAAGATCCGAGCTGCTATCCGGCTCAAGACCTTGCAAAAGCGTTTGTAACGTTGTAAGAACACTGGTTTTGAAAGGGGTTGCATATCATGGGGTATACCTCCGGATCAGCAGCCGTTTCCTATGATATGCGCGCAGAAGCACTCGGCTATGACTATAGTGCTGCGCCAGCATACCCCGCGCCAGTTTCCCGCCCACGCTTGGATGTTGTTCCAGGTGCCGGTCGTGAAGCCGATCAGATGGTGAGCCCTGCCTTTGTGCAGACGCTTAAAACCTTGCTCATGCTCGTTGTTGCATTCTGTGCCGTTGGTGCCATTCGTGTTTCTGTGGCAGAGCTTACGGCTTCTTCGCTTAATTCAAACGCAAAGCTGACTGCTGCCATTGAGACCGCTACGCAGGCAAGCTCCGACCTTGAGGTAAAGCGTTCGGTGTATGGGGCAACGACACGCATTCGTGACTTTGCTACTACGGCTTTAGGTATGGTTGAGTCAGATGGCGGCGTGACCCTTGATGTGTCTGATCCGGCACCGGCCGCCTCCACACCAGACGCGCCCGCCGCGAGCTAATTTTTCATGGCCGATCGCAGAACAGAGGGCCGCACCGATCGGAGCGGCCAATCTTTGTATGGAAGCTCATCTCGCGGCTCTGGTGCGTCCCGCACACCTGGCACATCTCGTTCATTTGGTGCACGAGATACCTTTGGCAAAGATCGTCAATCAAGTCCATCACGTGCGAACACGTCTCGCGATCGCGCATCTGAGCGTTTTGAGCGTGAAGCTGATCGCACCTTTTTATCACGTCGTACGGTCGTATTGGGGCTGATGGGTCTTCTCGCTACGCTCACCACCGGAAAGCTTGCCGAACTTCAACTCATTAATGCTGAACAGTATCGTCGTGAAGCAAATATTCGTCGACTTGCCAGTCAAACGCTGTTCTCGAAGCGCGGAACTATCTATGATCGCAATGGTAACGTGTTAGTGTCGAGCGTTGAGTGCAAAAATGTCTATGTGAATCCAAAGCTCATTACCGATGTTGACGCTGCAGTAAACGTTTTAGTAGACGTCCTTGGAGTTGATGCTCAAGAGACGCGCGAGCTCTGTGAGGCAGATACAACGTTTTGCTATATTGCTCATCAGGTTGACCAAGAGGATGCAGACAAGATTGCAGATCACAAGGTTGATGGCATTGAATTTGAGCAAACCACCAAGCGAATTTATCCCTATGGTCCGGTAGCATCTCAGGTACTAGGGGTTGTGAACCGCGATGGCGAAGGGGTCTCTGGCCTTGAGCTCTACTATGATGAACTGCTTCGCGGAACCGATGGCTCGATCGTGCGTGAGCGAGCGCGAGATGGGGGCTTCATTGCTGGTGGAGCCTACGAAAAAAAGCCCGCAACTGACGGCATTGATCTCGTACTCTCGTTGGATGTCAATATTCAGATGGCTGCCGAGGAGGCAATTGCAAAGGGCGTAGCTGATGCAGGGGCAAAGTACGGCTCTGCTATCGTCTGTGATCCCACAACGGGAGAAATCCTTGCCGCCTGTTCGTACCCTACCTATGATCAGTCAGACCTTTCAAATGCACGTACAGAGGATATGAATCTTCGCGTAGTTACGGATGCTTATGAGCCCGGTTCGGTATTCAAGACGCTGGTAGCTGGTATGGGTATTGATTTGGGCATCATGAATCCTGATACCATTTTTTATGTACCGCCAACTGTACTTGCAGGCGATGACCCGGTTCGTGATGTTGATAAGCGCGACTATGCTATGGATATGACGCTTCGCGAGATCCTGCGTCGCTCTTCAAACACGGGCATGATTTTGGTTGGAGAAAAGATCGGTGCCGATGAATTTGCATCCTATCTTAAAAAGTATGGCTTAGGCACCGGCAGTGGCATTGATTTTTCGGGGGAGTCTCCCGGTATCATTAAAAAGCGTGAAGAATATGACGGCGCAAGCGTTGCCTCCATGTCATTCGGCCAGTCAATCGCGGTGTCTCCCATTGAGATTCTTCGTGCGGAGACCGGCATTGCGAATGGCGGCATGATGAGTGCGCCACACTTCTTAAAGTCCAAGCAGGGCGAGGAGGTTGATTGGAGCCATAAGCAAGAGCGTTGTATCTCTGCTGAGGCTGCCGATCAGGTGGTTTCTATGATGAAAACAGTTGTGGCTGAAGGTACCGGCTCATCTGCTCAGATTGAGGGCTATACCATTGCTGGTAAGACCGGTACAGCCGAGCGTGCTGGAGCTGGCGGTTATCAGTCGGGTAATAATATGGCCTCGTTTATTGGGTTCGTAGCACAAGAGACGCCTAAGGCTATGACCTATATCACCTTGGATGGGACGGCTAATATGTCTGGCTTTGCAATTGCTCCCTTCAAAACGATTATGGCTTCCGCAATTAAGGAGCTGGGTATTGCCCGTGACACAGCTTGATCTTGACTTCTGTCTGTGCAAATACGGTTGGCTATAAGAAGAGTTGCTGTTTGGCGGATAGAATAGATCGCTAGCCATCGGCTACGGAGGATGTCGGATGATCGAGATTGCAGTCAAATACCTTGAACAGGTGACGGAGGCACGCCTCTGGACAGGAGATGCAAACCGCGTTTGCAAAGGCGTGGTCATTGACTCGCGTGAGGTGGGCAAAGACTCGCTCTTTGTTGCCTTTGAAGGTGAGCACGCCGATGGGAATCGCTTTGCGCCAGATGCTATTCGATCAGGTGCTGCAGCTGTTGTGCTTACCCATGAGCCGGCGCATGATTTGATTAAGCTTGCCGATCAGCATCAGTGTTCCATCTTTTCTTGCGACGATCCTCAGGAGTTTCTACTCCTACTTGCCCAAGACTATCGGGCGCGTATGGGCTGCACCGTTGTTGCCATTACAGGCTCAATTGGTAAGACAACGACGAAAGATGTCCTTGCTGCCTTACTAAAAACCCGCTATCGGGTGCATGCAACCGCAGGCAACCTTAATAGTCTTATTGGCATGCCGCTTACGATTTTGGCAGCGCCTCGTGATACTGAGGTTATGGTGCTTGAGATGGGTATGGATGCTCCTGGCCAGATTGAGCGGTTATCACGCTCAGCTCAGCCTACGTACGGGATTATCACCAAGATTGGTACCTCGCATGTGGGGCTGCTCGGCGGAAGAGAGGCAATCGCAAAGGCAAAGGCAGAGATCGTAGCCGGTATGCCTCCCTCATCAGAGCGTGTTGAGGGTCACCACTCGCGTTTATTCCTTTCGGGAGAAGATGATTTTACGCCCTTCATCATCGAGCATGCAGCACGGCCAGCAGGCATTGACGTGCACCTCTTTGGGTTAGCCTCTGATGACGATATTTCTGCTGCTCATATTCAGCTTGATGTGGAAGGCCATCCGAGTTTTGCTATCACCTTTCCTGATGGCACGTCGTTTAAAACCACCCTTTCGCTTACCGGCCGCCAAGCAGTTCTCAATGCCTTAGCTGCTGCAGGTGTAGCGCGAGAGCTTGGTATTGCATGTTCTGAAATTGGTACAACCTTTGAGCAGCTTTCGGTAACGGGACGCCGTCAAGAGATGAGGCGAGCCCGCAGCGGCGCGCGGATCATTGACGATTCATATAACGCAAGTCCTGAGTCTATGGCAGCAGGCCTTGATTTGCTCGCAGCGCTTTCTTGTGAAGGTATGCGTGTGGCAATCTTAGGTGAGATGGGCGAGTTGGGAGATGAGGCAGCGCGGCTCCATGGCTTAACTGGAGCCTATGCGGCAGCGATTCGTCCCGATCTTCTCATCTGCGTTGGTGGCGAATATGCACATGCAATGGCTGCATCTGCTCGCCTGATGGGTATGTCTGCTGCTGCAGTTGTCGAAGTCGATTCGGTTGAACAGCTTTCTGCTCGCTATACCGAAGCCTTTGAGTCTAACGATTTACTCTTGGTTAAAGCATCACGTTTTGTTGGACTCGACCGATTTGTAGAAGGAGCCTGTGCATGATTGGCAATCCATCCTATCCAACCTACCAGGCATTTTTGGCGCTCGGTATCGCGGCGCTCATCACCTTTGTGCTTATGCCGCTGTGGATTCGCTTGCTCACCTATGAAGGTATTGGGCAGCAGGTTCGAGCAGATGGCCCGCGCAGGCATCTAATCAAGCAAGGCACCCCAACGATGGGCGGTGTTGTGATTCTTATCGGGATCGTGGGATCATGCTTGCTGGTGGGCAAGATGAGCTTTGAAATGCTTTTGGCACTTGGAGCCATGCTCGCAACAGGAGCCTTAGGTCTACTTGATGATATTTCAAGTGTTGCCAAGGCGCGCTCCTTAGGCCTCACGCCCGCCGCAAAGATGGCAGGGCTCACCCTGATCGCTACTACCTTTTTCCTCATTGCAATTAATGCATGCGGAGTGTCGCCAAAGATCGCATTTCCCTTCGGCATCTCGATTGATCTTGGAGTGCTTACCACCACGCTTGAGCTAGCGGGAGGAACTATCACCTTACCGTGGCTCTATCTCATCTTCGTTTTTCTGCTCTTTGCGGGTATGTCAAACGCCGTCAACCTAACCGATGGTCTTGATGGGCTTGCGGGGGGTACCTGCATGATGGCAATGATCATTATGGCTGCGGTTTGCTTTTTGAGCGGCGACGCCAACCTCTCGATCTTTTGCGCCGCTGCCGCCGGTGCTCTCATTGGATTCTTATGGTTTAACGCCTACCCGGCGAGTATCTTCATGGGCGATACTGGCTCGCTTGCCTTAGGTGCGGCCTTAGCTGCGGTGGGAATTCTTACGAACGCTGAGCTTACCTCACTCGTGGTTGGCGGCCTGTTCATTATTGAGGCACTTTCTGTCATGATTCAGGTCGTGAGCTTTAAGGCAACGGGTAAGCGCGTCTTTTTAATGGCTCCCATTCATCATCATTTTGAGAAACTTGGGTGGGCAGAGACAAAGGTTGTTATCCGTTTTTGGATTATCTCGGCCGCCTTTGGTGCCATTGGCCTAGCTCTGTTCTTCCAGCTTGGAGCGTGATTGTATTGTGTGCAAAGGAGCCATTTAGTTTACTAATCTTAGGTCAGGGGTCTACGGGCTCGGCGCTCGCGTCATGGGCACTCAAGCATCGACCAGAGCGCGTGAGTTCCGTCACGGTGATGGGCGGGGCGTCCTCGCTGCCAAATGCCACGACACGTGAGCTTGAAGCGGCAGGCGTTTCGTTCATCTATGGAACTGATGAGGTCGTAGGTTCGTATGATCTTTGCGTAGCAAGTCCTGGAATCTCAGAATTCAGCCCATTTTTTCTCTCTGCACGTGCTGCCTCGCAAGAGATTATGGGAGAGCCTGAGTTTGCGTATCGTCTCTCACCTGAGCACTGGTGTGCGATCACGGGAACGAATGGCAAGACCACAACCACTGCCCTCATTGCTCACTTATTGCAAGCTTCAAACATTGCCCACGATACGGTGGGAAATATTGGTGACCCATGTATTTCTCGGGTTGATGAGCGAGCAGAGCAGTCGTGGTTTGTCGCTGAGCTATCAAGCTTTCAGCTCGCAACCACGCATGATCTGCGTCCGCGCGTTGGCATTCTTTTGAATATCGCACCGGATCACCTCTCATGGCATCGCACGCAGGAAGCCTATGCTCGGGCAAAGCTTCGCATGTTTGCCAATATGGAAGGTGACGATCTTTGCATTGTCTGCGATGATGATCCGGGTATTACCGCCTTTTTAGAGGCAGGAGCCTTGGGCGATCGCCGAGTTTGCCATGTCTCAATGCTTGATACAGGTTCTCCCGAAGCTGCCTTTGTGCGCGGCGGTGTGTTAACGGTACGTCTCGCTGGAGAAGAGATTCGCTTGGTTCGCCCCGAAGAGCTCAAGATTCCGGGGACGCATAATACGCTGAATGCTCTCGCTGCAGCTGCAGCAGCCTTGTACGTTGGCGCAGATGAGGAGTGTGTGCGCCAGGGCTTATGCGAGTTTGCTCCCCTGGAGCATCGCCTGGAGCCAGCAGGGGAAGCAGCGGGCGTTTTCTATATCAATGATTCAAAGGCCACCAATACCGATGCGGTGATTTGCGCCCTTCAAGCTCTTGCTGCTGAGCGCACGATCGTGCTTTTGGGTGGCCGCGATAAGGGTGGCCCGCTTGAGGCCTTTGCAGATACGGTTGCTCAATCTGTTGTAGCTGCTGTCTGCTTTGGTGAGGCTCGCGAGCGGATTCGAAGAGCTCTTGAAGCCGCTCAGGGTTCTGAGAGCATCGATATTGCCGAGGCTGCTGATTTGCGTGACGCAGTTGATGTGGCTCGGAGCCTCGCACATCCCGGTGATACGATCCTCCTCTCACCTGCTTGTTCTTCATTTGATGAGTTTCAAAGCTTTGAAGAGCGTGGCTCTGCCTTTAAGGCGTATGTGGCAGAGCTTGCCGCTGCAGATGAGGGTTAAGCATGGCAGGACGCAAGACTGAGCAACCTGATCAGACTTCACGCGAGCAGCGCCGCAAACCTGCAACCGGCTCTCCCGTGCGTGCCGTGAGCACTGGGGCCAAGGAGCATCTTGAGCGCATGATCGCTGGTGTGCCTGCTCGCATTATGGCTCCGCGCTTGGTCTTCATTGCCTGCCTGTCTGCGCTTGTTCTGTTTGGACTCCTCATGGTGTACTCCGCTTCTGCGGTTGAGGCCCTCCAAGAGCAGGGGAGTTCAACGTATTTTTTACTTCGCCAGCTCTTATTCGCGGCAGTAGGAGTCATTGGTGCCGTCATCGTAGCAAAAGGGTTTGTCTGGACACTCAAGTCATATCGTGCCGGCGGCTTTCATTTCTTGTATCTCATTATTGTTGGCCTGCTCATTCTCGTACTCATCATTGGTCGTGCGGCAGGTGGTGCCCAGCGCTGGATTAATCTCGGCTTCTTCTCATTGCAGCCCTCTGAATTTGCCAAGCCGGTTATTTTGCTCGGTGCCGCCGATTCTTTAGCTCGCTACTACGAGGAGCGCTCGATTGATGTGGCCGAGCTGCTCAAAGACATTGGCATTCGTGTGCTGCTTCCCCTTGCGTTGATCTTTTTTGAGCCCGATGCTGGATCCACCATGATCATTATGATGACCGTCTTTACGATGGCGGTCTTGTCAGGCTTATCAGGTAAATTCGTTGCCGGTCTGGTCATTGGCATTGTGGCTATTGGAGCGGTGGTGATCGTTGCTGAGCCGTACCGTTTTGAGCGCCTCTTGGTTGTTTGGAATCCCTGGGCAGATCCGTATGGTTCGGGCTACCAGGCTACCTTAGCAATTATGGCCTTCGCCTCGGGTGGGCTTTTTGGAAGAGGTATCGGCAATGCCACGATGAAGTACAATTATCTTCCAGAGGCGCATAACGACTATATTTTGGCCATTATTGGCGAAGAGCTGGGTTTTATCGGCACGGTCATCTTTTTGCTGGTCTTTATGGCGATGGTCTTTGCCGCGTTTAAAATTGCTCGCCAGTCACGCACCTTATACGGTCGGTTGATAGCCGCAGGTGGTGCCGTCATTCTTTGTTTGCAGTTCTTTGTGAATGTCTTAGGAATTGTAGGGCTGGCACCAATGACCGGAAAGACCCTGCCATTTATTAGCTATGGCGGCTCATCAATGATCGCCTCACTCATTATTGCTGGCTTGATTTTGCTTGTTTCTCGCGAGAGCGAGCAAGAGAGCCCCTACCGTGATCGCCGTGAGGGCTTTGCCGTGATGGGCGATGGAGGAGCTGCGGCATCTGTTCGTATGAACTATGGTGACGAACCGGAGATGGACGGAGTTTCTGCACACGCGGGACGCTCAACGGCTGGCTTGCCGCACCGTCGTTCTCAGGCGGTAAGCCCGGGAGCTGGTGGCACCTCGGGTACGGATCCTTCGGGCTTTTCTGAGCGAAGTACTGCGGGCTCTGGTCGTGGGCGCGCTCGATCTTCACGTTCAAACTTTGCGGTCTATGAGGGAGATAATCAGGGAGGCTCCACACGTGCTCGCAGCAGGAGCAGACATCGGAGCGGCACGAGAGATGTACGCGGAGTTCAGGATCGTGCACCTCGCTCACGGAGCGCATCTGGCTGGGAGCGTATTGACTTGCATGCAGGCCCTGCATCACGCTTAAGAAGGCCGGGAGGAGAGCCGCGAAGACGCGATAGAAGAAGCTCTGATACGTGGCGCTCACGAGAGGACGGGAGCTATGAGAGCTAAGCGCAGCATTGCTATTGCAGCAGGCGGAACTGCCGGGCATGTGAATCCAGCACTTGCGCTGGCAGAAGAACTCCGTGATCGTGGTCATACGGTTCGTTTTTATGGTGAGACGCGCCGCCTTGAGGGCAGGCTTGTGCCAGAGGCTGGCTTTGAGCTCGTTCCGGTTTCTGTGCGCGGCTTTGATCGCGCTCGTCCTTGGACAGCGGTATCTGCCTTAGCACATATGGTGGCCGAAGAGCGCCGCTTGCTACGAACATTTCGAGCTGACCGAAGGCTTTGCCCCGATGTTGCCATTGGTTTTGGTGCCTATGTTGAGCTGCCGCTCATCCGCGCAGCACGACGATTGGGCATTCCTGTTGCCATTCATGAGCAAAACTCTGTGCCAGGACTTGCAAATAAGCAATCAGCTCGCCATGCAGCGCTGATTGCCATCGCTCAACCGAGTGTGGCTTCAATTTTTAAGCGAGCGGGTGGCGATCCAGCCTCAATTCGTCTGATCGGAAATCCGGTTCGCTCGTCGGTGCTTGCCGGTAGCAGGAGCCGTGGAAGGCGTGTGCTCCAAGTTGGAAAAGACGAAACGCTGCTTGTTGTCTTCGGTGGTTCTTTAGGAGCTCGCCATCTCAACGAGCGCATGGTTTCTTTAAAGGCCGATCTTTTGGAGCTCCCGCATCTTCGGATCGTTCACTCAACGGGGGCAGATGACTTTGATGCAACTGCGGTAGCTTTGGCACTCACGCCTCAAGAGCGCGCTCGGTGGGATCTCCGTCCGTATATTGAAGACATGGGCGATATGTTGGCTGCAGCGGATTTGGTGCTGTCACGATCAGGGGCTTCCTCAATTGCAGAGATTGCCGCCTTGGCTGTTCCTGCAGTTTTGGTTCCTTATCCTCATGCCACGGCTGATCATCAAACAACCAATGCACGCTATTTAGTAGATGCCGGGGCGGCGGTGATGTGTACCGACGCAAAGATAGACGACCCGGCATTTAAGGCCGAACTGCTCTCGCTTGTAACAAGCCCGAAGCGCCGTGAGCACATGCGAGAGGCAGCCCAGGCGCTTGGCCAAGATCAGGCTGCCAGCATGCTTGCAGATGCACTTGAGGCTCTGTAATAGGTAAGATTTTTCTGCAAACAGCTAGATGCATTTGAGGCTCTGTAATAGCCGAGATATTCCTGTGAGTGCCCCGGCGCTCTCCTTAGCGTAAAGGATTATGCGGCTTCTGCTTGGCGTTTGCGCCCTGCTCGCTCTTGGCGCTTTCTAAACCAGCGCAGTGCAGTGAGAACGCATGCAAGGCTTATGAGGATCGCCAGCACATGGAAGACAAAGGTAAATCCTGCTAAGAAGATATCAGGGCGACCTGGAATGAGTGAGGTTACCGGAGTGCCCATCTCGGCACTCATGCGCCCATATAACAGCTCAGAGCCGCCCCAAATACCAATGGCAAGGCCAAGGTAGCGAGCAAGGCCGCCCATACTGCCTGCAACGCCTAAAGCGCGAGGCGGAGCGGAGTTCATAAAGAGGGCGTTATTGGGGGACTGAAAGATTGCCGTTCCCGTGGACATGAGCCCAACGAGGAGCAAGATCGTAGGAATTGAAGAGCTGTCATCAAGTGTGCCTACCGCAAGGAGGCCAACGATATACACGACTAGACCAACTAGGGTAGGCACTTCACAGCCTATACGGTCAGATATGGCACCTGAGAGCGGGCCTATAAGGGCATTTGCTACTGGTAGAGCCAAAAAGAGCAGCCCTGCCATATCTGGACCAAAGCCGTGGGCGTCTTGGAAATAGAAGGGTAAGAGCAGCTCAGATGCGCCGATTCCCATGAATACGATGAACATGGTGGCAAAGTTTAAGCGAAACGCCTCGCGCTCAAAACAAAGACGAATCGCATCTAGGAGGCTAGTTTTCTCCAGAGGTTCTTTTTGTCGTTCAGATCGGGGTAAAACAGCCCGACCAACAAAATAGCTTGCAATGCCGACTGGCACGTTAATAAGAAAAATCCATTCCCATGGCCAGCGAGACACAATAACGCCACCCAAGACAGGACCCACCATCATGCCAAGTGCTACGAAAGAGGAGAGCAGACCCATGGCGCGTCCACGCTCATGAGCAGGGAAGGCCTCGGTAATAATGCCCATATTGTTTGCCATCGCAAGGGCGCATCCGACGCCCTGTACGATTCGTGCGGCAATGAGGACAGGAAGTGTTTGGGCAATGCCGCAAAGCAGTGAGCCGATCGTGAAGCCAACTACACCTGCTTGAAAGATAAACACCTTGCCAAATCGGTCTCCCAGTCGTCCAAATGGTAGAAGTACCACGCAGGTGGCAATGAGATAGACCGAAGATACCCACTGTATTTCATCGCCTGCTCCTAGGCGCTTTTGCATAACCGGCAAGGCAACCGTCACGATGCTTGAGTCAAGACAAACCATGAAGGTCATAATGAGCACGGTAATAAGAATCGCCCATTTGCTTTTGGTAGGTTGTTGCTGGCTCATGCATACTCCTTCTTACTACCGCTCTATCTCAGCAGCAAACGGGCCTGGCTTGCTGCCAGACCCGCGCGAACGTTTTTTAAAGATTGCTTACCTTGTTCTATCCCACTGTACCATATGGTTGAGTAAGGTTTTTACCACATGAACAGCTCAGCTGCGGATGCTGAGGCAGACGATCTGTATGGTGCGCGTGAGTGTCCCTCTGGGTGCACGAGCATGCGTCCAAGTCTCGCCGAGAGAGCGAGCAGCCTACCGGTATGGATCTATGAGCCGTACCGGTGTCTGTCGCCGTACGAATGGCTGTCCTCAGGCGTTACTGCACCCAGGTACCACTGAGGCTATGCACTCAGATCGAGGCGTTACAGAGGTAGCTGCAAGACATTACCGAGCAAACATTCCTTTTCGATTCATTTCTGCTTGGACGGTGCGGAGCATGAGATCGGCATCCTCGAGGCCGAGGTGACGCTCAGACTCGCCCCCACTCAGCGTGCCACGACGCCTTGCCCAGTTCTCAAGCGCTGCGGGTGCAGATTCGCGCGGCAAAGAATTGACCTCTCCGTCAAGCCGGCGGCAGATATCGCGCGAATCGATAATGGTGATCTTGCCTGCCTGGCGAGCTTCGGCGTAGCCCTTGAGATGCAGCATGAACCAGGAATCCTCAAAAGCTGCATTATGCGCCATGATGGGATGGGTGAGCATGAGCGAAAGCAGGCGCTCTTGCAATTCCTGGTTTTCACGGAACTGAGTTTTGCCCTCAACCATATCCCAGGAGATCCCATGAATGCGCTGCAAGGGCACGCCAGACTCGCGATATGGGTCTTCTGGAAGGCCACAGAAAACAGCCTCTGCACCTTGAGGGACTGAATCGCTCGCAAGCTCCATGGTCTCCCAACCGACATTTAAGATATATCCCCGCTCCGGTGCGGTTCCGGTGGTTTCAATATCAATGCCTAAGACATTGCCCTTAATGGGCTTGCGTACATAGGCAACAGCATACGCATCGCGATCTCCGCGAACCTCGCGCGCAACAGCTGCGGCACTGCGGCCTTGCATCGCGCCAATGCCAGCGCAAATATCAGCATCCGAGAGGCTTCGAGCGAGTGCAGAGCTTGGGATATTGCGCAGGCGCGCTTCGCCAATGGCGTCACATAGACCACGATTGCGGTCTGCAAGTTCGCGCACAATATCAAAAGAAAACGAAGGCTTGTCTGTTGAGCGCCATTCGTCGAGCAAGGCCTTGAGAGCCTCTTCGCCCTTGATACGCTCAGCTTCGATAGACTCATAGCCTCCAGCAAAAATAAACTCGGGGATATAAAAGGCGTTGGCATATTCGAGCGCCTGATTGACATTCATAGGGTTCCTCTCAATCTTGGCACGTCCGGCAGTGCGTCCATCCTGTACACCGAGGTGTTGTTATGGGTAGGCCGCGCTCAGAAGCGTGATTTCGTTACTGGTAATTACGATAGCTGAGCGCACGGATCTGCGCTGCTCGGAGGCTTGAGTAAGATGAAGCTTCCATAACCTTTGTTGCAATAAGGCGCGTGGTACCATCAATTCTGCAGCATTCGAGCTGAAAGGGGCAAGCTATGGCAGGCACGCTGTATGTCGTGAGGCACGGGCAGACGCTTTTCAATGAGCGTAAGATCATCCAAGGACTGATTGATTCTCCACTCACTGCTGAAGGAATTGAGCAGGCGCGTCGTGTGGGGCGCTTTATTGCTCATCAAAACCTGACTTTTGACCATGCGTATGCAAGCACGCTTGCATGCACGCATCAAACCCTTGAGCTCATTACCTCCATGCCGTTTGAGCGTGAGGCTGGTTTGTGTGAGTGGTCATTTGGAGAGTATGAAGGTGAGCGTGCGGCACTGATGCCGCCACAGCCTTGGGGAGATTATTTTGTTCAGTTTGGTGGAGAAGGGGAGCGCGAGTTCTCTGATCGCATTAATGAAACACTCACCAATATTATGAACCGTCCTGGCCATAAGCAGGTATTCGTGGTGAGTCATGGCTCGGCAGGTTTTTCTTTCATGAAGCGCTGGCGCGATGCGGCTGATAGGCGCTATACCGATGTGCCAGGGAACTGCTCGATGGTGCGCTATGGCTTTGATGGAACTGGCTTTGTGCTTGAGGAGATCTTTGAGCAAGAAGATATGCGCCGGGTATTGGGCGAGTAGGTGTTTGTAACTAACAAAATCTGCTGCTCATGCGCTTGTCACGTGGCAAGTACCGGATGAGTCCGTGTTTGCAACAAGGTTTCGAATGCGTGAATCCTTGGCACACCAAGGAGCGATTCCTCCTGAGCCCACACTAGTGTGATAAAGTGCCGAAAACATTGAACGTTTGAGGTGGAGGTGTTTCCGTGGCTCGTGTGCGCAATTTTTCAGCAGGCCCTTCGGCTCTGCCTGAAGACGTGCTCAAGCAAGTTCAGTCGGAGATCCTCGAGTATCCAGGTGCCGGCATGTCGGTGCTTGAGATGAGCCACCGAGGAGCAGACTTCCGCGCAATCTTTGCTGATGCTGAAGCGAGCTTACGGCGTATCGCCCAGATTCCCAATACCTATCGAATCTTGTTTTTACAGGGCGGTGCAACGCTGCAGTTTTCTGCGATTCCGCTCAATCTTTTGCGTTGCCGTGCAGGCTATATACTCACCGGCAACTTTTCAAAAAAGGCTTATCTTGAGGCACAGCGCTATGGTGAGGTAGATGTACTTGCATCTGGAGAGGCAGATGGGTTCTTATCTATTCCGCAGCTCAACCAAGCCGCTCTGAGTGAAGCTGGCGTGGATTTTACCGACCTCGATTATGTTCATATCTGTGAGAACAATACGATCTACGGGACAGCCTTCGCTGAGCTGCCTGATACGGGAGAGGCTCCGCTGGTCGCCGATGTATCGAGCTGTTTCCTTTCAGCTCCGTTTGATATTGCTCGCTATGGCCTCATGTATGCTGGTGCTCAAAAAAATGCTGGCCCTGCAGGTGTGACAGTGGTGATTGTTCGAGAAGATCTTATCCAGCAAGGCCCTGCTCAAGCCGCGCTTTGTCCTACCTATTTGGATTATCGACTCCAAGCCGAGCATGGATCGATGTATAACACGCCCAATACGTTTGGGATCTATCTTGCAGGCAAGGTCTTTTCATGGATCGAGCGCCAAGGTGGTCTGGATGAGATGGGTAAGCGCAATCGCAAAAAAGCAGAGCTTTTGTATACAGCGCTTGATCAGTCTCATCTGTTTACGTGTCCTGTTGAGCCAACCTCTCGCTCACGCATGAATGCCATTTTTACAACGGGAGACCCAAAGCTCGATGCCGAGTTTATTTCTGCAGCAGCAAAGCGTGGTCTTACTGGCTTGCGAGGCCATCGCATGCTTGGCGGTATGCGTGCGAGCCTGTATAACGCCGTATCGCTTGAAGCGGTTGAAGAGCTCGTATCGTTTATACGTGAGTTTGAATCTCTGCAGAGCCACTCATCAAAGCCAAGTCGATCCCGGTAGCGGCGAGCTCGATACGTAAGCTTTCGGTGTTCGTCGCGCCTCCAGGTTGTACATGAAAAATTGGCTGCCCCGTGTATTGGGCAGATTGCATTACTCGAAAGGGATCGCGCCATGCGTTATATCAAAACGATTGACGATATTACAAAAGACGGAAAAATTGAGTTCGGAGATGGCTATAGCTTCGTAGATGACGCTGCTGAGGCTGACGCCATCCTCATGCGCTCCACCGATCTTCATGGTTATGACCTGCCAGCTTCCATTCGTGCGATTGCGCGTTGTGGTGCTGGGGTGAACAATATTCCCATTGAAGACTATGCTCGTCGTGGTGTGGTGGTTTTTAATGCTCCTGGCGCAAATGCCAATGCGGTAAAAGAGCTTGTTATTGCCATGATGATTCTTTCAAGCCGAGGCGTTGTGCAGTCCATGAATTGGGTGCGTGAGAACGCAGATGACCCCGACATTCTCACGAAGGCAGAAGCTGCGAAGAAGGCCTTTGTAGGTCGTGAACTTGCGGGCAAGCGCGTGGGCGTCGTTGGTCTTGGAAACGTGGGTTCTAAGGTTGCGAATGCCTGCGTGGATCTTGGTATGGATGTCCATGGTTACGACCCCTTTATTTCTATTGAGCATGCGTGGGCACTCTCGCATGAAGTGCAGCGTGTGGGAACGCTTGAGGATCTCTGCCGCGATTGCGACTATCTCACCCTGCATGTGCCATCCAAGGCAGATACGATTGGCATGATCTCAACTGAACAGCTTGAGCTGTTGGCACCCGGTGCCGTGCTGGTCAATTATGCGCGAGAGACTATTGTTGATGAGGATGCGGTTGATGCCGCTTTGCGGTCGGGCAGGCTCGGACGATTTGCGAGCGACTTTGCTACGCCGAAGACCACACGTATGCCTCGTACCTTTATTACAACGCATTCTGGTGCAGGAACCGCTGAGGCAGAGGCAAACTGTGCCGATATGGCAATCTCTGAGCTGAAAGACTACCTCGAGAACGGCAATATTGCTCACTCGGTTAACTATCCGGCGTGTTCCATGGGGCGTGCTCGAGCAGCAAGCAGGGTTGCCTGTCTGCATGCAAATGTGCCCAATATGATCGGACAGATTACCGCTGTGCTTGCAGGAGACAATGCAAACGTTCAGCGCATGGTCAACGAGAGTGCTGGCGGCAATGCATATACCATGTTTGACACCGATGAGCATTTGGATGATTGGACGATTGAGGCGCTCAAAAAGATTCCGGCGATTTATCGCGTGCGGGTTATTCGGTAGTCTATTCGTTTGGAAATAATCGTCGGAGTCTTTTGCTCCCCATACCAGTGAGGGTTATTCGCTCGGCCACGTGTTCAGGGGCGATCGGTGAGTGAGAACTGCTATCAGACAGTGTGGAGCGTGCGCGCTGTCTGGTAGCTCGTTTTGCTGATTGGTATGAACTGAGAGTTGGCTGGGCAATGGTATGGGGCTGGGCAATGGCCTCGCCACGCACTCGCTACTCTCGCTTTTTTCGTTTTAGCCAAGCTCGCGGCTCCGCTGGGCACAGGCGTGTACGGCAGCCATAACGGCAGAGCGCATGCCATGAGCCTCAAGCGCCTCTACAGCAGCAATGGTGGTTCCGGCAGGGGAGGATACAAGGTCTTTGAGCTCTGCTGGATGTGTTTTTGTTTGGCGAAGATAGGCTGCGGTTCCCAAGACCATCTGTTCAGTAAAGGCATAGGCCATCTTGCGGCTCATGCCTTCGCGCACAGCAGCATCTGCCAGTGCTTCGATGAATAGACAGAGATAGGCAGGGCCTGATCCCGATACTGCTGCAACAGCATCCATCAAACTTTCATCTACTATGTCTGCTTCTCCAAAGCTTTGAAGCAAGGTTTTTGTCACCTCAAGTTCATCCGAATTCACTTGGGGATTCGGAGAATATGCGCTCATGCCCGCCCCTACCATGGCGGGAAGATTCGGCATAACGCGCACGATTTTGTGATGGCTTCCTAACAGATTTTCCAGATGGGCAAGTGAGATACCAGCTGCCACAGAGATCACCAGCGCATGATCGGGGATAGCAGAGGCCAGAGGTGCTACCACCTGATCCAAGACCTGCGGCTTTACGGCTAAGATAATAATGTCGGCATCGCGTACGGCCAGCGTATTGTCTGCTGTGCCGTGCCCACCCAGTTCGCTGGCTAAGCGCTCTGCAGAGACCAGAGAGGCATCAGAGAGCATAATGAGTGAGGGGTCGGTGATACCGGCTCGTACAATCCCTCGAATCATTGCAGAACCCATATTTCCACAGCCAATAAGCGAGATCTTCTTTTTCATATGCAATCCCTCTCGTGTTGTGTGAGCGTTGTGCCATTGTACGCCATAGAGCGTGTGCCCTTCATGCTCTTATGGCTCAGGACATGCATCCGGGGGATCATAGGGTTAAACTTGAAGTGAAACTTGAACCTTTGCCGGCTGCGGAAAGGGGGCTCATGGCAACATATGTTACTTCAGATGCCCATGGGCATCTGCGTGCTCTTGACGCCGCGTTGGCACTCGCAGGGCCGGGAGATCACGATCGCATTATTATCATGGGCGATTTAATTGACCGAGGGCCAGATCCAGTGGCTGCTCTCTCATTTGCCAAAGACTTGCCTGGGGCTCAGGTGCTTTTGGGTAATCATGAACAGATGATGCTAGACGCCCTGTTTTCAGGTGATGCTGAGGCTCGTTTTACCTGGGAAGCAAATGGGGGATGGACGACCTCACAGGCGCTCGATCGCTTAGATCGAACAGAGCTTATTGAGCTTATTGATTGGGTTGGAAACCTGCCGCTCTTTGCAGTTGTTGAGGTGAACGATGTCTTCTCCTGCCCGGTACGGCATTGGGGTCGTGAGCATTCAGTCCAGCCTGGAGAGGCTTTGCGAACATATGTGTTGGCGCATGCAGGCATTCATGCTGCTCGCGCTCGGGCATATCTCAAACACGCTGGCGTCTCGACCTCGAGCAGCTCCGAGCTGACTCACTCCGTTTTGTACGAGATGATGGCTGCCCAAGATCCCTTTGATCTTTTGTGGATCCGTGAGGATTTTTGGAGTCAGCCGACCGGTCTTGTTGATTCCCATGGCAGAGGGCCTGTTGTAGTTGCTGGACATACACCAACGGTGCTGCTTGCAGGTTTTGCCTCGTGTATGGCAGGCTCTGTCCTTGATGTGCAGGAGCATGCTCAGATCATTGAGGTAGGTGCTTGCCAAGATACGGGCGGCATTGCAGATCGTATAGATATTGATGCCTCGGCGGCTGCGGGTTATCCCTTTGGTCAGGTTGCGGTCATGCGCCTTGAAGATCATCGGGTTTGGTATGCCCCGGTTGCTGAGGGGGAATAGGCAAAAGCGGAAAAGATCGCTTATGCATCTAACGTTTGGTACGGCTCGGCGGCTGGGGATGAAGAAGCTATCCGGGGTCGATCAGTGCCCCGGATGATTACGTCTGCAATGAAGTCAGTCCGCCCATATACAAGCTGGCATATTTCCCTTCTGAGCTAGAGGTTCCGCTCGGGGCTAAAGGGATTGCGTTCGCGCGTGATGGCTTGCCTGATTCGTACATAGTCCACGAGTAATAATCCCAGTAAAAGCCCCATGACTGCTAGATAACTCATCACTGCTCCAGCAAGACCAAGTATATGAATCAAAATGAGCGGAAGCACAAAGGAGGCAGCAAAAGCAATGAGATATATGCGCATGACATCGCCAGCGCGCCTGAGCACCGTGAGAATCGCATAGAGAAAATCAATGGCTGCGGTGATGCCGCCTGCGCAGACCATAAGGATCGCAAGATCTTTGTATCTCTCGAAATCTAGACCATATACCATGCTGAGAAAACCAACGCCTACGCTACCCATCACAACTGCCATGAATCCGGTGATGACCAAAATGAGTCCCAGCATAGCTAAGACAATCAGATCAAATCGCCGTCTGCGTCGAGGATTGCCCCAGATGCTCGCCAAACGCAGAAGTTGCGGTCGATAGATAAAGCCTACAGCGATCAAAATACCTTGAGCAGGAAAGAACATCGCATTGAAGTAGAGCTGGCTATCGTAGGGCAAGGCTCCTTCCATAACGATCTTTGGCATGGTTTCAATGAGATTAAACAAGAAGAGACCAGCTGCAAGTGGGGCACACTGCACCAGTAAGGAAGAAACTTCGCTGAGCTCAGCACGTCGAGACTTTTCTGTTTCAAAAAACGCAAGGGGAATGGTAACTACTATGAGCGTGCCCGCTGCAGCAAGTGCCATGGCGGCAGATGCCAGCATAAGACTTCGGGTAATGAGGAGTACGAGGGCAAAAAGAATGACTGCCGCAGCGGAGCGGAGTGCTTGGCTCACACCGGCAAGATAGAGCTTATCTGCTTGTTGGAGCCTGCCTTCATATACGTCAGCGAGACCGTCAATCACTTTGTAGATATACACACCAAGCGACATGCTTGTCATGGCTGGATCGTATCCGCGAAGGCTGCAGTACAAAAGGCCAAGAAGGATTGCTCCAACGGATGTGATGATGCGATTTATTTGATAGGACGCAAACGATGCACGCTCATCAAGGTCAGATACCTGAAAGGTACGAACGCCATAGTTGGCGGCGATCATGAGTAGGGTGCCGGTAACAAAGGCCATTGAGAAGCGACCTGCCTGCTCAACACCGGCGAGCTGTACAGCAATGATGGTTAAGATGGGGAAGGAAAATCCCCAAATCATGGTGCCAATCGTATTCCAAAGGTAGTCTCGGCTCGTCTCATGCTCAGCGTATTCGGCTTCTTGTTCTGAGAGCGAGCCATGATAAATTGACTGCAACAGTCGTGTCCACCACGCGTTGATGATTCGAGCAACAATCGATTCACGGCCAGCTCGAGTAGGCTTGCCCTGTTGGGTGAATCGGGCGGATTTGCTCGTCTGCCTTCGCTGGTTGGCTCGTGAAGAAAAGGGCGATAGTGTGTTTTCGCGGGATTGGAAACGATCGGGTTCGTTGGTATGGTTCGCGCGTTTTGAGGCGGCGGTATTCGATGCGCTCCGTTTGCTGAAGCGTTCACGAACGTTGCGCAATATGCCCGTGAGCTTTTGAGGGGTCTCTCGGTTCACAGTGAGTCTCCAAACATCTTTGATCTGCCCCATTGTAACTGACACCTCAGACGCTGTATGGATGAGGAGGTGCGTGTGGATGTGAGAGGTGCGTGGCGCTTTTGAAAAGATTCCCTGAGCGGAGTGACGAGCTATGAGGGGAAATAGGGATCTGTATGTGGAAAGTAGCGAAGGATGTACTCAAGAGCTTCAGATCAAGATGAGATGAACCGGAAGCGAGCAAAGGGAGCAAAGAAGCTTTTGGTGAAGGTTCAGGGCTTTTCATACCGGGAACTCAGCGGCTTCAGGCGTTCTGCTTTCCAGCAAAGGTTACATCTTGAGGTATTTTAAAGATTCTATCGCTATAAGCTACATTCCAATGTATTATGACCCCCAACTTATTTCACTCCGATAGGGGGATCATGACCGTACACATCATTGCTGATTCTGCTGCTGATATTTCTGCTGACGCTGATTCACGTTTAACCGTACTTCCGCTCACGGTTGCTTTTGGAGAAGATATCTATCGAGATGGCGTAGATATTTCCAAGGAGCGCTTTTTTGAGATGCTCATTGAAAGTGATGAGCTTCCAACAACTGGCCAGGTCAACCCGTATGCGTATACGGAGGCAATTGAGCAGGCACATGCCGCAGGCGCTGATGAGATTGTTATTCTTACGATCTCTGCCAAGCTTTCTGGCACGAATCAAAGTGCAGTGAGTGCAGCTGCTGAGGCCGGTGGCGAGCAAGCGGGCATTTACGTTGTTGATACGATGTCTGCAACCGTAGGCGAGCGTGTGCTTGTGGAGTATGCCTTGCGCCTTGCTCATGAAGGATGGAAAGCTTCTGAGATCGTGCGTGAAATTGAGAATCGCCGCGCGGATGTTTGTGTGATTGGTCTGCTGGATACGCTGGAATATCTCCGTCGTGGTGGCCGTGTTCCTGCCGCTGCTGCAGTAATTGGCGAGCTCTTTTCTATTAAGCCAGTCATTACGATTCGTGATGGTGAGGTAGCACTCCTCGGAAAAGCTCGTGGCTCCAAAAATGGTAAGAACTTGCTGAATCGTGAGATTGAAGCAGCTGGTGGCGTTGATTTCTCCATGCCGCTGTGCTTGGGCTACGCAGGCCTTACTGATCGCTTGCTGCAAAAGTATATTGATGACTCCCGCGCGCTGTGGGAAGACGCTGCTCCTCGTGATCAGCTGCCGATCACACGCGTTGGTGCAACGATTGGCACGCATGTGGGGCCGGGTGCCATCGCTCTTGCATTCTTCAAGCGCGCATAGCTCATACGCTGTAGCGTCTATGCGTTGTTGCTTCTATGTGCTGTAACTCCTATGCGCTGTAGCCCCTGTGTTGCAGCGCCTGTGCTGTAAATCCATGGGTGTCTTCGATCAGACCGACGTTGCAAGGTTGAGCCAGTGACTTGCTCTTTTTGAAAGAGCGGTAGCACATAAGTAGAGCCAGGTCATTGCATGAAATTGAGCAAATGGAGAAGATGCTCATTGTGCATGCTGGATGCTTTCAATCAGGCTGTTGATCCATTCGATAGCCTGATCGATGTTTTGAACGACTGGCAAATCACGCGCGAGCTCTTGATAGAGCTCGATCCATCCTTGCTGTTTGATAATTGTTGGAGGCCACGATTGAGCTTGTCTATAAGCAAAAAGTCTTTCACAAGTTTTTCTTACCTGCATGAGGTCAACATCAGCTCGTGTACAGATGAGCTGTAAATCTATAAGATCTCTCACCCGTTCGTCTGAGCCTGAAATAGCATGGATTTTCTGGGCGATTTGGTGGTCAAGTAACATAAGAGGAGCTTTGCCAGGTGAGGGAAATCCTATAGATCTGAATAGCTCTGTAGCATCTTCGAGATAAACCCAGTCAACTGCATCTGTGTCACCAATTTCATTGTGTCCCACTTCTAAGGGAACGGTGCACCATGACTTTCCGAGGTATGAAAGCTTGATATCGTAAGGCAGCATTACATATGGTTGTGGGATGCCCTTGGGAGCTGCTGGTTCTTTTGGTACGACTCGGCCGGTAAAGCCTTCCCACCCTGAGCTTAACGCCTCATTGAGGCGAGCAATATAACGTGAAGGGACAGTGGCTGTAGCAGTGTCTACATCAGTGGTAAATCTTGTATCAGCATCACCGAAGCGCATTTTAAGGGCGCTGCCACCCTTTATTACTCCGTCTGGTAATAGATTTGCAACGATAGCATTCGCTAGGATTGTACGAATATGAATATAGCGCTGTGGATTGCCTTTGCTGAGTCGTCGTATTGCATCGTCAAGGTGCCGTAGGCTGTTTGGCCGCTTCATGGGAGTAGCTCCTGTTCTATGCGCGTTGCTTCACAGGGCGTGATATAGCCCTTTTTGAGTGCTTCTTGAGCTGCAGCAACAGCTCGTTTTACACCCATGGTTTGCGCTGCAGCAAGAATGGCATGCATGATGGGCTGGCATGGAATTCCCTCTATCAGCACAGGGTCAACGTTGCTGATTTGCCTCACGCTCACTCCTTGGCCAAGGTTGCGACGGCAGCGCTTTGAAGAAGCAAGCCAAATTTTTGATGGATTTGTTGGTGCAAGTTCTAAGAGGGCAACGACAGACTCTCCATAGAGAAATGCATCTTTTCCAGCGGACTTTACAGCAATGGCATAGGGTGCTTGTGCTTGGGATGGCCAAACTGGCATACGGTAAACACCGCGTGCCACTCTTACAAGTTTGCCCATATGAGCTTGTTGAACAAGCTCTGCTCGAGACATACCGAGCTGACTTGCCTCTTCTGAGGTGACAAGCCCAAAATCATCAACAGCTGCATATATGTTATCAATCTTTGACATGCCAAAAGTATAGCATATTCACTATAGTATTGACATAGAAACTAAGTAAGCAGCGTTGTGTAACCGCATCTGCTCACTTGAGGTACAGTTGTAGTGCCTGAAGGAGCAAACAGATCGGGGTACCTGTGGGAGGTCAGCGAATTACAATCGAGACGCTCTATCCTGAGTTTGGAAATCAAGCAGGGGATAACGGTAATCTTATGTATCTTAAGGCGTGTCTGCCGGATGCTGAGATCGTCGAGACTGCTTATGGATCTGAGCCTGCCTTTGCTCAGCGCGACGATATTTCACTGATTTTGATGGGCAATATGACCGAGCGCCAGCAGGTGCAGTCACTTGAAGCCCTTATGCCGTATCGCGATCGCTTAGATACGCTCGCCGATCGTGGTTTGCCGATGCTCTTTACCGGTAACGCAGCTGAACTATTGGGCTCGATGATTGTTACACCTCAAGGCCAAGGCCACGTTGGCTTGGGACTATTTGATTTCATCACACATAACAATATGCCAACGCGTTATACCTGCGCTTGTTCAGGAACCTTTGATCCAGGCGATGGTGCGGATCCATATACGGTCGTGGGATTTAAGATTCAGTTCACACAAGTAGTGGCTCGGGGCAAGCTTGCTCCATTTTGCACGCTTGACCAGGGATTTGGATTAAGCGAGGGGAGCGTGTATGAGGGAGTGCGCAAAAATCATCTCTTGGGAACCTGGATGCTGGGTCCTATACTTCCGCTCAATCCTTATTTGGTTCGCTCACTTCTTGACTGGATGGATGCCACATCGGTGCCGCTTGCATACGAAGAGGTTATACAAGACGCCTATCGTGAGCGTGTTCGTGTCTTTTCTCAGCCCGGAATTGTGTTTTGATGAGATGTCCTTGCAAGCTCTGTATCCAGCACGTCGTTCACGCTCGATTGACGCGGGCGATGTGTTTCTATTGACGCAAAGGGTTGTTGTTCTATGAGACGTCCTGATACGCCAGATGCTGGCCAACTGCCACGAAGCCTTCGGTTCTTTCTCGCCCTTCTGGCAGCAAAGCTTGTCTCGGCAGTGCTTCGCCTTATGGGTAGATCGGCAAGTCAATTCCCGGGAAGTGTGGCTGAGCGTATTTGTCCAGACTTTCTATCGAGAATTGGTAAGGCTCAAACGACGGTCTGCGTGACGGGCACAAACGGGAAAACTACCACAACGAATTTGCTTGACGATATTTTAATCGCAGCAGGTAAACGCCCAATTATGAATCGCTCTGGTAGCAACTTGCTGACCGGAATTGGCACCTCTTTATTAGGCGATGCCCGTCTCAACGGGTCGATGCGCTCAGAGCTTGCCTCCTTTGAGCTCGATGAACTTTCGTGCCGCTTGGTGCTGCCGCCGCTTGCTCCCGAGTTTTTGGTGGTCACCAATCTGTACCGCGATAGCTTTATGCGAAATGCGAATCCTGACTATATTTATGGCGTTATACAGGATGCGATTCAGCCGAATATGCATCTGATCTTGAATGCAGATGACCTGATAACGTGTCGTTTAGGCACTGATGCAAATCGTAAAACCTTCTTTTCTATTGGACAGTTGCCGGAATCTTTAGAAGAGGCTGAAGGCATTGTGTGCGATTTGGCGGCATGCCCGGAATGTGGCGGTGCCCTCGAATATGAATGGTGCCACTTGCGCCACCTGGGTCGTGCATCGTGTAGTCGCTGCGGGTTTCACAATCCCGCGCCAGACTATTTGGTCACGCGCGTTGACCGTGATGTCAATGAGTTTGTGGTGGCTGAGATCTGTCATGCCGACAATCAGGGGAAGGTGCCTGAGTATACCTATCGGATCAAAACGTATTCGATTGCCAATTTGTATAATTTGCTGGCCGCGATTACTGCTGCACGAGAGCTGGGGATACCCGGTGCTCAACTTGAGAAGATCCTCGCTTCTGATCAGGTCGCTATCACCTCTGCGCGCTACAGTGAGCAAACAGTCGCTGGTACACGTCTTGTAAATTTGGCCTCAAAGGGATGGAATAGCACGGCTGTATCTACCGCCTTGCGCACCATTCGATCTGAGCCTGGATCAAAGGCTGTCGTCATTTTTGTGGCATTTTTTGGCCTTGATGAAAACGCTCGGACAACGGAGTTTCCAGGCTGGATTTATCAGGTTGATTTTGACCATCTGCTTGATGATGACATTAAGCAAGTGATTATTCATGGCTGCTATGCCAAGGATCTTCTGCTGAGACTTGAGCTAGCCGGGGTTGATAAAGCCCACGTTGTAATTGCAGACGATGAGCTTGATGCGGCAAACCGCGTACAGCTTGAAGGAATTGACGCTGTGTTTTGTGCCTTTGATATTGAGGCTCATGCTGAGTCCGAACGATTCCGGGATCGCGTTGCAAAACGTTTAACGGCTGGTTTCTAGGAATTGAGACATGATCACCGCTGAGGAATCTGCGGTGTAGCTGAGCTCCCGGTTGTTTGTGCCTAGCTATTTTACAGAAGATTGTTTCTCGCTTTTTACTATTGAGTTGGGCATGTACACGTATCTTTACGATCATGTGGCTGCTACGCCTCGGTGTGCCTGCATGTACAGCGCGCTATTTAGGAAAGGTATTCATGCCAAGCGGAACATGAAGACGACGAATCATAGCAAGAACAATTTCACTTGCCGTGCGTGCATAGCTGTTAAGGTCAAATGAGCGAGCTGAGAGGGCATCATAGGCTTCATCACAATTATCTGAGATGGCACGGAGTACCAGGCAATCAATCCCATTCTTTGCAGCTATATGAGCTATGGCTGCCCCTTCCATTTCAGCACAGTCTGCCTGTGTTGCTTGAATGAGAGCTGCTCGCGCATCAGCACCGGTGATAAAGCGGTTACCCGTTGCGATGGTCCCTTTGAGGTAGTGCTTGGGTTCTGAAGCGTGATTGGCGCTTCGAGATGGCGATGCATCTGCTGCTTGCCCAGGGCTTATCGACCCCGCTTGTTCTGCGGAAAGACCTGCATCCACGTAGCCGTTTGCGAGCAAGACTTCTTCTGCTAAATCTACGAGGTAGTCTGTGCTTGCAAATTCTTCGAGACCGGGGGCAGATTCTGCAATGAGCGCGGTGTCGGTATCGGTATAGCGCAAGCGTTTACCAATGACAATATCATTACTATGCAGCGCTGGATTAAGCCCTCCCGCAATGCCTGTGAAAATAAGCGCATCGGCTCCATAGGTACTGATGAGGAGCTGCGCAGCTGCGGCAGCATTGACGGTTCCCATGCCAGCAACGGTGGTGACCACATAAAAGCCCTGATAGGTGCCGGAAAATACCGTGAGTCCTCCAAGCGATTCGACCGCTGCTCCCTTAATTGCTTGGGCAATGTAGCGCACCTCTTTTTCAAGAGCACCAAGAATGGCAATGGTGGACTTCGCGAACATTTCTAACCTCTCAATCACAGCTGTTCATAAGAGCAGGTGGTATTACACGTATTCGATCTGCGCTCCGTCGGTATCGCAGGTCAGGATGAGGCTTTTGCAGGCAGGTAGGTGCTCGCGCAAGCGTACCTGCAAAAAGCGAGCCACAATGGTGTCGTCAGTAACTGCCATGATGGTGGATCCCGAGCCAGAAATCCAAAGCGTTGCCGCACCAGCCTCAAGGCAAACCTTGCGGATCTCATCGTAGTCGGGAATGAGACGACGGCGATAGGGCTCTTGCAAGCGGTCATCATTTGCTGCGGCGAGTAGATCAACGTCACCCGTTTCTAGTCCGCGTGTCATTCCAGCAATTCTGCCCATCTGCCAAATAGCAGAGGAGAGCGGAATTTCTTGTGGAACAACGCGGCGTGCATCGCTTGTATGCACTTCATAAGGCGGAATGATCGTCACAAAGCGCAGGCGATCGCTTACATCGTAGTGCAGACAGCGGGGTAGTGCTCCTTCGGGCGTGAACGAGCAAACCGCGCCTCCCAAAATAGCGGGCGCTACATTATCGGGATGCCCTTCCATCTTTGTTGCAACTGCTACGAGTTCCTCGCGCGTTACGGGGCGGTCTGCCAGAGCTGCGGCCGCCATGATGCCAGCAACGACGCAGGTAGAGCTTGAGCCTAAGCCGCGCGCAACGGGAACATCGGTGTCGATAGCAATGCGTACAGGAAAGGGTTCAATGCCCCAGCCGGTGAGTGCTTGCACAAATGAGGTATATACCAGGTTGTTTTCGTTTTGAAAGGCCTGAGGGCAGCCCTCAATCGTGAGGACATCTGCGCGCTCGAAGCTAAATCGAGCGTGTAGCGAAACAGCCATGCCTAGGGTGTCGTACCCAATACCGAGGTTTGCGCTGGTAGCAGGAACAGAGATGCGAATCATAGGGCTCCTTTATGCATCCAGCATCCGTGCAGCCTGCTCAACATAGGCTCCAAGCTGGTCGATATCTTGCACATCGTGAAAACGTGGAGTCTCTGTGGCAAGCTCAGCTAAGGCCTTAGGAGCTTCGGTGCCTGTTTTGGCGGCAACGGCCTTCATGCACTCAAAATCATCTTCAGAAACATGCAGACCAAGAGCCGCAGCTACTGCGCGTGGAAATTTATATGGGCTCGCGGTTGCAAGCATGATGCGTGCGCGGCTTGACTGGTTAGCCTGAGTTTGGGTGAGTACGTGGTAGGCACAGGCAGTATGCGGATCAATCAAATAGCCAAAGCGCTCATAGCAATCACGAATTGCGTGTGCAACCTCTTCTTCGCTTGCCCAGCCACCAGAAAAAATTGAGCGAATTTTTACCAAAAGCTCTTCTGGAATCGCATAGACGCCGTCATGTTGCAGCTTTGCCATCAGGTCTGCTACAAGCTCACAGTTGTTATCTGAGAGGTAATAGAGCATGCGTTCCAAATTTGAGGAGATGAGGATATCCATACTGGGAGAGCTGGTGGTAAAAAAGGGACGCCGACGATCGTAGGTGCCCGTTGCTAAAAAATCTGCCAAGACATTGTTGCGATCGCTCGCTACGATGAGTTGCGAGATAGGAAGGCCAAGCTCACGCGCATAGTAGCCTGCCAAAATATCACCAAAATTGCCGGTAGGAACGCAGAACTCAACCGCATCTCCTGGCTTAATTGCTTCTGCTCGTACCAGTTGGGCATAGGCGGCAAAGTAGTAGACAACCTGAGGTACCAAGCGACCTATATTGATCGAGTTCGCGCTCGATAGCACAATGTTTTCTGCGCGCAAGCGCTCGGCAAGCTCGGTATCGGCAAAGATGGCCTTAACGGCACTT
Source organism: Collinsella ureilytica (assembly GCF_019795105.1). GTDB lineage: Bacteria > Actinomycetota > Coriobacteriia > Coriobacteriales > Coriobacteriaceae > Collinsella > Collinsella ureilytica. The sequence goes on along the minus strand of NZ_JAIMFO010000004.1, from coordinate 166,859 downwards.
TGGGCATCATCAAAGGTGCCGCGCACGGCAGAGACCGCTACATTCGAGCCTTGTTGCGTGGTCATTTGCAACTCTTGAACGCGACTTACCTTACCTTCGGGATAAAAGACGCAAATTCCGGTGCCAGGAGCATCAGCAAAACCGGCAAGCGCTGCTTTTCCGGTATCTCCCGAGGTGGCAGTTACGATCATAATGCGCTCAGTCGGAGCTTCGGATGAGCGCTGCTCTGGCATGTCGCCCGGTACCGTCTTGGCAGGAACAGGAGTAGTACGCGCCATTAAGCGAGGAAGCATCTGTAGGGCAACATCTTTGAAGGCGCTGGTGGAGCCGTGGAACAGTTCAAGAGAGTATAGCGGCGCCTCACTATCGGCCAACTCACCCACGCGATGAATTGGCGTGAGCTCGGGACTTGAGAAGGTATTCGTATAGGCTTCATCCACACATGCAGCAATTTCATCCGCTGTGTAATCAGGTAGCAACAAAGCAATAATTTCGCGAGCAAGGTCTGTGTATGAGCGGTTCGCAAGGCCTTTGACGTCGATTTTTGTCTGACCTAAGGAATCGCTGACATAGAGTCCGCCGTCTGGTGCGAGACCCTGTCGTACGGCTTCCCTGCTTGAGCAGGTATGAGACGACGACCGTGTACTATGATATGAGGCCATAGAGCTGCTCCTCCGCCCGGAAGTGATGCGTCGTGCACATGGTATCCCAACTGCCGCGTTCATGTCCGGCCGACCGAGAAAGGTAACCTTCCCGTCATGATCAAGATCAGCAAATTCGGTGGCTCCTCAGTTGCCGATGCCGAGCATTTCCGCAAGATCAAATCGATTATCGATTCTGATCCAGCTCGTCGCCGCGTCGTGGTGTCTGCCTGTGGCCGACGGGGAAAGGGAGACTCTAAGGTTACCGACCTGCTCTATCTGGTAAATGCCCATGTTGAGTATCGCGTATCCTGTGATGATCTGCTGGAAGATATTGGAAGTCGTTACTTTGATATTGCCGATGAGCTCGGGCTTTCTTATCCCATCCGTGAAGAGTTTGCTACCTTTGCAAACCAGGCACGCTCAGGGATGCTTCCGACCGAGGTATTAGTCTCTCGCGGAGAGTACTTTACTGCCCAGCTGATGGCTGAGTATTTGGGCCTTCCATTTTTGGATGCTGCCGATGTAATTGTGTTTCACCATGACGGGCGTCTGTCCATGAGTCGCACCGAGGAGCTGTTGCGTGAGCGAGCCCCAAAGGGCGGCTTTGTTTTGCCCGGATTTTATGGTGCTACGCGTGATGGTCAGATTAAGTTGCTCGATCGTGGCGGCGGAGACATTTCTGGCTCAATTTTGGCGAAGTGCCTAAAAGCAGATCTGTATGAAAACTGGACGGATGTTTCAGGCTTTTTATCAGCCGATCCGCGTATTGTGGAGCGGCCGGAACCCATTGCGCGTATTACCTATTCTGAGATGCGTGAGCTTTCGTACATGGGTGCCTCAGTACTGCATGAAGAGGCAATCTTTCCGGTGCGCGATGCAGACATTCCCATTGTTATTAAAAATACGAACCGCCCGCAAGATCCCGGTACGATTATTAGCGAGACCGAGAGTGGCACCGATGCCGAGCCTATCATTACGGGTATTACCGGTAAGCGCGACTTTGTTGCCATCCATGTTATGAAAAATCATATGTGCGACGAAGTTGGCATTTTGCGCAAGACGCTCTCGATCTTTGAGCGCTACCGGGTGAGCGTGGAGCATATTCCTTCTGGTATTGACTCATTTGCCGTGGTAGTTCAGGGCAAAGATGTTCGCGATAATCTTTGGGCGATTGTGGCTGATATTAAAGTTGAAGTGAGCCCGGATGAAATTAAGGTGGCTGATGGTCTGGCATTAATTTCTACGGTCGGCCGTAATATGGTGGGTAGGCCCGGAGTTTCTGGCTCTTTGTTTGCAGCTCTTGGCCAGGAGGGTATTTCAATTCGTATGATTGCTCAGGGCTCAGATGAGATCAACATCATTGTTGGCGTGCGTGATGAAGATTTTGACCGCGCAATTCGGGCAATCTATAGCGCGTTTTCTGACGGAGATCATATCTTGGAGCTCTCTGACCTCAGGCGCGAGGAAGCGGCTTCACATCCGGGTATTTGAGCGTCGCTCAGTTAAGCATTACATGAGCAGGAGGCATCATGAACAAAGCGTTGACGGTAGCTATTTTGGGAGCAACGGGTGCGGTTGGTACGCAGATGCTTGCGTGCCTTGCCGAGCAAGAGGTGCCAGTAGGTGAGCTGAGGCCTTTGGCAAGTGCGCGCAGCGTCGGTAAAACTGTAGTGTTTCAGGGAAAAGAAGTAGCAATTCAAGAAGCCAAGCCTGAAGCCTTTGATGGTTGCGACCTGGTGCTTGGCGCAGCAGGTGATGATATTGCTCGCGAGCTTTTGCCTGAAGCGGTTCGTCGAGGCGCGGTGGCTGTAGATAACTCACATGCTTTTCGCATGGATCCCCAGGTACCGCTTGTTATTCCTGAGATTAATGCAGACGACCTTTCGTGGCATCAAGGCATTGTTGCCAATCCCAACTGTGCCACCATCATTGGTTTAGTTCCAACCTGGCCGCTGCATAAGCTTGCAGGCGTTTCGCGGATGATTGTGTCTACCTATCAGGCAGCGAGCGGAGCTGGTGAGCCAGGTATGGCAGCGCTTGAGGCGGAGATGAAGGCTTTGGTTGGCGGAGATTCCATGCCCGCTCCTCAGGCCTTTGCAGCGCAGCTCGTGAGCAATCTGATTCCGCAGATCGGCGGCGAGCAATATGCGGGCTATACCTCTGAAGAGATGAAGCTGCAAGATGAGGGTCGCAAGATTATGCACTTGCCGGAGTTGCGCGTGAGTTGCACCTGTGTTCGCGTGCCGGTGCTTCGTTCACATTCAGAGAGCGTTACGCTTGAGTTTGAGCGCGCCGTCTCTCTTGAAGAGATTCGCGAAGCCTTGGATCAGGCTCCGGGGGTAAAGCTTGTAGATGATCTGGGAGCTGCAGACGCTCACGATCGTTTCCCCATGCCAATTGATACCAGTGATCAGGATCTTATTTGGGTTGGCCGTGTGCGCCGGGATCTTTCGAACCCTGATGAAGCGCGAGGGGTTTCTTTCTGGTGCTGTGGGGATCAGATCCGCAAGGGCGCAGCTACGAACGCCGTACAGATCGCCAAGCTGCTTTGCTCGTAGGAGCGAGCAAAGACATACAGGCTTTCACAGACCTCGGTGTGAGCTGATTGCGCTTGATGAGGCGTTAGTAGAAGTACACGAGTTGCCCTACTGTGCTTGATAGGGTGTAGCAAGGGATGTGAGTTGCCTTATCGCGCTTGATAGGGTGTAGCAAGGGCTCTCAGTGGTCTTTGGTACACCCTGCGGATGGCAACGCCTCGTCAACGTTAGGGTAGCGAAGGGCGCGAGCGGCCATTGGTGTGTCGTATCTAGCAGCGTGGGCGTAGTGCCGCAACAATTAAGGTCACCAGCTCGGCGGTAGGCATCCGTTCGGTTTGCGCAAGCCATGAACTAATGGCTCCAAGGAGTCCGGCAAGATAGAGTTCCCGCAAAACTGATCGCTCTTGGTCGGAAAGGCCTTCTGCTGGCAAAATAAAGCGGTCAGGTAGGGGTGCTAAAATAACCTTCATTTGCTGGATGAAGGATGGGTCTCCATAAGGCCCCATCAAGCGCGGTAGATAGCGCTCGTGGTGTTGCGCTAAGCGAACGATTGAGCCCATATGGCGGGAGAGGTCAAAGGTATCATCTTTGAGTAGGCGCTCGTTTACCAGAGCTCGAACCTCGTTCAAAATTTCGCGCTCTATTTGTTCAAACAGGTCATATACATCTCGAAAGTGCAGATAAAAAGTTGCACGGTTATAGCCTGCACGATCGGTAATCTCGCGGATTGTAATTTTCTCAACGGGCTTTTCTGAATAGAGTTCCCAAAACGCCTCACGTAAATTGAGGCGTGTTTGCTCAACGGCTGCCGATCGCCTGTTCATGGCTCCTCCTTGTCGGCTTGGGGGCTCACCACGGGGGTTTAAAGTATAGTCTGTGAATAAAAGTTTTGTACCAGCCGTATTCATTTCTTCTGTGAGTGGTTGCACAAGTTAGGGTGACCGAACTTGTCTGCTTGTACTGTTCTTTTTTGGAGCTATCGCAATGTCTACCTGAGGGATTGGCGGCATGCTTTTGTACGCGCCTGCTCAGTTCTGCGCGGCATGGTTGTGCAGCGGCAGCGCTCATGCTTCAACCACGTCCGACGTTCAGTGTGCAGTTCGCGCGAGGGATTATGCACCCAGCGATTATCCTTGCATGCCCTTGGTGGCTTCGATAGCAAAAAGTGGTGAGGTTGCATAATATTCGAGTTCACCCTCGTTCCACACCTCATGAGCAAAGCCTTCATCCATCCATACATCGGAATAACCGAGTTGCGGCAAGATCTCTGCATCCCAGCTTGGGCGAGAAACATAGGTGAGTGGCAGGCTGCGTGCGAGGGCTTCACAGTGAGCTTCTTGATCAGTGCTGGCAAAGGAATCGTCGCTCCACTCAAGCACGGAGGCATCAAGCTGGTCATTTGCACGCTGTTGATTCATAGACTCATTGGCGAGGTAACCGTACCAATTGGCATCAAAAATGAGAAGCTTTCCGCCCACGCGCAAGACACGGAGCCATTCTTTATAGGTGGCTTTAGGATCGGTGAGCAGCCAGCTTACGTTTCGCGACATCACAACATCAAAGCAGGCATCAGGGAAGGGGAGAGCGGAGACGTCTCCGTAATGAAATCGCGTGCGGCTCATATCGCCTGCTCGCTCAACATTTCTTTGAGCGCATGCAAGCATGGGCATACTTCCATCGAGGGCGTCAATCTCAAAACCTTCCGATGAAAGAATGACTTCAAAAAAGCCAGGGCCACAGCCCAGATCAAGAATGCGTGGAGTATGTGTCTTGTCTGAGTTGCAAAGCGGTGGGAGGCGCTTTAAAAGCGCATCTCTCCAGGCGATATGTCTCCAGTCATGGAGCTCATCTTGGACATAGTTGGAATAGGATTCTGATCGTGTGTCCCAATACTGAGTGAGTTCAGATCGGGCTGGTAGGGTAGCTGAGCTGGCAAGCACATTCGTCATAGGACTCTCACGATCTGGCGCAAAAATAAGCTGACCCGCGCCTATCTAGGATGTTATTCAATACGTCTACCGTAACATAATTTGATTCATAGAACGTTGAGATCATGAGGGCTGTGGGATGTCGTGTATGTGCCTCGCGCGTGAGAACCCATTGAAATGAAAACTTGTTTCTGCTTACATACCGCCTAAAAGTACACTGCTGCAAAGGAGCGGATATGAGAGTTGTACTTGCGTCCGATGCCAAGGGCATGCCACTGAAGGAAATCCTTAAAGAGGTGCTTATCCAAGACGGTCATGAGATTGTAGATCTTTCTGAAGCGCCTGCCGCTGATTTTGTTGATGGGGCAGTAGCTGCAGCTCATGATCTTCTTGAACATGAGGACTCGCTTGGTTTTGCATTTGATGCGTATGGTGTTGGCAGCTATATGGTTGCTACCCGAGTGAAGGGTATGGTTGCTGCGAATATCTCAGATGAGCGCAGCGCCTACATGACACGAGAGCATAATAACTCGCGTTTGGTATGTCTGGGCTCTCAGGTGGTTGGAGCTGAGGTCGCAAAGCGTATTGTGCGTGAGTTTTTGCGGGCAGATTATGCCGCCGGTCGCCATCAGGTTCGTGTCGATATGCTCAATGCAATGGCGTAAGGGGAAGTTATGTCCAAAAAGATTATTGCGCTTGGCTGTGATCATATCGTTACCGACGAGAAGATCTATTTGCATGATCGTCTTGAAGCAGCAGGTTACGAGGTGCTGGATTGCGGCACCGATAGCCACACACGCACGCACTACCCGCTCTTTGGAAAAGCAGTTGGTGAGGCTGTTGCCAGTGGCCGTGCTGATTTTGGTGTTGTGCTTTGTGGTACGGGCATTGGCATCACGAATGCGGTCAATAAGGTTCCGGGTGCTCGTTGTGCCCTGGTGCGCGATATGACGAGCGCTCTATATGCTCGTCGTGAACTCAATGCCAACATCGTTGGGTTTGGGGGTAAGATCACGGGCGAGTTCCTCATGGCAGACATCATGCTTGCTTTTTTGGAGGCCGACTATGAGCCAACTCCTGAGCGCGATGCATTGGTGGCAAAAATTGATGCTGTGAATCAGGCGGATGCAGATGCGCAAGCCAATCCGCATTTCTTTGATGAGATCTTGGCAAAATGGGATCGTGGAGAGTATCACGATTAGTAGCGTATAGCTCCATGTCTTTTGTTGCGTGAGGAAGGCAGTCTTCTTGTGTGAAGGCTGCCTTCCTTTTGATCAGTCTCCCACGCTGAATTGCGATATTTCATGGGATTGCTGGGGCAATGTGCGATTCTTTACGTGGTCTATGTAAGCATCTCGCTATTTACAGGTAATACAAGATTGGGCACAGCGCTCATTTTGATCCCCGATTACCGTTCGCTGACAAAAACTAGCCGCTGGCGGTAAAGAATTTCTCTCGACATATGCAATTAAGCTTTCTGCGATATAACTGTAACCGATTCAAGTTGAACCGGTTACAATTTACAGTGAATGCTCTTGACCTGGAGTTTTGCTGTATATCGAACGGATCACCTTGCCACTCGTTGAAACGGAGATGCAGATGGGGAGCGTGTCCAAAATCGTGGGGCATCTGAGTCCTCGCGATGGATCTGACATACATGTGTTGGCAATTGATTTAGGCGCATCAGGTGGTCGCGCAATTGTTGGTAGCCTTGGTGCTAATCAGGTATTACGCCTCGAAGAAGTGTATCGCTTTGAGAATGGTCCGGTCGCGGGTGTACAGCCTTTGCAGTGGGACTTTGAGCATCTTCTGAAAGAAGTGCAGGTTGGGATAGCACAGGCACAGGTTCGATTTGAACTCACAAGCGTAGGCATTGATACATGGGGTGTTGACTATGGCCTCATTGGTGCAGATAATTCCCTGCTTGCTAATCCAGTGCATTACCGAAGTGTCCGCATGCAGGGAGTAGCTGCACGGTGTGCTGAAGCAGGCCTGCTCGAGGACATCTATGCGGAGACTGGTATTCAGCCACTCGATATCAATACGTTGTTTCAGCTCGTCGCGCAAAAACGTGATGAGAGTGAATTGCTTGATCGCGCGAAGCAAATCCTCTTTATGCCCGATCTTTTAATTTGGGGTCTGACTGGCATCTGCGGTACAGAGCCGAGTATTGCCTCTACGTCACAGATACTTAAGAATTCAAACGTGCAATGGTCAAACATGGTGGCTGATCGTTTTGGAATAAAGAAGCACCTCCTTCCAACAATTGGTAAAGCTGGCGTGACTGTTGGTTGCATAAGCAGCGATTTACCGGCAGCAGGCTTGCCTGTCGTGCGGGTATGCGGGCACGATACGGCTAGTGCAGTGGCAGCGCTTACCCTTGACCCTCATGATGCATTTATTTCCTGTGGTACATGGTCGCTCATTGGAACGGTTTTGGACGAGCTTGTACTAACGTCTGAGGCTCAACAGGCTGGTTTGAGCAATGAGCTCGGGGCAGATGACTCGATTTTATTGCTCAAAAACTGCACCGGTCTTTGGATTGCTCAGCAGTTACGTCGCGAACTCATGGAACAGGCTGTAAGAAATCTTACCTGGGAAGAAATTGCTCAGGCTGCATCTGATGTAGAACCTTTTGCATATCTTATTGATACTGAGGATCCAGCGTTTGCAACTGCTCAGAATGTACTCAACCGCATCCTTGAACAAACGGGTTTAATCGTGCACTTTACACGTGAAGATGTATCTCACCAGGTAATTGGGTCGCTTTTCCGTTGCGTATATGACAGTCTAGCGCTGACATACCGCAAGGTCATAGAAGCAATCGAGAGCATTACTCATCGAACCTTGACCTCCATTCGTCTCATTGGAGGCGGTTCTCAGAATCCAGTTCTTTGTCAGGCAGTTGCAGATGCAACAGGTAGGCGTATATGTGCGAGGCCAGTTGAGGCTACTGCGATAGGCAATATTTTGAGCCAACTGATTGCTTGCGGCGCATATCAAACACTAGAAGAAGCGCGCTCAAAAGCGTTAAGCACCTTTGTGCCTACCTGCTATGTACCTCTTGTTTATATGAGCTCTGATGTGCTTGAACGTTTTGATCTTCTAGAAAAGGAGACGCAAGATGCTTAAAGGCGTTCCATCCATTATCTCCCCAGATCTATTAAAAGCTTTGGCTGAGATGGGTCATGGCGATGAGATTGTTCTTGTTGACGCAAACTTTCCAGCAGCTTCAAATGCAAAAAGGCTCATCCGTCTCGATGGCGTTGCTATGCCTGAGCTACTACAAGCGGTTCTTCAGCTCATTCCTTTAGACCCATACGTAGCTACACCCGCTGTGCTTATGCAGGTGGTAGATGGAGATCTTCCTCCAGCAATTTGGGAAACCTATCGTCGCGTTATCGAGGCGGAGGCAGGCGGAGTGGTGGTAAGCCACATTGCACGTGCTGATTTTTATGAGCGTAGCAGGGCTGCATATGCAGTTGTTGCAACTGGCGAGCAATCTCCCTACGGAAACATCGTATTGAAAAAAGGCGTTGTGAGCTAAGTGATCGGGAAGGAGATCAAGGTGTATCCAAAGATTGGTATCCGACCAGTAATTGATGGTCGTCAAGGGGGTGTACGAGAGTCCCTTGAAGAGCAAACAATGGCTATGGCCTTTGCTGCTCAAACCCTAATCGAGACGCATCTTCACTATGCAGACGGCTCTCCGGCTCAATGTGTTGTTGCATCTACCACCATTGGTGGTCGTGCTGATGCTGAGCGCGTGAGGCAGGAGTTTTTGAGTCAAAACGTGTGTGCAACACTTACGGTTACTCCTTGTTGGTGCTACGGAACTGAAACTATGGATCTTGATCCAATGACGGTCAAGGCAATTTGGGGCTTCAATGGTACCGAGCGTCCCGGTGCTGTTTATCTTGCAGCAGCAGCTGCCGCAGCAACTCAGTATGGTTTGCCCACGTTTAAAATCTATGGACACGACGTTCAAGAGGCAGATGATACTGACATTCCGACAGACGTGCGTGAGAAGCTGCTCTCGTTTGCTCGTTGTGCCTTGGTGGTTGGACAAATGCGTGGCAAGTCATATGTCAATATTGGCGCATGTGCTATGGGCATTGCGGGATCACAAGTGAGTACGGAGTTCTTTGGTAAGTACCTTGGCATGGGCGTTGAATATGTTGACATGACAGAAATTCTTCGCCGTATGACGCTTGAGATCTATGACCCAGATGAAGTGTATCAAGTTCGTACATGGATCGCTGAGAAGTGTCACGAGGGCGTAGATATTAATACTGGTAAAAGTCTTCCCGATATCATTTCTCGCTCAAAAGTCGTCCCAGCAGATGAAGACTGGGATTTCATTGCAAAGCAAGCGGTCATTGTTCGCGATATTCTTTTCGGAAATCAAAGACTCGCAGACCTTGGCTGGCTGGAAGAGGCTCGCGGCCATAACGCGATTGCTGGTGGTTTTCAGGGTCAGCGTCAGTGGACTGATTGGCTCCCGAACGGGGACTTTGTCGAGGCAATTATGGCATCGACGTTTGATTGGAGCGGTCCGCGTCAGCCAACTGCATTCGCTACAGAAAACGATACTCTCAATGGTGCCGCTATGCTTTTTGGCACCTTGCTCACTAACCGAGCACCAATTTTTTCTGATGTGCGTACCTATTGGAGTCCAGAGGCCGTGAAGCGTGTGACTGGCCATACCCTTCAGGGGCGGGCAGTCCATGGCGTGCTGCATTTAATCAATTCTGGAGCTACTGCTCTCGATGCAACCTGTGCATCTCGTGATGCAGAAGGCCAGCCGACCATGAAGAGCTTTTGGGACATGCAGCCAGAAGATGTTGAGGCTTGCTTGCGTGCTACCGATTGGTGCCGGGCAAATTATGAGTATTTCAGAGGCGGTGGCTTCTCATCTCATTTTAAGACCTTAGCGGAGATTCCTTTGACGATGATTCGCGTTAATTTGGTTGATGGACTCGGTCCTACGCTGCAGCTTGCTGAGGGCTATACCTGTGTACTTCCTGAAGATATTCATCAGGTGCTTGATGAGCGCACAGATAAAACTTGGCCAACCACATGGTTTGCACCACGACTGGGAGCTCCAGGTTTTGAGAGTGTCTATGAGGTGATGAGCGCGTGGGGAGCCAATCATGGTGCCTCAGTCTTTGGGCATGTGGGAGCTGATCTCTTAACGCTTGCGAGCATGCTTCGTATTCCGGTTACGTTGCACAATGTTGATTCCTCGCGCATATTTCGTCCCAGTTCGTTTGGTGGCTTTGGTACCAAGGAGCTGGAAAGTGCAGACGTGCGCGCGTGCCAAGCGCTCGGTCCCATGTATCGTGGTTAGAGGTATGTATGTTTATAGAATCCTATCGCGCCCAGTTAATTGCTTTTGGTAAGCGACTGGTAGATTCAGGCTTAACCAAGGGAACGGGTGGCAACTTAAGTATCTTCGATCGTGAGCATAACCAGATGGCAATCACACCATCGGGCATCGATTTTTTTGAGATTCGCGAGGAAGATATTGTCATTGTCGGTGCGGATGGCCAAGTCGTTGAGGGATCGCGTACGCCTTCAAGTGAGTGGCAAATGCACCTTGAAACCTATCTTGCACGCCCAGATATTGATGCAGTTATACATGCTCATACGACCTATGCAACTGCTTTAGCAATCGCAAGAATTCCTTTACGCGCAACGCATTATATGGTTGCAGTTGCAGGGTCAGATGTGCGGGTAGCTGAGTATGCAACCTATGGAACACCGGAGCTTGCACACAATGCGGTCAAGGCAATGGAAGGGCGACGTGCGGTATTACTCGCCAATCACGGCATCTTGGCTGGTGCGGCAGATTTGCTCAATGCATTCAATATCGTGGAGGAGGTGGAGTACTGCGCCAAAGTTTTTTGTATTGCCAAGAGCGTGGGTGATCCCGTAGTGCTTGATGGTGAAGAGATGGCGCGGATGGCTGAGAAGTTCAAGACATATGGACAGCGGACAACCAGGAAGTAGGGACAGTATGGCAATTGTGTTTTCGCGTATCGATGATCGCTTATTGCATGGTCAGGTGGTAACCACGTGGCTCAAGCGATATGAGATTGAACAGGCAATCATCGTGAGTGATGAGGTGTCACGCGATGCCACGCGACAAGCCATTCTTAAAATGGCTGCACCGCAGGGACTGAAAGTAGTGTGCTTCTCTCCGAGTAAATTAGTTGAGGTGTTGCAAAAAACTGAGGTTAAACGTCAGACGATGCTGATCTTTACTAACCCGCGTGAGGTTTGGGAATGCGTAGAAGGCGGCATCAAGATTGACTTTTTGAATGTTGGCAATATGAGTAAGACCGAGACGAACGAAAAGGTAACTGCTGGCGTGGCCTTGACCGAGGAAGATCGAACATACTTCGGCAAACTCATTGACGCTGGCATCAAGATTGAAGTTCAAATGGTGCCTACAGATAAGATCGAGGAAATGAAAGACGTATTAGGGAGGTAATGCAATGTTGGTGCAAGCGTGTCTAGTGGCGCTGGTAGGCATCGTTGCGACGATTGACTACAACGGCCCTTTGTTTATGATCCATCGACCCTTGGTGACGGGCACCATGGTTGGTTTGGTGCTCGGAGATATTGCACAAGGTGTCATGATTGGTGCGACGCTTGAGCTCATGTGGCTTGGCGTAACAGGTATTGGTGGATACACACCGCCCGATACGATTTCTGGTGCGATTATCGGTACTGCTTTAGGCATTTTGTCTGGCCAGGGAACAACGGCAGGTATTGCAATCGCTGTTCCTGTTGCCGTAATTACGCAGCAGCTTGATGTATTAGCAAAAACAGCAGACATCTTTTTTGTAAAGAAGGCAGATGCGGCAGCCGAACGCGGTGATATTTCTAAGATTGGTTTGTATCAGTTTGCATGCTTGGGGATCATCGTCCTCTTTAAGGTTGTTCCCATTTTCCTGGCAGTGCTCGTTGGCGGTGAATATGTCCAGCATCTCTTTGACATGATCCCTGAGGTTGTTATGAAAGGACTCAATGTAGCTGGTGGTCTGTTGCCGGCAATTGGTTTTGGCATGCTGTTGAACATGATGCTTAAAAAAGATAATTGGGTCTTTTTGCTGGTTGGCTTTATTTGCGCTGCCTTCGGTGGTATGTCAACGATCGCTATCACGTTTGTTGGTGTTGCAGTTTCTTACTTGGTTATTTGGATGCGTCCAGATGCACATGTTGTTACAAACGATGCTTCAGAAGCTGGTTCTGTGGTGGTCGAGAATTCCGATGGGGAAGAGGTGTATGACCTGTGAGTGAGCATAAGAATGCCATCACGAAAGGTGATGTAAACAAGATGTTTGGCCGTGCGCTTATGTACGGTGCCTCTTGGAATTATGAACGCATGCAAAATTTGGGCTTTCTGTACATGATGGTTCCTGCCCTGCGTCGTGTATATGGCTCAAAGGATAAAGACGAGATGGCAACTGCTATGAAGCGCCATCTGGAATTCTTTAACACGCACCAAACTGCTGCTCCATTTATTGGCGGTGTAGCTGCTGCGATGGAGGAAGAAGAGGGAAACGAAGCAGGTAGTGCCATTTCCGGTATCAAAGTGGGTCTCATGGGGCCTTTGGCGGGAGTTGGTGACAGTCTTATCTGGCTGACGCTGGTACCCATTTGCTTCAGTATTGGCGCATCTTATTCTCAAGAAGGCGGCCTCATCGGTGTTTTGCTAGCTCTGCTGCTTATTAATATCATTAATGTGCCGCTTAAGTTCTTTGGGCTGAAGTTTGGCTATTCAAGTGGTTCAAAGTTTATTCAAGAGAGTGCGGCTCGAGGCACACTTGATAAGATCACAAGCATGGCTACAGCGCTTGGGTTGGTGCTAGTCGGTGGATTGATTCCCATGATGGTTTCGGTCACATTTGGCCTGTCCTTTACGCAAGGAGATTTGACCGTCAGCCTGCAGGAGATTCTGACCAATCTGCTTCCCGGCGTTGTGCCGATGCTTTTGACGCTTGCTATGTGCAAGCTAGTACGCAAGGGCAAGAGCCCGGTTGTTTTGATCGTATGCGTGCTGATCGCCGCTGTGCTTCTTACGATGTGTGGTGTACTGACGACTGCGTAGTAGTTTGCATGTTGAGAGGGGTGCAGTTGTTAGGCTGCGCCCCTTTTTTGATCGATGGGAGAAGCAGTGGAGCTCTGGTTTGACAGGCCGGCACAAACCTGGAATGAAGCCTTGCCGATCGGCAATGGCCATATTGGCGGTATGGTATTCGGCGGTATTGCGCACGAGACGATTTGCTTAAATGATGAAACGCTTTGGTATCGCGGGAAGGCTGATCGTAACAACCCTGATGCTGCAGACTATCTTGCAACAATACGGCACCTGCTCGCAGAAGGTGATGTGGCGACTTCAGAGGATCTTGTGCGCCTGACCATGTTTGCAACTCCGCGAGACCAGAGTCATTACGAAACCCTTGGTGAGCTGCATATTGAGCAGCTAGGGCTAGGAGAAACATCTTCATATCGGCGATCGCTGGATCTTGATAGAGCACTGGGAGCAGTGAGCTTTGAGTCAGATGGCGTGACCTACACCCGAACAGTATTTTGTAGCCTTGCAACCAATGCGCTTATAGGGCAGATACATGCGTCGCGTCCCGGTGCTCTGAAGTTGCGAATCGCGCTTGGCCGCAAGAAGCGTTTCAACGATAGCGTCTGTCAGGTTGAAGCCGGGATCATTATGAGTGGCCATGCTGGTGGTGTGGCAGGTGTGGGCTTTCAAGTGGGATGTCGCATCGTATCATGCGATGGATCTGTGCGCATTATGGGCGAGACGATTGTTATCGACAACGCGACTACGGTGGTATTTTCGCTTGTCTCTTGTACAGATTACTGGAGTGCTCAAAGAGATATGGCTTGTGGACGTGAGCTTCAAGCGGCTGCAAGTTTGGTGTATGGGGATGCATTGGTAGAGCACATTCGTGCATATCAGAACCAATTCTCACGCGTTGGATTAGAGCTGCCGAATGATGCTTCAGACAGAGACGCGCCGCTTAATCAGTTGCTTGCCCAAGCTGAGGCAGGCTCTATCAGCACGTACTTAGTTCAGCTTGCATTTGATTATGGTCGCTACCTTTTAATCTCTTCAAGTCAGCCAGGGGGCTTACCGGCAAATCTACAGGGCATCTGGTGCGACGATATTGATCCGATCTGGGGCTCAAAGTATACGATTAATATCAATACGGAAATGAATTATTGGCTGTGCGGGCCTTGTGATTTACCTGAAGCGCAACAGCCATTGTTTGATTTGCTGGAACGGATGCGTGAGTCCGGTCGCGTAACGGCGCAAAAGATGTATCAAGCGCGTGGCTTTACCTGTCATCACAATACGGATGGCTTTGCCGATACGGCACCGCAGTCTCATGCCATTGGTGCAGCTGTTTGGCCGATGACTGTTCCATGGCTCCTGACTCATATTTGGGAACAGTGGCAATACACGCAGGATCGATCGCTTATACAAGATCATTTTGAAATGTTCAAAGAAGCGGCACTGTTCTATGAGGATTACCTGTTTGAGCATCAAGGATATTTGGTTTCCGGCCCCTCAGCTTCACCGGAGAATGCGTATCGTTTGCCGGATGGGACAACTGGTAATGTTTGCTTAGGTCCGACAATTGATAATTCAATTCTTCGCTTCTTCTTTGACTGCTGCTTAGATATTGCTCAAGAACTCGAGGATACCAGTGATTTTGCTGATCGTATTCGATCTATGCGAGATCGTTTGGCACCGCTTCGCATCGGTCGCTATGGACAGATTCAAGAATGGCTTGAAGACTACGAAGAGGTGGAAGTAGGGCATCGTCACATTTCTCCACTCTTTGGCTTGCATCCGGGGCATGAGATTGATATTGAGACAAGCCCTCATTTGGCGCATGCAGCGGCCAAGACCATCGAGCGCCGCCTGATGGGAAGCGCGTATCTCAATAAGACTGAGCGTAATCGAGCAATTGATGATTGGAAGGGTGCGGGCTTGCATGCAAGTACGCGAACGGGATGGAGTAGCGCTTGGCTCATCCATTTCAATGCGCGCCTGCAGAATGGTGAAGCATGTTTCGAGGAACTCAGTGGAATGTTGGCAAGTAGTATGTTGCCTAACTTATTCTGTGATCATCCTCCTTTTCAAATTGATGGGAATTTTGGCTTAACAAGCGGTATATGCGAAATGCTGCTGCAAAGTCATGCTCAGCGTGTGCGTGTACTCCCGGCACTTCCGAGCGCATGGCCTGATGGAGTCGCACGTGGTTTGCGTGTGCGTGGTGGACAAAAGGTCTCTCTTTCTTGGAAGGACGGAAAGCTTTCACGTATTGAGGTGTATGGCGAACCTCATGACATTTTTAGCTTTACGGTTCCGGAGTCTGTTTCTGCTTTTGGGGAGCGACTAGACATCGATGCTCAACTTGATGAGCAAGGAGCTTATTACATGACCTGGTAAAACAGGAAGGAGCAAGCTATAAAAATAAAGAAATACTCGCTTTTAACAATCGCATTTGCATGTTTGTTTGGAGTGCTTCTCGTGTCTTTAGCTCCAAGATATGTATGGGCAGAAGAACCTGAGATGCGAACGACCATCAATAATGAATCTCCGTTGTTGCTTTCTGCTGTGTATGGTGATTCAACCGATGGCCTATGGTGGGGTAATACACTTGAAGGCGCTTGGAGAGCAATCCCGGATGATGTAAAGCCTTATTCTGCAATCGAGCTTCATCCAGCAAAGGTATGCAAGCCAACAAGTTGTACTCCACGCGATACCCCAGAGCTGAGATCTTGGTACATTTCAATGTTAGATACAGCTCAAAGGCATAACATCCTGGTATTTTTAGTAATTATGTCTGCTGGTGAGCGCAACACGGTTCCTGCACAATGGCTGGAAGAGCAGTTCCAGAAGTACAGTGTTCTTAAAGGCGTTTTAAACATTGAGAACTATTGGATTTATAACGACGATATTGCCACGCATAGTGCTCAATATCTTAAAGTATGCGCACGATATGGAGGACATTTTATCTGGCATGACCACCAGAATTGGTTTTGGCAACGGGTGATGGGAAACAAGGCCTTTCATGATGCCGCGAAGAAGTATTCAAAAAATCTGGTGATTGCAACAAAGAACACTCCAATCTGTGATGACGCATCAACGGACAGCATTGTGTCTGGATTATGGCTGAGCGGCTATTGTGATAATTGGGGAGCATCAACTGATACATGGAAGTGGTGGGAGAAGGGCTATACGGATGTTTTTGAATCGCGCGGTACGCGACAACGCGACATGCGATCCTACGCCAGTGAGCCCGAGACCATGATTGCCATGGAGATGATGAACGTTTATACAAATTGAGGCACAGTATATAACTTTGAATGCGCTGCCTATACATTTATGGATAATGACCGTCCTACACCAGCTTTTACAAACGGTATTATCCCAATGTTTCGGCGAGCTATAGCCCATCCTGCACCTACTCGAGAAGACGTTCGTGCACGAACGAAGGCGGTCTTTTGGGAAAAAGACGGTTCTATTTCTAGTATGAAGGACTTTTACACTGATCTTTATTCAGATGATGAGACGATGCCTTTATATGACACAGGGCGTTATCTTATCCTGCCTGTTATACCAGGTACTACATCTGAAGAAGAAATTAGTGAGCTCTTTCCACATACCGCTATTCTGACGAAATCAAGTCCTGATCTTGTTCATAAAACTGAGTTTTTAAATTCACTTTACCCGCGCTTGTATGCGGGAACGGCTTACGCACAACGTGTGGGGAAGAGTTGGTATGTATATAACAGCAACGCAAATGTAAACCGCGAATAAGAGGCTCTGCTTCCCTTATATATAAATGCTTCCGGTACACTCAAACTATCCCTACAGCCTCATACATATGCCATCGTTGATGAGAACACAGATTCTGTATCTCTGACATTGCAAAATTATCGGGTAAATAAAGAAGCTATGTGGTCAGTCAATGGTAACTTTGATGCATCGCAAAGCTGGAAACAAGGAGAGCTCGCTCTTGCAAATTGGTTGAGTGAGCATTACTGCGTAAATCCTGATGATACTGAGCTGCGAGAAACTACTGTTGTGCTTTACGCAAAGCCTGGAGCTGAACATCCCCATCTTGTCATCTCGGGCAGTGAGGGTAGGTATCGCTATGAAGATGCGTGGGATCCAGAGTCTGGGCAGTATACGTTGCATATCCATCACAATGGTGCAGTGCAGATCACTCTCAATGCCGCAGGTGATGGCCCAGTAGAGGTTCCGAATCCAGACCCCTTTGGTGCGAATCGAGAAAATCTTGCACGGGGGAAACACGCAACGCAGAGTTCAACAGCGTATAGAGCTCCTGCAGCTCTGGCGGTAGATGGTAATAGAAAGGGTGATTTTGCAGGGCATTCTTTTACTCATACTGGAACAGCAGAGCCGGCTTGGTGGCAGGTTGACTTGGGCTCAGATATAAAAATTTCTGACATTTACCTATTTAATAGAACTGATACCGAGAGCCAGCGCTTTTCAAATTATGACGTAGAGATTCTTAATGGAGCAGGCACAGTTGTATGGAGTGAGCATCAGGATGGATTTCCGATTTCGAGCAAAGTCTTTTCTGTTGGAGGGGTCGTTGGTCGAACCGTACGCATTCGCTTGCTTGGAGCAGGTGTGCCATTAAGCTTGGCTGAAGTTGAGGTATATGCTTCAGTGGATCAGTAGACGGTCAAGTAAGCCCGCTGTTGTGTTATGCGCCCAACAGCGGGCTTATTAACTATTGTGAGGATATGCATTTTCATTTGAACCGGTTCCAGACCCTGCGCGCACTGTGGGACAATGAGCGCGTCTCCGGAACGATGTGCATGATGGGCAGGGTCTTAAGTGGCAAATATTCGTGAGATAGCTCAGCGTAGCGGTGTATCAGTAGGAACAGTATCCCGCTATCTCAATGGAATAAAAGTACGGGATGCAAATGCGCGAGCGATTTCACGTGTTGTAGAGGAACTTGATTATCGTCCGAATATTCTCGGTCGTGCACTCACGAAAAATAAAAGCTATACCATCGGTGTCTTGATGTCTAATGCGGGTAATGTCTTTGTGGGTTCAAGTATTGGACGGCTTGAGGCTGAGCTTGAGCGCGTGGATTATTCCGCACTCTTCATCGATTTTCACGGCGATGTTGATGTGCTCATGCATAAGATTCGTTTTCTTAGAAGTCGATTGGTAGAAGGTATTGTCATTTTCTCTTCTGAGGTTGATGCTCAGTGTTTGGAAGCGCTTCCGCAGCTAGATATCCCCCTCATTGTGGTTGATAACCCAATGCCACATTCTGAAATCGATTCGATAGTGGTTGATAATGCAGATAGTACAAAAAGAGTTGTCTCAGCGATGCTCGATGCGGGACATCAGCGGATAGGAGTTATTGCGCCCTCACAAACTACGTATGTCGGACGTGAGCGCCTAGTAGGTTGGCAACGTGCATATGCTGACCGTCATGCGGAGGCATATAAGGGAGATATTCAGATCTGCGATTCTACTAAGCTTGGTGGTTATCGCGCGGCTTGTCAGCTGCTTGATCAGGGCGAAGTGACAGCCCTTTTTGCGTGTAATTATTACATGGCTCTCGGTGCCCTAAAGGCGGTAAATGAACGAGGTTTGCGACCTGGGTCTGATATCGGATTCGCAAGTTTTGACGATTACGATTTTAGTGACGTTATGTTTCCGCCGCTTACAGTAATACGCCAGCCCATGGAAGAGATTGTTGATCTCATCATTGAGATGATGCGACAGCGCCTACAGGGTGATCGGAATGATTTCGGAACGCATATGCTTACGTGCGATGTCGTTCTGACCGATTCTATTCACGCTCAGCTGGCTCCACAGTGAGAGCAATGCATTTTCGAAGACCATCTGCCACCCTCTTTCAGAAGAATCTCGAACAGGCTTTGAGAGGTGGTATGACCTCTGCGAGGTGCTCGTTTATTAACCTCTTTGATGAGCTTAGTTTCATCATGGATCTTGCCTTGGCTGAGCGCATCGCATAGAACATTCGAGATCAGGCTGAGATCTTCTCCTACGTCAATAAGATCAATAACCGTGCGCTCTGGCGTTGTGGTAGGTAGTCCAGAGACAAGCATGATGTCTTGTTGCTTGACGCATCGCTTGCGCAAGCGCATATGAGGGCGCTGCGTTTGACGGCGGTCTTTTGTGCAGAACTCATAAGGTGTAGGTCCAATTTCACCAAGTTCAAGCAGCCATGCCGCTGTTGAGCCCATGACAATAGGGGAGTTCGAATCGAAAGGTGATCCAGGCTGTCTTGTGGGATTGAGCGAAAGCCAGACTGCGAACACCTCTTCTTCGCGTGAGCTTGGGGAGCCTCCCATTCGGTAGACGCCATGCGCAAGTCTTTCAATATTTCCGCTCTTCTCTAATCTTGAGAGCGTATAGCGCTCAATTCCAGTTTGTTTTGCTTGCGCTGTAGTGAATAACCCCTTCTGAGAAGAAGCGATATCGTTGAGGAGTCGTATGTCTTCAAGAATTCTCATGCTTGAATTGTAGCATAATACGCAACAATTCAAGCAACTTAATAAGAGGATTCAAAAATGGTGAAGCTTATTACGCTTCTTGATGACAGTTTGTTTGCTCCGCTGGAGACTACATCGGAGCAAGTCATTTCACGGGGTGGTTGGCTCCACAGTGAGAAATGCGAGCTGCTGCCCTAGCGTTTCTGGTGCCCTGGTTTCCTGGCACTCAGGTTCTCTGGTGCCCGGTGTGCTTGATCTAGGTGTCTAGATGCCGATGTTCTGGGCGTCCCAGTTGCCGGTAGCCCAGACACCTCAGATGTCCCGATGTCGGCGTCTCAGGCCTCTGAAGCGCCTAGGTGTCTCAGCCGCCAGTGCCTCAGAAGCTTAAAGCACTTCGACGCCTGCGTTGCTGCAGGCAAGCAAGAAGTCTTCGGGTAGCTTTCCATCACTTACCACAATATCAATCTGATCAAGATCGCATACGGTGAAGGTGCTGCGGCGGCCCACTTTGCTTGAGTCCATGAGGGCAATAACTTCATCGGCGCGTTCAATGCAGGTTTGTTTGAGACTCGTCTCTTCGCTTGATCCGCAGACAACGCCTCCATGCATGGTATAGCCCGTAATGCCCATAAAATACTGGTCAAATGAGAGGGTGCGTACGCTACTCAAAGCTTGGCTTCCATTGAGGCTCATGCTATAGCGATCGAGCTCGCCTCCGGTCATATATACGCTTGGGTGCTTTAAGCGAGCAAGCTCTGCTGCACAGGTAATGCTTGAGGAAAAGACCATAATCGGCTCGTCGGGAAACGAGGCAGCAAGTGCCGTGGTGGTGCTCCCCGAGTCAAGAAAGACAGTGGTATTCGGTTTGATGAGCTCAATGGCCTTGCGTGCAATTTGTTCTTTTTCATCTGCATGCTTGCTCGTGCGCGTCGCAAGCAGGCCATCGGTTCCAATGATCTGTTCAACGGATCTGGCTCCGCCATGAATGCGAACAATTTGCCGATCAGCATCGAGTGCTTTGAGATCAGTACGAAGCGTCATGTCTGAGACGTCAGGAAATGCGTCTTTAATCTGGTGGAACGATACCGTTCCCATACGATTAACCATATCAACAAGTGCGCTACGCCTCTGCTTCATTCTGATCCTCCTTGGTATCGTTTGTATCATACCAGCTTGAAAGCGTAGCGTAAGAGCGTAAACGGGGACACCGTAGCTTTGAGCATGGTGTCCCCGTGCGTGCAGGTAATGAGGCAGTGTGCGATTATGCCCAACGCTTGAGCAAATAGCGCTCAGCCTCAGGGCACCAAAGCCCACGATTCACTTCAACAATATCTGCCAAACCAGCAAAGCGCTCGTCGGTGTCTGCCTGGCTCCGCAGCTCATCTAAGGCTGTGAGCGGCATATTGATATGGGTATAAATGAGCTTCTTGCCGCCTGGAATATTGGGCAGGTTGAGCGTAGTTTCTGCTGCAGCGTCAAGCCCGCCAATGTGAGTCACCATAACGGCTGGATCAATCCGACCAGCAGCGGTGAGCTCAAGTGACTCAATTTCGTCTGCAGTATTTCCGCCCGTGGTGCCCATGACATGGGTTGATCCATAATGAATATCGTAGAAGTTAATGGAGTAGAAAACTCTTTGTCGGTAGGTTCTGCAAAGAAGTTGAGGCAGCCATCGCGTCCTAAGATAGCAGCAGAGAGCGTAACGACTGACGCAACAGGTGCATAGCAAAGTACGTCGTCAAAACCAGTGCCGCCACTCAGCTCGCGAAGTCCTGCTGCTTGGTCTTCAAGCTCTCCGTTGTTGACAAAGATCAGATCAATGCCCGTCTCCTCCTTGACCTCTGCAGGAGGGAAGAGCTCAGCTGCTCGATCAAGACGGCTTTGGTCAATATCTGCTCCGACAACGAGGCCGGGACGACGGTCACAATGCAGGGCGTAGGTCAGCGCGCCAAGCCCCATAGGGCCTGCTCCAGCTACAATGGCGAGCTTGCCGCCCTCGCGAATTCCCATTTCATGCTCATACACGCCAGTCTGCTCTTGGTGCCGTGGTCATTCACTTCTTTGGTGGTATCCACGAGATTTATTTCCCCTACGTACTCATGAATCCACGCGTGATTATTGCTCCAATTGCGGGCAATATTGCAGCAATTGCATGGTTTAGCGTTATGAAGGCAGGTCTTACTTCTGCGGCTTCCCCGGGCTCCATCATTGCCTTCATGTCCATGACACCTCCTGATCTGGTGCTTATCAACTTTGCAGGCGTTGTACTTGCAGCTGCGGTTTCCTTCCTGATTGCAGCACCCACTGTTCGCTCGGCAGCCGCAGCAGATCTTGAGCGTGCGAGCGAGAAGGTGCGCTCGATGAAGGGCAGCTCTGAGGCCGCAGCGATTTCGGGTACAGAGGGCAGCACCATCGTATTTGCTTGCGATGCTGGCATGGGCTCTTCTGCTATGGGCGCGACGCGCTTCCGTAATCGTTTGGCAGGGGATCGTCCTGATCTGAAGGTTTTGCATTCGAGTGTTGATAGTGTTCCAGCATAGGCGAGCATTGTAGTTTGCCAACGCACCCTCTCTGAGCGGGCACGTCGCAGCGCTCCTTCAGTCCAGATTGTAACGATCGATAACTTCTTGGATGATCCTGAGCTTGATGCCTTGTTTGAAGCACTCACTTCAATGTCGTTGGCGCACGGGCTCGTATCTGGAGAAATTGCTGCACCCGCTCTGAAAGAGAAAGCTAAGCAAGCTCCTGCTCTCGCAATTTCTGCAGCAGATGTTCAGGTGGGGCTTGCATCGCTCTCGCGTGAGGATGCAATTCGAGTTTCGGGCGAGCTGCTCGTGCAAAAGGGTTGCGTTGACGCGGCCTATATCGATGCCATGGGTGCCCGCGATAAGCTCACGAGTGTGTATCTGGGTATGGGAGTTGCCATTCCACACGGAACAGCTGAGGCAAAAGACTCCGTGAAAAAGACCGGTGTTGTAATTCAGCAGTATCCTGCAGGTATTGATCTTGATGGAGAGAAGGCATACTTGCTGGTAGGAATTGCTGGTAAGGGAAGCGAGCATCTTGAGGTTTTAGCTGCGATCAGTGAGGTGCTCGAGGATGAAGCGGTGCTTGAAAAGATGAAGACCACCGACGATGTAGACTGGATTGTACGCTCACTCACAGAAGGGCAGTGAGTTAGCGCAGAAAGCTGTGGCGGGCGTTTGGCCTCGGTCATAGAGCTTATTCGCAGCCACATGCTCCCTGCTGACTTCTCAGGGCAGCCGTCGGTTAAAATCGGCGGCTGTCCTTATGTGTATTGCTGATAGTATGGGGACACGCATGAGCACCGAGGCCGAAGGGCAAAGATGATCAAGGCAGTCTTTTTTGATGTAGATGGCACACTTGCGAGCTTTAAGACGCATTCCGTTCCACCTTCTGCCCAGGCTGCTCTCGACGAACTTCGTCGGCAAGGGATTTTGACCATCATTGCAACGGGTCGAAGCCATGGTTTGCTCGCGCCTGAGCTTGCTCAGGGATTTGATGCGTATATCACGCTCAATGGTCAGTTGTGCTTTGATGGCGAGGGCGTCTTTCGCGATTGCCCGATTGATCCCAAGGATGCAAAAACGGTTGTTTCTCAAGCCGCCTCTGGCGCGTATGACCTCCTTGTTTTACACGAAGATAGCTGCTTTATTAACCGGCGTGGCGAGCGTGTAGCAGACATTGAGAAAACAGTAGGTATCACCTATGAGCTTGGTGATTTGTCCTTAGCGCTTGAGCGTCCGATCTATCAGTTCTGCGCATTTGTAACGCGTGAAGAAGAGGCTCAGATTCGTGAGGCCTGTGAGCATGTAGCTCTCACCCGCTGGATTGATGGCTTTTGTGATGTGGTTCCCGCAGCGGGCGGAAAAGGCTATGGCGTGCGTGCAACCCTTGAGCGCTTTGGTATCGATGCTTCTGAGGCAGTTGCCTTTGGTGATGGAGAAAATGATCTGCCGATGTTTCAAGAGGTAGGCACGGCAGTTGCGATGGGAGATGCTTGGGAGCAGGTGCAAGCTCAGGCTGATTTTGTAACAGCCTCAGTTGATGAAGATGGTATTTGGAAGGCCTGCGAGCATCTAGGTCTGGTGTAGGTGTGGTGATGTCAGCGGCGTTGTGCTCGATGTTGTGGGCGGCATTGTGGGCGGTGCCGGTGCCACAAGAGAGCGCCGACGCGCAATAGGCATCTTAAACAGCATGCTTCTTGGTGGCTCGTGCCTGCTCAGGGCATCGTAGGTACAGGAGCCCATTGGATCCGTTTGCCTATATCGTTTTGTACGTGAATGAGCAGCTTATGCGTGCTTGTGGGCGTCTTGATTGCGCACTGCATCGCGCTGGCAAGCGGGGCAAAGCCCATAGAAGACCGTGCTATGCGAGCTAATTTTGTAACCCGTATGCGATGAGGCTAGGCTATCGAGCTGGTTATCAGAGGGGAGTGGGGCATCTGCAATTGCTCCACACGAGGTGCAAACCACATGGGAGTGGTCATCGGTTCGCCAGTCAAAACGATTGCCGCCAGGAACATGCACCGAAGAAATTAAACCTGATTCTTCGAGTAAATTGAGATTTCGATAAACCGTACCGCGGCTAATCTTTGCATCCTTGGTGCGGACATCGGTAAAAATATCTTCTGCCGTGGGATGATCGCTGCGCGCAAGGACGGCATCAAGTACCAGCTGGCGCTGGTGAGTATGACGACGACGAACTTCCATGACCCTCCTTTCATGTTAGCGCGCATGGTATTTTAACGATACCACAGGGTAGTGTATACAAGCGCCCGACCAGTTCTTACTGAGCACGTCTGCTTCAGAAAGACCCGGCCGGGCACGTGATGGTAGGCACTCCGTATGTGTTCAGCGTGCGAACTCAGTGATCAAATAGCTCGCTTTTCGTTACACGAGCTTGGCACCTAAGACCTGAGCTGAGGCCTCTCCCTCCGCATCGGGTGCGTCGTAGACGATCAGGGTATCTACAACGTTCACGCCAGCAGCATCTGCGTCGGCGCGCCAGGTTTCCATCCACTCTCCATCTGCCCACTCATAGCTTCCAAAAAGGACAACCTTGCGATCTCCATAGAGCTCTTTCGTATCGTCCCAGAATGGCTGGAACTCGTCGTACTCAAGCTCTTCTGAGCCCATCGCGGGGCAGCCCAGAGCAAAGGCCTCATAGTCGCCCAAGGTAGCCTTGTCAAAGTCAGAAACCTGGAAAAGCTCAGCCGTACCGCCAGCCTCGTTAATGCCCTCAACCACGGCATTTGCCATCGTTTCAGTATTGCCCGTGCCACTCCAATAGATTACTGCGATCTTTGCCATATCCATTCCTTTCTTTCTGCCGCGTATGCGGCGCTTGTTCTATGCGCACGCGACGGCGAGCTTTTCAAGCCCAACGCCCCGACGATAGCGAGTTTTGAGTTGCTCACGTGAGGTGCGGATCTGCTCAAAGGCACGCTCAGCACCTTCGCGATCTTCATATACCTTCCAAGGACCGAGCAAAATGAAATTCTGACCCTTGTGCCGAATAAAGCCATCCACATCTGCAAAGGGGTAACCGAGAAAATAGCCCACCTCATGCGGAAAAGTTGGCCGCGCGCAGTCCAAATCTGAGCAGGTGCTTGGAACAGCTACGTGGCCGGATGGATGACGCGGAGCGAGTACTGGCTCAGAGGCTTGCCCACAGATTGCGAGCCGCTCCGCCAAGATATCGATCTTGGCCTCATGGCTGGTTTTGGGATAGCCAAAGGCCGTAAGTGCCTTTTGAGCATGAGGATGAGCTAGATGGGCTTCAAGGGTGCTTGGGCGATAGAGCATGATGAGGGCACCGCATCGGCGCCAGACAAGCACGCGAAGGCGAATTCCTGCTTGGGCAAGCGTGCGCGAACAAATTGTACAAGCACGCATCAGCTCAGAGCGCGCCTGTGTAATCTCGTCGTTTTGCTGTCCGCCATCTTGCTCGTAAGCCACAAAGCGGCCGGGGAAAGTGAAGAGGTTCGCGGGCATAATGCCGGTGATTGTCGGTGCCGCATTGCGGATGAGCGATGCCTCAAGTGTGGCTGCGTTGATGAGCCTAGTCACGTCCATCCCCTCAGAATCCGTTCGGTTAGCCTCCTGTAACTTATACAGCTTTCTGGCTGTGGGTCAAGGTATGAGTGCACTATTTCTAACTTTTCATCATGAGAAGTGCTCTGAGGGGTATAGTTGGGGTGTTTACAGAGAGACTTTCAGCCTGCGGGAGGCCGAGCTATGGAAGCCCTTTTGACGCCTGGCAACATCGTTGTTGCTCTCATTGTTCTAGCTGCTCTGATTGTAGGTGGGAGAAAGATCTTTGGAGGCATTCAGGGTTCATCGAGTTGCTGTGGGGCGCGTGATGTTCAGCCCCGTCGGCGTCGTGTGCAGATAGAGGATACTGATGAGAATAACTATCCGTATCAAGCTGATCTTCTGATTGGTGGCATGTCGTGTGAGGGCTGCGTTCAAACCGTGGAGGCGGCCTTATGTAGCCTGCCTGGCATATGGGCAACGGTCGACCTGAAACAGACAGAGGCTCATATCCGCTCCAAGCATCCCATTTCTTTGCCTGAGCTTGAAGCAGCGGTGAAGTCAGCTGGTTACTACGTGGCTAAGATATAAACTCGTATTGCATGTGCTCTGAGCTCTCAGGTCTGATATCGTACGTCGCCTTATGTGGTGCACGTTTGCAGGCTGGGTGCGCTGTCTGATATAGCGGCTGCTCACCGGTCGGTAAGGTTCTTCACGCGGCGATGATTCTCGACCGCAACCGGCGCGTACAAAAATTGGCTACCTACGCCCACTGATATGGTGGCATCTGGTGGTGTGTTGTCCGACCATGTGAGCTGCACGAGCAGAGTTTTCTAGCGTTCAATCGAGCGAATGTCATCAAAAAAGACTGGGTGTCCGTCTAATACCAGGCGTTTGAGCGTAGGGATAATCTCGCTGACCTTGCCTGCTCGAGTTCGATAACGACCGTGTTCATAGCAAGTGACCCGAATCAGATCTCCCCGTTTGATTTGCATTACGGCATTGGAGAGGGCTCGTGCCTCTTCTTCGGTTGGCTCGTGGCGAGGCTCAGGCATATGCTCGCGCTTGCGGATGAGAGCCTCATATCCAGAAAGTGCCGCAAAGGGTGCAAACTGAGCTGCTCGACTGGCCGAAATCTTAGCCTCTGCCATCTCCCACTGACGATTGTTTTTGCGTGGCATCTGGTTAAGCACGGTGGCCTCCGATCTGCTCATTGCGCTCGCGACCAGTTGCTCCTGGTCGAAAGCTCGTGCCTCGCAGTAAAGCGTTTTTCCCGAATCGGCTCTTTACGTCATTGACGGTATGAGCAAGTCGGCGCTCACGTTCAAGCGCACGCACATTGGTGAATAGGTTGATATCTGCCTTTGCTTCAGGCGCAAGATCATAGAGACCAATGGCGAGCCGCCGGATAGGGCAGGTAGGATCAACCCGATGAGTAAAGAGCTGTAAGAAGGCTGGCCAGAGCTCAGCGAAAGATGCCGTATGCCCTGAAAGCTTCTGTGAGCCGCCGGCCTTGCTCGGTGATTGAAGGCCATGATGCGCTGATCCCTTCCAGGTATAGCCCGCCTTGAGGCTGATGCCACCGGCAACTTGGCGACGCTGAACCAAATCGAGAACGGCCGTATCAACCATCTCGCGCAGAACTACACGCGCCTCATCCAAGCTGTAGTCTCGTATGAGAATCTGGCCGCTCATCAGCGATGAGGCCTTTGGTTGCCAGCTCTGAATATCTTTGATGGTGGCAGATTCCCTCCCATGAGCATGCGCAATGAGCAGATCGGCCTTTACGCCAAACTCTCGATACAGGATTGCAGGATCGAGCGCAGCAAGGCTCATGAGGTCAAACACGTGATATCGAGCAAGACGGGTGGCAATGCCTCGCCCAATGCCCCAGATATCGGTGAGTGGGCGGTGTGGCCAGATTTCGCTGCGAAAGCGCGCATGATCCAGCACGCCAATGCCGTCGGGGCTATGCTTGGCTGTGATATCGAGGGCAACCTTTGCCTGAAATAAATTCTCTCCAATACCAGCGGCCGCCGAGACACCCGTGCGGCTCAGTACAGCGTCCATGAGCATGCGTGCGAGCTGGTGCGTGTCTGAACCATAGAGCCCGTGGTAGGGGCTCGCATCTATAAAGCATTCGTCTACTGAGTAGACATGGATATCTTCGGGACTGAGGTATTCCAGATATATACCATAGATCTGGGCGGAAACCTCCATATAACGCTGCATGCGCGGGGTGGCGGTGATATAGCGAATGGATGGGGGAATCTCAAATACGCGACAACGATTGCGCACACCGAGCCGTTTCATAGCAGGGCTTACTGCCAAGCAAATGGTTGATTGACCGCGTGTGGGATCAGCAACGACGAGGTTTGTCGTAAAAGGATCCAGCCCACGGTCTGCGCACTCAACCGAGGCGTAAAAGGTTTTGAGATCGATACAAAGATACGACTGTGTAGTTCCCATATACATGCCCTCCCGAACCCAGTATACACGAACATATGTTCTAGTAAGGTGCTCGGGAACTCATCTTAGGAGAGTGCGAAGACATGTGTAGCACGCCGGCTGCTGAACAGCTGAACTATGTGAGCTGAAAAGCGTGGCTGCGTGCGGGTGCGAGGCGTGCCTACCTACAGGGGGTATATGTGAGTCTCAAAGGAATATCGTCTTGTGTTGGGGCGAGCTCTACGATGAGCGGACTTCCATCTTGAGTAAAAAGACCGGTAGCAAGGGTAGTTGTTTCTGCATGACTGTCTGCATCAGATGGCGCTTGATCTGCCGACTTATCGCCGTTCAAAAGATCGTGTTCTCTGCGATGTGTTTGCGTGCGCAGGGCAAGCGCAAGCTGAATGCGGAGTGCATGAGCTGTCCACTCGCCAGGCCAAGCTGCGCGAGCAAGCGCGTCAAGTGAGCTGGGGTCAAGGTAGATGTTGCGTCCGAGTTCTTGCAAGGCTGCTACAACAGGATCGGTGAGCTGCTCATGTTCTCCTCGCCAGAGAAGGGCTCCATCTAAGCAGTTCGGAGATAAGCTTCATTCCCTTGGATCTCTTCAAGCATCCACCCACCTGTGTTTGCCGCGCCCGTCGTTTTGCTGATAGTGACCGTAAGCGGGGTGCCCGCTGTACTTGCAAAGCGCAAGGGAAAGCGTGCACGATTGCGGGTGCCGGTGATGAGCGCGAGTCCGCGAGCAATGCGAAAGTCGTCAGTGAGTAAGGCAAGCACGTCGGTACCTGTGAGCGTGAGACCCATAAGGCGAGCGAGAAGAGCTTCTGGGATGTACACCTCAGAAGAGAAGTCACGCGGGTATTCAGCCAAGGCACGCTCAGAGGGTGGTGTGTCTGGGCACGCTGCATCGTCATGCTGCACGCGTGGCTGAACTTGCTCTTGCGGACTTGCTGTGATGCGCAGCTGGGGTGGGGCAGTGGACTCTGTTTGAACGTGAGCAGCTGTTTGAACCCCTGAGGTGGACTGCGGGAGTGAGGTTATTTGAGTGTGTAGGGCAACGTGTGAACTAGCAGCTACCTTGATACTTGATGAAGGCTGCATGGCAGCTTCTTCGGCAGGCTCGATTTGAGCGTCGGGCATTGCTTGAGAGCCTGAAGCCGGTTCTGTGCCAGCAACTTGAGTGTGTAGGGCAACGTGTGAACCAGCATCTGCTTTGATACGTGATGAAGATTGCATGGCAGCTTCTTCGGCAGGCTCGATTTGAGCGTCGGGCATTGCTTGAGAGCCTGAAGCCGGTTCTGTGCCAGCAACAGTCGTGCGCATTGTCGGAGTTTGGGTGTCAGCAGCTTCTGGGGTATGGGGGGAGCATTGAGTATCAACGGCCGCTTCATCTTGCAGGGTAGATTCGGCGTGAGCACGTGGAACGGCAGCGCTTTGAGCATCTGAAGCCTGCTCGAGAGCTTTGTTTTGAGCCGTTGTTTGAGCGCTGGAAACACCAGCGCTTTGAGGATGTGCAGCACGCTCGGAGCTCAGCGTCTGAGATGCGACGTGTGCCTTCGGTTCGGTCGAGCTCGGTTCTTTCGGCTTCACACGGCGTGGACGCTGCGGCTTAAGGGCACGAGCCTGCCGACGGCGGCGTTGAGGCTTGGTTGGTTTGGTTGTCTTTTCAGCATCTAAGATCGCATCCCAAGAAGGCCGGGTTGGAATCCGAACATAGACGCGGCCTCCCTTAAAAACGGTGAGGTTCACCATGTCGCCCAAGGCTTTCATGAGTTCGCGTGTGCTTGAGAAACCGAGGTCTTCCCCGGTGAGGTTTTCTGCTACAAGAACCTCTTCAATACGTGGCAAAAATACCTGGCGATCAAGGCCAATCTGCCTTCGTAAGAGCTCGTAGAAAAACAGTCGATTCTGTTCAGAAAGCGTGGGGGTTTCGCTGCGCGCCATGGGTACCTCAATCCTTTATGTCGTGTTGCAATCTTAAGCCCTCTGCGCGGTTTCTGCAGGAGCTTCGTTTCTGCTCTGCAATGAGTGTGCATGCAGGACTCCGCTCCAACGCTGTTCATCCACCACGCGCGTCTAAGAGTTTCTGGCAGAGATCATGCAGAGCGACTCAGCTCATGCTGTTTCAGCAGGCGCTGAAGCCGATGCCTGCCGATGTATCGGCTCTTACCTAGGCTCCCGATGGCTTTTCTGCAGGTGTTTGAGGCTTGCCAGCATCCGCGCGCCCATCCTGCTTTGGACGGCTCGGATCTTCAGGCGCTTTCCCTTCCTCAGGAGTTTGCGTGTCTGAGGTTTCTCCCGTTTGCTTATTGGGTTTCTCACTCAGATCTTCTGTTCCAGCTTCGCCCTTTGCATTCTCTTTGCCTTTGTCTGTTTGGGTGGTCTTGTTCTCGTCTGTCTGAGCTGTTTTATTCGGCGTGTTGGTATCGCTTGCCTCGCGCTGCGCTTCCGCGTCATGATCGGTATCTGTTTTGTGCGTATCTGAGATTCCTGGCACCTCCTGGCTTTGTTGGGAGGTGCGGCCGAGCAGCTGGTCGACTTGGATAACGGGTTTTGGTCGCTCACCTACGCCCTCACCGCGTGTGAAGAACAGAATGGCACCAGCACTGAGGGCTACGGCAAGTATTGCGGCGATAATAGAAAAGATAATCGCTTTGCTACCCATGCCGCGCCAGGTAAAGATCGGTCTGCCATCGTCGTAGCTTGCACGATGAGCATCTGCTTGCACGTTCGTACCAGCAATGGGCGCAATGCCTTGGAGGCGCTCGGCGGCAGAGCCAGGGGCAGGCGAGGAGGTGCTCTCCATAGTTCGATTAATGCGGCGAGCTCCTGCTGCAAGGGCACGGCGATACAGCTGAGTTGCAATAACGGTGACCACCGAGCTAATGGCGGCACCGATGACCGATCCATAGACACCGAGCCGTGAGGCAAGCAGGACTGAAGTTGCCGCCGCTCCAGCTCCGGCAAAAAGTTGGGTGAGTGAGATGTCAGAGAGCAGGCCTGTCTGCTTAACTGGAATTGGTTGAGTCGCGTCAATATTGACGCCTAAGTGTTGTGTGGCTTGGCGGCTCGTTTCGATCGTTTCGGTTTTCGAAGCGCCGTCTTGTTTCGATGCCATCAGATCCCCCTTGAAGCTCTTTGAGGTCTATGAGAGTACTACCCGAATTGGCGCTCGTCTCCCGCCGCGTCCTTGAGTTCAGAAATATGAGACACACGTGAGGGCTCCGTGAAGATCGACCTTGGCTCTGGACACTGCACCAGGCCCGATCGGGGGCGCACGCCAGGCTGTTGGATGAGCGCGGTACAATACCGGTGACTGCGCAGATGAGAGGAGCACCGATGGATTCTTGTGCAGATGGCTTTTTTCGCATTGCAGCGGCCACGCCCCGCATCCGTGTGGGTGACGTCTTAGCTAATACGGAGGCAGTGCTGAGCTCCATTCGCTCGGCAGCATCGGCTGGTGTTTCTGCGCTTGTCTTGCCTGAGCTGGTGCTTACGGGTTATACCGCGCAGGATCTTTTCTTAGATCGCACACTGCTTGAGGCAACGCGCGCTGCGCTGCAGCGGATTCTTGCTGAAACAGCAGATCTTCCGCTGTTCATAGCGATTGGTATGCCTGTTGCGTACGAACATCATCTGTATAACGCTGCTGCCATATGTTTTCAGGGTCGCCTCCTGGGTCTCGTCGGTAAGCACAACCTACCTCACCACGGTGAATTTCATGAAACACGCTGGTTTTCTGAGGCACCCGCGCGTCCGATTCAGATTCGCATGTTCGGACAAGATGTATGCCTAGGTTCAGGCCTTGTTTTTGCTTGTACTGATGAGGGAGCAGAAGCTATCCGTATTGGAGTAGAGATCTGCGAGGATCTTTGGGTGAGCAATCCACCTTCAAATACGATGGCAACATGCGGTGGGGCAACGGTCATGCTCAATCTTTCTGCCTCAGATGAGCTGGTTGGCAAACAAGCGTGGCGACGCCAGCTTATTTCTTCTACCTCCGCTCGGCTTTTTTGCGCGTATGCCTATGCTGATGCTGGATGGGGAGAGTCCACGACCGATCTGGTATTTGCTGGTGCAAATCTCATTGCAGAAAACGGTGCGATCCTCTCTGAGACAAAGCTCTTTTCCTCTGATATAGCGGTTGCTGATATTGATCTGGTGCGTCTGGTTTCTGAGCGCCGCCATTCGAGCACATGGGCAAAAGATACTACGGCTTGCTTGGCAGAGGGCATGAGTCAGCCCACCATCATTCCCTTTTCGTTTGGAGCGAAAGCACAGCCGCTGCGCTATGCGCTTGAAACAAATCGTTCATGGTCAGCCCATCCTTTTGTACCACCAACCGATTCAGACCTTGCTCACCGCTGCGAAACCATCTTGGGGATTCAGGCAACGGGCTTAGCCACGCGGCTGGCACATACAAAGACCACCTCTGTTTTACTGGGACTTTCTGGTGGGCTTGATTCCACCCTTGCCTTGGTAGTCTGTGCTCGAGCGTTTGACCTGTTGGATCTTGATCGCTCAGGTATCCATGCCGTATCTATGCCCGGCTTTGGTACCACTTCGCGGACGCGCACGAATGCTGAGCGCCTCGCGTGCGCCCTTGGTGTGGATTTTCGGGTCATACCCATTGGAGATGCGGTGAGCCAACACTTTGCCGATATTGAGCATGATCCGGCTGTGGTCGATGTGACCTTTGAAAATGCTCAGGCGCGTGAGCGCACACAGATTTTGATGGATCTGGCCAATGAGCTTCATGGTTTGGTGGTGGGTACGGGCGACCTCTCTGAGCTGGCGCTCGGCTGGGCAACGTATAACGCAGATCATATGAGTATGTATGGGGTGAATGCCGGAGTCCCCAAGACCTTGGTTCGCTATCTCGTAGCCTATGCTGCACGTACATCTTCGACTGAGACCGCAGCGATCTTAGAGGATATTCTGAGCACGCCCGTGTCTCCAGAGCTTTTGCCTCCAACAGGTGAGGGAGAGATTGCTCAGCGCACAGAAGACCTCGTAGGCCCTTATGAACTACATGATTTCTTCCTGTATTACCTCGTGCGCTTTGGGGAGCGTCCGGGAAAGATCTGGCGCATGGCATGTCGAGCCTTTGCAGATACCTATGATCCAGAGACGATTCGCACATGGCTTGCTGTATTTTATCGCCGCTTCTTCTCGCAGCAGTTTAAGCGGAGCTGTTTGCCGGATGGCCCTAAGGTAGGTTCGGTTTCACTTTCCCCCCGGGGGGACTGGAGGATGCCGAGTGACGCTACCGCGCAACTTTGGCTCGATGAGATTGACCAGCTCGCTCAAGAGGAAAACCACTGAGTGCGGCGGGCTCAGGAGGGTATATCTGCTGTACCATCAAATAACAATCGGCACGAAGGTGCTTTGAGTAAGAAAGGGTGCTCATATGATTAATGACAGAAAAATTGCCATTATTGGCTGCGGTTTTGTGGGATCTTCATCTGCCTTTGCCATCATGCAAAGTGGTCTGTTTTCCGAAATGGTGCTCATTGATGTTGATCGCAGTCGTGCTGAGGGCGAGGCCTTAGATATTGCCCACGGTGTTCCGTTTGCGAACCCCATGAAGATCTACGCGGGTGATTACGCTGATGTGGCTGACGCCGCCATGATTGTGGTCACGGCCGGAGCTGCCCAAAAACCTGGTGAGACCCGCCTTGATCTGGTGACGAAAAACGTGGGCATTTTTAAGACCATCATTCCAGAGATTCGCAAAAGCGGATTTGAGGGCGTTTTGCTCATCGTGTCCAACCCGGTTGATGTCCTCACCTATGCAGCAGTGAAAATGAGCGGCTTGCCTGAGGGTCGCGTTATTGGATCGGGAACGGTCTTAGATACGGCTCGTTTGCGCTATATGCTGGGTGCTCATGTGGATGTTGATCCACGCGATGTTCATGCCTATGTGATGGGTGAGCATGGTGATTCTGAGCTGGTTGCCTGGTCAAGCGCTATGGTTGCTGGTGTGCCTTTGAATGAGTTTTGTGAGCTTCACGGGCATCACGATCACAAAACGGCAGAGGCGCGCATTGCTGAGGACGTAAAGAATAGCGCGTATGAGATTATTGAAAAGAAGCGTGCCACGTATTATGGCATTGCGATGACGGTACGCCGCATTTGTACTGCGGTGATGCGCAATGAGAAGTGCGTCTTGCCGGTATCAAGCCTGATGGTGGGCGAGTATGGCCTTGATGACATCTGCATTTCTATGCCAACGGTTGTGGGTAGAGCCGGTGTGGTAACCCGCGTGCCCGTTGAGATTGATGAGTCAGAGCGCCGCCAACTGAACGAGAGCGCAGGAGCTCTGCGTGCCATTATGGATAAGGTTGATTTCTCAGCCTAAGTTCTCATCTGCTTTTGAGCCGGGTGGTCTGTTGCTGCCCGGCTTTTGCATAGAGGTTTACAAAGGAAAGCGAGCATCCCTTCGTGAAGCTGAACCATGCTGTTTTGCACGTAATTGATCTCGATTCAGGGATCAGCGTTATGAGTGATCGTGAGCTCGATGTAGAAAGCCGAGCGGTGCGCACCTTTGTGTCGGGGCATGTAAAACGTGCTCGTAATCGGCCTGATGCTCGGCGCTCTACCTTTCGCGAGTCCTCTGCTTTTGCGGGGGAGCTCTCGAACTATCTTTTTGGAACGCGTGAGTTTTTAGATATAGCGCACCAGGTGGGGGAGTTTTTATCGGGCGAACTTATTCGGGCAGATAAGGCAACCGCAACCGATGTGCTCATCGTAGACTGTACTGATGATGAAGATGCGCGCTGGTTTGCGATTCTTCTGCTCGAAAGCAAACAAGCCTATATGCATGAGGTGTCGCACTCAGGAGATCGTGTCGCAAACGATATCCGCCGGCGTTTTGCTATCCTTCCCAACCCTTCACAAAAGATTGCCAGCTTTGCGCTCATTCGCACATCCTCGCTTGAGATTTTTTACCAAGATGTGATGCGCAAGATTGCGGGAGAGGATCGGATGCTCATCCCGGAAGGTCTGTTGGAGTGTGGTGAAGGTGCTTCAGCCTCAGAGACCATCACATCGGTTTCACGTGCAGTTGAGCGCGTAGCAGAAGATCACGGCACAAATCCTGCCGTGGCAGTTGCCCGCGTAAAGACAGCTCTTGTGGATGCGGTGACCGAAGATGATGAGCTGCCACCGTGGGAAGCGGTGGACGCAGCATTTGAGGATGAGCCTGTTATGCGAGAGGCGGTGCGTTCAGCCTTACAGGAGGAGCAAATACCTGAGCGGGTGGCAGTTGAGCGCACTCAAATTGAGCGTCCCCAGGTTCGAAACCAACGGATCAAAACGGATACGGGCATTACCATCAGTTTTCCGGCTGAACTTGCGGTCAACACCGATCTGATTGAGTTTGTGCAAGAGCCAAATGGTCTACTTTCGATCTCGCTCAAAAATATCGCCTCGATTGAGAATCGCTAACGGGCGCGTGTGATGAGCGCGCAGCTCTGAGATACGAAGCCTCACATCTTCGTGCATAGGAAAACCTCCCATTGCTTGATATCCAAGCAATGGGAGGCGAACTGCGCGGGGCACGCGTGAGTTTCTTTGAGAAGATTGCGGCCTTGGCTGTTACAGCTGGCGTAGAGCCTCTACCAGACCAGTTTTTGCATCAGTCGCATCATCGCGAACCTTAATGACGCGTGCGGGCACCCCGGCAACAACCGCGCCTGCGGGAACGTCTTCAACACAGACAGCGCCAGCTGCTACTACCGCCTTTGCACCAACACGTACGCCCTCAATAACTACGGCATTGGCACCGATGACCACATCATCTTCAATGGTGACCGGGGTGGCACTTGCCGGCTCAACAACGCCTGCAAGCACTGTTCCGGCACCGATATGGCAGTGTTTCCCTACAATTGCACGGCCGCCCAAAACAGCTCCCATATCAATCATGGAGCCCTCGCCAATTTCAGCGCCAATATTGATGATGGCACCCATCATGATCACCGCGCCGGAGCCAATTTTTACATGCTCGCGGATGATAGCACCCGGCTCAATGCGCGCATGAATATCTTGTACGTCAAGCAGAGGGATCGCGGAGTTTCTTCTATCTGCTTCCAGATCAAAGTACTCAATATCATCTGCATGCTCAGCAAGAATAGAGCCGATCTCACTCCAGTCGCCTACAATGACACGACCCTCATGCCCACCATAGACATGGGCAGATCCCCAGTTGATACGCGAGCCTGTGCGCTCTCGCACATAGAGCTTGACCGGCGTTTTTTTTGGAGCGTTGGCAATATAGGAGATGATCTCTTCAGCTGTGAGCGGCTCGGTGTGTGAGATGTCTTCTGGGCACGTCTGATCACTCATAGTCTTCCTTTCTCGTGGTTGTATATATGCTCGGTTCCTAGGATATGGCTGGTGCGGGGCCTGATCCAAACATGATCTCATCAAAGGTATATAAGCCAGGGCTTGCCTTTGCCATGCGCTCTGCAGCAGCAAGTGCTCCGGTTACAAAGATCTGACGACTCCCAGCTCGGTGGGTGAGTTCTACTTCTTCATCCTCGCCAAAAAATGAAACGGTATGTACACCAGCCACGGTTCCTCCGCGCAGAGCGTGTACACCAATCTCGTTTTGCTGACGAGGGCCTAAGAGGCCTTCGCGTCCATAGATTGGCTCAAAGGTTCCCTGCCCTTCATCGTGCTTGGCAGCAATGATGGTATCAAGTAAGAGCCGTGCGGTTCCGCTCGGCGCATCGACCTTTTGGTTATGGTGGCACTCAACAATCTCAATATTAAAGCCAGCAAGTTCGCGGCAGGCCTGATCAACAAGATGTCGGAGAGCAGCAATGCCAATTGAGTAGTTTCCCGAATGAAGAATTGCCCCATATGCCTGAAGGCTCTCGAGGCGTTTCATCTGCTCTGGGGTATAGCCGGTAGTTCCACTCACGAGTGCAGCGCCGCTTTGCTCAATCAGCTCAGCAATAAGAGGTAAGGCGGCGGGCGCAGAAAAGTCGATCACGACATCGAGGTCTTCTAGCCCTTCGCGCGGTTCGGTGTTTTCATCAATGTGGGCAACAACAGAAAAAACTGGATCTCCTGCTGTGGTGAGACTACGCTGAGCAGTGCTTTTGATGAGTGAACCCATACGACCGGTGCCAACAATGGCAAGATTAATCACAAAGACCAGCCTCCTTGAGGGCACGCGTCACAATATCGCGCGCCGAGCCTTCCATAGCAATGAGTGGCATACGGTAGTGTGGAGCCTCAAGCAGTCCCATCTGCGCGAGCGCCTCCTTAACCGGAATGGGGTTCACCTGGCTAAAGAGGGCATCAATGATAGGTAGACCAGCAAGTTGGAGCGCACGCGCTTGTTCAATATTGCCAGCCAAGAATGAAGCGCACATCTCATGTACCTTTGCAGGCTCAATATTAGCCCAGACTGAGATGGTTCCAGAGGCACCCAATGCCATTAAGGGTACGGTCAGCGCATCTTCACCTGAGTACATGCGAAATTCATCAGAGAGGAAGCGTGCAATTTGCGCTGCGTAGGCTACATTTCCACTGGCTTCCTTGATACCCATGATATTGGGGTGGCGTGAGAGCCGGCGGGCATTGGCAACCGAGATTGAACAGCCCGTACGTCCCGGAATGTTATAGAGAATGCAGGGGATTGAGGTGGCATCGGCGGTGTCTGCTAAATGGCGATAGATCCCTTCTTCGCTCGACTTATTGTAGTAGGGCGTAATAATCAGCAAGGCGTCCGCCCCGAGCGCTTCATAGGTGCGGCTCTTGGCGATTTGCGTGGCTGTGCTATTTGAGCCTGCTCCGGCAATGACGGGAATCCGGCCTGCTACTTGTGCCACGACGGCACGTATGACCTCATTATCTTCTTCATCGCTCATCGTGGAGCTTTCACCCGTGGTGCCCAAGGCCAAAATAGCATCGGTTCCGTTGTTGACATGAAAGTCTACTAAGCGCTCAAGCGCTTCAAAATCGACCGATCCGTCTTCAGAAAAAGGAGTAACGAGTGCAACGATTGATCCGCTCAGTTGTCTGACGTCCATAATAGATTCCCTTCTGTGCATCAGCTGTGCTGCTGAGTTGCCATTTGAATGAGTGTTTGTCCGGCCGGGAGGACATCGAGGGTAGAAAAATAATCATCAGCTCGCTCAGCGCGGCGGATGAGCTGCGTTGTTCCATCTTCTTTAAGAAGTACCTCTGCAGAGCGCAGACGCCCATTGTAGTTGTAGCCCATGGCATGTCCGTGAGCGCCCGTGTCATGAATCACGATGAGGTCGCCGATCTCTACCTGAGGAAGTGCCCGGTCAATTGCAAACTTATCGTTGTTCTCACAGAGGTTGCCAACTACGTCATAGACATGATCTGGCTCAAGGCAGGTTTTATCTGGGCCTCCTGGTTGGCCAACAACTGAGAGATGGTGGTAGGCACCATACATGGCAGGCCGCATAAGATTGCAGGCGTTTGCATCGACTCCAATATAGTCTTTATAGATATGCTTCTCATGAATGGCACGGGTTACCAAGCATCCATAGGGGGCGAGCATAAAGCGTCCCATCTCAGAATATATTGCAACATCGTCCATGCCTGCTGGTACGAGCACTTCTTCGTAGGCTTGTTGTACACCTTTGCCAATGGCAGCAATATTGGCTGGAGTCTCTTCGGGCTGGTAGGGAACACCAACTCCTCCCGAGAGATTAATAAAGCCAATCTTGCAACCTGTCTTGTTCTTTAAGCGCACGGCAAGCTCAAACAAGGTGCGAGCAAGGGCAGGATAATACTCATCAGAGGTGGTATTGCTTGCTAGGAAGGCGTGGATGCCAAAGGTTTCTGCTCCGCGATCTTTAAGCATGCGGAAGGCCTCAAAAAGCTGAGGCTCGGTCATGCCATATTTGGAGTCTCCCGGACTTCCCATAATGCCTGTTGCGAGGCGAAACAGACCGCCCGGGTTAAACCGGCAGCTCACGGTTTTTTGCACCGGCCCTGCAACAGATTCAAAGAAGGGGATGTGCGTAATATCGTCAAAATTGATGATGGCACCAAGCCTGCGCGCGAGTACAAAGTCTTGTGCGGGTGTGTCGTTTGAGGAGAACATGATCTTTGAGCCCTCAATACCTGAAGCCTGGGCAATCATCAGTTCAGTTTCACTCGAGCAATCGAGCCCGCAACCCTCTTCTGCCAAGATGCGAATGAGCGCCGGGTTAGGATTTGCTTTCACAGCAAAGTACTCCATGAAACCTGGGTTCCAAGCAAAGGCCTCATGAACCGCACACGCATTTTTGCGAATCGCGGCCTCATCATAGAGGTGAAAAGGAGTTGGGTATGTTTCGCAGATCTTCTCGAGCACCTGCTTAGACACAAAGGGGCGCTTATCTGTGTAGTGAGCTGTTTGAGCAATGTCTGGTTCGTGTTCCACGCTGGGCCCTTTCTTGCAGGGCACCTACGCAAAGGCTGCAACACAATTTTGCGATCGGTAGCCTTTGCCGAATAGCGCACCTGCATGTTCTGCAGACAGTTTCGCAGGTATTTCCTACGAACCCACCCATCGCCCGCGCCCGAACGATGAATTCGGCGGATACGCCCCCGCATGGTGTCTTTGCCCGCCGGCTCGGCCATGCTTCTTCGCATTCGCACCTCTATCGGATGAATCCACTGTATCATGAGAGAGTACATTTTTTGCCCTTGTTCATCTCCTTGAAATGCAAGGAGTGAGAAAAAGAAGGCAGATCTGCTCGCGCTATGATGGCTACTCTGTACGAGCGATGATGGAGGCATATGGCTATGACCCACACAACTACCGAGGATTTGAGCCTACTCAGAAGATTTCGCCGTGATCTTCACCGCATACCTGAGCTTGATCGCAATCTGCCAAAAACCATCGCCTATATCGAAGCCGTGCTGAACGATCTCGCTTGTACGGTGTTTCACCCCTCTGCCGATACGGTCTGTGCTTTTTTTCAAACCGCCTCTGATGGCACAGATGCCCTCGCACTGCGTGCTGATATGGATGCCTTGCCGATTGCTGAGCGAACAGGCGTTAGTTTTGCTTCTGAGCATGCGGGCTGTATGCATGCCTGTGGACATGATGCTCATATGGCCATGGTTCTTGCAGCGGCAATGTATTTGGATCGCATGGTGCGCACAAAAACGACCCTTCCTGCCAATGTGCTTTTGGTATTTCAGCCAGCGGAAGAGACTGATGGCGGTGCGCGAGAAGTTACTGCATCTGGCGTTTTTGATGAGTATCGCGTTCGAGCCATTGTGGGCTTTCATGTCTGGCCTGATCTGCCAGCAGGAACCATCTGGTCGCGTCCTGGAGCTTTACTGGCACGTGCAAGTGAGACCCATGTCAAGATCGCAGGGACTCCTCGCCATATTGCAAAGACGTTTGGCCTATCTGATGCTCAAAGCTCTGATGCTCTCTTGGCTGGCGCTGCCTTTGTTGCTGCAGCTCACGCCGGGCTAGAAGAACTTGGACGGCAAGAACCCTGTATTTGCCGGTTTGGCCAGTTTTCTGCAGGAACTGTCATTAATGCGGTTGCTGGATCGGCAACGGTTGCTGGAAGTCTTCGAGTATTTTCTGACGCGATGTTTCGCAAGGCCCAAGAGGTCTTGGCGCAAGCCTTGCGAGTGAGTTGTGAGCGCTTTGGTTGTACGGGCTCAATTGATTTTGCTGAGGGCTACCCACCGGTGATCAACGATCGAGGGCTTTGGGAATGGGCGCGCGGGCTTTTAGGAGCGAGCGATCAGACTCCCGCCCTTTCTTATTTACGTGATCCGTTGCTCATTGCTGAGGACTTTTCGTTTTATCAACAAAGCCTACCTGGTCTTTTTCTCTTATTGGGCGTAGGGGAGCCGGTTCATCCTTGCACTGAGTTGCTGGAAAGCGCAGAGGATGCTCGTATTCCATTTGCAAGCTCAGGTTTGCATACCGAGACGCTCATCTTTGACGAAGTGGCGCTGTTGCCGGGGCTTCGTGCATATCAGCGTTTCATTCGCGACGGCTTGGCAACGTTTTTGCCCAGCGAGCCTGTGCTGTAACAGCGGCGAGGCAGCTTCAACATGTGATTAAGCATCGCTTCCCCAGCTCGGCTCATTACACAAACTCCGAGCGATCCGGTTTTACCCGCAAGCCTACGGGCACCAGGGGATTTAGGCGCGTAAGGAGTGTACGTTCGAGAAGTGCGCGGAGCGCTTAGATACGTGCCATCTCGGCAGAGGTGTTGTTATACCAGTTAAACCAATTAGGCGGGCAATACTTTTTTGCTCCGCTGACGCTGATGGTATAGCCATAGCCTTGGGCAAGGCCACGAACATGGGTATCAATAGCCTCTTCCCAGTTTGAGAAGTCAATTTGGCCCCAACCCCAGGCATTGTGCTCGCGGAAGAGATGCTGACCCTTAGAACTTTCGGTATTTGCGATGGCAGGGGAGAAGCGTGGATCAACACCGTAGGTCCAGGCGGCACGTGCAAAGCTTGCGCCATAGCCCTCAAGCGGAGAGCCGGCAAGATAGGCATCAATCCGTGGTGCCCAGGCCTCAATGAAGGCATCCAAATCAAGGCTCCAGTCAACCGGGGAAACGGTGGCCGCAGCGTATACAGGTTGTGTACCCTGGCCTTCCGCCTGCTCTTGCGCAGCGCGGGTAAGGGCTTCAAGCTCGTTGGCAGCTTCTGCATCAGCTGTCTTTTGTGCCTCTGCGCGCAGGCGCTTGGCCTCAGCCAGAGCAGCATCAGCTGTTTCTTTTTCTTCTTGAGCCTGGCGTTTGGCCTGAGCAAGCTCGGTTTCTTGACGTTCAAGCTCGCGCTTGGTCTTTCCTAATACATCGAGTGCTTGCGTATTAGACGATTGAATCTGATCGAGATAGGTGATGCGTGAGAGGAGCTCGTCTAAGGATTCAGAGCCAAATACCATGCTCATCACGGCATTGGTGCCCTGCTTGGCCTTATAGGTGCTTTTCATAGCGCGGCCAGCCTTTTCGCGTTGAGCGGGGAGCTGAGCCTTGAGCTGCTCGATCTCAGCGGTATTGGCATCAATGCGATTCTGGAGCTCAGCGAGTTTGGCAACAGCTTGCTCATAGATGCGTGCACTTTCTTCAACACGACGCTGCGTCTCGTTGATGCGAGCTTCAGTCTCATAGGTAATGCCTTGAGCCTGGTGGGGCAGAACTGCTCCGCCAACAAGGGCAAAAGCAAGGGCTGCTCCAACAGCGAGGGCGCGGTGGGACGTAAGAGAAGTGTTCATCTGCCATCCTCAGTAACTCGGATATTGCTGCACCGAGTGTACTACCTCCTTAGAGTTCAACTTGAACCTTAGACAAGTTTAAGGGTCAAGTTGAAGGTTCAGGATGGGTTTTGAGCTGTGCCTTCCTTGGATTATGGAGCAACTATAGAGTTTAAGTTCAGCTTGAAGGTTGAAGGCTCTAGAACAAGCATCAGCCTTCTGACCTGCTGAAATAAGAATAGACCGACGAAGAGGTTTCGCAACCAGTCGGCTATGCCGCGCGAGATGGTCGTGCCATTGGCATCATGCCGTGCTTGCACCGTATTCCTCACGCTATGAGCTCTGACGCTCGCTGAGCTGATTCCGCTCATACCGCTCATCTCAATTGGCACCCCGTTGTCGTATCCCTGATGCGATAGCTCTTCTATACTCAGGCTAACGTGATAATCATTGGTTCGGGTGGAGACGCAGCTTCGCGTGGGCAGAGATCTGCCTAGGGGAACAGGGGTAAAAATCCTCGGCTGTACCAGCAACCGTGATTTCGAAGCGGGGATTGTTGCGAGAAGCGCACGTGGGCGCATCGCCATTGTATCGCCGCTGTCGAATAAGCCGGATCGCCTCCCACCTCTTGCTTTGGATGACCTCCCAAGGCGAACCCTGGAGAAAGGAAATCCGATATGCACGGATCCCCACAGCATGGCGCTGAGCCTTCTGTTCAGCTTCTTGGTACACATCAAATCCTGGCAGCGCCTACCCGCATGGCACTCAGGGGAAGGGCGCGTGCTCGCATCCTCATTGTCGGGGTTTTAGTGGGAGCTTTGGCCATAGGCTCTCCGGTATCTGCGTTCGCTGAGGCGTATAGCCAGGCTGTAAGCGAAGAGTCTACGTCTTTCGTGCATGAGCCAAGCTTGGCAAGCGAAGCTGATGCGATACCGGGCGGTACTCAGCTTCAGTCATCTTCTTTAGAGACAGGCGACTCCGTCTCTGCCGATTTGCGCCATGATGCAGCATCTGATACCGCCAGACTTCAAGCTGGCTTGCAAACGGGAGCTGCGGCCATATCTGATGCATTGCAAGCAGCCCAAACCGATCCTGCCAACCCTGCCGTATCTGAGCACACCGGTGCCAAAGCGGGCGAAGCGTCTTCTGCAAACGTCACTGAGCTGCCTTCTTTAGCCAGCGATGCTGGCACGAGCCAAGATCAGGCTACAGATGAGGCAAGCGAGTCCAAGCTCGATCAGGCTGTTGCGGCACTTACTGCTGATGGCTTTGGTGGCTACCGAGCCTTGCCTCGCTATGGGCGCGATACCAATCTGAATCGAATGATTGAGACTCGTTTGGCCGACCTTGGCTATACCGGCATTTCTTCTCAGATCATCTCTGCTACCTTCTCAGCGACCGATCCTTCCGCTCAAGGCGGTATTGACTGCACTGATCGTGCAAGTAACGGAGATATTACTTGGTTCTTTTTAGATCCAGCACAAAAGACCTCATCGACTGACTATTCGGTACTTCTTCAATTTACACCGGTCTATCGGCTGAGCGATGGGGAGACGACGCGTGAGTATCGGCCGCGTCGCGCCTCTCATCTGCCGTGGAATGAGGATGCGGTTGCGCGCTATCTTGAAGCCGCCGCAGCCAAGCTCGTACTTCCTGATCCGCTGGCAACCGGCACGGTGCCTGAGGGAGCAGGAACCTATACCTTGCCAAGCTCTTTGGATGCAAACGGCCTGCGCGTTGCTACGATTTCGTGGGAAACCTCAGATGCATCGGTCGCGCGTATACAGGAACGGTTTGTACAGGGTGCTCCTGAAGTTCAGGTGCGCATAACGAACCAGCCCACACCAGCTACCGTGACGCTTACGGCTCAGGTGAGCCTTGCAATCCCGGGGTATGGAAATGCTCCTGATACAACGTATGAACGTGCCTATCCCATTGAGGTGGCTCCGCGCTCGGGGGCAAGTGCTCGCCAGATTGAGCGCAGGCTGAAGGCGCTGTTGGCTCGGGTGCGTGTGCGTGATTTTGCCACCTCAGCCGAGCTTACAAATACTGAGCTTGCGGGCGATATTCGCCTCTCTGTCCCACATGACCTCAAGATAGATGGCAAGTACTATAAACTCACCTACACTTCCAGTGATCCTGCGGCAATTCGTATTGACGGATATCGGGGAGAGGTTACGCGTCCGCTTGCAGCAGATCCTCCGCGCTCG
The DNA here is from genome assembly GCF_019795105.1 of Collinsella ureilytica. Lineage (GTDB taxonomy): Bacteria > Actinomycetota > Coriobacteriia > Coriobacteriales > Coriobacteriaceae > Collinsella > Collinsella ureilytica. The sequence continues at coordinate 122,265 of NZ_JAIMFO010000004.1, read as the reverse complement.
GCAACACTTACCGTCTCCTTAAGCTATGAGGGGACTACGGTCACTCGTGAGCTTGGAAGCTATTCGATTGCGGTACTTGCTCAAAATGAGCTTGATCGTGCCATTTCATTCATGGAGCAGGTTAAGGCTGGTTTTGGCAAGCGTCTCTTGGCGGGCATGCCAGCCTCGGCTGTTGAAGGAGATCTGAAACCGTTTGCCTCAGCGCAGCGTGCTTCTGACGGCTCAATTGAGTGGTCAACCTTGGCATCTTTGGTGCCGGGAGGCATTGAGCCGGTCGCGCTACCTGGCTGGGATCCAATGGCATCTCAGCCTTGGCGACTCTTTCGTTCCTCAGCAGAAACGGTGCTTACCAGTGAGTCACTTCACCTTACCCGCCCTGACTTTGATACCCAGGTCACGGTAGATGCTCAGCTTACCTATAAGCGTTATGAAGCAACTGCGCGTGCACATCCCGATGATGTGCGCTTGGCAAAACTCATCGACCAGCCGGTCTCGTTGACCTTTACCGCAAAGGGCGTTCGTGGCTCGGTTGATCCAGAAGCAGATGCTGTCCAAACGGTAACGGCACGCGTACAAGGTGTGGCAGCTTCAGGCACCGCTCAGGCACCGATTGCAGAGATTTGGGTGCCCAAAACGCAGGTGAGCTTTAAAAAACGTGAGGCTAAAACAGCCTGGGATATTTTCTCTGAGCAGCTGCTGGGCGCAGGCTATAGCTTTGACATGAGCACCGGATCTCCCGGGTCTATTACTACACCCGATGGCCGCACGCTTAAAACCGAGCAGGTTGAATCTGCGTGGAGCTATTGGTCGTTCATCATCAATGGTAAACCGGCAACAACCTATCCTCAAAAGACGCAGCTTTCAGATGGTGACACCATTGAGCTGATCTACTTAGCTGCAGGTCAAGACCCGGCAGCTCCGGGTGCCTTGGTCATTCATCCAAACGCTCCCCGTCCAACAGGTGATCCTGAGTGGGCAGGTTTTAGAAATGGAGGCACGGCTCAGCTTCATGAGGCATTGGTTCCAACCGGCACGGCTTCTGCGGCCTGGATGGTTGATCTCAAGCGGGAAGGCCAGCAGTTCGCATCGGTAGGCGATCCCATTATTTGGGGATCTGCGCTGTATACCACTACGGATACCGAGCTGATCAAGATTGATCGCGCAACAGGAGCAATGCTTGCTCGCACGCCAACCTTTGGAACGACTTCATATTTCTCGCGTCCTGTTTTTGCGTCGGGTCTCATCATCCTTCCATCAAATGATGGGTCGATAACGGCGTTTACTGCAGACACGCTGACCTGCGTTTGGCGCACTCCAGCACTTCCAGCTCCTCATCTTCAAGGTCGTACGCTGAGCTATCAGGCTGCCTCAAGTTTGACGGTCATGGGTGGTGTGGTGCTCGCGCCCTTTGCTGCGGGTGTTTCTTATACCGGCCCTGCTCAAGCAGGAGCACTCGTCTGTGTTCGTATAGCAGACGGAGCAGTTCTTTGGACGCGAACTGAGGAGTCTAAGGCAGGCGAGCAGGCAGCAGGGTATTACTGGGCAGGTGCGGCAGCCTCGTCTCAGGACGCCTGCGTTATTGGTGGTGAAGATGGGCGCGTGCGCCTGATCGATCTTGCAACGGGGACAACCTTATCTGAGGTGCAGGTAGGCGCTCCCGTGCGCACAACGATTGCCTCAGCCGGTAACGAGGCGGATGGCGAGGTCTTTTTAGCGGTTGGCCGCGCTCCTGCTACCTTGGTTAAGCTTGTTCGGAGTGGCAATGAGTTAAAGATTGCAGGCAAGCTTGAGTTTGCGGCTACTTCTACCTCAACGCCTGCAATCAGCAAGGGACGGGCGTATATCGGCGGTATTGCTCAGGGCGGCCAGGGAGTATTTTCGGTCGTTGATCTTGCAACGATGCACGTGGTTGAAGAGCATCTTTTAGCCTCTGGCGCTGAGGTGAAGGCATCTCCTCTCATCGCGGAGCTTGCCGGCGACACCCATGTCTTTTTTACCTGTAACACCGAGTCTGGATCCCTGTTTCGCTATACCGCATCCAATCAATCCATTGCCACAATTTTTTCTCCAGCCGTTTCTCAGCGTACCTATACCACGGCAAGTGTGATTGGTGATTCGACAGGCAGGCTCTATTACAGCAACGATTACGGTCTCCTGTTTGCAATTCAGGCAGACGCAGCTGCTCATGAGCCAGAGAAGCCTGGCAAACGGGAAGACGAGACGGATACGCATACCGATGACCAATCTGACAAAACTGACCCAGATGCTGTTTCAGGTGAGGAACAGACGCTCGCGTCCGATCAGAAATCCTCGGCTCAACGGACGCATTCTTCTGAAACGGTAGCTCCAGCGCACCGTCCGGTACGGCAAGACGCGCGTGCCGAGGATGCAGCCAGGTCGGTATCAGATGGCTCGGCATTAGACGCCTCGGATGAGGTGCAAGCTTCACCAAAGGAAGAGCAAGCGCTGTCCGATCATGCGGCTTACGTGAGTCAAACAAGCCCCTCCATACTGCCTTTGATTCTTGGAGGTCTCGGGGTTATGGGTTTGATTGGATCGGGAGCCTGGCTGCTTGCGCTCAAGCGGCAACGAAAGCAGAACTAGGGTGGAGTAGCGCTTGGCGTCGTGGTCAGCAGCCTGAGTAACTGGCACGTGGCGTGCTAAAAACACCACGCGTGAGATGCGCTGCGCTGGCTGAGAGGAATAGGTGCCCATGAGCAGAGACGTGCATAAGACTCAAGAGACTCAAGATGACGCGCGAGCTGAGTGGAAGGCGAGAATACGACCGACGCTTTTAGCTGCAGTGTCTCTGTGCCTCATCGTCGCAGCCTTGCTGCTCAGCTTGCCTGACGCCCTGCATCCTGCTTCTGAGGGCAGGCTCAGAAGCGCGTCTCTTTCCAGTGCAGCTCAAAACGCCGATACGTCAGGTCATGCTGAGGGCATAGCTGATGTATCAGAAACGAGAGATGGGCAGGCTGCAGGCCCTGCTCAAGGCTCAGAGCAGAAAGCCGACAAGAGCCAAGCTGAGGAGGCAGACTCGCGTGCGGCTGCGGCCTCTTCTCAAGCACCCGCCGCTTCAGAAGAAACACCTCCTCAAGCCTCAGAGACATCTTCTTCGCGCCCGGCTCTGGTGCGCATCAGGATCGTAGTCGATGCATCTTCGGGTGGGGGAGGCCTGCTTGCCGACACCAGTTTGACTTTTGAGCCAGGAGCGAGTGCGTATGACGCCCTGGTTGGGACAGGGCTCTCGGTCAATGCTCAAGACTCGGTTTATGGCATATACGTTTCTGCCATTGGAGGCTATGCAGCCGATCCATCTCAAAGTTCAACCAGTGGCTGGACCTATACCATTAATGGGGCAGACCCGGGGCGCTCGGCTGCTCGAGCTGAGCTCTCCGATGGCGATACCGTGCGCTGGACCTATTCGTACTAGCTCTTCAGTATCTACCTGGCTTACGTGCGTCGTTGCGCTAGGCTCGCTCGGCGCGAGTGCTGACTCGGCTGTGTCTACCTGGATGAGGCGCGCTACTCAGCTGCCAAGCTCGCCCGGTATCCCCGGAACAAGTACCCGCCCTGCCGCATCAGCCTAAGGCATGAGCCTCACTACTTGCGCTCAGCTAAGAGTCCGGTTCGATAGGCATCAAGCAAGCGGCGAAGGTCTTGAATTTGCCCTCGAATCTCTTCGCCGTTATCGGTATCTCCCACCATAATGCGCGAGGTGACGGGGGCAAAGAAGTCAGTCTCGCTCTTAATATCGAGATTTCTGGTGAGTGCATCGTGTACGCTCTTAAAGGCTTCATGAGCCTTGAGTCTCATGCCACGAGAGCTATAGATGAGGGTATAGCCTGCGATTCCGGTCTTAGGGTGGTATGAACGGCAGAAGCCTCCATCAATTACCAAGAGCCTGCCATTTGCTCGAATTGGAGATTCTCCCTGGACTGTTTTGACGGGAGTATGTCCGTTAATAATATGGCCGGTTGGAGCGATGTTAAATTCTTGCAGGATGCGCGTGCACGCCGCCTCATCTTTTGTTATGCAGAAATACGGATCCATTGGTTCTACCCAGGTTGAACGATCTTCTATATAAGAGCGCTCAAAGGTTTTGACCAGTCGCCCACTCGCAGGGGACTTATAGCCAATCCAGAGATACCACATCCAGTCGAGTGCCTCAGGATCATCGGTGCCCTCGCGCCAGGCGCGCCGTGCAATCTCATCGCAAAAGTCAAGATAGGCCTTGCCTGAGTAATATGCGTCGCCACAGCGTACTGAGGTAAAGGTACCGTCTTCGTTCATAGGAACGCAGCCATGGAAGAGCAGATTTTCGTTATACGCGAGATACATCGACCCGTGAGAATAAAGAAAGTCAACATGCGTCTTGAGATGCTTGCTATCGCAAAATTCTTCTACGAGCTTATCTACAATGCGCGTTTCTGCATGAGTGAGCGCATAGGGATCTTCGGGATTCACGGTGGGGAAGTCGGTGGTAACAAGTGGCCAGATCTTCCCATCACCTAAGCGTACCGTGCCCGATTCAAGATCAATCTTGTCGAGCAAGAGGCGCTCTTCCATATCCCATTCAGGGTGGCGAGCAATAATTTGGCCTTCGAGCTTAAACAGCAAGACATTAATCGCTTTGATGAGCGGCGTGATGCGCTCGCCGCCTCGATAGGTGCGATCGGCAAAACTTACCAGTTCGCGCAGAGAGATGCCATAATCGTTTTCTAAGATGCCAAAATTGTTGTATCTCAAATTATTGCGCAAGACAGAGATGATGCAGGCAGGTTCTCCGGCGGCCGCGCCCATCCACAAAATATCGTGGTTACCCCATTGGATATCCAGCCTACCACGACGCTCAAGCAAGCGATCCATGATTTGAGCTGAGCCGCCGCCACGGTCGTAGATATCTCCAACCAAATGGAGGTGATCAACAGCCAAGCGCTTGATGAGGGACGCGAGAGAAATAATAAATTCCTCTGTTGCCGCAGTTTCTAAAATACTGGCAACAATACGATCGTGGTAGCGCACGCGGTAGTCGTTCTCATCGGGGTGCGTGTGCAAGAGCTCGTCAATAATGTATGAGAAATCATGTGGAATGGCCTTGCGTACCTTTGACCTTGTATACCTGCTGGAAAGTGCTCGGGCAACGGTGATGAGCTGGCCGAGCATAGAGCGATACCAGGTCGGGGAGTCTGCACGGGCATTGCGCTGCATACGGAGCTTTTCGTGGGGATAGTAGATGAGGGTACAAAGATCATCGCGCTCATCTGCCGACAGGCTCTCGCCCAAGATATTGTCTACATGCTCACGGATGACGCCGGAGCAATTATTGAGGATATGCATGAATGCCTCGTACTCACCGTGCACATCACTCATAAAATGCTCGGTTCCTTTTGGCAGATTCAAAATTGCCTGCAGATTAATGATCTCAGTAAAAACTGACTGCTCATTGGGAAACTGATGGGAGAGGAGCTGTAGGTACTTGAGGTCGCGTCCATATACGTCTGATACAGGCATGAGAACCATCCTTCTTCTCGCCTAAGCGTTTGTAAGCATCGGGGATACAAGTTTGCCGACGGCATCCTGGTGCTGGGGGCGCACGCGGACTGCCGTCGCTCGTGGGTTCTTATATGGCGTGCTCACTAGTATGGCCGCATGTATTCATAAGAGTGTGGAGAGGCTGCGAGCTTCTGCGAGTGGAAGCTTGAAAAGAATCATGCTCAAAAAACGAATACGGGACACCAAAGAAGTGGTGCCCCGAAAACAGGTTGCGGGTGCGCCATGGCGGATTCGAACCGTCGACCTTGGGATTAGAAGTCCCCTGCTCTATCCAACTGAGCTAATGGCGCGTGCGAAAATGGATTATATCCCAAGTGAACTGCATCTTTGAGCGATCTTTCGGACATGAGCGCATGCCATGCTCGTAAACACTTGTTCATCCGTAGGAAATGTGGATGTTCCGTGACGGAAAGCGTGCTATTCTCTTGCCGCTCGGTGAGTGACCGAGCCACGTTCCATCTCGCATAGATAGGAGGATTCCATGGCGGATACGTTCGATATCATCGCAGCTACTGGCTGTCCGACCGGTATCGCGCACACCTTCATGGCTAAGGAGGCCTTGGAGAAAGCCGCAGCCGAGCGTGGACTCACCATCAAGGTAGAGACTCATGGTCAAGTTGGAATCGAAAACGAGCTCACGGGCGCAGAGATCGCCGCAGCTCGTGCCGTTGTTGTGGCGGCAGATAAAGACGTGCGTGCAGACCGCTTTGCTGGCAAGCCCCAGGTTTCGGTTGGCGTGTCTAAGGCGCTTTCTGTAGAGGCTGCAGGCGCGCTCATTGATCGTGCCCTCGCTGCTCAGGCAGATCCTGAGGCTGCGGCTCGTGCAGCAGCTGCAGCAGATGCTCCTGCCGAGCGTGAGTCCTTGGGTCACCAGCTCTATCGCCATCTGATGAATGGCGTCAGCCATATGCTCGTCTTTGTTGTTGCCGGTGGTGTGCTCATCGCTGTGTCATTCCTTTGGGGCATTACGAGCTTTGACTCCACCGCACCTGATTACAACGCTTTTGCTGCCATGCTCAAATATATCGGTGGCATTGCCATGGGGCTTATGGTGCCTGTGCTTGCCGCCTATATTGCTGAGTCGGTCGGTAAGCGCCCTGCCTTAGTGCCGGGATTTGTTGCTGGCATGATTGCCATCCAGGGTATTCCCATCTCGCCTGAGACGGGTCTTGTTGATGCGGGCGGAGCCGGCGTGGGATTTGGCTTTTTGGGCGGTATCGTAGGCGGCTTTTTAGCTGGTTACGTGGTAGTTCTGCTCGAGAAACTCTTTGCGGGTCTTCCGCAAAACCTCAAGGGTTTAAAAGCAATCTTTTTGTATCCTCTGTGCTCGACGGTCATCGTTGGCCTGATCATGCTTGGGATTTCCGGTCCCATGGCTGCCATTAACACCGCCATGATGGACTTCCTGCGTGGCCTTTCTGCTTCGGGTGCTGTGGTATTGGGTCTTGCCATTGGCTGCATGTGCGCCTTTGATATGGGCGGCCCGGTTAACAAGGCTGCCTATGTTACGGGTACTGCTATGCTCACCGAGGCGCTGACCGCCGGTGTGGGTACGCCCGCGTATGCCTTTGGTACCAACTTCATGGCTGCAGTTTCTGCTGCCTGCATTGTTCCGCCGCTCATTACGACCTTCGCTGTTTTGGTAGGTGGGCGCTACTTCAGCCAGGAGGATCGCGATGCCGGTATCGTGAACCTCATCTTGGGCTGCACACATATCACTGAGGGTGCCATTCCCTTCATGACCAAAAACATCTGGCCAGTCATGCCGATCATGATGCTCGGCTCTTCTATCGCCTCTATTCTGACCATCATCTTTGGTGTTCATGTACCTGCCCCGCATGGTGGCTTCTTGGTACTTCCGGTTGTAGATGGCGGCCTGCTGTGGGTCTTGGCGATCCTTGCCGGATCTGTGGTGGGAGGCCTGCTTTTCATCCTCTTTAAGCGCAGTGAGTTTCATCGCGCCCAGGCTGCAGAAGCATCTGCTGTGCTTGAGGCTCCGGTAGCTACTGAGGCTGCTGCAGCTGGTGAGACTGCTGTAAGTGCGCCTGCTGTAAGCGCGCCTGCGCCTGAGGCCGCTGACGCCCCTCGTTCTGAAGCGACCGAAGAAGCTGAAGAGGGCTTTGTAAAGGCAGAAAACATCTTTGTCAACCAGGACTTTGCTTCCCGCGATGAAGCGCTTTCCTTCATTTCAAACGAGGCAGTCAAGCACGGTATTGCCAGCGATGCTGACGATCTCATGGCTGCGTTTTTGAAGCGCGAGGGTGAGGGTTCAACGGGCATGATGGATGGCTTTGCAATTCCGCATGCCAAATCCGATACCGTCCGAGAGGCTGCCGTCATGGTGGTAAAAGATGAGGCCGGTATTGCAACTTGGGAGACCATGGATTCCGCTCCGGTGCATGTTGCTATAGCACTTCTGATCCCCGATGGTCAGGCTGGCACCACGCACCTGCGCCTGCTCTCTAAAGTTGCCGAGGCTTTGATGGATGAAGACTTCCGTGCCACTGTTAAGACGGAGTCTGATCCGGCGCGAATTGCCGCTACCATCAATCAGCGCCTGAGCTAAGCTCACTTTATAGTATGGTCAAGGGAGGGTTATACCAATTGCGGTAAGCCCTCCTTTTCATGTGTGATGAGACGTTGTTTGGTTCTTGTTATCTCTTCGCGCTCATTGCGCTAGAATGAACCCGTAGTCCACTGTGCCCAACACCGTTTTGAGGGCATGGAGCAAAGGAGAGACAGGTATGGTTTCTGAGAAAGTCACGCTGGTCAACCCCCAGGGTCTGCATATGCGCCCTGCTGGTTTGTTCGCCTCCACCATGGGCAAGTTTGCCAGCGATGTGACGGTTGTTGCCCCTGAGAAGGAGGTCAACGGCAAGAGCCCTATGGCGCTCATGGCCGCCGGCATCCCGTGTGGTACTGAGATCGAGATCAAGTGCGACGGGCCAGATGAGGCTGAGGCCTTGAAGGCCGCTGTCGAGCTCGTCAAGAGCGGTCTGGGCGAGTAAATCCCGTCTGGCTGCGGGTGTCAATCCAACCTGGTTCGCGGAAGGCGTCTGCTCATCGGGTGGACGCCTTCGGTATATGGAGACACATAACACTTTGGGTGTTCGTGTTGTAGCTAAGCACGGAGAGAGGAATGGGAATGTACAAGGGAGTCAATGCATCGGAGGGCATCGGTATCGGCACCGTTATGGTTGCTGTTGATCCCGATTTGTCATTCGAGCCGCACGCAGTGAGCGATCCCGCAGCCGAGAAGGAGCGCTACCAGGCAGCTCTGGCAGTCTTTTGTGAAAAGACCCAGGCACAGGCTGACCACATGCGCGAGGCCGTGGGTGAGGCTGAGTCTGAGATTATGCTCGGTCATATCATGCTTGCCCAAGATCCTGGCATGACCGATCAGATCACGAGCATGATCGAGGGAGGTACCTGTGCCGAGCAAGCCCTCGCCGAAACGAGTGGCATGTTCGAGAACATGTTCCTTTCTATGGATGATGAGATGTTCCGCTTGCGCGCTGCCGATATTGCCGATATCCGCACGGGTATCTTGGCAGAGCTTTTGGGCAAAGAGGTTATTGACCTTTCTGTGTTGCCAAAAGATACCGTTATTGCGGTGCACGATCTCACGCCATCTATGACTGCCACTATCGATAAGGCTCACGTGGCCGGTATTGTGACTGAGACCGGTGGTCGTACCTCTCACTCGGCCATTATTGCTCGCGCCTTGGAGATTCCGGCTGTTCTTTCAATTCCAAATATCTGCTCTGAGCTTTCCGGTGGCATGACCTGTATCGTTGATGGCACTCATGGCCATGTCATTGCTGATCCCGATGCTGCTGTGCTTCAAGACTATACCGAGCGTGCCCGCAAATTGGCTGAGGAAAAAGCATCCCTGGGGGCATTCCGGGGTAAAGAGACCCTCACCCAAGATGGTGTGAAAAAGATTGCCGGTGCCAATATTGGCAGCCCCGCAGATGTAGACGCTGCTCTTGCCAATGATGCAGAGGCGATTGGCCTGTTCCGTTCGGAATTCTTGTTTATGGACGCCAAGGAGCTGCCTTCCGAAGAGGAGCAGTTCCAAGCCTATCGTTCGGTTGCCAGCTCGCTCAAAGGTGCTCCGGTCATCATCCGCACCCTCGATGTTGGCGGCGATAAGGCAATTCCGTACCTCAATATGCAAGAGGAAGAAAATCCCTTCATGGGATACCGCGCTGTGCGCTATTGCCTTGATAATGCAGATCAGTACAAGGTGCAGCTCCGTGCCCTGCTGCGTGCGAGCGCCTTTGGTGATGTGAAGATCATGGTTCCGCTGGTTACCTGCGTTGAGGAGATCCGCGCGGTCAAAGATTTGGTTGAAGTCTGCAAAGAGGAGCTTCGTGCTGAGGGCGTGTCTTTCAATGAGGATATTGAAGTTGGCATCATGATGGAGACTCCTGCAGCTGCCAATATTGCCGATCTCTTAGCTTGTGAGTCCGACTTCTTCTCTATTGGTACCAACGATTTAACGGGCTATACCATGGCAGCGGATCGTGGCAACGATCGCGTGGGCTATCTGTATAGCTGGTATTACCCCTCAGTGCTTCGTTCGATCAAGTTCATTATTGAGAGCGGTGTTGAGGCTGGCATCATGGTTGGTATGTGCGGTGAGGCTGCAGCAGATCCGCTGTTGGTGCCCTTGCTCATTGCTTGGGGTATGGAGGAGTTCTCCATGTCTGCACCGAGCATTTTGCGCACCCGCAAGACCATCTCACTCTGGTCTGTTGCCGACGCCAAAAAGCTTGCCGACGAAGCGCTTGCCTGTGCGACTGCTGGAGAGGTTAAGGCAGTGCTCGAGGCGGCAGCGCGCTAAGTTATCTACCATATTCTGCGAGGCGGCACCTGCTGCCTCGCAGTTCATGTATACGGTTCATCCTTTGGAGGTTATGAATGTTTTACACCCTCACTGCCAACCCGGCTGTTGACATGACAACGTCGTGCTCAGCACTTATTCCCGATGAGAATGTGCGCACGCCTGGCGCGAGCTATTCCGCCAACGGCAAGGGCTTGGATGTGAGTTACGCCCTCAAGAAGTTTGGCGTGGACTCAGTTGCTTTGGGTTTTTTTGCTGGCTTTACTGGCCGATATATCGTTGAGGAGACCATGAACATGGGCTGCCTCTGCCGCCCGGTTTGGATCGACGGTATTACCCGCATTAACTGCTATATCAACGATGGTGAGCATGAGTACGGCATCTTAAATCCAGGCCCTGCCCTCACGCGTCAAAGCCAGGAGGAGCTCTATCATATTCTCGATACTGCAGGAGACCTTGACTGCCTCGTCGTATCGGGCTCACTGCCGCCTAAGGCCACTCCTGATTTCTTGTCGCGCGTAATGGATCATGCTCAAGAGCGTGGTGCTGAGGTTGTTTTGGACTTGTCGAGCACGAAGTTGCGCGATCTTGCCAGCAAAAAGCCTCTGCTCATCAAGCCGAATCGCCATGAGATGGCAGAGATTTACGGCATCAAGATCGAGACGGATGACGATGCCCGTCGCGCCTGTGCTCTCGCACATGAGTCTGGTGTACAAAACATCTTGCTCACCATGGGAAGCCGTGGAAGCGCGTACTTCTCCAATGGTGAAGATATCTGGTATGCCAAGCGCGAGTTCAACATCAAGCTCGTCTCTTCTGTGTGCGCAGGCGACTGCACGCTGGCTGCCTTCCTGCATCGCTGGTTTGATGACCGCGATAACGTGGTGGAAGCCTTAAAGCTTGCTCTTGCTACCGGTGCAAACGTGGCTGAGAGCCGTGGCTTGGGCGACTTTGGTCATGTTGATGAGTACAGCAAGCGAATTACGGTTCGCAAGCTCTCGTAGCTCGAGTTCTGCTAACTCGCAAGGTAGCCGTCTTTGAGGTGAGTTTGCTCAGCTCAAACATATCGTGTGTCGGGAGTGACGCCGCTTGCTTGTAAAGCTGTGTTCACTCCCGAACTTCTATTTCTTTTCGCTAGGAGGCCTCATGATTTACACCCTGACTGCCAATCCCGCGATTGACTACAATATCGCCTGCGATGGCCTTGAGCCCAACTGTGTAACGCGAACCCGCAATGCCGTTTATACGCCAAATGGCAAGGGCTTAAACGTAAGCTTTACCTTAGATCACTACGGGGTACCAACAACGATTCTTGGCTTTTTTGCAGGCTTTTCTGGACGCTTTATCGTTGAGGGTGCCGAGGCCTTGGGTGTGCCGGTAAAGCCGGTGTGGACCGAGGGCATTACGCGCGTTAATGTGTTTTTGAACGCAGGTCCTGGTACCGAGTACAACATGGTCAATGCCGGCGCTGCGGTTAATGCTGACAATGAGCAGGAGCTGTTTGAGCTCATTGAGAGCCTTGATGACTTGGATTGCTTGGTCATCTCGGGATCCTTGCCACCTCAGACTTCAGAGCATTTCTTGCAAGAGGTGATCAAGCGCGTGAAGGCCAAGGGAGCTGAGTTTGTGCTCGATATTTCCTCGCCTCAGCTGAAAGAGCTGGTAGCTCTTGAGCCCTTGCTGATCAAGCCCAATGATGATGAGTTGGCCGATATCTTTGGCATTACGGTATCTGGCGAAGATGATGAGTCAGTCCAGGCGGCTATGACAGAGCTGCACGAACGTGGCGTAAAGAACGTCTTGCTCACCTTAGGTGGCGCAGGTGCATATTTCTCCAATGGCGAGCGCCTCTGGTTTGCACGCCGTACGTTTGAGGTCAATGTGGTCTCTACGGTATGCGCAGGAGACTCCTCGCTCGCAGCCTTCTTGTCGGTCTGGTCGCACGATCAGTCTCAGGTTGAAGAAGCCTTAAAGCTTTCGATGGCAACTGGTGCCAATGTGGTTGAGTGCCCGGGTCTTGGAGACTTTGCAAAGGTAGATGAGTACCGGGATAAGATTCTCGTTCGTGAGGTTGTAGCGACCAAATAAACGCTCGCACAAGCTTCGGACTTGAACGATCGTCTCTGGGTAGGCTTAAGGCCGTATACGATTCGACCTGAAAAGGAGTCGCTATGGATACAGCTTCCATCTCAGAGACAGCAACGGCCACGCTTGCCCAAACGCTTGCGAACGATCGAGCTCATCAGTTGGCGAAAAACGCGGTGACCTCAGTGGGAATCCGCAAGGCAGCCAGAAACGCCGAGGCTGTGGCTCAGGCTACAACAGTTTTTGACATCCAGCTCGAGCAGGGCGATCCCACCGATCAAAAGCGCTCTGGTCGATGCTGGATGTTTGCCAGTCTTAATACCATGCGCTATCGCATTATGAAAAAGCTTGGGCTTAAGACCTTTGAGCTCTCCCAGGCCTATCCGCTTTTTTGGGATAAATATGAGCGGTGCAACTGGTTTTTTGAGAACATTATCGCAACGGTCAGCAAGCCGCTCGATGGCCGTGAGCTGGCATTCTTATTAACTGATCCGCTTTGCGATGGCGGGCAGTGGGATATGTTTCGCTCACTCGTGAAGAAATACGGCGTCGTCCCCAAAGAGGCTATGCCGGAGACTCATGCATCTTCAAATACTGGGGATCTCAATAAGTATCTTACACGCTATTTGCGCTCAAGCGCTCGCCGCTTGCGCGACTCCGCCACAGCAGGAGCTACTCAAAGTGACTTGCGTGAGCTGAAAGAAGAGCTGATGGCCGATGTATATCGGGTACTTTCGGTGTGCTTAGGCGAGCCGCCAAAGAGCTTTGAGCTGAGAGTTCGTGATGATAAGAACGAGCTCAAGGCTGAGGGCACGTATACGCCCCAGGAGTTTTTTGCCACATTTGTTGATATGGACTTGGACGACTATATCTCGGTCATTAACTCGCCTACGCACGATAAACCCTATTTGCACTCCTATACCGTTAAATACTTGGGAAACCTGGTGGAAGACGGAGGCGTGCGCTATGTGAACCTGCCAATTGAGGCTTTAAAGCGTGCCGCCATTGCTCAGATGAAAGACGGGCTGCCAGTCTGGTTTGGCTGCGATGTTGATCAGGGCTTTTTGTCAGATGATGGCGTGCTCGATCAACATGCTCTAGACATTGATGCCCTGTTTGATGTGCCGATTGAGGCGGGGATCGATAAGGCGGCGCGCTTGGATTATGGCGAGTCGCTGATGACTCATGCTATGACCTTGGTTGGTGTCAATCTTGATGCGGATGGGAAGCCAACGCGCTGGCGGGTTGAAAACAGCTGGGGAAGCGATCATGGCAAGAAGGGCTACGATATTGCGTCAGACGCTTGGTTTGACGAGTACGTATACCAGGTAGTTGTTGATCGGAAGTATCTGAGCGATGAGGAACTGCGCGCCTACGATAGCGAGCCGATCGAGCTCGCGCCTTGGGATCCCATGGGAGCTCTTGCGCGCTAAGTCATGTGCTGCGTCCTGTTGAACATCGTGCATGTGAGCACACCTGCGCACGTTTTCTCAGCGGGCTCCTAGCCGTGTCCATTCGCGTATACTGCTCTGTATGCGGTACTTGAATGCACAGCTTGCTGGAGTGAGTCCTACACCGGCCTCCCTCGCCGTTCTCGAAGCTCTCGAGGACGGTGGGCTGGAGGCCTGGTTTGTTGGTGGCTGGGTTCGCGATGCCCTGCGAGGTGCTCCAAGCCACGATATTGATCTGTGTTGTTCTGGCACCTGGCAAGAGAGTGCAGCGGCGATCAGCGCTGTTGGCATTCAGGTACTTGAGACGGGCACTCGCTTCGGTGGTATTACCGCCAAGATTGGCACTGAGCGGATCGAAATTACTGCGTATCGAGTTGATGGCTTTTATACCGATGGCCGCCACCCCGATGGCATTGCCTCTGCTCAAACGATTGAAGAAGATCTTGCGCGAAGAGACTTTACGGTTAATGCAATAGCCTGGCATCCACATCGAAAGATCTTGGATCCATTTGGTGGTCAGGCAGATCTTGCTGCGGGTCTTATTCGTGCCGTTGGAGATCCTACTCGTCGCTTTCGTGAGGACGCCCTGCGTATCTTGCGTGCCGTGCGATTTGCCTGCCGCCTAGGCTTTGTTGTAGAAGAAAAAACAGCTGCTGCACTAGCTCTGGCTGCTCCTTTGCTCTCTGCAATACCTTATGAGCGGATCGGCACAGAGCTTGACGCCACCTTGTTAACCGGACGAGCAGGCCCTGCCATGCTGGTCTATCCTGAGGTTTTTTGTGCGGCCATACCTGAGCTTTCGGTCTGCAGAGGCTTTGATCAGCGAAGCCCCTACCATCGCTTTGATGTCTATGATCATACGGCCTACGTGCTGTCCTGGGCCTCGCAGACTATGGTGCGCACAGATAGGAAAGGCGAGCACATCCCAGTAGCAGTTACTGAACTGAACGATGAGCGATCAGGTACCTCAGGAGCTCCTAGAGATGTGTTATCGGACGGCTCAAGACCCAATCGAGGCGTGGGAGCCGGCCAAACATCTGAAGGCGAGTACGCACGCGCTTCTGCTGCCTGCCAAACACCGCTGACTGAGCAAGTTCGGACTCAGCCTCATCTACTGAAGCCTTCACGATCGCTGCTTTGGGCAGCATTGCTTCACGATATTGCAAAGCCTGAGACCTTCACCATTGATGAGGAGGGGAGAGGCCACTTCTTTAGCCATCCTGAGCGTGGCGCGGTTCTGGCGCGCCAGATTATGAATCGACTCTCTTTGCCAAGCCGTCTCATTTCCGATGTTGCACTGCTGGTGCATTATCACGATATGCCGCTTAAGCCTTGCCGCTCAAGCATCTTAGACATGCTCGGTCGTCTTACAAAAAAGAGCTCAGATGCTCCGCGACTGATGGGCGAGCTCCTAGATTTGAAGGTAGCTGATGCGCGAGGTAAAACTGCTGAGTGCGCTGACTATGTTGATGAAATTAGCAAGATGCGCAGGCTCTATGAGCGTCTTCTTGAGCAAGGCTCAGCATATAGCGTGAAAACACTAGCCCTGACAGGATCAGATCTGATTTCAGCTGGCATTGCGCCCGGACCTCAAGTAGGCGAGCTCTTGAATCGCGCGCTGGAGCTCCATATAGACGGCGAAGTGCCGAATGATGCCATAGCACTACTTAAGGCGCTTCAGCTCGGTCTCTGAGTGCATCGAACAATGCGCGTGAGACCCGCTGAGCTGCTTGCCGTGGGCGTACCGAACAATGTGCATGAGGGCAGTTCAGGTGCTTGTCGTTAGTGCAGCTTTTTTAATATAGAACAAACGTGTAATAGCTAACAAGAAACGTAAATTGAATATTACAAACTTAGGAGCAGAAGCTTCTGACCATGAGTAATACTAACTAATAATAATGTATCACTTATTACGAAACATACGTACAAAAAGAGGGGTTGATAATACGAAAGAAGCATGGAATAATACCTGAGACAGTAAATATCGGTATATGTAATTTGAAACTGCGTATCGTCACACAAAATAACCGTTCAGGGGCTATTTCCTACCGAACAGGGGCGATTCGCAGGATGATACAAATGGGGGCAGAAATAACATCTCTACGAATATCCTCTTCTATCTACAGTAATCGTAAATATACGACAATAACTGGACATTTGCTGGCTTGGCGGCTTGACAGAAATTGAATAACTTCATAGCATAAGAGAGGGAGTGGACGCACGTGGTACGAATGAGCGTACCCGTTAACTTATCACCCCTCCCAAATTCTGTATCAAGCAAGGTATCGCCACGGCAGAAAGGAATCCCATGTTCTTAAACGAGGTTGAACGTGAGAAGCTGCAGATCTTCGTCGCGGGCGAGCTCGCTGCGAAGCGCAGGGCTCGCGGTCTGAAGCTCAACTACCCCGAGACGGTGGCCTATATCACGAGCTACCTGCTTGAGGGTGCTCGCGATGGCAAAACCGTCGCCGAGCTCATGCAGAGCGGTCGCCAGGTTCTTAGCCGCGACGAGGTCATGGAGGGTGTGCCCGAGATGATCCCTGATATTCAGGTTGAGGCCACGTTCCCTGATGGCACCAAGCTCGTCACGGTTCACAACCCGATCGCGTAAGAAACGAACGAAGCAAAACGGAAGAGGATTGGAGCGAAATGGGACAGGAGCATCCTTTGATCCCCGGTGAGATTCGTCTCGCAGACACCGACATTGAGATCAACGAGGGTTCGGCAGTAACTACGCTGAGGGTTTCAAATACGGGAGACCGTCCGGTACAGGTCGGTTCTCACATTCACTTTGCAGAGGCAAATAGCGCCTTGAAGTTTGATCGCATGGCTGCATATGGCAAGCGCCTAGACATCCCGTCTGGTACGGCTACCCGCTTTGAGCCGGGTCAGGAGATGGAAGTTGAGCTGATCGACTTCGGCGGCTCTCGCATTATGCACGGTGTCAACAACCTCGTGAACGGCCCGCTCGACGAGACTGATGCGTCCGCCAAGATCAAGGCCTTTGAGGGGATGGAGTAAGCATGAAATACGATCGCCACTCTTATGTGGATAACTATGGTCCGACCATTGGCGATAAGGTTCGCCTTGCCGATACCGACCTTTGGATTTCGCCCGAGCGCGACCTGACCACCTATGGTGAGGAGTCCAAGTTCGGCGGCGGTAAGACCTTGCGTGAGGGCATGGGTCTCAACAGTGTTCGCACTCGTGATGAGGGCGTGCTTGACCTGCTCATTACCAACTGCTTAATTGTTGACTATACCGGCATTTACAAGGCAGACGTTGGTATTAAGGATGGCCGCATCGTAGGCATCGGCCACGGCGGAAACCCCGATCTGCAAGACGGCGTAGACGAGAACATGGTCGTTGGCGCTGCTACTGAGGTTCTCGCTGGTGAGGGCAAGATCCTCACTGCTGGCGGTGTCGATACCCACGTTCACTTTATTGAGCCTGATATCGTAAAGCCTGCCCTAGGCAACGGCATTACGACCCTCTTTGGTGGCGGCGTTGGTCCTTCAGATGGTACGAACGCTACGACCTGCACCCCGGGTGCTTGGTATATCCAGCGCATGCTTGAGGCTGTTGAGGATCTGCCGATGAACTTCGGTATTCTCGGTAAGGGTCATGCTGCTGCTGAGGCTCCTCTTATGGAGCAGATCGAGGCTGGAGCTGCCGGTCTTAAGATCCATGAGGACTGGGGCTCTACCCCATCTTCGATCGATATGGCCCTGCGCGCTGCAGATCGCGGTGACGTTCAGGTTGCTATTCACACCGATACCTTGAATGAGGCTGGCTTTGTTGAGTCTACGATCGACGCTATTGGCGATCGCGTGATTCACGCCTTCCACGTTGAGGGTGCTGGCGGTGGCCATGCTCCTGACATTTTGAAGCTTGTTGGCCAGAGCTCGGTTTTGCCTTCGTCCACGAATCCCACGATGCCGTTCACTAAGAACACCATCGAGGAGCATCTGGACATGCTCATGGTCTGCCACCACCTGAACAAGAACGTTCCTGAAGACGTTGCCTTTGCTGGTTCTCGTATTCGCCCTGAGACCATTGCCGCTGAGGACGTCCTGCACGATATCGGTGCTATTTCCATGATGTCTTCTGACGCTATGGCCATGGGTCGTATTGGTGAGACGGTCATGCGTACCTGGCAGGCAGCCGATAAGAACAAGCGTCAGCGTGGCGCTCTGCCTGAGGATACAAACGGTAACGACAACTTCCGTGTCCGCCGCTATATCGCTCAGTACACCATTAACCCGGCAATCGCCCAGGGTGTCTCGCATGAGATTGGCTCTATTGAGGTAGGCAAGTTTGCTGACCTCGTGCTTTGGGAGCCCAAGTTCTTCGGTGTGAAGGCTTCCATCGTCTTGAAGGGCGGCATGATTGCCTACGCCCAGGAAGGCGATCCGGGTGCTTCCATCCCCACGCCGCAGCCCATCATGCTTCGCCCCATGTATGGAGCACACGGCCGTGCCATGAACAAGACCTGCATGACCTTTATGTCTAAGGCCTCCATTGAGCTCGGTGTGCCTGAGAAGCTTGGACTTCAGCGTCAGGTCTCCGCAGTCAAGGGCTGCCGCAACATCAGCAAGCGCGACATGAAGCTCAACGATGCACTGCCCAACATCACGGTCGATCCTGAGACCTATGAGGTGCGCATCGACGGCGAGCTCATTGTTTGCGAGCCGGCTGAGAAGCTCCCGATGACTCAGCGTTACTTCTTGTTCTAATCATCCCGACGTCCTAGAAAGGCTCTCCATGCTGAAGGTAACCCGTGTGTTAGGTTCCATGAATGATACCAACCATCCTGACCTGCCGGTCGACTGGGTGGAGCTGGATTGGGATCAACTCGGCAAGCGTATCATCCGCACGACCTCCACGGAGGGCCGCGACGTCGCCATTGAGCTTGAGCGCGCAGGTGAGTTGCGCTGCGGTGACATCCTTTTTGAGGATGCTGACTTCGTAGTTGCCGTGCGCGCCAAGCCCGAGGATGCTCTGATTATTAAGCCGTCTGATATGGATGAGATGGGTCGTGTTGGTTGGCAGATTGGCAATCGCCATACCCCATCGGTTATTGAAGCCGGCGAGATCTTCGTTCGCTTTGACCCGACCATGGTAGAGCTGCTTGAGAGCATGCATGTTGAGTTTGAGCGGGGTGAGCACAGCTTTGTTGAGCCAATCAAGTACGGCGGACATCAGCACTAGTAGTTGGTTTCTGCCCTTGGTTCAGCTGCTCGACTCTGCATTTCCAACCGGCGCCTTTGCACATACCTTTGGCCTTGAAACATATTTTCAAGATCGCCGCGTACATGATGCAAAAACGCTTAAGGAAGTTTGTACCTCTTACATCGTGGATGGCGTCGCAGACGCTGACGCCATCCTCGTAGGAGAGGCGCACCGAGCAGCTGCTGCAGGCGAGCTCGATCATTTGATCGAGCTCGATCAGCTTTGTCATGCCATGAAGTTATCCCTTGAGGTACGCGATGCGAGTTCAATGCAGGGACGCCAGTTCCTGCGCTCCATCCGAGCGATCTGTTCAGATGAACTGCTTGTTGCATGGCGCGATCTGGTTCGTGAAAAAGAGGTTCGTTGCCACTATCCCATCGTGTTTGGGATGTATGCAGCCCTTATTGGTGCTCCAGCAGAGGCAGCAATTCTTGCGTTTCTCTATGCCACGACCGGCTCGCTTGTGCTCAATGCAGTTCGTGGTGTGCCCTTAGGTCAGCTTGCAGGCGTGGAGGTGGTGCACGAGATGCTTCCGGTGCTTTCGGCTGCTGCAAAGCGTGCACAAGCGTGCGGTGTTGATGATCTTGCTACCCGATGCGTGGGAGTAGAGATCGCCTCTATGCGCCACGAGCGCCTGCATTCAAGGCTGTTCATCTCTTAGGTGTAACGAAGGTTCGGCTCGTATCCGTATATCGACAATCATATTGGAGGTTGTTCTATGAGCAAGGCACGTCGCTTAGGCGTTGGTGGTCCGGTTGGTACCGGAAAAACCACCATTATTGAAGCTTTAGTTAAGCGTCTGAAGGACGACTATAAGATCGGTGTCATCACCAACGATATCTATACGAAGGAAGATGCCAACTTCCTGATCAGCGAGAATGTGCTTGAAGAGGGAAGGATCATTGGCGTTGAGACGGGTGGCTGTCCGCATACCGCCATCCGCGAAGATGCTTCGATGAACTTTGAGGCAATTGATGCTCTCGAAGATCGTTTTGATGACCTTGATCTTATTTTTGTTGAAAGTGGTGGAGACAATCTTTCTGCCACGTTTAGCCCCGAGCTCGTTGACGCTGCTATCTATGTCATCAGTGCCGCTGCCGGTGGAGACATTCCCCGCAAGGGAGGACCGGGCGTTACCCGCTCAGACATGCTTGTTGTAAACAAGATGGGTCTTTGCCCCTATGTTGGCGTTGATCCTGAGCGTCTGGTTGAGGATACGCGTCGCGCTCGCGATGGTCGTCCCTTTGTGATGGCAGACATGCTTGAGGGTAAGGGTCTCGACGAGATCATTGCCTGGATCAAGCGCGATCTTATGCTTGAGAACGCGTGAGGTAGCTGCCGTGGCCGAGACGACGATGAAGCGCTTAGAGCATGACGGTCGACTGTCTATTGTCTTTGACAAGGTTGCCGGACGTACGGTAATCGCTGACAGCTTCCAGATTCCGCCGTTAAATGTTATGCGTCCGCTGTATGTGAGCGGGCATGACAGGGGAGAGGCGACCGTCATTCTCATGGACTCCTCAGGAGGCTTGCTTCCTGGGAATACGAATGAGATTAGGCTTTCTACAAAGCCGGGTGTGCGGGCACGTTTGCGTCCGCAGGCCGCGACCCTCATCCATCCTTCTTTTGATGGAGGCATCTCTTCTCAGTACATCACGATTGATGTTGCCGATGAATCATCCTTTATGTGGGAGCCTGAGGTCACGATTCCGTATACCGGATCTCGTTATAAAACCGATGTTGAGGTCCATCTCGAGAAGAACTCCTATTTTAGCTGGGGCGATATTCTCGCTCCTGGCCGCCTCCATAAAGATGAGCGCTTTGAGTATGAGACGCTGCTGAGTCGTATGCGTATCTATCGCGAAGGCGAGCTGATCGCGTTTGATTCACTGCGCTTGGATCCGGCTGATCATGATCTAACCCGCTTAGGCGTGCTTGATGGTGCAGACTACATCGCCACGATGTGGTTTGCGATCCCTTCAGTTTATTCCGTAGATGTTGAAGCACTCGCTGCTCCCATCGAAGCTGCTGCCGGTCTTGTTACCGGCGGAATCTCTGAGATCGAGGAGGGGCTGTATCTCATTCGCCTCCTTGGTTCTGATTTGGTTGCCCTGAGAGCTCTTATGGCCGAAGTCGGTCGTATTGCTCTCGGTCAATAGTCCCGGTAAGAGGAACTGCACGAAAGGAAATGCCCATGACCACTACGAATGCGTCGAGTTCTTCGGCGCACAGCTCTGGCAACGGAAAGGCCTATATCATTATTCTATTAGGTCTTCTGGCGCACGCCTTCACCGCTCCTATGGTGAAGATTGCTAACTTCGAGCCCTTCACTTCGGTGATTTTGCGCTGCGGCATTGGTGCTTTGTGCATGTTGCCCTTCGCCTTCCACGAGATTAAGAAGCTCGGTGCCCTGAATAAAATGGGTATCGTCTACTCAATCGTTGCTGGTTTGTTCTTGGGCATCGATTTTTGCTGCTTTAATCTGTCCATCTTCTATGCAGGCGCTGGCATCGCTTCGATTCTGTTGAACATCCAGGTCATCGTCTTGCCCGCCCTCGCCTTCATCTTTGACCGTGAGAAGATTGAGAAGAGCTACTATATCGTTGCTCCGATCATGATCATCGGTGTTGCTATGTCTGGCGGTCTGTTCGATCCTCCTGCACCTCCGGTTCCGGGCGCTCCTGAGTCGGTCTTTGGTATGGATGTTACCCTCTTCGGTACGCTGACCGGTGCTCTTTCTGGTTTCTGCTATGGCTTCTACCTGTACTTTGCTCGTAAGGCCTCCCGTATTAACCACGGTCAGTTCCTCCAGCCCATGACGCTTTCTTCGATCGCTCAGCTGGTTGCTCCGGTAATCGCCATTGTTTTGCTGAGCCACGATCGCGGTTTTGACGTCGTTCACGGCATGATGGCCAACGGCCTTGTTCCTGCTCAGGGTGTGGGTACCGATATCACTGCTATGAACTGGGTCTTTGCAATTCTTCTGGGCTCTGTTGGCCAGGCTGTGGTCTGGACCTTCATCCAGTACGGTTCCATGCGTCTTGAGCCTACTCATGTTGCTGGACTTCTGCTGCTGAGCCCGGTTGCTACCCTTGCAATTTCTTTCGGTCTCTTCCACGAGGTTCCGTCGATGCTTCAGCTCTTGGGTGCAGTCATCGTTCTTCTGGCCGTTTCTTATCAAAATGGCCTCTTGAAGAAGGTTCTTCCTGGCAAGTCTGCTGCCTAAGGCGTTGCTTGACAGCGTAAGCTTCATCTAGCTAAGCGGGGTGCTGATTTTCTGGCTTTGCACCAGATAGAATCGGCACCCCGTCTTTTTATTTCGGTTTCATCTCTAACTTTTTGTCTGCCTTGACAGGTGAACGCTCAAGATCTTCAGTTGAACGGTTGAATGATACTAATTATAGAATACGTGTTATGATGTGTTCGTATCTTTCCCCGTCGTTAAAGGAGACTCATGAGCGATTCTGTGAATCAGCACACAACGAACCGTGTGTCGCCTGCACCTACGCGTCGGCACTTTGTTGTTGGCGCTGCTGCTGCTTTTGCAGCAGTTGCTGGCGGTAGCCTCTTAGCGGGTTGCGGTCAGACGGGCTCAAAGGCCGCTGGTAGTGCTGAAAAGAAAGATGGCACATCGCTTGTAATTGCACTTGGATCGAGCAATGAGCCTGAGGGTGGATTTGATCCATGCTTGGGCTGGGGCTCATCTGAGCATGTGCATGAGCCACTCATTCAGTCAACGCTGATCGTTACCGATAAAGACATGAATATCGTGAATGATCTTGTAACGGAGTATAGCGTTGCTGACGATGGCCTCATGTGGACGTTCAAGATCCGCGACGATATTAAGTTCACCGACGGCAAGCCTCTCAAGGCGAGCGACGTGGCCTTTACCCTGAATACGATCCGTACCTCAGATAAGGCTGAAGCAGACCTCACCATGATTGATAACGTGGAGGCTGTATCTGATACAGAGGTGCGCATCCATCTGAACAAGCCCTATAACGCCCTCATCTATACCTTAGCGGTCATTGGTATCGTTCCTGAGCATGCCTATGGCCCCACGTATGGCGATAAGCCTATTGGATCTGGCCGCTATAAGCTTGCACAGTGGGATCACGGCCAACAGGCTATTTTTGAGGCAAATCCTGACTATTACGGAGACGCGCCAAAGATTAAGCGCTTTACCGTGGTCTTCATGGATGAGGATGCAGCTTTGGCAGCTGTTAAGGCCGGCAAGGTTGATATGGCCTTTACATCGGCAATCCACGCCTCGCAAACGGTAGACGGCTATCGTCTTGAGGCCTTTAAATCGGTTGACTCTCGTGGCATTAACTTGCCGGTTATCCCGGCAGGGTCCACCCGTGTCTCTGATGGTGAGTCCTACCCTGCGGGCAACGACGTAACTTGCCACAAGGAGATCCGTCAGGCCATGAATATGGCGCTTGATCGCAAGGCACTGATCGATAATGTGTTGGGTGGATATGGCGAGGTTGCCTACAGCATTGGTGATGGCATGCCATGGGCAAATCCCGAGATGAAGGTCGAGTACGATCCAGATCAGGCTCGCAAGATCATGGAGGACGCTGGCTGGAAGCAAAAAGATGGCATCTATGAAAAAGATGGTAAACAGGCAGAGTTCACGCTCTACTATTCCACCTCAGATCCGGTTCGCCAGGGTCTTTCCAACGAGTTTGCCCGCCAGATGGGTGAGGTTGGTATTAAGGTGAATGCCGCTGGCCATGCCTGGGATGACATTTTCCCACACTCGTTCTCTGATCCCATCATGTGGGGTTGGGGATCCAACGCACCTTCTGATATCTATGGGGTGACCTACTCCACCAGCGATATGAACTTCTCCTGCTATGAGAATCCGGTCTCTGATGCCTATATTGATCAGGCTTTGGCTACCAAGACCATTGAGGAGTCCTATCCGCTGTGGCAAAAAGCTGAGTGGGACGGAACAACCGGCCCTGCTCCTCAAGGAGACGCAGCGTGGCTTTGGTTCACCAATATCGATCACCTCTATTGGGTCAGCGATGGACTGACTGTCGCTGAGCAAAAGCTCCATCCTCATGGGCATGGCTGGTCTGTCTTGAACAACGTTGATGCGTGGAGCTGGGGCTGATCCATGCATTCTCACGAGGCAGCATCTGCTCGCCCCGTGCCCGCCAGGCGCCAGCATCCCGTATGGGGTGTTGTACGCCTGGTCGTGCTTCTGGTGGCTGTGAGCATTATGAGCTTTGTGCTCATTGGTATATCGCCTATCGATCCGGTGCAAATGAACACCGGTCAGGTGGCTTATGCCCGTATGAGTCCCGAAAAGCGTGCCCAGCTACGCGAGCGCTGGGGTACCGATACACCTATTCCTGAGCGCTATGCCCATTGGGCGGCAGGCGCTATTAAGGGAGACTTTGGAGAAAGCCTGCGCTTTAACCGACCAGTTGTTACCATTATTGGTGAGCGTGCAGTCTCTTCGTTAGCACTCATGGCAGCTGCCTGGCTCATCTCAGGGGTCGTAGGGATTGCTCTTGGGATTCTCGCAGGCATGCACCGCGATACCTGGATTGATCGCATCGTGAAGGGCTACTGTTTCTTGCTCGCCAGTACTCCTTCGTTTTGGCTTGGCCTTGTTGCACTCATGGTTTTTGCGGTAGCTCTTGGCTGGTTCCCGCTTGGCTTTTCTGTGCCTATTGGCGTAGAGGCATCTCAGGTCTCGTTGCTCGAGCGCATTCATCATCTTATCTTGCCAGCTCTTACCCTAGCGCTGACCGGCGTTGCTTCGGTGGCTCTTCATACACGAGAGAAAACCATCGATGTGATGCAGACAGACTATGTATGGTTTGCACGAAGCAGGGGAGAAGGAGATTTTCAAATCCTCATTCGCCATGGCTTAAGAAACCTTGCACTGCCAGCAATTACTTTGCAATTTGCTCAGGTGAGTGAAATCTTTGGCGGGTCGATCTTGGTGGAGCAGGTGTTCTCCTATCCGGGCTTGGGCTCTGCGGCAGTAACCGCAGGCATTGGAGGAGATGCTCCCTTGCTGGTAGGTATTGCCTTAGTTTCTGCGCTCATCGTGGCAGTTGGTAATGGCTGTTCTGATTTGTTATATGGCTTGGTAGATCCAAGGATCCGAGAGGGGGCTGCTCGTGGCTGATCTTGCATATAACGAGAGCTCTCTTGAGCGCGGAGTTCACGTGGGATCGGCGCCTGTTTTGAGCGCATCGGTCGTCAATCTTCGGGGAAATCGCGTACGCATGCTACTCGCTGCTCTTATTGCAGCAGGCTTGCTCATCGTGGTTGCTGTGGTTGGTCGTGTAGTAACGCCTCAGGCTATTCTGGTCGATTTCCCTCATAAGAATCTTGCACCATCTGTGGCTCATCTCTTTGGAACTGACTGGATGGGTCGAGATATGTTGATGCGCACACTTTCAGCGCTTTCAACCTCGCTTTTTGTTGGTCTTGGTGCAGCGAGCGCCTCCTCACTCATTGCATTTTTACTCGCCTGCGTATCTGCTCTTGGTGGACGTGTTGCCGATACGGTGGTTACCTGGCTCATCGATCTCGTTATGGGACTTCCTCATATCGTGCTGTTGATTCTCATTAGCTATGCTTTGGGTAAGGGCTTTACTGGCGTTGTGGTTGGGGTGGCACTTACGCATTGGCCATCACTTGCCCGCGTGTTGCGTGCAGAGATTTTGCAGGCGCGTGAGCGCCCATCTGTTGCAGTCGCTCGAGCCTTAGGCGCAGGTCCTTTAGATATTGCTCTTCGTCATATGGTGCCAGCAATTTTGCCGCAGTTTTTGGTAGGCATGGTCTTGCTCTTCCCACATGCAATTTTGCACGAGGCTTCAATTACCTTTTTAGGCTTTGGTCTCTCGCCTGATGTTCCTGCCATTGGTGTGATTCTTTCAGAAGCGATGGGACATCTCTCTGCTGGTATGTGGTGGCTCGCACTGTTCCCCGGTCTTGCCTTGGTTTTGGCAGTAGCTCTCTTTGATCGCATGGGCTCATTGCTGCGTCGTCTTGTTGATGCCCGCACGGTGCAGGAGTGAGGTCGCTATGAATACCGGTGCTCAAGAAATCCTTCTCGAGGTTGACAATCTTTCAGTCGGCTTTGATCTATATGATGGATCAGCTCCATTTTTCCGGGCAAAAAGACGGCGGACAGAAGTTTTGCACGCCATGTCAATCTCGGTATATACCGGCGAGGTAGTTGCCATGGTGGGTGCCAGTGGTGGCGGAAAGACCGTACTGGCAGATTGTATCCTTGGTCGCTTTGCGGGAAATGAAGAGGTAACGGGAAAAATTCGTTATCGTGGCAAGCCCTGCTCAGCTGAGGATTTATCGAAACTTCGAGGCAATGGTATTTCATATGTTCCTCAAGGCGTGGGCTTTTTGGATCCTCTGATGCGTGCTGCAGACCAGGTTCGTGGCCTAGCTCGAGGAGCCACGCGTGAACAGCGTGCTCAGGATGCTGATCGGCGTATTGTGCGGCAACGCGAGCTTTTTGAATCCTATGGGCTTGATCGCGAAGTTGAGCGCCTCTATCCTCACCAGCTCTCTGGCGGTATGGCGAGACGCGTCTTGCTCATGTGTGCGCTCATGGATGCTCCTCAGCTTTTGGTAGCAGATGAGCCTACGCCCGGTCTAGACTTGGTGCTCGCAATTCATGCCTTAGACGATATTCGAACCTTTGCCAATGAAGGCGGGGGAGTACTGCTCATTACGCACGATATTGAGCTGGCCTTGGCCGTGGCAGACCGCGTAGCAATTGTTCGCGATGGAACTGTGGTGGAGGTAGCGCCAGTTGCCTCATTTGAGCGCCCGGAGCTGCTCGCTCATCCGTATACCCGTGCCCTTTGGCATGCCCTTCCCGAAAACGGGTTTACTGCATGTGATGAAGCGGACATGGCAGCTGAGGGACCGCAAAACGATGCGGCAAAGGAGGTTTCTCATGGCGCTTGAGGCAACAAATATTGGATATGCCTATCCGGGCTGTACGCCTGTTTTTGAGCAGATCAGCCTGACGGTCGCTTCCCGAGAGCGCCTCGCGCTTACTGCTCCTTCAGGCTTTGGAAAAACCACGCTCTGCCGGGTGCTTGCTGGCTATATGCCCCCCTTAACCGGCCGGATTCTTGTTGACGGATCGTCTCTTCCCAAGCGAGGAGTCCGGCCGGTTCAGTTGCTGTGGCAGCACCCCGAGCAAGCCTTTGCCCCTCATTTGAGATTGCGCAATTCTTTGGCAGAAGCCGGGGCGTGGGATGGGCAGACCGGTCGTGAGTTACGGGAGCGCTTTGGCGTGCGTGGTGAGTGGCTCGACCGTATGCCTCATGAGCTTTCTGGAGGCGAGCTGATGCGGAGCTGCATGGTACGCGCCCTACTTGCTCATCCTCGCTATCTTATTGCTGATGAGGCCACGGCTATGCTGGACGCTCTAACACAAATGGAGGTCTGGAAAGCCTTTATTTCAGTACTTGAAGCAGAGGAGATGGGATTGCTGTTTGTTTCCCATTCACCCTCCTTGGTTTCACGTATCGCGACGCGAAGCATCGATCTCGCGAGCCTATGCAGGCAGTCTTCTTCACTGTCTTCATAAGCCTTGCACAAGCGTGAGGCTTAAGAACTTTGGTCTTGCGCTTGAGCTGCTCGTCACGTAATATACGTTCTTGCGCAAAGGAGCGCAGGCACATCATTGGGACGTCGTCTAATGGTAGGACAGCGGATTCTGGTTCCGTCAGTGGGGGTTCGACTCCCTCCGTCCCAGCCAAACTGCTCTCTTTTAAGCAAACGGCCCGTTCGTCTAGCGGTCAGGACGCCGCCCTCTCAAGGCGGAGGTCACCAGTTCGAATCTGGTACGGGCTACCATGAGTTCTCTGGGCACTCCGAGCCCTTTACATATGGCCCGTTCGTCTAGCGGTTAGGACGCCGCCCTCTCAAGGCGGAGGTCACCAGTTCGAATCTGGTACGGGCTACCACACGCCATGCGGGCTATCGAACATCATCGGTAGCCCGTTTTCGTGTCAACTCAATTGGCTGTAGAGCGTATACGGGCTATAGAGCGTATACGAGCCGTTTTACAAGGGTGCTCAAAAGCCTGGTGAACAATATGTAATAAAACATGATATTTCAAGTCTTTCATCACCGGCCGTTGCATGGGCTTGGAACATGGATGTTATGCAGGTAAGTTCCATGCGAATTTACCTGCATTTATTGTCTGCTCTTGGGATCGCATAAGAGCAAACAGTTGTGATCTATCAAACAAGATGCTCTCATTACATGATGATGCAAGGGTGTTCTCCGTGAGACCTCGCCTAACTTGCGAGCTACAGGTAGGATAGGAGAGTCTGAGAGTCACGATCATGTATTTAGCCACTCTTCATCTTCGGATTTAAGAGCGGTATCGAGGAGAACCATGACGGTCACAAGCCCAAGCACGCCGCCAGCACCGCAGGTTGATGCCCCCCATTCCGGAGATGATAGAAAAGGGGCAACCCGCGGAGCGATCTTTATTGGATGCGCACTCATTGCGTTCTTGGTGTATTTGGTGTTGACCGGCCAGGTAGCCCAGTTTATGGAAGCCCTTTCTAACGTGCAGGGCATGTGGCTCACGATTGCCTGCCTTTGCATGTTGTTATATCTCGTGTTTGGAATTGCTGCCTATGCAATTGCTGTTTGGCTCGATCCAGAGTCTCCGGTTGGTATCCGCGACCTGATTTCGGTTGAGGCAAGCGGAATCTTTTTTGGCAATCTCACGCCTATGATGATGGGCTCAACTCCTGCTCAGATTTATCGGCTCACAAAGGCTGGTCAAAACGTAGGCGAGGCGGGAGCGATTCAGTTCACACGCTTTATTGTGTATCAATTTGGGCTCGTGGTTTGGGGAGCCATCCTGCTTGCTGCTCGTATGCCGTTCTTTATTGAACGCTATTCAGATATTGGCGCGCTCACGGTGCTTTGTATTTTTAGCTTTGGCGGGCACGTGGGCATTTTGCTGCTCATCTTTGCAATTGCGCTGATGCCCAAGACGGTTGTGCGTGTTTCTCACTGGGGGCTTACGCTCTTGGGTCGCCTCGGTTTTGACCGTGAGAAGATTGAGCGCTGGCGCGGCTTTGTAGACGGCGAGGTGTATTCGTTTTCAGATAAGTTCAAGCTTGCTGCCGCCCATGCGTCATCTATGGCACTCACGGTGGTAATCACCATGCTGCAGCTTGCCTTTTTTTATCTCGTTCCGTATTTCTTGATGCTTGCCTTTGGGCATCATGAGGTAGATTTTCTCTCCGTTATGGCAGCCTCTGCCTTTGTACAGCTCTTGTCTTCTGCAGTGCCCTTACCGGGCGGCACGGGTGGTGCAGAAGGCGGCTTTGCTCTGTTCTTAGGGCACTTCTATGGATCTGCTGCCACGGCTGGCTATCTCTTGTGGCGTCTTATTACCTTTATTATTCCAACGATTGTGGCAGCCCCTTTGCTTGGCTTGAGAAGCTCGCATGAGGCGAGTATTCATGATCGCTGGGATCGCTTGATTGCCACACGCGCCCGCCGAAAGCACAAGCGTGAGAAGACAGCCGCGAGGTCTTCTCGGGCACCTGTGCAGCTTTTAGAGGCCACAGGAGATCAAGAGAAGCCAGTGCAAGAGGTACGCTCCTCGAAGGCAGCTGCTGTGCGGCGAACCGCAGAAGGTATTACGGTCTCTCCAGAAGCAATGCGCAAACGCGTGAAAGCGCGACGTCATCCAAACGCAAAGTAACAGCAAGGCGAAGCACCAAGGTAAGGTGCGCCCCCGGCTATTAAGGCCCCGGCTATCTAAAGAAAGATCCCAAGAGCGTATCTTGCTCTCGGGATCCGAATTCCTTATGTGCTACTGAAATCGATTACTGGTAGCGGAGGGCTTCAACAGGATCGAGCTTTGCAGCGCGGCGTGCCGGATAAATTCCAAAGATCAAGCCAATGCCAACCGAAACACCAACGGCAAATAACACTGTTTCGACCGACATTGCAGGCACAATATGGGTGGCACCGCCCGTGCCTAAAAAGCCACTGCTTTGTTCTGCTGAATTAACTGCAAAGGCAAGTCCCCAGCTAATGAGGTAGCCAAACACCATACCGATGATGCCACCGGTCACGCATACCACAGCAGACTCAGTTAAGAACTGCATGGTGATGTCTCGTCTCGTAGCACCGAGAGCCCGGCGAACACCAATCTCACGTACGCGCTCGGTGACGTTGGTAAGCATCATGTTCATGATGCCAATGCCGCCAACCAACAGTGAGATGCCAGCAACGGCACCCATGATGAGCTGAAAGCCGCTCATGAATTGATTCATCATATCGATGATTGATTTCATAGTTGAGGTGTAGAGCAGCTTTTTATCTTCCTCTGTTTGGAGGTTTTTGATCTTTGCAAAAGCCTCCTTGGTCTTTTCTGCGAGCTCGTCTACGTCAACACCTTCACGTGCTAATCCAACGATATGATCAATCTCGCCGGTGCCAACCTTGAAATAGCGATCAAGGGTACCAAAGGGAATGCAAGCTTGGAAAAAGTCCTCAGAAGGCCTCATTCCGGCACTGTTCTCGGTCACACCAATGACGGTAAAGCTCTTACCATTGAGTGTGAGGGTTTTGCCAACAGCTTCTGATTCTGAGGTTCCAAATGCAATTCTGACGCCCGTTCGATCTAAAACGATGACACGCGCGGCAGTCTCATTTTCGCTCTCAGTAAACATCCGCCCTGCAATGATTTTTGCCTGTCCGGTCATCTCAAACAGGGAAGGGGAGCCGCCCATCATGGACACATTGACATCTTTATTCTTTGTTTTCAGATTGGTGCCACCAAAGTTTCCTGCCTCAATACGTTCATACTCAGGTAAGGCGAGCCCCAGTCGCTTCAGGTCTGTTTTTGAGACCGGGCCAGCATAGCTCATATTGATGATGCGAGAGGCATTGAGGCCAAGGCTGCCCAGAAGACTTTGTTGAATGCCGCCAATGAGCGAGGTCATGGCAATAACGGCAGCAATGCCGATAACAATTCCTAAGATGGTAAGAAAGCTTCGGCCGCGATTTGCCTCTAGTGAGCGAAGGGCTTCGCGAATAAGATCGATAAAGCTCACAGCGAACCCCCTTCTGAGCGGGTATGGGGCAGGTCGGAGAGGGTGCGCCCGGAAACTGCAGTACCGGGAAGCGAGCCATCCGCACTACCTTCATGAAAGAGCCTGCCGTCGCGGATGGTCACAATTCGGTCGGCTTCAGCTGCAATATGGGGGTCATGGGTGATGAGCACGATTGTTTTTCCTGTGCGTTGCAGAGCATGGAAGCTCTCAAGCACCATCTGGCCCGTTGCAGAGTCCAGATTGCCGGTGGGCTCATCTGCCAAGATAATGGCTGGATCGTTCACGAGTGCACGAGCAATGGCTACACGCTGCATCTGTCCACCCGAGAGCTCGCCAATCTTATGGTCGTAGTGGTCTACCGGAAGACCCGCTTGAGCGAGGGCAGATACTGCTCGCTCTTCGCGATGCCCATGGGCATAGCCTGTATAAACCAAGGGGAGCATGACATTATCAAGGACGGTCATCCTTGAGAGCAAATTAAAGCTTTGAAATACAAAGCCGATGCGCTCGGAGCGAACCTCTGCAAGCTCTTCATCATCGAGCTGAGCTACATTTAAGCCCTCTAAGAGATAGGTTCCGGCCGTTGGTGTATCAAGACAGCCCAGGATATTCATGAGGGTAGACTTGCCCGATCCCGAAGGGCCAGTAATTGCCACAAACTCACCTTGAGCAACCGTGAGCGAGATGTTGTGGAGGATGTGCGCCATACCCGCCTCTGTTTCAAAGACGCGATGAATGTGGCGAATGTCTATGACAGGAGGCATAGTTCTCAGCCCTCAGAGTTCTCAGTTGAACCCTGCTGCCCATCTTCTGCCTTACCCTCAGCTCCGCGAGCATCTGCTTCACCTTGAGCTGCTGTGGCCTCTGAGGAGCCGTCTCTGGGAGCCGAACCGTGATCCTCAGCGCCTGTTGGAGCCATGTGATCCGAAGATCCAGCATTGACAGGGGTGCCACCTGAGATAATGAGAGCCTCGCCATCGGCAACCGGGGACTCGGGCATGTCAGAGACAACATCAGCAGGACGACCAATGACTGCCATATCTTCATTTTTCGCAACGACGGTTACCTCACGAGACTCATAGGTGTGCTTCTCGGGGTCAACCTGAACATTAACGTGGAAGTGCTCGCCATCATCAGTTTGGAGCGCGGTGACAGGCACCATAATGACATCTTCAATACGCTCAGTGATTAACGATACTTGAGCGCTCATGCCGGGCTTCAGGCGCGGGTCTGGCTCTGGAATGAGAATATCAACGGCAAAGGTGGCACCAGCACCACCGGGATCGTGATAGCCCATCGGCCCACCTTGGCCAAGATTAGAAGCGATGGAAGCAATGCCGGTAACCTTGCCGCTCAAGGTCAACTCTGGCAGGGCAGCAAAGGTAACACTGGCTTCTTGATCAACAGCAACCTTGGCAATATTTGCCTCATCAACCTGAACCGTGACCTTCATCTGTGATAGATCTGCAATCATCACAGGCGGCTCGCCGGCACGCTCGCCAGTACCAACAACAGGAGCTCCAACGCGGGCGTTCATAGCAACCACGCTACCGGTAAGCGGCGAGGTAACCGTACGCTTATCTCCTTGTGCGATAGCCTGATCAAGTGTGGCTTGAGCGGCTTCAACAGCAGCCTTGGCATCTTCTACGCCATTGGCAGTCGCCGTAGCACCCTTTTCGTCTACACCCTCGGTGTCATCTGAGTTCAGCATATCTTCTGCCTCGCGGGCAGCAGCGAGGTTGCGCTTGGCGGTTTTCAGGGCGCGCTGAGCCTCAGCGATCGTGCGATCAAGGTCATCGTTTTTAACCTTTAAGACGACGTCGCCCTTTTGTACGGTTTGACCGGCAACAACATCAACTTCAGAGAAGGTACCGGTGACTTCTGGGGTGATGACCGTGGCAGATAAAGGCTCCAGCGAGCCGGATGCCCGAACGGTTGTTGTGTATTCTCCGCGTGTGGCCATATCAACCACAGGCTCTGTAAGCTGATCTGGCTTTTGCGAGAAGATATGCACGAGCACAACAAGAAGGATGATGACCGCAGCTATAAAGCCACCAATAATTGCTCTCCGGCGAATTTTGCGACGCCTGCGCTCAGCCCGCTTGGCCTTGAGCTTGGCATAGACCTCATCGTCAGTCGATCCCACATCGCTTACGTTTGCAAGGGCTTCGGACGGTGGGGAAAGCTTGGTAGTAGCTTGGGTAGAGGGCACCGGAGGAATCGGTGGAACCGGATTTTGAGCCTCGGTCTGCGGCTTGATCGGAATGTGTGGTTCATTCGTATCAGACATCTGCGCTCCTATCGTAAGGTGGCATGATGTCATGATAGATTAACTTGAGCGATCTCAAGGGATCAGTGGATGATTTCAGGCAAGTGTTACGATTTTGTTATCCAATCGGGCAGTGCAGAGATCGCTCAGTTAGTAGTGCACAATTACGCAAAGCCCTGCTGAAATGAGACCATAGAGCTCTTCTGCCTTAGCGTAGGGGAGGTTTACACATCCGTGGCTTCCTACATAGTAGTAGGCATCAGGATTTGAAAAGCTCGACGATGCTTGCCATGTTGCATCGTGAAAACCAATAGCGCCTCCTACAAAGGGCATCCAATAGTCAACCGGCGTGCGATAGATTGGCTCTCCTGTTTCTGGATCCTTCTTGCCTATGAGCGTGACGTGGCGAGCGAGGTTATTGATGCTGTAAATGCCTGTGGGGGTGGCATTGCGCTGGTTGGGGTTGCCTGTAATGATGCCCGATTCCCAAAGGAGTGATCCGGCACTGTCATAGAGGTAGGCGTGCTGTTCTGAAATATCGACATCAAGCCATGAACCCCAGTCGCGCTGGCCTTTTCCGGCAAAGGTATCTGCCTCGCGCTTGAGTGGAAGCTCAAGTGTTTTGTCGCCCCCTGCCTGTACTGCCTCAGCTACCAAGCGAGCAGCCTCTGCTGAGTCGACAATCCAGCCGAAGGTGCCTCCCGAGATAGTAATCTGCTTGCCGTCAGGTCGTGTATAGCTGCGCTCTGAGCCTACGGTATCAAGCGAATCGGTGGTATAGGTGCGCACCCAGTCTTGTAAGGCTTTGCTATCGAGGTGAGGAGTCAAGTGCTCATCAAAAGAAACCCAGGTAGCAAGTTGTTGTGGCTCAATCTTTGCTACCTCATTGCCTGCCATCGTAAGCGTGATGTGAGAAGAGACGAGCTTCGTAGCTGTGGCGCACGCGGTTTCAATCTCTTCTTTTGAGGACCGATTAGCAAAGGATAAAAAGCAAGACTCATCGATCTCAACTGAGTCAATAAGGTTTGAGAGTGCGGTACGCGCCAACTCCGAGATACGATTTTGATCGAGCTTGGCATTGCTCAGTGCCTTTGTGGAGCTAAAGGTAGCGGTTTGAGGATCAAAGGCACTTTGAGCATTAAATTCACCCGTTCTGTCTTCGTTATATGCATCAATTGCCTGGTTGAGCTCTTTTTGAAACGCCTCATTATTAAAAGAGGCGGGCAAAGGAGCAGCCTCTGTTGTGGGATCAAGCGTGTTTGCTCGAGCTTGCTCTACCTTGAGCAGAGCCTTCCCAAGCCGCCACGGCCAGGCAAAGGGCGTATTGGTAGCTAACACATCTGAGGAACGTTTGGAGGCATCGAGGAGGTCTGAACCTTTGGGAGGTGTATAGGTCCACGAGAAGCCTTCACCGTTGATATGCAAGCGATAGGCTGCTGCAGCCTTGCCAATACGCTCCGAAGCAGCATCTTTGGTGGCAAGGGATACATCAACGCCAGCAATCGAGGTATGCGGATAATAGATGAAAGAAAAGACGAGGACTCCCACGAGATAGGTGAGACCGATGAGGCCGCCAAAGACGCCGAGCGCGATACGAAGGCGGTGATGAGGTCGATCGTGAGCTTTGCCGCCTTCAGACTCAGCGGTGCTGTCGCGCATGTGAGCTCCTGTTTGAGCAGAAGCCTGTTCATGAATGCTCACCGGGGCAAGTATGCGCCCAAGATTGTTGTCTTCAGACGTTACGCTTGGGATACGTGCGTTGAGAGCGCTTGACTCACTGAGCGCGCTCGAGTGTATAGAGCCCTGAGGCACCTCATCGTTTATATCTGAGCTGGATGCTTGGGCGCCTGAACTGCCAGGTGCACCTGCGCTTGTTTGCATAGTTGAATCGTTTGAACGGGGCATCTGAGCACTCCCCAAGGATCAATCTGTTTTAACTTCGTTTCAGCCATGAGATAGTATAGCAACCCAGCGCGGACATGCACCGTCCTGAAACAATGAGCACGAACTCGAGATTTCTTTTGGAATGATGGGTTTAGGCACGGGGGCAAGCTGCACAGCCAATCCGCGCAGCTTGGGCAGAAGGAGCCACGGCAATGCCTCCCTGAGCAGTTTCGCGAAGGCTCGAGGGCAAGGCCTTGCCTACGTCATACATGACACGTGCCATTTCATCAAAGGGAACAAGAAAGCTAACGCCTGAGAGTGCGAGCTGTGCTGAGGAGAAAGCTGTCGCCACACCGATAGCGTTTCTCGTTTGACACGGCACTTCTACCAAGCCAGCAACCGGATCGCATACCAGGCCTAAGAGATTGGAAAGAGCAAGCGAGGCTGCATCTAAGGCTTGCCGAGGGCTGCCTCCAAGCATCTGAGTCACTGCTGCTGCAGCCATAGCAGCAGCACTTCCTACCTCTGCCTGACAGCCGCCTTCAGCTCCAGCAACACTGGCATTTGCAGTGAGGATGAGCCCAATGGCTGCGGCACAAAAGAGGGCTTCAGCAACATCTGCATGGCTTGCACCGACGTGCTCGGCGAGGGCGAGCACGCAGCCAGGCACAATGCCTGCTGATCCTGCGGTAGGAGCTGCCACGATAACGCCCATAGAGGCACTTCGCTCAAGAACAGCCATTGCTCGAGCGATAGCGTTGGTTTGAACAGAGCCGGTGAGCGCGGATGCAAGCTTGGAAGAAGCATCTGCGACTGCCTTTGCCTGGCCGCCTAAAAACCCGCCCAGCGACGGCTCGGGATGGGCAAGCGGAGCCTCTGTTTCCTCGTGCATAACCTCAATGACGCGCTTCATAAGAGCTGAGGGATCTTTGCCCATAAGCGCAGTCTCTCGCCTGCGCATCAAGTCGCCAATGGTGGCCTTGTGCTCCTGACAAGCTTTGAGAAGTTGAGCGCCTGTTTGAAAAAGACTTGACGTACTGACGCCGGGAGCCGAGCTTGTGGTACCCGGCAGTTCAATAAAGGTTGCCCAAAAAACCGCCGGTATTGCTTCAATGCGTGGGAGTACCAGAGGAAGAGCCGCGCCGTCCATTTCAAAGATGGTATACGCTCGTCCGCCTTGCTCAGTTCTATAGGTACGGCAAAAGGCAATATTGACGTGATCTTGAGCGAGGGTTTGGGTGAGCGCCGCTAAGGCACCGGGAATATCTTGGTGAACAACAAAGAGGGTGGTGTATTCGCCCGATAGGTCAACGTCAATATCGTTGATTCGGCTGATGCGAATACGCCCGCCGCCCAAGCTTTCTCCATGAATCTGAACGGTCGAGCCAGACGTGGTGGTGACATCAATTCCTACGGAATTGGGATGGAAGGCCTCGTTATCGCCACCAATCTGTATGCGGTACGAAAGGCCTGCTTGTTGGGCAAGCTCGAAAGCATCTTTAATGCGCATATCATCGGTGTTAAGCCCTAAGGCTCCTGCTACCAAGGCTCGATCGGTGCCATGCCCTTCATGAGTATGGGCAAATGAGTTCCAAAGCGTAAAGGAAATGCTTGCAATCCCATCGGTTGCAAGGGCGCGAGCAACCCGGGCAAGTCGAAGCGCTCCTGCAGTATGTGAGGAGGAAGGGCCGACCATGATCGGGCCTAAGATCTCAAAGGCAGATAGGTTGGCAGCAGTTTGGGCGGGGGCAGACATAGTGCTCCTAAAGGGTTGGAAAGGAGGTATTAGCCAGCAAGACCACGTGCACGCTTGAGACGGGCAAGGCAATCCTTGGAACCAATGAGAGCCATGGTCTGACCAAGCGGAGGGCTGACAAGGTTGCCACAAATTGCTACACGAACTGCCTGGAAAACCTGGCGCTTTTTCATATCAAGCGCTTCGGGCAAGGTTTCAAGAGCAGCATCAATCGTCTCGGGATTCCAGTCAGTGTTTTTTAGATGCGAAAGCACTTCTTCTGCTGCGTCTAACACCTTGCCCATGCCTTCAGGCGCAAGGCCTTTCGCCACCGATCGCTCATCAAAAACAAGGGTGTCGGCATGCTGAAATACGGGCTCAGCAATAGGTGCGGCATCACCTAAAAACTTCGTGCGCGGCTTGACGATTGAGGCCAAAGCATCAATCCAGGACTCATCAAACTCATCGCCAACCTCAACAAAGCCAGCTTCAACGAGTTCAGGAAGCAAGATTTCATCTGCAAAGCGTGAGTCATCCATGGCAGAAATATACTCAGCATTCATCCAGTCAAGCTTTTTTGGGTCAAAGGTTGCTGGGTTTTTAGAAATGCGATCGAGGCTAAAGCGACTCGCCAATACATCGCGCGGAATAATGGTGGTTTCTCCATCGAGCGACCAGCCGAGAAGAGCAAGATAGTTTACGAAGGCATCAGATACATAGCCTGCATCTCGATACTCCTCAACTGAGGTAGCGCCGTGGCGCTTGGAGAGCTTTTTGCCATCCGCACCTAAGATCATCGAAATATGAGCAAAGATGGGAGTTGGTGCTCCGAGCGCTTCATAGACCATGACCTGGCGAGGCGTATTCGACAGATGGTCGTCACCACGGATGACATGGCTAATTTGCATAGCCGCATCATCAACCACGGTGGCAAAATTATACGTTGGCGTTCCATTTGAGCGCAGAATCACAAAGTCATCTACCTCATGAGCATCAAAGACTACCCGTCCGTGGACCGCATCATCAATGATGATATCCCCGCGATTTTCCGGCACCTTAATGCGCAGGGTATAGGGCTCTCCTGCCTCCATGCGTCTTTGAGCCTCGTCATGAGTAAGATGACGGCACCGCTTTTGATAACCCTGATTGGGGTCTTTGCGAGCCTTCGCCTCTTCACGATCTTGGGCGAGCATCTCTTGTGTGCAAAAGCAGGGATAGGCATGGCCTTCTTCAAGCAGGCGCTGAGCAGTCTTTTGATAGATATCCAAGCGCTCGGCCTGAGCATAAGGACCAAAGTCTCCACCCGCATCCGGTCCCTCATCCCAGTCAAGGCCTAACCAACGAAGCGCTCTTAAGATAATCTCGGTATTTTCTTTGGTTGAGCGCGTCGGATCAGTGTCATCAATGCGCAGAATAAAGGTACCCTGATGAGATCTGGCAAATGCCCAGTTGTAGATAGCCGTCCGTGCCCCGCCAATATGTAGTTTGCCAGTGGGGGAGGGTGCGAAACGTACGCGGACAGGTGAGGTCATGCTCAAATCCAATCGTCGTAGTAAGAGAAGCCATGAAGCTTTTGATTACATATGCATTTTTGCATTATAGCGCCGCAGCTGCTGGCCTGCCCCAGATTAAGATGAGACGATGAGGGCGTAGAGAGGGGGAACGTATGAGAATCGAGCATATTGCACTGTATGTCCGTGACCTTGAGGGTGCTCGAGGCTTTTTTGAAACCTACCTTGGTGCGCAGGCAGGTGAGAAATACCACAATGCACAAACCGGATTTACCTCATATTTTTTGAGTTTTGAGGATGGCGCTCGCTTGGAGATTATGAATCTTGCAAGCAAGCATGAGTATCCGAATCCGGAGTCGTCCTTAGGCTGGGCTCATCTTGCGTTTTCGCTTGGATCGAAAGCTGCGGTAGATAAGCTGACTGCGCGTTTGGCCTCAGATGGCTTTGAGGTGCTCTCAGGCCCTCGAACCACGGGAGATGGGTATTACGAGAGCTGTGTAGTTGGCTTTGAGGGGAATTTGATTGAGCTGACCGTCTAGGCTTATGTCTGGTTTTGCAGAGCGTTTTATCTTAGGGCATCGTGTTTGGCGGGCATTGCACGCTTCAACCTCGAGCTGATGGTCGTGGCTCATGTCGTATCAGCTCACACGGTATCGCGTGCTCGAGCTGATGGTCTCGGCGCATGCCTTATCTGACTCGCACGGTGTTACGTGTCTCAGCTTGTGGCTTAGATGCATGTCTGATGTGGTAAGCCTTGCAGGCCGGGGGCGGAAGCCTCAGGTGAATGCTTGCAGCGTGCCCGTGTGTGCTTGTTCGCATGCTCGTATTTCCTGTCTCCAATATGGAAAAGTAATATATATCAAACTTATAGGCCTGCAGCCTGCCGAAGCTGCTACGATGGATCTGTCCTATTGGGAAGTATTCCTATCAAGGAGGATCTATGTCACTGATCAATAAAGAAATTGGCGATTTTTCTGTAATGGCTTTCTCAGATGGTGAGTTTCAGACCGTCACACGTGAGGATGTTCTAGGTGGGTGGAGTCTTTTCTTCTTCTATCCAGCAGACTTTACGTTTGTATGCCCAACTGAGCTGGAGGAGCTCGCTGAGCTGTATGACGACTTTAAGGCAGAGGGTTGTGAGATTTATTCGGTCTCGTGTGATACGCATTTTGTGCATAAGGCCTGGCACGATGAGTCTGAGCGGATCAAGAAGGTTCGCTACCCCATGCTCGCAGATCCTGCTCATGTGCTCGCCCGTGATTTTGAGGTGCTCATTGAAGCAGATGGCCTAGCTGAGCGCGGTGCCTTCATTGTTGATCCTGAGGGCAGAATTCAGGTCTATGAGGTAACGGCAGGAGGTATTGGCCGCAATGCTCATGAGCTTTTGCGCTTAGTTCAGGCGGCAAAGTTTGTTGCCGAGCACGGTGATGAAGTGTGTCCTGCTACCTGGCAGCCCGGCGCTGAGACGCTCAAGCCCTCGCTTGATCTGGTAGGTCAGCTCTAAGGGCTATCCGCTCGTAGGTATTTCGTATCCCGTCAATTTGCTGCGGGGCTTCGTCTTCGCGGCGGAGTCCCGTTTTTGTTGTTAGTACCTCGTGCTCGTAATGAGCTCTTATAGAAAGGAAACGCGTATGGCTCACGCACAGGAGTCTTCTGTGAGCACAGCGGACAATTTCGATCCCAGCACGCTGTATGACGCCGTCATTATTGGCGGCGGTCCGGCTGGTCTTACTGCTGCCATCTATCTAGCTCGCGCGCGCTATCGTGTGCTGGTGGTTGAGAAAGAGCGCTTTGGTGGGCAGATTACGATCACCGATGAGGTTGTCAATTATCCAGGTGTGTTATCTGCGAGTGGTACTGAGCTGACCGAGACGATGCGCAAGCAAGCAGAGGCGTTCGGTGCAGAATTCTTACTCGCTGAGGTATCGGCGCTTCAGATGGAAGACCCGATAAAACGCGTGCAGACCTCGCGTAAAGAGCTGCACTGCTTCGCAGTATTGTTGGCAACCGGTGCATCTCCGCGCTCTGCAGGCTTTATTGGTGAAGAGGAGTATCGGGGTCGTGGTGTTGCCTACTGTGCAACGTGCGACGGAGAATTCTTCTCTGGCAAGGATGTCATTGTGGTGGGCGGGGGCTTTGCTGCTGCTGAAGAGGCGGTGTTTTTAACCCGCTATGCGCGGCGTGTTCGCATCTTGGTGCGCGAGCCAGACTTTACCTGCGCTCCTGCTGTAGCAGAAGAGGCAAAGCGTCATGAAAAGATAGACGTCTATCTTAATACCGAGGTCTGTGAGGTGGGAGGCGATGGCAGCAAGCTCAGCTTTGTGCGCTATCGCAATACTCAAACTGACAAGGAAGAGACCTTCCGTTCAGAAGACGGCTCACATATCGGTGTCTTTGTCTTTGCAGGCTATGCTCCAGCAACCGATCTTGTTCGTGATCTTGCCACCCTTGATGAGCACGGCTATGTGCTGGCCGATGCTGAGCGTATGAGTGGATGCGATGGGCTTTTTGCCGCAGGAGACGTATGCGCAAAGCGCTTACGCCAGGTAGCTACTGCTGTTGGTGATGCTGCCGAGACGGCTACGGTGATGGAACGTTTCTTACAAGAAGCACAGGAAAAAACGGGCCTGCATCCAACACCTCCGGTCTCTCGTCCCACACATAAACCCGCATCCGCTGTGTCTCACACAGAAGGCACAGATGGCGGCTTTATTGATGAGGCCATGCGCGCTCAGCTCGCTCCGGTTTTTGAGCGCATGGCAGCTCCGGTGATCTTGAGACTGCATCTCGATTCAAGTTCAGCTGCAGCTGAGCTTGGTGCTTTTATGGATGAGCTAGCTGCTGAGACAGAGAAGCTGAGCGTTGAGCGCGTGAGCGAGGGCGATCAAGAATACACACCGTTTGTTGAACTCATTCGTGAAGACGGTACCTCGTCTGGGCTCGCTTTTCACGGCGTGCCGGGAGGACATGAGTTTACGAGCTTTATCCTTGGCATCTATAACGTGGCAGGTCCTGGCCAGCAGATTGATGATGCTGCCCGAACAGCTATTGCGTCGATTGCCGAGCCAATAACCTTGAAGATTTTGGTTTCTCTTTCATGCACGATGTGCCCTGAGACGGTTCTATCAGCCCAGCGTATTGCTGCTGAGCATCCTCTCGTGAGCGCTGAAGTCTTTGACGTTGCCCGTTTTCCTGAGCTGCGTGAGCGCTTTGGTGCTATGAGTGTTCCTTGCGTGGTGATTGAGCAGGGAGGAAGTGAGCGAACGATCTTTGGTAGAAAGGATTTGCCTACGCTTCTTGCTGAGCTGGTATGAGTAAGCTCCTTGCATGCTTGAGCTCACATCCTTGATCGTCCTGCGTTCGAGCTTTTGCTATCTGAGTGCTTTGCCGCGTGAATGTGGGCAAGCAGGCTACAATCGATAGACATAGGTGACCCGGCGGAATGGCAACGGCCGCCGGGCACTTCGTATGAAAGGGGTCTTCTGTGACTGATCAACTTCGTTCCACCTCACCTGTGCGTGAGGGGCGCTCCTACCTTTTTACTTCAGAGTCGGTAACTGAGGGGCATCCAGACAAGATTGCCGATCAAATATCTGATGCTGTGCTTGATGCGATCATTGCTAAAGAGATTGATCTTGAGTCGCGTGGCTATGTTTCACCTGATGGTAAGCCTGCGAGTGTTGAGGCTGCTCGTTGTGCGTGTGAAACCTTGCTCACTACCGGTATGGTTGTCGTTTCTGGTGAGATTCGCACCGAGGCCTATGTTGATGTGCAAGAAATCGTTCGCTCGGTTTTGCGCCGTATTGGCTATGACCGAGCAAAATATGGTTTTGACTGCGAGACCTGTGGAGTTATCAATATTATTCATGGTCAAAGCCCTGATATTGCCCAAGGTGTGGATGAGAGTCATGCAGTGCAGGCAGGCAAGACAGATGATCCCTTAGATCAAATTGGTGCCGGAGACCAAGGCATGATGTTTGGGTATGCAACCGATGAGACCCCGGTACTCATGCCTATACCGCACTATCTTGCAAGTCGGCTTGCCGAGCGCTTATCTGAGGTGCGCCACAACAATACCTTGCCGTATTTGCGCCCTGATGGAAAGACGCAGGTGAGCGTGAGATACGAGGGAGATTGTCCGAAGGCAGTAGAGTCCATTGTGATTTCTACTCAGCATGCAGCTGATATTCACGATATGAATCGTATCCGCCAAGATTTGATGCGCGAGGTCATCGCACCCGTTATGCAAACGGCAAACATGGCATGGGAAGACGCGGAGGTCTATGTAAATCCTACGGGTCGTTTTGTCATTGGCGGGCCTATGGGTGATACCGGCCTTACGGGAAGAAAAATTATCGTTGATACCTACGGTGGTTCAGGTCGCCACGGAGGTGGAGCCTTTTCTGGTAAAGATTGGACCAAAGTGGATCGCTCGGCAGCCTATGCCGCTCGCTGGGTTGCGAAAAATGTTGTGGCTGCAGGTCTTGCACATCGTTGCGAGGTGCAGCTAGCCTATGCCATTGGCGTGGCTCATCCCTTGTCCATCATGGTAGATACCTTTGGCACAGCACGCGTGCCTGAGGCCCTCATTGAGCAGGCAGTTGAGCAGGTCTTTGACCTGAGGCCAGGGGCGATTATTCGCGATCTAGATCTCATGCGCCCCATCTATGAGAAGACTGCTACCTATGGTCACTTTGGTAGGGAAGATTCAGACTTTACCTGGGAGCGATGTGATCGGATCCAAGCAGTTCGCAGTGCCTGCGGTCTTTGAAATTCACGCGAACCCCGATCACGCGAACCCCGATCATGCGCACCTCGATCACGTGAGTCTCGATCGTCTGATCTTTGAGCTTATGCACATCGTTTGTCTTACCAGCTTCGTTCGCCCCGCCGGCCTTGGTTGAGTTGCCATAAATATGCAAGGCCGGTGAGCGTGAGGTAGGGCTCTGCGGTGGCGTCGCGCTCAAGAGTGGCGGCAATTGCTGCAGCGCCCTCACCGGTGACGATAATGGCGGGGTCTTCGTTAAGCTCGGAGCTGATTGCATCGATAAGACCATTGATGCGTGCAATCTCTCCTAAGACCACACCGGCCTGAATTGCCGAACGGGTATTTTTACCGATAACGTGTTTCGGTGCTGTAAGTTCAATCATGGGCAGGCGAGCCGCTGCTCGCTCAAGTGCGCGGGCCCCTAGGGCAAGCCCCGGTGCAATGATCCCTCCAAGAAAGACCCCGCTGCTATCTATGACCTCAAAGTTTGTAGTTGTTCCCAAATCAACCACTACAACAGAGCCACTGACCAGCTCACGTGCAGCTACCGCATCGGCAACACGATCTGAGCCTACCTCTTTTGGATCGTCATAGTTCATCTTGAGGCCAGTTTTAAGGCCTGGTCCTACGGTGAGTACCTTGCTGGTGCTTACACGCTCGAGCGCTCCTGTCCAGGTTTGTGTGAGATTGGGAACAACACACGAAAGAATTGCTCCTGCAAGGTGAGCAACACCGAGACGTCCCAGTGCGATTTCAAGTGAGGTGAGCGCCTCATCCTCGGTGAGACGGCTCGGCGTTGTGAGGCTCACGGTGCCCAGTAATTCAGT
Organism: Collinsella ureilytica; assembly: GCF_019795105.1. Taxonomy (GTDB): domain Bacteria; phylum Actinomycetota; class Coriobacteriia; order Coriobacteriales; family Coriobacteriaceae; genus Collinsella; species Collinsella ureilytica. Next base: position 77,994 of record NZ_JAIMFO010000004.1, on the reverse strand, counting down.
TTGGTCAAACAAGCCAAGGTCAGTACGGGTATTTCCCACATCAACAGCCAATACAGCTTCATGTCCGGGATGCTGAGCGTTCATGGTGCTCCAAATCTTTGAGCATTGTCTTTCAAAATGACTATACTATGTCCCGTCCGTGACGTAACCCGACTCCTCGTTACAGGGGGAGCGGATATACGAAGGAGCGTATATGTTGCCTGAGTCTTCGGGTGCGCAAGCGCGCACCCATATCAGCCTTGCCGGTATGATTATCGGTTGCATTGGCTGCGTAATCATCACTGCCTCATCGGTGTATACCGCCTTAAAAATGGGTTCACTCCCGTGGCCTACCATCTTTACCTCGATTATGTCTTTGGTGTTGCTGCGTGCCTGTGGGCGTCGAAGTTTGAATGAGGTCAATGTTACACAGATCATCATGTCTGCCGGTTCCATGGTTGCGGGAGGTATTGCGTTTACCATTCCGGGAATCTGGATGCTCGGTTTGGCCGATACGGTGAGCCCCTTGCAGATTATGGGTGTGGCACTTGCCGGAACACTCTTGGGGCTGGTGTGCACGGCTCTCATTCGTCGTCGCTTTGTTGATGAATCTGATCTTGAGTATCCCATTGGCACGGCAGCTGCCGAGACCCTGCTCGCAAGTGAGGCGGGGGGCAATACGGGTCGCCGACTCTTTGTATCGATGGGGCTCGCCGGTGTATATGCCGCAGTTCGCGATGTGGCGCACCTCTTACCGCCTATGATTGCGACCTTGCCGATTCCTGGCGTCGCGTTTGCCATCTATAACTCACCGATGATGCTCGGCGTGGGCTTTTTGATTGGTGCCTCAGCTGTTGGATTTCAGCTTGCCGGTGGTCTCCTTGCCAATTTTGGTCTGATCTGGGGAGGATCTACCTTAGGTTTGGTTGATCTCACGACTGCTCAAGGCATGGTTGCAAGTGCCGGTATGGGTCTTATGATGGGCTCAGGTTTAGGCGTTGTGATCAAAGATATTCTGCCAAAACTGGCGATACAGGTGCGCGCTCATACCAAGACACAAGAAGGCTTGGTTGGTGATTTGACAGGTCGCTATGATGCAGGAGCTTTGGCGCTCATGGTAGCGCTCGCTGTCTTGATTGTGGTGACAATACTGCGTCTTTCTCCCATCGTGGCTGTGGTGGTTATTGCCATGAGTTTTGTGACAACCATCATGAGCGCTCAGTCGGTTGGACAGACCGGTATTGACCCCATGGAGATCTTTGGTCTGATTGTTCTTTTGCTCGTTGCCTGGATTTCAGACACGGCAAGCACGGGGCTCTTCTTGGTGGCAGCGCTCATTGCGGTTACCTGCGGCCTTGCGGGCGATGTCATGAGCGATTTTAAGACCGGTGCTGTCATCGGTACCGATCCGCGTTCGATGTGGTACGGCCAGGCTATCGGGGCGCTTTTAGGCTCGGTGATCGCTGTTATTACCCTCTGTGCCCTCTTTGCAGCGTACGGCCCTGAAGCCTTTGGACCGGGAAAGCTTTTTGTATCCGCTCAGGCAAGCGTTGTTGCCACGATGGTGTCTGGAATTCCGAGTGTTCCATTTTTTGTGGGCGGAATTCTGGGTGGTATTTTGCTGCACGTCTTGGGTCTTCCGGCAATTATGTTTGGCCTCGGCGTGTATTTGCCGTTCTTCTTTACGCTCACCATGTTTGTGGGAGCTTCTGCAAAGTTCATCTATGATCGCGTGATGGTTTCCCGGGGCAAGGCTCGGCGTGAGAGCGATGAGGCGGGTATTGTATTTGCCTCTGGTCTGTTAGGTGGAGAGTCAATCGTGGGCGTTCTCATTGCGCTTTCAAGTGTGATTGCGGGCTTGCTTGCATAAGGAAGCATCCGGCTGGGTTGCCTGTACTGCTGCATGGTTTGGTGGTGTTTCTCGCCCTACAGCCCCATTGCGCTTAGGATGCGTGATCGTTTGTATCCAAGCTGCGCTACACTGGGGGCATGAGCGAGAACCGAACGAGACAGACACGGCTATTTGAAGAGGATCAGCTGGATCCTTCCGTAGCTCATGAAACGACTAAGCAGTCGATTGGCGCGACAGCATCTGGCTTTGCCCTGGTTATTGTTGATATTCCTGCGCGAGCCTTATCTGAGCCCTTTGCCTATGGCGTGCCCACTACGCTCAAGGGGGTGGTGTCGATTGGAACCTGCGTGTTGGTTCCTTTCGGCAACCGCCCTGCAGCGGGGTACGTGGTTGAGCTTGGCCAGAGCTTGCAGGAGCTTACTGGTACAGAAGGCCTCGATCCTGGCCGTGTGCGCTTCATTTCCGCTGCGCTATCAGATCCAGTCTTTTCTCATACTGCTCCTGCTGCAGCTCAGTGGATGAGCCAGGAGTATGCTGCTCCTTTGGCAGAGTGTCTTCGTCTTTTCTTACCGCCAGGGGGAACGCCCCGACTTCGCAAAGACCTAGATGGCTCATGGCAGCTGGTGCCTCCAGCGATTGAGCCAAAACAGGAACGTTGGGTCTATCTGACTGATCACGGTCGTGAGTTTGAGCCGCGTGCGAATGCAGCTCGGCAGCGCCAGCTCATCTCAGCGCTTGCGTGCGGGCCAGTTACAACGCGCGAGCTTCGGCTCCTCTGCCCTGATATGACAAGCGCCATTCGCTCGCTTGAGCGCCAAGGTGTGGTGAGCGTTGAGGAGCGCCGAGCATGGCGTGGCAATGCAGCTGGAACAACCTCACTATCTTCTGCTTCCGCCCAACGTCCAGATCAGCTCACGCAAGGACAACTCCAAGCCCTGGCAGCGATCGATCGGGCGTATGAGGCAGGTGCCGGTGATGTGGTCCTCATTGACGGGGTAACCGGATCGGGTAAAACCGAAGTCTATCTCTCGGCAATTGAGAAGGTTGTAGCGCACGGTAAAACTGCCTGTGTGTTAGTGCCTGAGATTTCACTCACCGCTCAAACGGTAGGGCGTTTTCGCTCACGTTTTGGGGAGGCAGTAGCCGTCTTTCATTCGCGTCTTTCTGCTGGTGAGCGCCTCGATCAGTGGGATATGGTTGGAGAAGGTAGGGCGCGCGTGGTGGTAGGGGCACGTTCAGCGCTTTTTTGTCCCATGCGAAATCTCGGGCTCATCATTATTGATGAGGAGCATGAGCAGTCCTATAAGCAGAGATCGAGTCCGCGCTACCATGCACGCGAGCTGGCAGCAAAGCTTGCTCAGCTTTCAGGCTGCCCGCTTGTTTTGGGATCTGCAACCCCTTCCGCCGAGGCGATGGCACGCTCAGCTCAAGGTGAGTTTGGTGGCGTTTCTTGGCAACGAACACAGATGCTTGAACGTCCTTCTGGAGCGGTTTTACCGCGTGTGCGCATTGTAGATTTGCGTCGAGAATTTGCACGTGGTGGTCGCTCAATCTTTTCTGGAGCGCTCCGGCAGGCCTTGCTCGATGTGGCTGATCGTAAAGAAAAGGCGATCATCTTACATAATCGCCGGGGCTTTGCTCCGTTTTTGCTCTGTCGTGAATGTGGCTGCGTGCCAACGTGTCGCCACTGCTCAACAGCACTTACCTATCATGAGCACAATCATTCCCTGGTTTGCCATACCTGCGGAGAAACCTTTCGTGTCAGACCTTATCCTGCGCCGGGTTCAGCCTGCCCGCGCTGTAAGAGCCGCTATTTGGCCAAGATGGGCTTAGGCACGCAGCAGGTTGAACATGCCTTACGTGAGCTGCTGCCCGCAGATGTTGAGATTATTCGGATGGACGCCGATACAACGCGGGGTAAAGATGGGCATCGGCGCGTGCTCGAGGCCTTCGATGATGCGCATACCGCCGTGTTGTTGGGCACGCAAATGATCGCTAAGGGTCTTGATTTCCCTGAAGTTACGATGGTAGGTGTGATTAACGCAGACTATTCGCTGCATATGCCTGATTTTCGCGCACAGGAGCGAACCTTCGATCTTTTGGAGCAAGTGGCAGGTCGCGCAGGTCGTGCAGGAGGGTCAAGCGAGGTCATTATCCAGACCTATCGCCCCGATGATCCAGTTATTCGTGCCGTGGCTGCTCATGATCGCGAGCTTTATAGTGAGCCAGACCTCGCACAGCGCAAAGAGGCTCGCTATCCTCCCTATGTGCGCTTAGCAAATATTGTTGCTCAGGCACGAAATCCACGAGCGGCTCGCGCCTGTCTTGAGCGCTATATGGCCATCCTCTGCCGTGAGCTTGCTCATACGTCTGCTGCCTTAGCACCAAAGCCGGGTGGTGAGGTTGAGATCTTAGGGCCTAATCCTTGCGCGATCGAGCGGGCGCACGATCTGTATCGCTATCATATCCTGGTAAAGTTTCCCCTTACGGCTCCGGTTCCTCAAGCGCTCTCGCGATCGGCTGCGCTCAGTGCGCCTGATCGCTCAGTGCGCCTGACGGTTGATGTGGACGCCTATGATCTTATGTAGCTCTCTCATACGCCCTGATCTGTTAGTATGCTTTTTCCTGCTCAGGGTACATGAGATGTGGCATGAAAGACGAGCTGTATCGTACGGTTCAGCGTTTATATAGCAAGAAAGGAGCGCGACGATGGAGGTAGATGGCGTTGTTTTGTCACCCGATCCGCGCCTGCGTTGTGAATGTGCAGAGATTGATCGTATTACACCTGAGATTGTTGCCTTAGCTGAGCGGATGCGCCGCATTATGTTTGAGGACGGGGGCTGCGGTCTCGCAGCTCCACAGGTTGGCGAGAACCTTCAGATGGTATTGGTGGATACCACCTATACCGATGCTACCGATTACGACCCGTATGTTTTGATCAATCCAGTGATTGTTGAGAGCTCTGATGTGCTTGTTCCCTATACGGAGGGCTGTCTCTCAATTCCCGGTATTACCTGCGAGATTATGAGGCCAGATCGAGTTGTGGTTGAGGCTTATGATCTCTCGGGCGACCTGCTGCGCTATGAGGCGGCCAGAGATTTGTTCTGCGTGTGCCTTCAGCACGAGATTGACCATATCCACGGCATTACGATGTTTGAACGCCTATCAGGCCCCAAGCGTATGCGTGCTTTGAAGGAATACCAAGAGGCGCTCGCGCGTGGAGCGAGGCCAGGAGAAACTGCCTAGTCATGTATTTGCATGAGCTTGGTTGCCAGACGACGTATGGGTCTGGTGGCTTGGTGGTGTTTGAGAGAGGGGAGTGTGAGATGCGCATCGTTTTTATGGGTACCCCCACGTTTGCGGTGCCTGCATTTCAGCGTTTAGCGGATACATATGAGGTTGCCCTCGTGCTCACCCGGCCTGATGCGGTGAGAGGGCGTGGACGCAAGCTCGTTGCCTCTCCGGTCAAGCTTGCCGCGCAAGAGCGAGGTATCCAAACGCTTGAGTGCTCCCGCTGCGATGATGGGGTTATCTCTGCGCTTGCGCAGGTAGAGGCTGACGTTTTTTGTGTTGCTGCCTTTGGATGCATTTTGCCAGAGGCAGTTTTGCAGCTGGTGCCTGCTGGTTGCGTGAATGTGCATGCCTCGCTGTTGCCACGCTGGCGAGGTGCGGCTCCCATTCAGCGGAGTATCTTGGCGGGAGATGAAGAAACGGGCGTCTCGATCATGAGGATCGAAGCGGGTCTTGATACGGGGCCTTATTGCGCACAGGCACGGTGCTCTGCGCTCGGAAAAACTGCTGATGAGCTTACCGGCGAGCTTGCAGAGATGGGGGCAGCGCTGTTAGTGGAGCAGTTGCCTGCAATTTGTGAGGGCAGGGCGCGCTGGATTGCGCAAGATGAGAATCATGTCACTCATGCGGCAAAAATTACAAAGGCAGAGATGAGGCTTAATCCTGAAGATTCAGCTTCAGTAAATCTTCGTCGTATCCTGGCATCCAACGATGCAGCTCCTGCTCGCGCTCAGTTAGATGGCATCTCTTCTCGTGTACTTTTTGCTCGCCCATCTGATGAGTCGCTTGAGCCAGGAGAGCTCAGGGCTCAGGCGGGGCGTTTAGTGGCGGGTACGCGTGATGGGGCGTTTGAGATCGTAGAGCTCAAGCCCGATGGCAAGCGTGCCATGGATGCTCGAGCCTGGCTCGCCGGGAGGCATGTTGAGACCTCACGATGGAGTGCGCTCTCGTGAGCGGGCTTTCACCTGCCAGAAAAGCAGCCCTTGCAATACTTGAACAAGCATCCTTTCGAGGTGTGCACGTTCAAGATGTTCTTGCAGATACACATCTGCTTTCCGGCCTCGATTCCAGAGATGCTGCCTTTGCGCGCCGCTTGGCGCTCGGTACGGTGGCCACGTCTGGTTGTATACATGAGCTGCTCGATCGATTCCTCAGATCACCCAAATCCTTGTCGCGTCGTGTACGCATAGCGCTTCAGCTTGCAGCATTTGATCTACTCTATTTGGGTCGTGAGCCTCAGGTTGGTGTTAGCCAAGGTGTAGAGCTCGTACGTAGTCGGGCGCGCGCTGCGACCGGTCTTGCAAATGCGGTCTTGAGGCGGGTGGCTGAGCAAAGAAAAGCGTTTTTCTCTGCTTCAGACGTCGCAAAACATCGTCGTCAATCAGTGATGAAGGCTCGTTTAGCAGGGCTTCCCACCTGGCTTTTTGATGCCATTGAAGCATCGGTTGGGCTTGAGGCTGCCTCAGATCTTGCTGCATGCCAGCTTGATCCGGCACCTTTGAGTGCATATGTGCATGATGTATCTTGGTCTGGTTTTGAGCCGGTAGCTGGCCTTGCTGAGCCATGCTGCGAGGTGGGCGGATCTGAGTTGGTGGGAGCGTATGCAATCTCGGACATGCAGGCACTCTTAACAAGCGATCCTTTTTTAGCAGGGCGGGTGATCGTTACCGATCTTCATGCCCAGCGGGTAGCGCGTTCAGCGCTCAGGCCTGGGAGCTTGCTTGAGATTGGTGCGGGTCGTGGGAATAAGACCTATGTGCTCGCGAGCTTGGCTAAGCGCTCGCATATTGCCCGAGAACATATCGCAATTGATATCAGTGCATATCGCTGTCGGATGAATCGTGATCGCCTCGCGCGTGCTGGACTGGGTGAGTCTGTTCAGGTGTATGCAGGAGACGCCTGTGCTTTGGATACGGTTTTAGCTGATCATGATCGCGCAGCAGGGGGTGTGTCAGCCTTCGATACCGTGCTTATCGACGCTCCTTGTTCTGGTACGGGAACCATGCGAAGACATCCCGAGATTCCTTGGCGGCTGGATCAGAAGGCCATCGCTCATGATTTGCCTGCGCTCCAAGGGCGCTTGCTTGAGGCGGCAGCAAAGCGCGTAGCTGTTGGTGGTCTTTTGATCTATGCAACCTGCTCGGTGCTCTCATCAGAAAATGATGAGGTTATCCAAGCGTTTTTAGAGAGCAATGCTGGTCGAGGATGGCACCTCGCTTGGTCGTGGCAGACCTGCCCGGCACCGGGCGCGTTTGATGGGCACTTTGCAGCCGGCTTGGTTCGAGATGAGATATAAGCGTTTGTTCAGATAGCGGTACGGAGGTGCACGATTCCTTTTCATAGGGCAGTATGTATTGCTACACCTGATCATCTCTGTCACGCATGTACGCAAAAGAGTGGCATAGTTTGTGTTCTCTGCAATAAAACGGTAAGAGAGGGTTCAAGAATTGATGAAATCGGCCACGATAAGCTGGCTTGAAGTATGATTACGAGGTTTGTTTCGTTCGAGAGATTGTTCTACACATGAAGATCTACCATGACAGTCGTTCGTCTCGGTTTCGCTCTCCGTTCGGTGCGGTTGAAGCTGGTACGTCTGTTTCAATTGCTGTTGAGGTTTCCGAGGCTGATATATCGTCGGTTCGAGTAACGCTTCGTCTTTGGGTTGATGGAGATGGCGAGCGCCTCGTTGTCATGAGTCAAGACCCTGAAGAGCTTGGTCTCTTCTCTGCTGAGGTTCCCTTAGATGAGGCCAATATTGTTTGGTACTCCTTTATTGCAGAGACGGATCATGAAACCGTCTATCTTGGCGCAACTCCTGGAAAGACCGGAGGAGTCGGCGAGATGAGCATCTCTGCCGATCCACCCTCCTTTCAAATTACGGTCTATCGCCCCCGCGCAGTCCGGCCGAGCTGGTATGAACAGGGCATCGTGTATCAGATTTTCCCTGACCGGTATCGCCGTGATGCAGACTGGCTTGAGCGTACCGAAGCTGCTCTCGCGCCCGCGCGCTCTGGCATGGGCAGGCATATTGTGAAAGATTGGAATGAGCCACCGGTATACGATCGTAATCCAGACGGCTCAATTGCGAGTTGGGACTTATATGGAGGGTCTCTAAAAGGTATTGAGGAGGATCTGGATCGTCTGAGCGATCTTGGTGTGACCGTCATTTATCTCAATCCAATTTTTGAGGCTGTGAGCAATCATCGCTATGACACGGCAGACTATATGAAGATCGATCCTGTCTTGGGCGATGAAAAAGACTTTACAGACCTCTGTCGTGAGGCAGCCCAGCGCGGGATTTCGATCATTTTGGATGGTGTGTTTAACCATACCGGCGATGATTCGGTTTATTTCAATCGCTATGGCAATTTTCCTGGGCTCGGTGCCTGGCAAAGCGAGAAATCCGTCTGGCGTGATGCTTACACCTTCCACGAAGATGGAACCTACGACTGCTGGTGGGGTATTTCAAACATGCCAGCAACAAACGAGTCTTCCAAGCGCTTCAAAGATCTTATTGTTGGAAAAGATGGGGTAGTTCGTCATTGGCTTGCAGCGGGTGCACGCGGATGGCGTCTCGATGTTGCCGATGAGCTTTCAGATTCCTTTATTAGAGAGATCACGGCTGCTGCCTTAGCTGAGCGTCCTGATGCTCTGATCTTAGGTGAGGTCTGGGAAGATGCTTCAAATAAGGTGAGTTATGGCCAGTTAAGGCGTTATCTTTTAGGCGACGAGCTCGACTCTGCAATGAATTATCCGTTTAGAATGATGGTTTTGGATTTCTTGCTTGGTCGCATTGGCTCGGACGAGGCAGCAGAGATCATTGAATCCCTCGCTGAAAATTACCCGCCAGAGGCCTTGTCTTGTGCTCTGAATCTGCTGGGAAGCCACGATCGCCCGCGCATTGCCTCGGTTCTCGGTGGAGGCCCTGATGAGGGAGCCTTGGCAGAAGAAGAGCGTGGACGCTGGCGCTTGGACGCTGGTTCCATGGGTCTTGCAAAATCCCGCTTTTGGCTTGCAAGCCTCATTCAAATGACGTTTCCGGGCGTTCCCTCAATTTATTATGGAGATGAGTTTGGCCTCGAGGGTCTTTCTGACCCAGGCAATCGTCGTCCGTTGCCCTATCTCAAAGATGTTCACGATACCGATATGCAAACGATTATCAAAAATGCTGCTGCGGTCAGGCGTGCTCTGCCTTTTATGACAACAGGAACGATTCGCGCCATAAGCTCGGGCAATAAGGATGTTTTGGCCTATACGCGCTCTGGTGACAAAGAAGCCGCAACGGTTTTGATCAATCGCTCCCTCTCGTCATCGGCCGACCTTGCTATTCCGGCTTTGGCTCCTGCTGCAACTGAGGTGGTGGGCGGACGTGAGGTGGTCATCGGAGAAGATGGTCTTGTGCATCTCAGCCTGGAACCTATGGGCTCTGCGATCGTTCACTTCCATGAGAAGATCCGCCTCGAAAAGCCTTTGGCGTCTGGTGTGGGAACGGTCTGCCATATTACCTCGATCCCAAATGAGCAGGGTTTTGGCACGCTTGGTGAGCCTGCTCGGCGCTTTGTAGATCATCTTGCTGATCTGGGTCTTTCATACTGGCAGGTATTGCCCGTCAATCCAACCGATGCGTTTAATTCTCCGTATGCAGGGCCTTCTGCCTTTGCTGGCAATATCGAGCTTGTAAGCGGAGGCGAAGCCGAGCTTCGGTGTTCATATAAGACCTGGAAGGGGAGGAAGGCGAAAGGCCGGGGGCTTTCTGTTCGAGGGGCTGACCCGGCATTTGATCAGTTTGTTGCTCAGCAAGCTGCTTGGCTTGAGCCATATTGTGCCTACACTGCAATTAAGCAGGCACAAAAGGGTAAACCTTGGCAAGCGTGGCCAGAGCAGTTGAGGTCATACCGGCCAGAGCTCTTGGATGATCGACGCTTTGCAGACGAGGCACGTTTTGTAGCCTATGGTCAGTTCTGCTTTGACCAGGCCTGGCATGAGCTCGCTCGCTATGCCCATGAGCGTGGCATTGCTCTCATCGGCGATATTCCTATGTATGTTTCTGCAGACTCAGTGGATGCCTGGGCTCATCCGGAGCTGTTTCATTTGACGGAGACGGGTGAGCCTGCCGAGATTGCCGGCGTTCCGGCAGATGATATGGCACCTAATGGTCAGCTTTGGGGAAATCCAACCTTTCGTTGGGATCATATGAAAGAGGATGGATATACCTGGTGGATCCAGCGCCTTGAGCGCGCATGCGACCTCTATGACGTGGTGCGTCTCGATCATTTCTTAGGCTTCCATAGCTATTTTAGTGTTCCGGCTGGTTGTACCTGCGAGCAAGGGCGTTGGCTTGCAGGACCTGGAGTCGATCTGTTCCGGGCTGCTCATCGAGCCTTGGGGCCTTTGCCCTTTATCGCTGAAGATCTTGGTCTTTTAACTCCGGGTGTGCGTGCCTTAAGCTCAAGCTGCGGCTTTTTAGGGCTTGATGTTCTTCAATTTGAAGACTATGACGTGCGATGTGGCGTACGGCCACGGGTCGATAAGATGATCTACACCTCAACACATGACACCGCAACCCTCATAGGTTGGTGCGCAGCTTCGTTTACGGGAGGCAGCGAAAACGATGAGGCGCGCGAGCTGGCTCAGTCCATTATGGCCTCTGCGCTCGAGTCAAAATCAGAAGTGGTTATGATCCCACTGCAAGACATCTTGGGCTTGGGCGAGGATGCGCGCATGAACTATCCCGGTGTTGCAGAAGGTAATTGGTCATGGCAGGCATCTGAAGACGAGATTGCCAAGGCTCGCGATGGTTTTGTTGAGCTCATGAAAGCCGCTGATCGCACAAAGACCGTGTCGGTCGCGTGAGTGACTGAGATGCGGCGTGATCTGTTGTTCTGAGTTCTAATCGCAGGTACGTGCGGGTTGAGAGATGAGGAGATGTGGGCTTATGGCTCGCTATGACTACCGGTGTTCGGCATGTGGTGAGGTATTTGAGGTTGAGCATGGCATGGGGGAGCGACCTGAGATTCACTGTCCCGTCTGTAATGCGGTAGCTCAAAAAGAGTTTAGCGCCACCGGTATCGCGTTCAATGGAAGTGGTTTTTACAATACCGATCATCGGGACGTGCCACAAAGCTCTGCTGCGTCGGACTCTCAAGGAGGACCAACAACAGGGGATGCCAAACAGCTTGCGTCGGCATCTGCTTGTGAGCATTGTCCACATAAGGACAAGTAGTCGTAGAGCTGCCCGTACGACATCCATAGGAACAAACGCATGCAGCCCCTCCTCGGGGCTGCACTGCTTTCTTAAGCTACGTAGGTAAGATGCTGAAGATGGGTTCAGCGGGGTGAGAACAAGAGCCTACTTCTTTTTAGACGAGGATCTCTGTGCCTTTTTCTTACTCGAAACTGAGCTTGCTTTTGCTGTGGCACGAGCGCCGGTACTCGCCTTCTTTGCTGGGGCGGCGGTAGGCTTGCTTGTTGCGACAGCTTGCTTCGTTGACGTGGCGCTCTGCTTTGTTGACGAGGCGGTAGTCTTTTCTGCGGTCTTTGCTGGCTGCTCAACAGGGGCGCTGGCCTTCTTAGATGTCGTTGCCTTTTTTGTTACGCTGCTCGTTTTCGCAGCCGTTTTCTGAGCGGTCGCGCGTCCTGTCGTCTTTGAGCTTGCCCGCTTTGTGGTGCTCTTTGTTGGTTTTGGAGATACCTCAGGTGAGGTAGCAGCTGCATCTGCTGCTTTTGCAGGTGCCTCTGGTGAGTCTGTAGGCGCATCTGTTGCTGTTACTTTTTGCTTTGCAGCAGGTTTGCGCGCCCTTGTGGCAGATGATTTCTCCGCACCCTGAGCGGTCTTTTTCGCATCGTTCTTTTTAGCTGTGCTAGCTGTCTTTTTTGGGGTGGCAGTGGCTTTGCGAGCTGCTGACTTCTTGGTCGCTTGTTTTGTAGCTGTCTGCTTGGATTCAGGCTCAGGCGCTGGTGTCGCTTCAATCGCTGGAGCCGCTGGTGCAGAAGCGGCAGCCTTTGTGTCTGCGAGCTCAGATGCAGGCTCTGCTACAGCGTCAACCGTGCCAGTATCTTCGGATGCCCCACCTTGCGCATCAGCTAATGCTGCATGGCTTGATCGATTATCTGTAGCGCTTGGTACTGCAGATGTGTCCTCCTTATCGCTCTCATCAGCACGCGCAGGGGCTGGCTCTGGCTCAGGAGGTAGAATCTCCGGACGGAGGTAGCGATACAGATCAAGATAGCGGTTCGCGCTTTCTGTCCAGCTAAAGTCTTTGCTCATGGCCTGTTTGATCACGCGGACAAAGGCTTCGCGATCATCCCAGAATAGGCGTGCACCACGAAAGACAGCATCCCCCAGCTCATCTCCGTTGAAATTAGCAAAGGAAAAGCCCGTGCCCTCGCCGGTCTCGTAGTTATAAGGAGTGACCGTATCTTTGAGACCACCAGTCTCGCGCACCACAGGCAAAGAGCCATAGCGCATAGCAATGAGCTGTGAGAGGCCGCAGGGCTCAAAGAGGGAGGGCATGAGGAAGAGATCAGAGCCTGCATACATCCGCTGAGAGAGCGACGGATCGAACTGAATACGGGCAGCCATGCGGCCAGGATGGCGAGCCTCAAAGGCGCGAAGCGCATTTTCATAGTCCACATCGCCCGTGCCAAGAATAGCTACCTGTACCCCGCCATCAAGGATGCGGTCAAGTGCATAGAGCACCAGGTCAAGACCCTTTTGACGAGTCAGGCGAGTAACCATTGCCATGAGCGGCAGGTCGTCTCTCACTTCAAGCCCAAGTTCTTCTTGTAGGCGAGCTTTAGAGATGGCCTTGCCAGACAGATCATCGATCGAAAACGGAGAGGCTAAGGCCGTATCGGTTGCCGGGTTAAAAGCTTGCGTGTCAATGCCGTTTAAAATGCCTTGCAAAATGGGTCCTCTACGGCGGAGCACTCCGTCAAGACCCTCACCAAAGGGAGCAGTTTTAATTTCTTCTGCATAGGTAGGGGAGACGGTGGTAATGGCATCGACGTAATTGAGGGCACCGAGCATATAGTTAATTGAGTCTGCATCACAGCGCAGTTGCGAAGCTGCAGCAGGGATGTGGGCAAGCCCTAAGATGTCCTCAAGAATCTTATCTGAGAATTGCCCCTGGAAGGCAATATTGTGGATGGAAAAGACCGTTTTCACGTCCTGCATACCGGGAACATCGCGATAAAACTCGCGTAAAAAGACGGGTGCTAAGGCCGTATGCCAGTCGTTGCAGTGCAAAATATCACAGGTAAAGCCATCGGGAAGATGCTGCAAAGCCTCGCAAATTGCCTTTGAGAAGAAGGCAAAACGCTCACCATCATCAAAGAAGCCATACGGGTAACCACGAGCAAAATAGCCTTCGTTATCTACAAAGAGATAGGTCACTCCGTTGTATTCGAGGCGCTCAAGTCCACAGTAGGCACTTCGCCAAGCAAGCGGTACGGCAAAGGAGCAGAGATGCTCCATCTGATCGCGCCACCAGCTATCAATCGTTGCATACTTTGGCACCATAACAATGACATTGGCACCAGCGCGGGCGAGTGCATGAGGAAGTGATCCTGCAACATCGCCCAAGCCTCCCGTTTTTACAAAGGGAGCTGCTTCGGCGGACGCAAAGACCACACCGAGTTTTCTGTGAGTTGCTGCCATAACTTGTATCAGCCTTTCATATTCAAGGCCGCCGCCCGGTCGCGAGGCGAGCCGGACGGCGGAAATCCGTACATATCGAGCGCGTGGAGCCTAAATCCGTAAGCTCTGCTTGCCAACCACGAGCAAATGATCGGTGGTGCCACGAAGCTCGGTGTTCTCAGCAACCACATTGTGCTTGTCTAGGATGGCGTTTTCAACGGTTGCCCCGGCACCGATGACGCATTTTGGCATGATGATGCTGTTGAGCACCTTAGCGCCTGGCTCTACTACAACGCCACGGGAAAGGATTGACCCGCGCACCATGCCCTTTACCGTGCAGCCTGCAGAGATGAGCGAATCACGGGCGTTGCTGCTTGCATCATATTTTGCCGGAGGCGCGTCATGCGCCTTGGTAATAATGGGACGCTCAGGTAAGAAGAGGCGGTCATAGGTCTCAGGTCGTAAGAGATCCATGCTGCGATCATAGTAGGTGCGCTCATTAAAGATGCCTACCACAAGCCCCTTAAACTCATAGCTGCACACATCGATGCGCTCAAAGTCAGAGCGAATTGCCTCAAAGAGGTCAAGGTAGTCAGCCATGGCATAATCGCGAATGATCGTGAGGAGTAGTTCTCGATCAATAATGGCGCAGTCCATAAATTTGGCATCACCATACGAGCAGCCGCTCTTCATAGCCTGCACGCGTCCACGCTCACCAATGATGAGCGATTGAGCGTCGGTTTGGCTGCGCTCTGCCATGGTATAGACCATCGTAACGCCAGCACCTGAGTCACGATGAGCATCAATAATCGTATCGAGATCGAGGTTGAAGATGATGTTTGAGGCCATCATCACCACGTATTTTGCCTGTGAGCGCAAGAAGAGCTCAGCGTTTGCAATAAGATCGCGGAGCAAGAAGCGCATACCAAGCTTGCTGGTACCAAAGGGGTTACCAGGAACTAGGAACAGACCACCCTTTTTGCGGTCGAGCATCCAGTCTTTGCCCGAGCTCACGTGGTCTATGAGTGACCTGCAGTTACCCGGCATAACAAGGCCAACCGTTTTAATCCCGGCATTCATCATATTTGAGAGCGGGAAGTCTATGAGTCGATAACGACCCATGAATGGGATGGACGCAATAGGACGGTTTCTGACCAAGGCGGAAGGATCGCGCGATGCATAGTTGGCGGTGATATAGCCAATGGCATTTTTGTTGATCATTGGTCGTTCCCCCTTCCGATGATGACGTCATTGCCAACGACGGCCGTATCCTTTGTGGTGTCTACCGACCCGAGCCGTACATTTTCCTCAACAACGGCGTTTTCACCCAAGATTGCCCGGCGCACCCGAGCACCTGCTTTTACAACGGCTCCGGGCAAGAGCACGGAGTCTTCAACCACTGCTCGTTCACCCACAATGGCGTCAGTCGATAGAATCGAGTGAATAGCGGTGCCATATACGCGGCAGCCATTGGAGACGAGGCAGTCACTGACGCGAGCCTCAGGACCGATATAGTGCGGTGGCCGCATGGTGATATTGCTCAGCACGGGGAAGTTCTGATCAAACAGATCAAACTCAGGGTGCTCTCCTAAGAGATCCATTGACGTTTCGTGGAAGCTTGCAATGGTACCGACGTCTTTCCAAAAGCCGTGGAACTCATAGGTATAGAGGCGCTTTCCTTGCTCGAGCATCTTAGGAATGATGTCATTTCCAAAGTCATGGCTGGAGCGCTGATCCACCGCATCTGCCTCAAGAGCCTCTACTAAAGCATCGGTTGAGAAGATATAGATTCCCATCGAGGCCAAGTTGGAGTCGGGCTTTTCGGGCTTCTCGCTAAACTTAACGATGCGATCGTCATCGTCGGTGGTGAGGATACCGAAGCGGCTGGCTTCTTCCCAAGGCACCGGCATAACCGAGACCGTAAGCTCAGCCTCGTGGGCAATATGGGCATCGAGCATCTTGCGATAGTCCATGCGATACAGGTGATCTCCAGAGAGAATCAGCACGTAGTCGGGGGAGTAGCCCTTAATATAGTCGAGGTTTTGGGTAATGGCATCGGCAGTGCCTGCATACCATGCGCCACCCTCTTGTGTTGCATAGGGAGGGAGAATGGAAACGCCGCCATCGCGCGAGTCCAAATCCCATGCCTCACCTGATCCAATATAGGAATGCAACAGGTAGGGGCGATACTGTGTTAAGACACCAACGGTGTCAATTCCTGAGTTCGTGCAGTTTGATAAGGCAAAGTCGATGATCCTGAACTTGCCCCCAAACGACACTGCGGGTTTGGCGATTTTCTGGGTCAGTGCACCCAGTCTGCTGCCCTGTCCTCCCGCGAGGAGCATGGCGATGCATTCTTTCCTGCTCATCGGAGCCTTCCTCTCTCGTACCTTTTCGAATGGTGTTCCTCCTGTTGTTCGCGTCCTTTCACTCAGGCGATCTGATCTGGAGTCGAGCGCTCAGCCCTTATGCACCCCAGATTTCGTCGCGGTATTCACGGATAGTTCGGTCGCTTGAGAACCAACCAGACATTGCCGTGTTATGCAGAGCGCGGCGGTTCCAAAGCGTGCGGTTTGCCCAATCATGATTGAGTTTTTCAAAAGCATCCACATAGGAGTGGAAGTCGAGTAAGACCAGGTCGGGATCGTTATTGATCATGACCTCATTACGGATGGATTCAAATCCACCAGAGAGTTTAGAGAAGGTGCCATCGGTGAGTGAGCCTACGACACGGCCGAGACGCTCAGGATCGTCATTTAATAGATCCCAAGCAAGGTAGTTGCCCTTATCCTTGAGCTCTTGCACTTCTGGCTTGGTCAGGCCAAAGATGCCCTCGTTTTCTCTACCCGCAAGATCGACAATCTCGATATTTGCTCCATCAAGGGTGCCTAAGGTTAATGCACCATTCATCATGAGCTTCATGTTTGATGTGCCTGAGGCTTCTTTGCCAGCGGTTGAGATCTGCTCAGAGATCTCAGCAGCAGGATAGATGAGCTGGGCATTTGAAACACGGAAATTGGGGATGAAGCACACCTTGATCAGCTCGTTGACACGCGGATCCTTATTGACCACGTCGGCAACTGAGTTGATGAGACGAATAACTTCCTTTGCGAAGGTATAACTCGACGCAGCCTTGCCTGAGAAAATGAAGGTGGTTGGCTCAATCGTCGTGTTAGGATCGGTCGTGAGGCGCTGATACAGATCAATGACCTTAAAAACATTTAAGAGCTGGCGCTTATAGGCATGGAAGCGCTTAACCTGAACATCAAAAATTGAAGCCGGGTCAATAACGAGGCCGGTCTCGCGCTTGACGTAGCGAGCGAGGCGTGCCTTGTTTTCAAGCTTGGTAGCCCCAACCTTTTCTAAGAAGGCTGCATCCTGTTTAAAGGGGAGGAGGCGCTCAAGCTCTGAGGCATCATCGAGCCAGCCGGTACCGATGGCAGAGCTGATGAGGGAAGCATAGCCCGGATTTGCTTCAGCTAAGAAACGTCTTGGGGAGATGCCGTTGGTCTTATTATTGAATTTCTTAGGCGTGAGCGCATAGAAATCGCGCAGTACCGTGCTTTCCAAAATCTCGGTATGAAGCTTTGCGACACCGTTAATGGAATGGCTGCAGATGACCGACAGGTTGGCCATACGCACCTCGCCATCCCAAAGAATTGCGGTGTTGCGGAAGTGCTCTTGCCAGCCCTCGGCTGCGGTATCAAAGGATTCAGCCCAGCGGCGGTTGATCTCTTCAATGATTTGGTAGATTCGAGGAAGCAGTCGGCTAAAGGTATCAATTGGCCAGCGCTCAAGTGCTTCGGGCAAAATCGTGTGATTGGTAAATGAGACAGTCTTTGTGACAATCTCCCACGCTTCATCCCACTCAAGGCCTTCCTCATCAAGCAGGACGCGCATGAGCTCAGGGCCGCACATTGCCGGATGGGTATCGTTGGTGTGAATTGCAACACGATCGCTCAGATGTGCCCAATCAGAACCATATTCCTCGCGATAGGTACGCAAGAGACTCGAAATACCGGCTGCAACAAAGAGATACTCCTGCTTCAGGCGCAAAAGACGTCCGTGCTCACCCTGGTCATTGGGGTACAAAATGGCACTAATTGCCTCAGCGTTGGCTCGATCAGCATCGGCGCGGGCGTAGTCGCCATGGTTAAAGGTCTCAAGATCAAAATGCTCTTCTGCAGGCTCAGCGCTCCACACGCGCAGCTTATTAACGGTCTTACCGCCAAAGCCTACAACAGGAATATCGTACGGAACAGCAAGTACCTCACTTGCCCCTTCAACGGAATAGACCTGTCGTCCATTTTTCTCGCGAGTAACAACGTGTCCGCCAAATCCAATGCGTACAGCGCGATCTTGGCGACGAACTTCCCAGGGGTATCCGCCGGAAAGCCACTCGTCGGCAACCTCATGCTGGCGGCCATTTACAATCTCTTGCTTGAACAAGCCATAGCGATAGCGCATACCATTGCCATAGCCCGCAATGCCTTCATGTGCCATAGAATCTAGAAAACATGCCGCGAGGCGTCCCAATCCACCATTTCCAAGAGCCGGATCAGGCTCGAGCTCGCAGAGCTCATCTAAGTCAGCGCCCATGTCGGCAAGTGCCTCGGCTACAAGATCGCGAATGCCAAAGTTCAGCAGATAGTTATCAAGCAAGCGTCCAATCAAAAACTCGATTGAGAAGTAATAGACGCGCTTCTTATGCTTGCGGCTGCTCTCGGTAAAGCTCTCTGAAGCTATATCGCGAGCATGTCCGGCGATGAGGCGAGCGAGTGCTTGGTAGCGATCAGTTGCTCCAGCCTCCTCAAAGCTCTTGCCTGTGAAGGCTTTTACCACGAGGCGGTACTCATCAATAAACTGCTCTTTGTCTTGAAAGATCGTGGTCATGGATTCCTCTCTGGGGGCGCTTTCGCGACCCGTCTGGTGAATAGATACAAAAGCTCAGTCTTAGCTCGAGCGCTTGGGCCGAGATTGGCTGGGCGCTGGCGTGGACTTTTTTATGCGTGCAGCTGACGAGGGTCGAGCTGATGCAGTCTTTTTGGTACGCACAGCCTGCTTGGTAGCAGCTGTAGAAGTCTTTGTGTCTTGGCTTTGTTTCGCGGGTGTAGCGGAAGCCTTCTTTGTGCTCGTAGATTTCTTTACGCTCGCTGTAGCTGCTTTTGAACTCGCCGTCCGCGTATGAGCGGTACTCTTTTGAGCCTTAGAATGAGACGTGTTGGTTTTTGAGCCTGGGCTCGCAGCCTTCAATAATTGTGCTGACCGGTCGCGCTGGCTTGCGCTTTGACGCTTTGAGCTCGTCTTAGTAGCAGATCCTGCCTGGGCGCGGGGTTGTACGCGACGAAAGACAAGACCAGCAAGCGGTGGCAAGCAGGGAAGAATTGAATGCTCAAGCCCGTCTGAAGACTCCTCAACACTTACGCACGGTCGTGAATTAGTTTTGCCTGAGCCGCCATAGCGCTCTTCGTCTGAATTGAAGACCTGACGCCATTTTCCAGGTGTGGGAACACCGACCCGGAAGCGCTCGTAATAGGCGGGCGTGAAGTTAATGATGACAAGCAGGTCGTCTTGAGGTCGCTCGCCTTTGCGGATATAGCTAATGACTGACTTTTCAGAGTCATCAGCATTAATCCATTCAAAGCCGTTTTGTGTGTAGGAGCGTTCCCAAAGCGCGCGCTGAGCCGTGTAGAGGTGATTCAGTTCGCGGCAAAAGACTTGGTGGTCATGATGCAAGGGAAACTCATCGGCCAAGAACCACTGGATTGACTCGTAATAGCGCCACTCAATGTATTGGCCAATCTCATTGCCCATAAAGTTGAGCTTTGCTCCGGGGTGAGTCATCTGATAGAGCGCCAAGGTGCGAAGTCCCGCGAACTGACGCCATTGATCGCCCGGCATGCGCTGGATGAGGGAGCATTTTCCGTTTACCACCTCATCGTGGGAGAGTGGCAAAACAAAGTTCTCGTTGAACGAATACATGATGGAGAAGGTGAGCAGGCCATGAGCGCCGGGGCGCCAAGGGAAGTCAGTCTGCATATAGGAAAGGGTGTCGTTCATCCAACCCATGTCCCATTTAAGATGAAAGCCCAAGCCACCATCCTCAGGTGGATAGGTAACGAGCGGCCAGGCAGTCGACTCTTCTGCGATCATTAACACATCGGGGTGCTCACGCCCCATAGCTGAGTTTACGCGGCGCAAAAAGGCTGAGGCATCCAAGTCTTCTTCCGTGCCGAGGTGGTTAAAGACCTTATCGGCCGGGTTATCGACACCAAAGTTCATATAGAGCATGCTTGAGACACCATCAACACGGATGCCGTCAAGATGGAACAGCTCAGTCCAGAACAAGGCATTGGAGAGCAGGAGGCTTACTACCTCACCACGGCCAAAATCGACCTTGTGAGTACCCCAGTTGGGATGGATGCCTTGCTCATAGAGCATGTGACCATTAAATGATGAAAGTCCCTGCTCATCTGCACAGAAATGCCCGGGTACCCAGTCCATGATGACCCCGATGCCAGCAGCATGGCAGGCATCAATAAAGGCCATGAGTTGCTGAGGGGTACCGTAGCGGGAGGTGGCAGAGAAATAGCCCGTTGTTTGATAGCCCCATGAACCATCAAAGGGGTGTTCGCTAATTGGCATGATTTCAATATGGGTATAGCCCATATCCACTACGTATTCAACCAGCTCACGGCTGAGATCCTCATAGGTATAGCACGTGCCGCGTTGCGCGGGGAAAGGGTCTCCCGGACCTGGCCAGGTACCATCAGCTCGCGGCTCACCCTGAGGCTCATTACCATGCCGCTTCCAGCTGCCAAGATGTACCTCATAAATATTGAGTGGCATACTCAGGAGCTGCGTTTTTTTGCGCTTGCGCATCCAGGCATGATCGTTCCAGGTGTGACCGTCAAGCGACCACAATGCCGAGGCGGTACCAGGTGCTTGCTCTGAGTAAAATGCATAGGGGTCAGCTTTGTGCAGGAGCTTTCCAGTATCGGTTTCAATAAGATACTTATAGAGCTGACCTGCTTGTGCTCCCGGAACAAAGGCTTCCCACAGTCCGCTATCTGCAATGGGGGACATGGGCGCGGTGTCACCATTCCAGCCGTTGAACTCACCAACAACTGAGACAGATCGAACATCTGGAGCCCATACGCGGAAAAGCCAACCTGCTTCACCATCAATGACTGCTTGGTGAGCGCCCATCTTTTCCCAGGCACGCTGCCAACTTCCTTGGCGAAATAGGTAGATATCGTCGTCGGTAATGCGCTGCTGTGCGGAGCCGAGACGCTGCTGTGCGGAGCCGAGACGCTGCTGTGCGGAGATGTTCACGGTATCAACCCCATCAATCCCCCGGTTCGATACGAACGTGAGAGCTTGCATTCTTATCTAATTCCTGCGGCGTTTATGCCGTCGGAGAAAAGATTTGCCATTTGTATGGCTGCGAGCAAAAGCCCCCTCATGAATGTATCACGCTACGCGGTGAACGGTCGCCTCAAGACCCGGGACGGTCGAAATATAACGCTAGACGTTACACAGGGATTACTTCTTGACAAAAGAACGAAAAAGGGCTTGTCCTATTCTGGAAACAGAAACCGTGTGATGGCTCAAACTTGGAACGGAGAGAGTGTAGTGCGTATCTTGCTTGTAGGTGGCTCCCCTGAGGGTGCTCGTGGTTCCGATCTTATTGAGGCAGCGAAACATGCCGATCATATTGTCGCAGTTGATGGAGGGCTGGACGCTATCTTGCATGCAGGTCTTGAGCCTGATCTTTTTTGCGGAGATGCAGACTCGGTGAGCGCTGAGGCCAGTGCTGTTTTGGAGCGAGTTGAGCGAGACGGAGGCTCTTGGATAATCGAGCGTTACGCAACAGCAAAAGACTATTCCGACCTAACGCTCGCGCTGCGAGCCATTGCTCATCGCTGGTCGAACGCTACGATTTGCGCGAGTCGTTTGGTGGGGGGTCGGCCAGATCATGCACTCTGCGTCATTGGGCAGCTGGCTTCATGGGAAGGTTCTGTTGAGCTTGTAGAGGACAGCTTTGAAGGCCGGATGCTGCGCGCAGGCGAGTGCTGGGAGATTTCAGAAGACATGCGAGGACGGACATTTTCCTTCATGCCGCTTGCGCTTACTAATACGGTGACAGAGACAGGCATGCGCTGGGAGCTTCATCAGCGTACCTGCGGGCTGCTGGAAGACATTGGCATCTCAAATATCATCGAGGGAGCGGCACGTATTACCTGTCACGAAGGACGCTTGATCTGCTGGCTCTTTAGAAATGAATGAGTCGACTACATAAAGTGAAGCGTTTCAATTGTATTTGATGTCCATGACCAGCCATTTTTTGCTTCAAAAACGCCCCAAGGTGCTTGTTCTAATGTGTGCTTTATATGGTTTCACACTTTTCATTTCTTACGGGGTAGGGTTCTACCTGCGTAAATGATATTGAAACGATTCAAAATATATAAACCGTTCACCGAGATCTATCAACCGTTCATCTTTGCTTCGTATAGTTATCTTGAGGTTGTAGCCCTTCGAAGCGACAGAAGGAGATCCGAATGGCGAGAAAGAAAGCGGCAGCCGCACCCGAGATCGTCGATACGGTTGAGGTGCTCGAGGCAAAACTCGAGCGTATGCGTGCAGCCCAGCAGGAGTTCGCAAGCTTTACCCAAGAGCAAGTGGACAAGATCTTCTACGAGGCAGCACTTGCTGCCAACAAGCAGCGTATTCCTTTGGCGCGCATGGCCGTTGAGGAGACGGGTCGTGGCATCCTTGAGGATAAGGTGATCAAGAATCACTACGCCGCTGAGTACATCTACAACGCATATAAGAATACGAAGACCTGCGGTGTCATTGAGCACGATGAGGCTTTGGGCATCACCAAGGTTGCCGAGCCGATCGGTATCGTAGGAGCGGTCATTCCTACGACCAACCCTACGTCTACGGCAATCTTTAAGACGCTCATCTCATTAAAGACTCGAAACGCCATTATCATCTCCCCGCATCCTGCAGCAGCTCGGTGCACCATTGCCGCTGCGAAGGTTGTCCTGGATGCTGCAGTAGCTGCTGGAGCTCCTGAGGAGATCATTGGTTGGGTGGATACGCCTTCCATTGAGCTCACCAATACCGTGATGCGCGATGTGGATATCATTCTTGCTACGGGCGGCCCGGGTATGGTGCGTGCAGCTTACTCAAGCGGCAAGCCTGCCTTGGGTGTTGGTGCTGGCAATACCCCGGTTGTTATTGATGACTCCGCCAATATCAAGGTCGCTGTGAACTCAATCATTCACTCTAAGACCTTTGACAACGGCATGATTTGCGCCTCTGAGCAGTCGGTTACCGCCCTTGATTCAATCTATGATGAAGTGAAGGCTGAGTTTGAGCGTCGTGGCTGCTATTTCGTGAAGCCCGGTGCTGAGCTTGAGGGTCTTCGCGAGGCCATGTTCAAAAATGGTGCCCTTGATCATCGCATTCCCGGTATGCCTGCAGCAAAGATTGCAGAGCTTGCCGGTATTGAGGTGAACCCCAAGACCAAGATCTTAATCGCTGAGGTGACCTCGACCGATCCCAACGAGGAGGTCTTTAGCCACGAGAAGCTCTCACCGGTGCTTGCAATGTATCACGCAGCTACGTATGAAGAGGCTGTTCAAAAGGCTGAGCACCTCGTACTTGCCGGAGGACCGGGTCACACCGCATCTTTGTATGTCAACCCGGCTCATACCGAAAAGATTGAGCGTTTCCAAGATGTTATGAAGGCCTGCCGTATTGTGATCAATACCCCCTCTTCTCAGGGCGGTATCGGCGACCTGTACAACTTTGGTATGGTTCCGTCCCTCACGCTGGGCTGCGGCTCTTGGGGCGGCAACTCCGTCTCCGAAAACGTTGGGGTGAAGCACTTGCTGAACATCAAAACCGTGGCTGCTCGCCGCGAGAACATGCTGTGGTTCCGCGCCCCTGAGAAGGTCTACTTCAAGAAGGGCTCCATGCCGGTTGCCCTCGATGAGCTGGGCTCGGTCATGGGTAAGAAGCGCGCCTTTATTGTGACTGACCAGTTCCTCTTTAAGAATGGCAATACCCGTGCCATTGAGGCCAAACTTGACCAGATGGGTATCGCACATGATTGCTTCTATGATGTCGAGCCTGATCCTTCACTGCAGTGTGCTCGTCGCGGTGCTGAGCAGATGCGTCTTTTCGAGCCTGATGTCATCTTGGCTGTCGGTGGCGGCTCTGCTATGGACGCCGGTAAGATCATGTGGATGATGTATGAGCATCCAGAGGCTAACTTTGAGGATATGGCCATGGACTTCATGGACATCCGCAAGCGTGTCTTTACCTTCCCCAAGATGGGGGAGAAGGCCTACTTTGTAGCCATTCCAACCTCTTCGGGTACTGGTTCTGAGGTAACGCCGTTTGCCATCATTACCGATAAGGACACGGGCATTAAATGGCCGCTCGCAGACTATGCACTGCTGCCGAATATGGCCATTGTTGATGTTGATAATGCCATGACTGCTCCGCGCGGCCTCACCGCTGCTTCAGGTATTGACGTTATGACGCACGCGATTGAGTCCTATGTCTCAATCATGGCGAGCGACTACACCCGTGGCTTGTCTATGAAGGCTGCAAAGCTCGTGTTCGAGAACCTGCCTGCCTCCTATGAGTTCGGTGCTGGCGATCCCGTTGCTCGTGAGAACATGCATAACGCCTCTTGCATGGCCGGTATGGCGTTTGCAAACGCCTTCTTGGGAGTCAACCACTCCATGGCTCACAAGCTCGGTGCCTTCCACCATATCCCGCACGGTCTGGCAAACGCTGTCATCTTGACCCGCGTGATGCGCTATAACGCTGCTGAGGCACCGGTTAAGATGGGAACCTTCTCGCAGTACCCCTATCCAAATGCTCTGGCAGCCTACGCTGAGATGGCACGCTTCTGCGGCATCGGTGGCAAAGATGATGCCGAGGTATTTGAGAACTTCATTACTGCTCTGGAAGAGCTCAAAGATACGATCGGCGTCAAGCGCACGATTGCTGAGTATGGCGTGGATGAGGAATACTTCTTGGAGACCTTGGATGACATGTGTGAGCAGGCTTTTAATGACCAGTGCACGGGCGCTAACCCGCGCTACCCGCTCATCTCTGAGATCAAGGAGCTCTTCCTCGATGCCTACTATGGCCGTGAGCCCCAGTCCTACGGAGTCTAGGATCGTAATCGTCCCGTAAACCCAGTTTTGGGTCGGTGAGAAAGGACACGAGGGATATGCAGCTTTCAGACACAAAGACGCTCATTGTTGAGCGCGGTAACAAGAAGGTATATGACCTGGGCGATCAGATTGCCAAGGTGTTCAATGAGACGAAGCCCGTTTCAGACATTTTCAACGAGGCATTAAATCTCGCCCGTATTAATGAGTGTGGAATCGCAAGCCCGCGCGTGCTTGAGGTTTCTGAGGTTCAAGGCGGCGGTTGGGGTCTTCTGACCGAGAAGGTTCCTGGACGCACCTTGGCTGAGCTGATGGAAGAAGATCCAAGCAAGTTCTATGAGTATCTCGAGCGCTTTGTAGATCTACAGATCGACGTTCACACCCACCGGAGTCCACTTTTGCCGCGTCAGCGCGACAAGTATGCGCGTATGATTGATGGTTTGGACACGCTCAATGCTACGCAGCGTTATAACCTGCTTGAGCGCCTCGATGGCATGAAGCGTCATCGCCGCGTCTGCCATGGAGACTTCAACCCCACGAACGTGATTGTTGGTGCAGATGGCGAGCTTGCTATCTGTGACTGGGCTCACGCTACCCAGGGCTCCCCTGCAGCTGACGCAGCCATGACCTATCTGCTCTTTGCGCTGACCGATACACAACAGGCCGATGCCTATCTTGAGCTTTTCTGCGAGCGGGCAGATGAGCCCATGCAGGTTGTTCGTCAGTGGCTGCCTATCATCGCTGCTTCTGAGCTTGCGCGTAAGCGCCCGGATCAAGACGCTGAGTTCTTGATGAGCTGGATTGATGTATTTGATTATCAGTAAGCTCTGATTGATCGTTCGCGCTGAGGCTCTGTCTATGTGTAGGCAGAGCCTCAGTTTGTATCGATGCTGGTGCGTGCATTGTGCACGTGATCAAATATGTGCTCATGTGAGCTTTGATGAAGGTACTGTTCAGTCGTGTGCCTCGCTCGTTTTTATATGATCGTGCGTGCGAGTGTGCGGGCGTGGACAGGTATGAAATTGCCGTGTGAAGATTGAGTACAAGCTGCACTTTTATGGTATAGTCACTAGTCGTTTGCTCACGCGGTAAAGAGTCAGAGCCGCCCCTAGGAGGTCTTAACCTATGTCTAAAGTTTGCGCAATTTGCGGTAAGCACCCCTCTGCGGGTCGTTCTATCAGCCACTCTCACCGTGTCACGAATCGGATGTTCCGCCCGAATATCCAGCGTGTTAATGTGGTTATTGATGGTCATCGCCGTAAGATGAATGTCTGCACCAGCTGCCTCAAGGCTCAAAAGGTTGCCCGTTCATAAATCTTTTCGCACCTTCTTGCTCATGTGCGATGCTGGGAGCGTCTCTCACCTGAGAGGCGCTTCTTCTTTGCGGTTGAATTATTTCAGCTGAGACATCTGTCAGCTATGGAGGTGTGGGGCTTTCCCGAGCCTTTTTGGCTTTTGCGTTGTAAAATACAAGACTGACTGCCTCCGCGCCGGGGGCATCCGTGCGCGAAGGAAGGAGATTCTCCGTGTCTCAGCAAATCGCCGGTACCCTGTCCGTTTCCAATGATGTTATTGCCGATCTCGCAGGTTATGCCGCCCTGTCTTGCTACGGGGTTGTAGGAATGGCCGAACAGCTCCAGGGAGCCGAGAGTGTTCGTGTCCTGTCTGCACAGCGTCTTCGCAAGGGGGTCGTTGTATCCACCGCAGACGATATGCTGACGGTCGACCTTCATGTAGTGATTGAGAGCGGGGTTAATATGCGCTCTGTGAGCGAGAATCTTGCAAGCTCAGTTACCTTTACGCTCTCAGAGATTGCTCAGGTGGATCCTGAAAAGCTCAAGATCTCTATCCATATTGATGCTATGAAATCCCGCGCATAAGGCGCCTTACGCACTGCTTGGAGTTGCACCGCCCATGATCGCAAAGACCGTACGAACTAGTTTTCCCGTGGCTGCCGGAGCTGTTGCCGAGCGCGCCGAAGAGATTAATAAGCTCAATGTATTTCCCGTACCCGATGGCGATACGGGAACCAATATGTCGCTCACCTTGTCATCCGTGGTAAAAGAGCTTGCTCAGCTTGATGCCGATGCAGATATGGAAGCTGTTGCCGGAGCTATTACACACGGATCACTCATGGGAGCACGAGGTAACTCAGGAGTCATTACCTCTCAAATTCTTCGTGGTGCAGCCGAGGGTCTTACCGAGGTTGAAGGGCCGGTGAGCTCAGCTGATATTGCCCGCGCTCTTCGTCGATCGGTAAAGGTTACCTTCCATGCGGTTCGCAAGCCCGTTGAAGGAACAATTCTCACAGTCTTGCGCGATGTTTCTACAAAGGCTGATGAGTGTGATCGTCGTCGGCTTACGGTGGCAGAGACCTTAGATGCCATTGTGGTTGAGGCATATGAGTCAGTCGCTCGTACTCCAGATCTCTTGCCCGTTTTGAAAGAAAATGGTGTGGTTGATTCTGGTGCCTTTGGCTTCGCTGTCTTTCTTGAGCATTTCTGCGCTGCGGCGCTTGGTCGCACGGCAGCACCGGCTGAGTTTAAGACCACCTTTGATACAACAACCGAGGGAGCTCGTGAGGTTGCCTTGGGTCGTGTTGAGATTGAGGCAAATGATGATTGGGAGGGCTCGGAGTTTCGGTATTGTAACGAGTTTCTCTTCCGTGCTGATGCTCCCTTCGATGAAGAGGCGGTCATTTCATTCTTAGGAAGTATGGGAGACTGCGAGCTGCTCGTCGGTGCTTATCCTGACTATAAGATTCACGTACATTCTAATACGCCCCATTTGGTGCTTGAGCACATGCTTGAGCTCGGTCAGGTCTATGAGGTCTTCATTCACAATATGGATATGGAGTCTCATGAGCGCACCGCTAAGATCCACGCTGATCAGGACGAAGCCTCAGAGGTTCCCATGAAGCCCTTAGGCTTTGTTGCTGTGGCAGCTGGCTCTGGAGAGGCCGAGATTTTGACCTCCTTGGGCGTTGATGTTGTGGTGAGTGGTGGTCAGACCATGAACCCCTCTACGGCAGATTTGCTCGAGGCTGTTTCTCAGGTGCATGCTGAGGCAGTTATCATCCTTCCAAATAACAGCAATATCCGTATGGCTGCAGAGGCTGCGGCAGAGGCTTGCCACGATAAGCAAGTGGCAGTGGTTCCTGCTAAGACGGTCCCTCAGGCATTCTCTGCCTTGTTTGCAGCACTTCCCGATACACCTTTTGATGAGGTGGTCGAGGCTATGACCGAGGCGCTCGCTCACGTGCGCGACGGCGAGGTAACGCGTGCCGTTCGCGATAGTACGGCAAGCGATGGAACTCCGATCCATGATGGGGACGTCATGGGTATTTTGACCGGCTCCATCGATGTCGTTGGTAGTGATGTGGCAGAGGTAACGCTGGCCTGCATCGCTCGCCTCCAAGATGAGGAGGAAGGGGATACGCTTACCATCCTTGCTGGTGAAGACCTCGATGATGAGGCGTTCCAGCACATCCTTGATGCGATTCAAGAGGCATATCCTGATCTTGAGATTGATGCGCATAGAGGAGAGCAGCCTTTATATCCGGTGATTTTCTCGATCGAGTAGGAGCTCATGGCTGCAGGTTTTATGTTGCCAAGTGTAGCAAGACGGCTTGCGTGCTCCAGATATTTGGAGACTGACGTGAGCCGTTTGCGCTATGTATCGGGTTCGCGTGCTCGGGCCTTAGAGCGCCTCGGGCTTAATCAGGTACGAGATCTGCTCTACCATATTCCTCGGCGCTATCTTGATTTTTCTGCTACTACCACCATTGAGGCGGCACCCTTGGCCTCGGTCGTGAGTATTGTGGCGGAGGTGGATCGCGTAATCGAGCGCCGTCCACGACCACGCATGGTGGTAACTGAAGTTTCTCTGTTTGATGAGACAGGTGTTATGAAAGCTGTCTTTTTCAAGCAGCCCTGGCTGTCGCGTCAGATAAAGTCCGGTAATCGTTTAGCGCTCATGGGCAAACTTGAGTTTGCCTATGGCTTTAAACAGATGAAGAGTCCGATTTTTGAACGCGTAAGCGATGATGAGCACACCAATCATATGGTGCCAATTCATCCGGTGGGCGAGGGCATTTCTGTTGCATGGATGCGTCGCATTATGTCAGAAGCACTGGCAGATGCGGTGGGGATCTTTGATCCGATGCCTGCTGTGTATCGAGCATCACATCAGCTCATGAGCCGGGCGCAGGCGCTTCGGGCAATTCATTTTCCGCAGAGTCTCAACTCAGCCGAGCAGGCGCGGCGTCGTTTGGCCTATGAAGAGGTCTTGTATTTACAGCTCGGGCTGCGTATGAAAAACGAGATCGAGTTTGTTGATCCGGCTGTTCGTTCGCACCGGGCTGGCGAGGCTGTCCAAGCTCTGCGCAGAGCTCTTCCCTTTGAGCTAACCTATGAACAAGAAGGTGCCGTTGCCGATATTTTGCATGATATGGCAGACACTCATCATGCGATGAGTCGCTTGTTGCTCGGCGATGTAGGAACAGGAAAGACCGCAGTTGCCACCCTGGCCTTAGGAGCTGCAAAAGATGGACAGGCGCAAGCCTGCGTGATGGCTCCCACGTCAGTTTTAGCGCAGCAATACGCGATTGGCACCGGTCCTTTGCTTGATCGCGCAAACATTTCTTGGGCGCTTCTAACCGGCGCAACACCGGCTCAAGAGCGCTCGGAGATCCTCTGCGATCTTGCAGCAGGCACACTTGATGTGCTCGTGGGCACGCATGCCGTCTTGTCAGAAGATGTTGTTTTTTCTGATCTTGGCTTGGTTGTTATCGACGAGCAGCATCGTTTTGGAGTTGGCCAGCGTGCGGCTCTGCGCGCCAAAGGACCAGGTGCCGACTTGCTGGTGATGAGCGCAACACCGATTCCTAGAACCTTAGCCTTGGCGCTCTATGGCGATGTTGATGTGAGCCGAATTCGTAAGCGTCCTTGTGCCGGAGCGGGCGTTGCTACGCATATTCTTGATCCCTCCAACCGCGATCTTGCCTATGGCGCGATACGCGACGCGATTGCTAAAAAGCAGCGCGCGTATATCATCTGCCCTCTGGTTGCTCCGGGTGAGGATGCCACTCAGCTCGACGATGGTTTTGCGCCTGGTGAGAACACAGAGGATGGTGCTGCTTCGGCATTGGTGGCAGCTACTGCTGAGGTGGAACGGATCGCTCAGATCTTCCCTCAGGCTCACGTGGGGCTGTTGCATGGACGTATGTCTGCAGCTGAAAAAGATCAGGCGATTGATCAGTTCCGTCGGGGCGTTACAGATATTTTGGTAGCCACAACCGTTGTTGAGGTTGGTGTTGATGTGCCTGAGGCCACCGTTATGCTGATTGAAAATGGCGAGCGCTTTGGCCTTGCGACCTTGCATCAGCTACGTGGCAGAATCGGAAGAGGCTCTGCGCCAGGGGTGTGCTTCATTATTTCGAGTGCGGCCGATAAGCAAACCCCGGCGTATCAGCGCCTGAGCTCACTTGAGCGCATTACCGATGGATTTGAGCTCGCAGAAATTGATTTGCGCCTTCGCCATGAAGGGGAGATTCTTGGCTACCGTCAAAGCGGTGGCGTGAGTCTGCGCTTCGTTGATTTGGTAGAGGATCAAGATCTGATTGAGGCTGCAAATTATGATGCTAGACAGATCCTAGAAGATAATCCGGATCTGAGCGCACCGGAGACGCTCCCGCTTCGTATTGAGGTGCTTGAGCGCTTTGGATCCTTATTGAAGGAGGCTGGTGGCGCATGAGGGTGGTTGGTGGCTTGTGGCGTGGCAGAAAGATTGGCGAACCTCGGGGCAAAGAGGTCGTGCGCCCAACAACTGATCGTGTGCGTGAAGCCATGGCATCTATTGTTGCATCGGCTCTGCCTTCAGGCATTGAAGGCATACGGGTGTTGGATGCTTTTGCAGGCTCGGGTGCCTTGGGTATTGAGATGCTCTCTCGAGGGGCTTCCTCGTGCGTATTTTGTGATATCAATCGATCTTCTGCAGCACTCATACGTGCGAATCTCACGAGCTTAGGAGCTGATCGCAACAGTTATACGATCCTTACCACAGACGCTCCTGGAGCGGCAGAGCGCGGGAGTCTCCCGAGCCCTGCTTATGATTTAGTTCTGTTGGATCCTCCCTATGTCTTGGGAACCGAGCCTGTTGTGCGCGTACTGTCTGCGTTGGCTGCACACGATCTTCTGGTCGATGGTGCTCTTGCCTTAGTTGAGCGAGGTATGGCTACTGCAGCTGCAGAAGTTGTTGGCTTTGAGCGTATTCGCGAGAAGCGGTATGGCTCGACTGCTGTTGATGTCTTTCGGTATCATGCTCACGCCCTGCCACATGAGTCTACGGTTGAGAGGGGATAGCGTGGCTGCTGTTATCGATCATGTCTTGGTTCCTGGAACCTTTGATCCCATTACCTTAGGCCATATTGATGTTATCCGTCGGGCGCGGCGTTTGTTTCCTCATGTGGTAGTAGCCGTTGCAGCCTCACTTGATAAGAACGGTGGCGGCACGGTCTTTTCTTTAGAAGAACGGGTGCGCTTGGCGCAAGAGGCGCTCGCGAGCTTTGCAGGAGTGGATGTTATCCCGTTTACAGGATTGCTGGTTGATTGTGCACGAGCCTGCGGAGCAAAAGCGGTTGTAAAGGGCTTGCGCGCAATGACTGATTTTGAATATGAGCTGCAGCAAGCCGGTCTCAATTACCGGCTCGATCCAGATCTTGAATCAATTTTTATTATGAGTGCCCCTGAATTTGGCTATCTCTCTTCTTCTGCAGTGCGCCAGATTGCAGCCTTTGGTGGAGACGTATCCGAGTTTGTTCCTCCTTGCGTTGACAGGGCGCTTACCGAAAGATTTTCATAAAAAAGCGAGACGAATACATGATTCAATGAGATCCGCTTCGCGCAGCTTTGCTTATAGCGGCAGCGTCGACGTGAGCTCGCATATCCTGTAGAACCATGCCTAAGTTGCTTTGCCTATCGTGTTGTTTGGCACGGCTGCGATCGTGCAATGAACACTATGCGCCGGAAGGGGAGATATCGTCGCATCTGAGGCCTCTGTGGTCTCGCTCCCGCCTATCCTGTAGAATGGGTAGTTGAGTGGAAATGCGTTGAGAGGAGACCGGATGCCGGGCGAGAACCTTCCTGGCGAGAGGATTGAGAGTTTGGTCGATGAGCTGGAGAGCATCATCGAAGAATCCAGGCCGCCTTTCGGCAAGACCGCGCAGTTCAAGGTCATCGAGACTGATGTCTTCTTTAATATCTTAGAAGAGGTCAGGATGAGCTATCCCGAGGAGTGGCAACGCTCTCGTCGCATCTTAAAGGAGCGCGATGAACTGCTTGCTTCGGCCGCCGCTCAGGCCGATTCCATCATTGCAGATGCCCAGCAGCAGGCCTTAACGATTGCAGGAGAGCAAGAGATTGTTCGTTTGGCTCAGCAGCAGGCAGATGAGATCCGAGATCGGGCAAATCAGTACGAGCGTGAAACTCGCTACGCTGCAGAAGACTATGCTGAGCAGGTCTTTACGCATCTTGAGGAAAACTTAAAGTCTCTTGCCAATACGGTTTCGAGGTGCCGCCAGCAGCTGAATGAGGGTGCTGGCCAGCAGCAGAATGGTGCCTGGTAAGCATGGAGCGTCGCGGGGTACCCGTTGATCTTTCCGGCAAACTTGAGAATCCGGGCGATTCTTTAGCCCTTGCAGGAATCATTGAGCAAACCTCATATACGGTGGGCGAAAAGGAATTCTCCTGTCCCTCAGGCATTGCCTATGACGTGGTGCTTACGAACGCCGGGGATGGCATCTTGGTGTCTGGTATGGCGCGTACGAGCGCAACGAGTGAGTGCGATCGCTGTCTCGAGCCTGCGCATCAAGATATTTCTGGAGAGATCGAAGAGTACTATCTTTTCTCTCAACCACACGAGGAGCAGCTAGAGGATACAGACGAAGATGCAGAGATTTTGCCTGCTCATCGCCGGATTGATCTGTACGACGCTATCATGGATGCCATCGTGATGGATACACCATTTGTAGTGCTTTGTAAAGAGGACTGCAAAGGGCTTTGTCCTGTTTGTGGTGCCAACCTGAATGAGGAATCGTGTTCATGTTCTCAAAAAGATGAGGATGTAGACAGCGACTCAAATCCCTTCTCTGTGCTAAAAAATCTGAAGTTTGATGAGGTATAAATCAGAGGTTTTGTAAGGCGGTGTGCTACAGCGCATGTGGAAGCCTTGTTTTTTCTCTAGACAGAGAGATTTTCAGTGCTACCATAGGTCGCTGCGCCTAACCGCAACTGAGTAGTTTCAAAGAGAGGTCAACATGGCTGTACCTAAGCAAAAAAAGGGCCGTGCGAAGACGCATTCCCGTCGCTCCGCCAATATGAAGATTTCCGCACCCGCGCGTTCCCTCTGCCCTCGCTGCGGTGCGGTTAAGCTTCCTCATCATGTATGCTCAAACTGTGGCTTCTATAAGAATCGCGAAGTCGTTGTAGTTGAGTAGCGGCCGCTTGGCCTCATGTTCGATCTTTAGCTGATCGGCGATACAGATCATGGCCGGCTCGGTGAGTCGGCCATTTTACCGTGAGGGAGAGCTATGGAGCACACGCAAGCAGTTCGCGTCGTTGTAGATGTGATGGGTGGCGACGAGCCCGCAGAGGTCGTTCTTGCAGGAATTGAGGCTGCGCTTCGTGCTGACCCTGCCTTGACTGTGCTTGCTGCAGGTCCTCGTGAACTTGTTGAGCCCTTTGCTTCCCGCCATGATCGAGCGCTTGCGCTCGAAGCCCCTGATGCGATCACGATGGAAGATGATCCCATCAAGGCAATCACTTCAAAGCGTAAAAGCTCAGTGGTCGTGGGTTGCCGTGCGATCAAGCGCGGTGAAGCGGATGCTTTCTTTTCCGCTGGCTCTACGGGCGCTTTGGTAGCTGCTGGTACGGCCTATATTACGCCGTTTAAGATTGAAGATGAGCAGGGTATACGTCCTTTGCGTCCCTGCATTACTGCTGCGCTTCCCAATCGAGCGCAAGGCCTGACGGTCTTTTGTGACTTAGGAGCAAGCCCAGATGTAGAGCCGGTTGATCTCTTGCATTTTGGGCAAATGGGCGCTGCCTATGCTCGTGCGGTTCTAGGGATTGCATCACCTTCAGTAGGCCTTCTCTCCAATGGCACCGAGGAGCATAAGGGTTCTGCGTTTGTTCAACGCACCCATGAGCTTATGGCGCGCTCGCTTCCTGAGTTTGCAGGCAACTGCGAGGGAGGAGATTTGACCTCTGGTTCCTTTGACGTCGTGGTGGCCGATGGCTTTACGGGAAATGTTGCGTTGAAGGCCACAGAAGGCGCTGCCCGTCTTTTGCTCGGTGAGCTCAAACATGCCATGCGCTCATCTGCTGCCGGAGGCGTAGCTGGTCTTTTGTTGCGTCGTTCTTTGCGTGAGATAAAAGATCGGCTCTCGGGTGATGCCTATGGTGGAGCAATCCTTTTGGGTCTCAAAGGCGTGCTGATGATTGGTCACGGTGCAACAAGTCCTGAAGCGGTTAAAAATGGCACCTTGGCTTGCGCGAGAACCGTTCGAGCTCATCTGGTTGAAAATGTAGCAGGTGCAGTTTCGGGCATCGTCCGGTAAGCTACACTACATATACGCGAAGGAACCCCCTTCGCCTCATCGAGAGGAGCCTCGCATGGAGCGGACTGATATCTTGAGCAAGGTTATAGATATCGTGAACGATGTCTTGGGAGTCGATCCCCAAGATATTTCTGAAGAGACCACCTTTGACGATATTGATGCAGACTCTCTTGATCGTCTCCAGTTGGTTACGGCCATGGAAGACGAGTTTGATGTTGAGATCCCCGATGAGCGTTTAGAGGCCATTGGTTCGGTCTATGACGCGGTTGAGGCTATCGAAGCTGCCCTGGAGGCGTGAGTTTTCTCATGTCCGTAGCTCAGAAGCTCGCCCGTGCCGAGAAGATCTGCGGGCATAAGTTTTTGAATCGAAATTTGCTTGAGAGCGCACTTACTCATCCTTCAGCAGTAGACGGGGAGCCGATCTCTGCCTCATATGAGCGTCTTGAGTTTTTAGGCGATTCAATTCTTGGTGCCGTCATTGCTCGTTTTTTATTCTTGAATAATCCCGAGCTTGATGAAGGTCGGCTGACGAGTCTTAAGGTCTCCTTAGTTTCAGGCGCAACCTTATCTGAAGTGGCTGCTCATTTAGGTATTGGTGAGTGCATTATCTTTGGTGCATCTGAGGCAGGCACTGGTTCGCGTGGTTTGCATTCTGCTTTAGAAAACGTATATGAGAGCTTGGTTGGGGCGCTCTATTTAGATGGGGGCTGGGACGCGGCTCAAGCCTTTATTTTGCAGACCCTTGATCCTGAGCACGTATCTGAGCGGGCACAGCGGCCTACGAATCCAAAGTCGTATCTTCAAGAATGCATCCAAGCTGACGGATTGGTAAGTCCTACCTATAAACTCGTAGACGTAACCGGCCCTAAGCATGAGCCGGTATTTACCGCCGTGGTCTTTGTTGATGGGGCGCGTCAGGGAAAAGGATCGGGATCTACCAAAAAAGAGGCTGAGGCTGAGGCTGCGGCAGATGCCTTGGAGCGCCTTGGCTATACCGAAAATGGTGCCATGAGAGAGAAAGAATCTGAGCGGCCATGTTCTTAAAGTCCCTCACGCTCAAAGGGTTTAAGTCCTTTGCTGATCGGGCTCAGATGAGCTTTGAGCCTGGATTGACGGTCATTGTCGGACCAAACGGTTCAGGTAAATCTAATGTATCTGATGCAATTTTGTGGGTCTTAGGTGAGCAAAGCGCTAAGCAATTGCGCGGGCAGGCCATGGAAGACGTTATCTTTTCTGGCTCTTCTGCTCGTAAACCCGTTGGTTTGGCAGAAGTTACCTTGGTGCTCGATAATTCTGATCGTGTGCTGCCCGTGGACTTTCATGAGGTAGCTATTACGAGGCGGATGTATCGCTCTGGCGAGAGCGAGTATCTTATTAATTCCAGCCCCTGCCGCCTTATGGACATCCAAGATATTCTTCACGATTCAGGCTTGGGCAAGGACACGCATTCAATTATTAGCCAGGGCAAGCTCGATGCTATATTGCAGAGCCGCCCTGAGGAGCGCCGTGCCTTAATTGAAGAGGCTGCAGGCATTTCTAAGCATAAGCGTCGCAAAGAGCGGGCTCAGCGAAAGATTGCCTCCATGGACGCTCATCTTGCTCGCGTCCGTGATATCAATCGAGAGATCACTCGTCAGCTTCGTCCCCTTGAGCGCCAGGTTGATCGAGCTCGTCGGCATCGAGACCTCACTGAGCGAGCATCTGAGCTCACCCGCGTTTTGGCCGTTGATGAGCTTCGGAGCTTGCAGGAGCGCTGGAAGCAGATGGAGACGGAGGCGCGTGAGAGTGCGGGCACGCTTGAGCTTGCTCGATATCGCTTAGAAGAGCGTGAGCGCGAGCTTGAAAAGCTCCAGGTTATGCTTGAACAAAAAGGCCTATTCGTAGGAGATTTGTCTGAGCGTCGCCGTCGCATGCAAGATGCAGTGGGGCGGATCGGCTCTGATATGCGCCTGCTTGAAGAAAAAGGTCGCAATATGGTTGCCCGCCTTTCAGATATGCGTGGCACACTGTCTGGTTCTGAGCATCAGCGTCGCCGGGTTGCTCAAGAGCTTGCTGAGGCTCAAGATCTCCTTGCTCAGGCAAGCGGTGCAGCAGAGGTTGCGCGTACTCAGGTTGCTGATGCAGATCCTCTAGCTCAAGAACTTACCAATCGTCGTCGGGCTTTGGACGAGCTGCTCTCAGCGGCAACGCGCGAGGAGCGCACCGCTCGCCGCGAGGCCGACTCTTCTGCTCTTGAGCTGGCGCGTATCCGAGAAGCGCTTTCGAATGCTGAGATGGGAGATGCCATGCTCGCCCGGCGGCTTGAGCAGATCTCAGATGAGGTAGAGGCGGCGACTCGTGAGCTTTCTGAGCGCAGGCACCGTGTTGAAGAAATTGATGCTGAGCTTGAGCGCGCTCGTCATGAGCGAGATCAGGCAGGATCTGAGCGCCAAGAAGCTGAGGAAATCTTAAAAGAGCTGCGAGCGCGTGAGGCACGTGCGCGTGATACTTTAGCAGAAGTGCGATCTGAGCTATCTGGCCTCACAAAGCTTGATCTGGCGCTGGCCGATGCTTCGCCTATGACCGCCGAGCTTGCACGTGAGCACGCCGATGAGCTATCTGCACGTTTAGGCGATGTTATTGAGGCTCCCTCTGAGCTCGAAGCCTTAGTTGAGCTCGTGCTTGGAGATGATATTGAAGCTTTGCTCTTGTCTGATGAGGCCGCGCTACAACGAGCTGCAAAGGCAGTTCCTGATGTAGCTGGTGAGGCCTTACTCATGGCGGCTGAGCAGACAGGAAAACCATTTGAGTTTTCAGATGCTCCCGGCACTGCCCTTTTAGATAAGCTCCGTGTTCGAGATGGGTTTGCACAGGCCGTTGCTACTCGTCTGGGCAACATTCGTTTGGTCGATGATCTTGATGCGGCTCTTGCGGCTCCTCTCTGCCCCGGTGTTGTGTATGTTACGCCCGAGGGCGCGCGGGTAGAAGGGCCTGGTCAGGTGCGCGTGGGAGCCCCTCATTCAGACGGAGCAGGTGCTCTTGAGCGCAAACGCCGAATCAGAGAGCTCACGAGCATTGAGCCCGAACTTGTTCATGCACTTGATAGAAGTGTGGCTCAGGTTGGGGAGGCTGAGGCAGCGCTTGACGTGGCACGAACAGCAGGGGCGAGCGCTGCGGGAGAAATTGCTCGCTTAGATGGTGAGCGCTCAGCTGCCTTGTCTGAAATTGGCCGTTTAGAGCATACGCTCTCAAAGGCAAATTCTGATCGCGACCAAGTGCTTCGTCGTCGGCGGGAAGAGTCTGAGCGCTCCCAAGATGCTCGCCTGCGTGCACGTGAGCTAGAGAAGCTCCGCGAGGCGGCTGAGAAGCGAGCAGCAGAGGCTGCTGCAAGCTTGGCTGATGCAACAGATGAGCTTGAACAAATTCGCGCTCAAGATAGTGAGGCATCGCGTCGCCTTTCTGAGGCAAAGATTGCCCTTGCTCAGGAAACCGAGCGCGTGCGGAGCCTGTCTGGCCGCGTGCCCGAGCTTGAAGCTCGTCTTGAGCGTATTGATCGCCGCATCCGTGCTACTGAGCAGGCTTCACGCTCACTTGAGGTCTTGCGTGTCCGCATAGATCCTTTGCATGGTCGCTACGAAGCCTTGCTTGAGCGGGCGCTTGAGTGGGCTGAGCGCCTTCGCGATCAGGCGTCACTTGAAGAGGCGGGCGCGAGCTCTCTGAAAGAAACGATCGATTCGCACAAAGCGGCTGTGGCTGAGGCTCGCGATGAGCTCGAGGCGGCTCAAGCCGACATGTCGAGCCACGATGTTGCCCGGGGCAAGCTTGAGGTTCAAGTTGAGGCGGCAATTGAGGCGGTTCGCTCGGGTGGCGTTCCGCTCGAAGAGGCACTGTTGCTTCCCGCACCAGAAGATCCAGAGGCCTGTCGGCGTGAGTTGCACGACATTGCTCGTCAAATCAATGATTTGGGCCCGGTCAATCAGGTGGCCTTTGAGGAATATGAGCGTCTCCGTGAACGTGCAAGTTACGTGGAGGCTCAACTCACCGATCTTGAGACTGCACGAAAATCATTAACTCGTATTGCTGCAGCGATTGATCGAAAGATGCGCTCACGGTTCTTGTCCACCTTTGCCTTAGTTGATGAGAACTTTAAAGAGGTGTTTAGCATGCTCTTCCCTGGCGGTCGAGCGTATCTTGAGCTTACCGATCCCGATCATCCCGATGAGACCGGTATTGAAATCGCAGCTCAGCCCAAGGGGAAGCGCATCGCGAAGATGTCACTCATGAGTGGCGGTGAGAAATCTCTCACTGCTTTGGCGCTGCTTTTTGCGGTCTATCGTACGCGGACAGTACCGTTTTATGTACTTGATGAGGTAGAAGCAGCACTTGACGACTCGAACTTGGGCAAGCTCATTGGGGCTATTGATCATTTGCGTCGTACGACTCAACTCATTGTCATCTCTCACCAGCGTCGCACGATGGAAGACGCTGATGTCTTGTATGGTGTATCCATGCAAGCCGATGGGGTGAGTCGCGTGGTGAGCCAGCGGCTCGATCGCACGACTGGAAAGGTAGTGAATGCCTGATGGGTCTTTTTGATTCTTTAAAACGCGGTCTGGCACGAAGCCGCGAAGCCATTAATGAGGTCTTTTATTTCGGCGGAGACGTTGATGAGGATTTTTGGGAGGAGCTCGAAGATACCCTCGTGATGGCCGACATGGGTGCTGAGATCTCTATGCAGGTCACTGATGATTTGCGAGACGAGGCTGCTCGTAAAAATCTCACGACCGCCCATGAGCTTCGTCGCGCTCTTGCTAAGCGCTTGGAAGAGGTATTTGTAGCTCCTTCTTCGGATCTATTCTTAGATACCCCTGCCTGCGTGTTATTTGTAGGTATTAATGGTGCCGGTAAAACTACTACCGTTGGTAAGATCGCTGCAGCGGCTCAGCTTGCTGGCAAACACCCCATTATCGGAAGCGCCGATACCTTCCGTGCTGCTGCCATAGAGCAGCTCGATGTGTGGGGTAATCGCGCTGGAGTTCCGGTGGTGAAGCGTGAGCGAGGATCGGATCCGGCAAGTGTGTGTTATGACGTGCTTGATGAGGCGGATCGCCAAAACAAAGACCTCGTGCTCATCGATACTGCAGGGCGTCTGCACACCTCCGATGAACTTATGCGTGAGCTTGCAAAAGTTGTCTCGGTTACGCGCAAGCGTGCTGAGCGGATGAGTACCGGCTCCATGCCGGTTCGCGTGATTCTTGTCATTGATGCAGCAACTGGACAAAATGGCATCAATCAAGCCACGGAGTTTCATGAAGCATTAGGCATTGACGGAATTGTTCTCACGAAGCTTGATGGTACTGCGAAAGGCGGCATTGCGCTTGCGGTTGCAGCTCGCCTTGGTTTGCCGATTCTTCGCGTCGGCATAGGGGAGCGCATAGAGGATCTTCAGGTCTTTAACGCGCATGATTTTGCTCAAGCCTTGGTAGGTGAGGAATAGGGCAGCAAGTCCTGACCGTCTATACTGAATCGCGATAGATGATCCGCGCCAACCGATGAGGTAGCGAATAAAAGAGGAGCAGGGATGTTTAATAGCCTTTCTGATCGTTTGACTGAGACCTTAGATGCCCTGCGTGGCAAGGGTAAGCTCACCGAGGCAGACATTGCTCATGCAATGCGCGATATTCGTATGGCCTTGCTTGAGGCTGACGTGAACTTCAAGGTTGTAAAAGACTTTGTTGCAAAGACGCGTGAGCGGTGCATGACGGCCGAGGTACTTGAGTCGTTAACGCCGGCTCAAAACGTAGTCAAGATTGTTTTAGATGAACTGACTGAGCTGCTCGGCGCTACTGAGAGCAAGCTGGTGCTCTCTAATCGTATTCCCAATGTCATCATGTTAGTCGGCCTTCAGGGATCAGGTAAAACCACCGCTGCGGCAAAGCTCGCCTATCTGTTAAAGAAGCAGGGTAAAAGTCCGCTTTTAGCCGCGTGTGACGTATATCGTCCTGCTGCTGCAGATCAGCTTGCAACTCTTGGTGCAGAAATTGGCGTACCAGTCTTTAAAGGAGACGGAACACATCCGGTAGCTATTGCTCAGGGAGCTGTTCGCGAGGCAGTTGACACCATGAAAAACGTGGTGATCGTCGATACGGCGGGTCGTTTGCAAATCGATGAAGCCATGATGGCTGAGGCAGTTGAGATCAAGCGTGCCGTGAAGCCCGATCAGGTGCTCATGGTTGTTGACGCCATGACCGGTCAAGACATTGTTAATGTGGTAACGACCTTTGCTGAGCGGACTGACTTTGACGGCGTCATTATTTCAAAACTTGATGGCGATGCTCGTGGAGGTGGCGCTCTTTCAGTTCGTGCTGTTACGGGCAAGCCCATTAAGTTCGCCTCAGTGGGAGAAAAGCCCGATGCGCTTGAGGTCTTTAGTCCTGAGCGCATGGCGAAGCGCATCTTGGGCATGGGTGATGTGATTGGCATCATCGAGAAGGCTCAAGAGATGGCCGACGCTGAGCAGATGGCCGCTGCTGAGCGTATGCTGCGTGAAGGCTTTACGATGACCGATATGCTTGAGCAGATGCGTTCCGTGCGCAAGATGGGCGGCATGTCAAAGATCTTGAGTATGCTTCCTGGTGGCCAGAAGGCCTTGCAGCAATTCGGCGGAGCCATGGATGAGAGCATCTTTGATCGCAATGAAGCGATGATCCTCTCCATGACCAAGGCTGAACGGGATCGCCCCGGTATCATCAATGGCCAACGCCGCGCCCGAATTGCACGCGGTTCAGGAACGACACCTGCAGACGTGAACACCCTCATGAAGCAGTGGGGTGAGATGAACAAGATGTTCGGCCGTATGCGTTCAATGGCTAACGATATGGCAGGATCTAAGAAAAACAAACGCTCGAAGAAGGGTAAGCGTGGCGGTAAGCTGCGGATGGGCGGTATGCCACAGATGGGCGGCATGGATATGAGCCAGCTCTTTGGCGGTGCCTCTGGTCTGGGAGGTTCCGGCTCAGACATGGATATGCTTCGCGAGATGGAGCGTCGCCTTAAGGGCTAAGTAAACCGTTCTGGGAGCTGTACCTGCGAGTAGAGAACATCCTGCGAACACCTTGGCTTCTGCGCGCATCGGGCAGGCTTTGCAGCTTGGTGTGGCAAGCCTGCGACGGATCTCGCGTATGCGGCATCCCTTGTGTGTGCCAAAACGTTTGGCACTCATAGCATGCAGC
Organism: Collinsella ureilytica; assembly: GCF_019795105.1. Lineage (GTDB taxonomy): Bacteria > Actinomycetota > Coriobacteriia > Coriobacteriales > Coriobacteriaceae > Collinsella > Collinsella ureilytica. Next base: position 36,206 of record NZ_JAIMFO010000004.1, on the reverse strand, counting down.
GCCTGCAATCTCTGCAAACTCGGACTACGCTCACGCGCTTGTTTGAATCTGTATACCGCATGAGGGATCTTCTTCAGACGTTTCCGTATGTTGTCTGGGGTACGATGCCTCAGACCACACGAATCGAAAGGAGCCCTATGAGTCGAGCAGATGAGCTCTTTGTACAGATGTGCCGTACGATCTTAGATCATGGAACCACCAATGAGGGAGAGCTTGTTCGCCCACGATGGGAGGACGGCACGCCTGCTTATACCATTAAGGGCTTTGGTATTACGAATCGCTATGATTTGCGTGAGGAGTTTCCTGCATTAACGCTTCGCCGTACTGCGCTGAAGTCTGCGATGGACGAGGTGCTTTGGATTTACCAGCGGAAGTCTAACAATATTGCAGATCTAAAGAGTCATATCTGGGATGCATGGGCCGATGAGACGGGCTCGATTGGTAAGGCCTATGGGTACCAGATTGCTCAGGTCTCCCATTATCCTGAGGGTGATTTTGATCAGATGGATCGTGTGCTGTTCGATCTTGAGCACACGCCCTTTTCGCGTCGCATTATGACGAATATGTACACCTTTGCCGATCTCTCTGAGATGAACCTCTACCCGTGCGCGTATAGCGTTACCTATAACGTTACACAAGGTTCCGATGATTCCAGGCCAGTGCTGAATATGGTATTGATGCAGAGGAGCCAAGATATTTTGGCTGCAAATAACTGGAATGTTTGCCAGTACGCCATTTTGCTCATGATGGTTGCCCGCCATGTTGGGATGGAGGCCGGTGAGCTTTTGCATGTCATCGTGGATGCTCATATCTATGATCGGCATATTCCCATTATTGAAGAGCTCATTGAGCGTCCGCAGCTGAGCGCTCCGCGTGTTTCTCTCAATCCCGAGGTTGATAATTTCTATGACTTCAAAACCTCAGATCTTCTAGTCGAAGGCTATGAAACTGGACCTCAGGTAACCTCGATCCCTATTGCGGTGTAAGTGCTCTTGCCTGCTGAGCCTGGGAGTTGCTTGGGCACGGCTGATGGATGAGCGAGGCGTGAGCGGGGTATTTTTTCTGGATGTTTTCGCCATATTGCACGATGTTGCGAATGTGGCCGACGTAGTGAAGTGATGGGGGAGCTATGGGTAGTCTCAAGGCGATTGTTGCGGTCTGCAATGATTGGTCCATCGGCATTGATGGCAAGATGATCGTAGAAAACCGTGCTGATATGAAGCATTTTGTCCGTTGTACCACGGGTGACACGGTCATTATGGGCAGGCGCACCCTTGAGAGTTTGCCGGGAGGCTCAGCGCTTCCGCGTCGGCGCAATATTGTCTTTACTCGCGATTCCCAGCTCTCCATTCCTCATGTTGAGACGGTCTCGTCGGTCGATGAGCTCATGGAGCTTCTAGGAGATAATGAGACCGGATGGGTCATTGGTGGCGGCCAGATTTATCAGCTCCTGTTACCGTTTTGTGATACGGCAATCGTTACAAAAAATCATGTGATTGCCCCGGCAGATACATACTTTCCAAATCTTGATGAGGATCCTGCTTGGAGCTTGGTTCAAGTGAGTGAGCCTGCAGTTGTGGAACCAGGTGAGGGTGACGAGGGTTTGGTGTATCAGTTCTGCACCTATAAGCGAAGCAACAAGGTGTCTTTTGAGTAAACGGGCTCTCAGTAAAAAGGATCAGGCACATGAAGACCATCATCTTATATCGTTCGAAGCATCGGGGAAACACAAAAAAGCTGGTAGATGCTATAGCTGCCTTTGATAAGGGCGTAGAGACCTTAGACATTGCCACGCTGGGCAAAGATGAATACCCTGATCTATCCTCTTATCGACTCATCGGTGTGGCTTCGGGAATATATTACGGGCACTTTGATCGAGACCTCAAGCGCGTGCTCGAGCATAGCCTCTCGTATGGAGATAAGATCTTTGGGCTCATGACCTACGGTGGTGCTAATAAGTGGTACGGACGTGATCTCGTGGCGGTATGCCAGCTTAAGATGGCCTCAGTGCTTACCATGTATGGTTGCAGAGGTTTTGACAGCTGGGGCTTATTTCGCTTGTTTGGCGGCATTGGCGTGGGTCACCCCAATGAGGAAGATATTCAAGGAGCGGTGGATTTTTATGCTCGCCTCCGCGAGGACTATGAAGAGATTCTTGAGCAGGAATGGCAGGCTCGGTCGCGCCGTCTTGCTCAAGAAGCCGCACATCCTCGACGGGGCTTCTTTTCCAATCTGGTTCATCGGGTAACTTCTCGTTTTTCAAACCGGAAAGAAGAGCCTCGTGGCTGAGATTCGTATCTCAGATCTGTCTGACTCGCGCTTAGACGCTTATGTGCGTCTGACGGAGCGCGAGCTGAGATGTGTGCTGGAGCCTGCTCGGGGCATGTTTATTGCAGAGAGCGCTAAGGTCATTGAACGTGCGTTAGATGCCGGCATGGTACCTGAGAGTTTCTTGTTAACCGAGCACTGGCTCAGTCATATGCAGCCGCTGTTTGAGCGTATTGATCCTCGCGTCCCCATCTTCGTTGCCCCTCAAGATCTTATGGAAACCCTTTGTGGCTATCAGGTCACGCGCGGTGCCTTAGCAGCCATGAAGAGACCACCTCTTGAAGATCCACGCGAGCTCATTTCACGCCTGCTGCGAGATACCACCGGGCCGGTGCGGCTTTGCGTACTAGAAGGCATTGTGGATCACACCAATGTTGGGGCAATTTTTCGCTCAGCCGCTGCCTTACACGTCGATGCCATTCTCATTAGTCCTACCTGCTGCGATCCTCTGTATCGCCGCGCGGTTCGTGTCAGTATGGGAACGGTGTTTCAAATCCCGTGGACTCGTATTGGTAGTACGGCTACTGCCTGGCCAGATGATGGCTTAGCCCTGCTTCATGAGGAAGGCTTTACCTGTGCTTCTCTGGCCTTATCTGACGATTCAATTTCGTTGGATGATCCCGTTTTGACAAAGATTGACCGGCTCGCCTTGTTCTTAGGAACAGAAGGAGGCGGGCTTTGCTCAAAAACTATTGCAGGCTCAGACTATACGGTGCGTATCCCTATGGCTAACGGTGTCGATTCCTTAAATGTTGCAGCTGCCTCTGCTGTGGTGTTTTGGCAACTTTGCCCTCATGGATCAAATGACTACATCAGAACCCCTGGGCTCTACTCGTAGCTTCGATCACCTCTCTGCTGTGATGTATCCATGCGCTGGGACTACAGTTTTGCGTCCTGGGTATCCTTTCGGAGAAGATCAAAAAAGAGACAGGGGTTTCCCAGATGGAAATGGACGATAACAGACGTCGGCGGAGCATGATCATCTATGTGCTCATTGCTTTTGTCGTCTATATGTTGCTCAATGCCTTTTTGTTTCCGAATATTCGGGCAGGCATGCAGGTTGAGACCGTTCCGTATTCAACCTTTACAACTGCACTGAGCGAGAAGAAGGTTAAAGAAGTTACCTATACGGTGGACTCGGCACCTGAGGCTCGCTATACCTTAAAGGGTGAAAAAGATCGCGCCTATGTAACCACGGTGCCACAAAATGATACTGAGGTCTGGCAGCTCATCCGTGGCTCGGGAGCCGATACAACCGTTGATATTAAAAGCCAGTCGGGCGGCATTTGGCTGTACTACCTCTTGACTATCTTTGGCCCCATCCTGGTGTTCTTAGGTCTTGGCTGGTGGCTCAATCGCCGTATGAAAAAAGCCATGGGAGACGATGCTCCCTCCATGAATTTCGGTGGCGGCTTTGGTATGGGCGGCGGCCTCGGTAAATCGGGTGCTCGCATTGTAGCGAGCAAGGACGTGGGCGTTACCTTCAAAGATGTTGCTGGACAAGAAGAGGCAAAAGAGTCGCTCAAAGAAGTTGTAGACTTTCTTGAAAATCCTGGTCGCTATGAGGATATTGGAGCCAAGCTCCCCCGTGGTGCCCTTCTGGTAGGCCCTCCGGGAACGGGCAAGACCTTGATGGCTAAGGCCGTAGCAGGTGAGGCTGGCGTTCCGTTCTTTAGCATTTCTGGTTCTGAGTTTGTAGAGATGTTTGTGGGACGCGGTGCCGCAAAGGTTCGTGACCTGTTTAAGCAGGCAAATGAGAAGGCTCCCTGTATTGTCTTTATCGATGAGATCGATACCATCGGTAAGCGCCGGGATGGTGGCGGTTTTTCTGGAAATGATGAGCGCGAGCAGACCCTAAACCAGCTGCTCACCGAGATGGATGGCTTTGATAACCACAAAGGCATTGTGGTCTTGGCGGCTACCAACCGCCCTGATACGCTCGATCCCGCACTCACACGCCCGGGTCGTTTTGACCGGCGGATTCCCGTTGAGCTTCCTGATCTGAGGGGTCGCCAAGCCATTCTTGAGCTTCATGCCAAGGATGTAAAAACTCAGGCTCCCCTAGATCTCACAGCTATTGCCAGGGCAACGCCTGGTGCCTCTGGTGCCGACTTGGCCAATATCATCAATGAGGGCGCTTTGCGTGCCGTCCGTATGGGGAGGCGTCGAGCAACTCAGGACGATTTTGAGGAATCGGTTGAGGTTGTTATTGCAGGTCAACAGCGGCGTTCCACGGTCTTGTCTGATCATGAGAAACGGGTGGTGGCCTATCATGAGGTTGGCCATGCTTTGGTGGCTGCCTCTCAAACGCATTCTGCGCCGGTTACCAAGATTACGATTGTGCCCCGCACGTCGGGAGCCTTGGGTTACACCATGCAGGTTGAGCAGGATGAGAAGTTTTTAACGACACGTCAAGAGGCGCTCAATAAGCTTGCCGTGTATTGTGGAGGACGTGCTGCCGAAGAGCTGATCTTTAACGAGATGACTACCGGCGCTGCCAACGATATTGAGCAGGCTACGCGCTTAGCCCGAAATATGGTGACCCGCTTTGGTATGTCTGATGAGTTTGGCATGATGGCCTTAGGCACGGTTCAAAATGCCTACTTAAATCAGGATACATCGCTTACCTGTGCCCCAGGTACGGCCGAGCGGGTGGATGAGGATGTGAAGCAGCTCATGGCAGAGGCTCGCTCAAAGGCCTTGCAGATTTTGCGTGAGAACAAGTTCAAGCTGCACGAGATTGCGCACTACCTCTACAAGAAGGAAACCATCACGGGCGAGGAATTTATGACCTTGCTGGAGCGCGAAAATCCACTGATGGCAGGACAGGACAGCTCTGCGTCCTAACAGCGACCCTTTAGGAAGGCTCGACATATGAATGAATCAGAGCTGCGATTTGCGATTCTGATTGATGCGGATAACGTGAGCGAGAAGTACATCAAGATCATTCTTGATGAGATTGCAAACGCCGGTGTTGCTACGTATAAAAGGATCTATGGAGATTGGACAAGCACACGTATGACCACGTGGAAAAGCGTGTTGCTTGACTACTCCATCATTCCAATGCAGCAATACAGCTATACCTCGGGTAAAAACGCTACCGACTCGGCCATGATCATTGATGCGATGGATATTCTGTACTCAGGCAATGTTGATGGCTTTGCGATTGTTTCATCTGACTCAGATTTTACGCGCTTGGTGGCGCGGCTCAGAGAAAGCGGCAAGCAAGTCATTGGTATGGGGGAGCAAAAGACTCCGAAGCCCTTTATTTCTGCGTGTAATCAATTTAAATATCTCGACATCCTCTTTACCGAGGAGCAAAAGCAACAAGCTGCAGAAGAAGCAGCGCAAAAACGCCAACGGCGTCGCAATACCGCCTCCGATACGGGGGCAGACGCTACCACCCATGAGAGTTCAGAAGATGATGAGAACACCGATGAAGAGGTTGCCTTTGGTGAGATGAGCCGGGCCGATCGTCGTCGTCATTTAGCAGCAATACGAAGCTCGATTGCTGCCATCATTGATGCGTATGGCGATGAGGATGGCTGGGTTACCTTAGGCCAGCTCGGAGATCAGCTCTCACGCCGTCTGCCAGATTTTGACGTGCGAAACTATGGCTTTAAGCGCCTGCGCCCCTTCTTAAAATCCTTAGGTGTATATGAGTTCTATGACCCTGAAGGTGCCTATGGGCTTCAGCAGATTTACATTCGTGAACGTGATGAGGATTAGCTCGGTCTTATAAAAGACAACGTGCTACAATCTCGCTCACAGGCTGTGATGGGGAAGAGTAGCCGGTATTCGCGTGTGTCAGAGAGTGGATCATGTGCTGAGAGATCCGTACACGCGCCCGTGTGAAAATCACCCCGGAGCTGCGGCCCCAACAGAGGTTTTACATCTCTCAGTAGGCGTCGCCGGAGTGGTCACCGTGATCGACCAGCCGAGTACCGGGCAGGATGCAAACATCCGTGCCTGAGCTGGGTGGTTATGCGAAGAGCTCAGAGGCAGTCTTGCCTATATATCAGCGCTTCGTCCCAGCTTGGAGGGACGGGCGCTTTTTTGCGCCCAAAACAGAAGGGTCGCGATCAATGGCAAACGAGTATAAGCAAACCATGATCTTGCCAAAGACAGGCTTTCCCATGCGCGCGGCGCTTGCTGCGCGCGAGCCGGAGCGCCTGCAGCGTTGGCGAGACGAGGACGCCTATGGTCAGCTGCTTGAAAAGAATAAGGACGGCAAGCCCTTTGTCTTGCACGATGGACCTCCGTATGCCAACGGACCGATTCATATCGGTCACGCGATGAATAAGATCTCAAAGGATTTCATCAATCGCTATCAAGCTATGCGTGGTCGTCGTACGCCGTATGTACCGGGCTGGGACTGCCATGGTCAGCCGATTGAGCATAAGGTTGAAGAAACCGTTGGCTCAAAGCGGTTTAATGCTATGTCTACGCCTGAGATTCGTGAGATGTGCAGTGAGTTTGCTGTCGAAAATATTGAGCTACAAAAGGATGGATTTCGCCGTCTCGGTGTCTTAGGTGATTGGGAGCATCCCTATCTTACGCTCCAGCATGCGCATGATGCTGCCGACATCTCTGTCTTTAAGGCTATGTTTGATCAAGGCATGATTTACCGTGGTCATAAGCCAGTGCATTGGTGTAAGCACTGTCATACCGCCTTGGCTGAGGCAGAAATTGAGTATGCCGATGAGGTAAGTTCATCAATTTATGTACGCTTTGAGCTCACCTCAAAGCCAGCTGGTCTTGAGCGCTTTGCCGGTCCGGTTGACTTCATTATCTGGACAACGACACCTTGGACGATCCCGTCTGACCAGGCAGTTTCTCTGAAGCCAGGAGCTTCATATATTGCTATCGAGCATGAGGGTCGCGCAGAAATCATGCTCGAGGCATTGGCGCAGAAGGTCTGTGAGACTGCTGGCTGGGAATATACTCCGGTTATGGTTGATGGTAAGCCCTATGTAGTACCTGCCGAGACCTTTGATCATCTCCACTATCAACAGCCCGTTTTTGATGGCGTTTTGGGTGTGGCCTTATTGGCTGACTATGTGGGTGTAGAAGATGGTACCGGTATTGTTCACAACTCCCCAGGACATGGTGTGGATGACTACTATGTCTGCCTCAAGGAGGGCATGGATATTGTCATGCCGGTCGATGACGATGGGCGCTTCGTCGCAGGTGATGCCTTTGGGACTGGCGGCCCTTTTAGTGGCATGGATATTGATGAGGCCAATCCGCGCATCATTGAGTTTTTGCGCGAGCGTAATACCTTGGTTGCAGAGCAAAAGATCACACACAGCTATCCTCATTGCTGGCGCTGCAAGCACCCTGTTCTGTTTAGGGCAACACATCAGTGGTTTGTTTCAATGGATAAGACCGGCCTGCGCGAGCGTGCCTTGCATGAAATCCATGAAGGTGTGCGTTGGTATCCTGAGCATGCGGCAAATCGGATTGGTGCGATGGTTGCTCAGCGACCCGATTGGTGCATTTCTCGCCAGCGCAATTGGGGTGTTCCAATTCCGAGTTTTACCTGTGCTGATTGTGGCGAAAAGGTTATGAATGATGCCACGCTTGAGGCAGTCATTCAGCTCTTCCAAGAGCGCGGCTCAGATGCCTGGTTTACTGAGGATCCGGCATCGTATTTGGGAGCAGCGGGAACCTGTCCTTCCTGCGGGAGCCATACGCTTGTTGCAGATAAAGATATTCTTGATGTGTGGTGGGATTCTGGCGTTTCATGGTCTGCCGTGTGCGAGGGACGTCCTGAGCTCACGTATCCGGCTGATGTGTATCTCGAAGGCTCCGACCAGCATCGTGGTTGGTTCCAGAGCTCCTTGCTTACCAGTGTGGGAGCACGGGGTCATGCTCCCTACCGCGCGGTTGTTTCTCAAGGCTTTACCTTAGATGGTGAGGGTCGCAAGATGTCCAAGAGCTTGGGCAATGTGATTGACCCCAACGAGGTATGCGCCGAGATGGGTGCCGATATCGTGAGGCTTTGGGTGGCAAGTGTAGATACCTCCTCAGATGTATCAATTGATAAAGAGATTCTTGCGCGTACGGCAGATGCGTATCGACGGTTTAGGAATACCCTGCGCTTCTTGCTTTCGGTGCTTGAGAACGATTTTGATCCTGATACCGACTCGGTTGCGTTTGATCAGCTCTTGCCCTTAGACCAGCTTATGGTTGCGCGCCTCACAAAGGTGCAGGCTGAGGTAGATTGTGCCTTTGAGGCATATGAGTTCAACCATGTCTACCGCGTTTTGTACGATTTTGTGGTAACCGAGCTTTCTAACGTGTATTTGGATGCCCTGAAGGATCGTCTCTATTGTGCAGGCCGTATCTCTCATGAGCGCCGAAGCGCCCAGACGGTCGTTGCTCATTTGTTGTCGATGCTCATGCGTGACTTGCAGCCAATCTTGGCCTTTACCGTTGATGAGGCCATGGCATTTGCTCCAGCTGGCTGCCGTGATCACCTCGAGCTGGCAGCCTTGCTCGATTGGTATGAGGCTCCCATTAGCGAGCAGAAGGCAGATGTTCTCTTGCCAACACTTGAGGCAGCGCTCACGCTTCGCAGTGCCGTGACGCGCTCGATCGAAGAGGCTCGTCTTGCTGGTCGCTTTACGAAGAGCCAGCAGGTTCGTGTCAGAGCCGAGCTTCCTCAAGATCTATACGATCTGTTATGCGGAGATTTTGCCTGCGATTTGGCTGAGTTCTACATTGTCTCTGAGGTTGAGTTGCATCCGGGTACTGAGTTGCGTGTAGTTGTAGAGTCAGCAAACGGTGAGAGCTGCGATAGGTGCTGGAATTATCGAGCCTCAACTGGGGTACATAGGTCGCATGAGCACGTATGTGATCGCTGCGCTGCAGTGCTGAGAGACCAAGATTGAGCCAGGTTTTTGGCTGAGTCTGAGATGAGCTCGCTAAGTTCGTTGTGTCTTTGAGCGCTCTCATGGGTGTCCTGTACGTGCGCTCTGCGGCGGCTGGGCACGCTTGAGTTCGATGAGCTGTGGCTCTACAGTTATTACGATGACGCGTTTTGTATGTGAGAAGGCGGGGAGTGTACATGGGTATGTCAGAACAGGTAAGCACTGACAAAGACCCATACACTCCCTTTTCTCCCTTACGCAGGTGGCGATTCGCGGTTGTGGTGCCAATCTTTGTGGCAACCTTATTGGCAGATCAACTATCTAAAGAGGCCATTCGCCAGGCAGCTAACGGGGTGCTTGGTTGGACGCAGCCGCTTCTGCCAGGATTCATGTCGTTCACGCTCACTGCCAATACAGGAGCTGCCTTTAGCTTAGGTGAGGGTAAGCTCGGTCTCTTTATATGCATTGCTGTCGTTTCCGTCTTAGCTTCTGGTATCTATCTCGTGCGTGCTCGGCACGTGTCATGGCTCGAAGTGTGTGGCTTGGCTTTGGTGGCAGGAGGAGCTGTTGGCAATGCGCTTGATCGGATGCTGCATGGATCAGTGACCGATTTTCTCGCAACTGACTTCATTAATTTCCCGGTCTTTAATATTGCCGATATTGCCATTACGCTTGGGGTACTCCTTGCCTTTATTGGCTTTGCTGTGTTTGTACCTGCCAGCTCACCCGCAAAAGCTTCTCACGTCAAAAACGTTTCTGCTGCCCTGAGAGGCGATGCTGATGCTTCAGCCTCACGCCTTTCACCTGAAGCTGCCTCAGCTACGCAGGAAGGAGACCGTACGCCTCAGACATCTCCCTCAGAGGCAGGTGAGGATGATCGCCAAGATGTATGACCAGTATTGCGATGGGGATTCAGAAACATCAGAAGATTGTTTGCAGCTTGAACATCGAGTCGATCCATCAGAAGATGGGATGAGGCTTGATAGTTTGATAGGAAGCATAGATGGTGTCCCGTCACGAAGCGCTGCTGCTCGCCTCATCGAAGAGGGTAGTGTTTTTGTAAACGGATCGCCCTGCGATTCAAAGCGTCGTCTTGTTCGCTCAGATGATCTGATTGAGTTGAGCCTGCCTCAGCCTCGCCCGGAGCCTTCCTTTGTAAGCTCAGCTCTTGAGGCAGATCCTATTCCTTTAGATATTCGCTTTGAAGATGAGTATTTGATTGTGCTCTCAAAGCCTCGGGGTCTTGTGTGTCATCCTGCTCGTGGTCATGAGCGTAATACGCTTGCGAATGCCTTGGTACACCATGTAGGCATTGAGCATTTGGGCACGCTCCAAGGGGAGGATCGCCCGGGTATTGTGCACCGTCTTGATCGTGACACCTCTGGGCTGATGCTTGCTGCTAAAGATGATGATACGCAACGCGACCTACAAAACCTGATTCGTATACGCACCTTAGATCGGCGCTATATCACCTTAGTACATGGAGGAGTTGCTGCCGATACAGGAACGATTACAACCGGTATTGCTCGGTCTTTGCGTGATCGACAACGCATGGCGGTCAGTGCAGATCTAAGAGCTCGCCAGGCCATTACAACCTATGAGGTACTCGCACGCATTGATTCGCGGCGTGGCGATGAGGGGTATACCCTTGTTGAGTGCCATCTCTTTACCGGACGCACGCATCAGATCCGCGTGCATATGCGCCATATTGGGCATTCGATTGTGGGTGATCCGCTTTATGGAAAAGGATCACAAGAGATGAATCTCGATCTTGCTCGACAGTTTTTGCATTCTTGGAGTATCCGCTTTGATCATCCGCGTACGGGTGAGGCTATAGTGCTTACCGACGAGCTGCCGTGGGATCTTGCAGGAGCTCTTGATGCCCTGGCAGATCGCTGTGCCCATACGACGCCTCGGGGACGCGAAATCATCCCTCACCTCGGGCTTTTCGATACCTCATTTTTACCCCTGCCCTAATACGCATCTTGCTTTTTCTGCGCTTAGCCGGGCTCTGCTCTCTATTCCTTCTATGTACTACAACACCTCTGAAGCTATAACGGCTACACTGGCAGAATATGTCCCCGTCGAGTGGAGTGTCAGTGGCTCCGATCGAGTTTTTGAATATTGTTGTGGGTGTCCTCTTTACCCTCTGCTTTTTGTATCAGGTAGTCTTCTTTTTTATTGGTCTCTTGTGTACCGGCCCTGATTTTGGTCCAGCGCGGATCCAGCATCGGTATGCCTATTTTATCGCGGCGCATAATGAGGGAGCCGTCATAGCTAATCTGGTGCGATCCATCAAAGAACAAGATTATCCTGCCGAGCTCATTGATGTCTTTGTTGTTGCAGATGCCTGTACCGATGATACGGCAGACCAAGCCCGATCTGCCGGAGCCATTGTGTATGAGCGCCATGATCTTTCCCGGAAGGGCAAGAGTTGGGTTATGGAGTATGGATTTCAGCGCATCTTAGAAGAGTACCCTGGTCGCCACGAAGCCTTTTTTATCTTTGATGCCGATAATCTCTTGTCAAAAGACTATACCCGCATCATGAACGATGCATTTGATCAGGGCTATTTAGCCTTAACGAGTTACCGCAATTCTAAAAACTTTGGAAGTTCTTGGGTGTCTGCCGCCTACTCAATTTGGTTTATTCGAGAAGCGAGATTCTTAAATAAGGCTCGGATGCTTTGCAATACCTCATGTGCAGTATCTGGTTCAGGCTATTTAGTTTCTGCCAAGATCATTCAAGCAATGCAAGGTTGGGACTTTCATGCCCTGACAGAAGATATTCAGTTTTCGGCCTTTTGTGCGGTACATGGGCTGAAAATTGGCTATGCACCGGCGGTGTTTTATGATGAGCAACCCATTACAATGGCAGCTTCACTGCGCCAGCGCATGCGCTGGGTAAAAGGCTTTTACCAGGTCTTTTTTACCTATGGAGAGTCATTGTTGCGCCGGGCGGTTACTGCCTGTTCTTTTTCCGCCTACGATCTCTTGATGATTATTGCACCAGCAACGCTTCTGACCTTGATCTCACTTGTGGCAAACGGCACCTTCTTACTTGTTGGCCTCTTGTCTCATGGCTTTTTAGCTACCGATACAGAGCTCGCGCGCTGTTTAGGAAGTATTTTCTTGAGCCTATTTGGAAGCTACGTGACCTTCTTTTTTATGGCGCTCATGACCACGATTGTGGAGCGGAACCAGATTCACTGTGCGTCTCGTTGGCGTGTGATAGCCAATATTTTTACCTTTCCGCTTTTTATGTTTACCTATATTCCACTCACGGTCTCTGCTCTCTTTTTGAAAGTTGACTGGATCCCTACGCCTCACGATGTGTCGGTAACCTTGGATGAAGTGATTCAAGGAGCGGATAAGGCGAGGGCAAAATAGGCGCGCAGGCAGCGCCGCCCTCGTGCACTGCCTGCTCGGGCAGATATGACAGTGTGATACGTTATGCCAGCCGCTCACGAGGCAGGGCAAGAGGTGGGCGTTTCATAGCTTGGTTTGAGTTTTGAGCGCTGCCAATGGAGCTTTGACGAGCAAAACTGAGAGCGTTTCTTAGGCTCGCAGGATGTGCTGATATGTCCCCAGTGAAGCGTAGATCAAAAACCGCTTGCGCCCTTAGGCTTGCAAGGGCTGTTCCAGATGCGCCTCAGAAGATGTATTGCTCAGTCGTGGGATGAGGTCATCAAGGTCATCCTCATCAAAATCGTCATTCCAGTCAAAATCATCATCTGAATCTTTATTGTCATCCCAGAGATCATCCAAAAAGCGGTCAAGCTTTTGATCTAGATTTCGTTCCAATTTTCGTTCAAGATCTTTATCGAGACGGTGGCTCGGAGAATCGTTCAAGTTATAGTGATCATAGGCTGCGACACCAAGGCTGATGGCATTTTTTATGAAAGCAGATCCGAGCAAGGCCAAAACAATGAGAAAGCCTACAGCACATGCTGCGACGATATAGGCAAAGTTTGAGGTAGTAGTTTGGCAAGCGGTGCCGGCGCTAGCACTTTCAAGATCAACAGAGCCCGTATGCTGCTCGTTGTTTGATGCATCCACAAGAAACTCCCAACTCACTGGCTTCATGCTTCACAGATAGTGTAGCGGAATAGGTGAGCATGCAAAACGAGGGGAGGTTTCTGTGAGTTGAAGGGGAGAAGCGGGGCAAGTCTTGGCAAGGGTAGTCGGCTGTTCTGCGGATGTATATGCTGGCGCATACGTTCGTGAGGAGGCTCCTTCTGATGATGTTCATCAACTTACTGCTTTTGCTTCATCTTGCTGGGGTGGTTCTTGCGGGCTGCATTGATGCTGTATCAAGAAGGTTTCCCAATCCATTGGCAGTCGCGCTTGCTCTGGTGAGCATCGGTGTTGTTGGTACTGCCCCATACAGAGGTTGGAGTACCCTTGTTTCCCACGTACTCTTAGCCTTGCTTGCTTGCGTGGCATGTTTTGTGTTTGAGCTCATGTGGCGGTATCTGCGCGGTGAGTGCGGCATAGGTATGGGTGATGTGAAGTTTCTCGCCTGCTTGATGATTTTCTCACCACCCCATGCCTTACTTGCTTTTGCTGGAGCACTGTTGCTACTCGGTGTGGCTTGTGCGCTTTCGCGCCAAAAAAGCCTGCCACTTATTCCTTTTATCGCTCCGCTTTGGATAGCTCTTGTAAGCCTCTGTTTACCAGATGTCCTTGCAAGATGAGACAATCATCGATGAGAAAACAAAGAGAGAAGGAGCATCTATGACTGCATTGAGTGATCGCTTGGAAGCAATGACTGATCGTTTGTCTGATGAGCTGGCTGCGCGCATTGCGCGTGATCGCGAACAAGGGTGGGTCAACCCATATCGCACTGATGATGGGGCGGCGTGCAGAAGATATGAGCGTACAGGTGATGAGCCAAGTATTTGGAGGCCAGCCTTTGTACGTGATGTAGAAAAGATCTTGCATCTGCCTGCGTATAACCGCTACAACGGCAAGACGCAGGTCTTTAGCTTTCGCAGCAACGATGATCTTTCTCGTCGTGGTCTGCATGTACAACTCGTGGCCCGCATTGCCCGTGATATTGGTTATGCCTTAGGCCTAAATTGTGATCTCATTGAAGCAATTGCGCTTGGCCACGACTTAGGTCATACGCCTTTTGGTCATGCTGGAGAGCGCTTCTTGCATGAGATCTTGCATGCTCGGACGGGGAGGTATTTCTTCCATAATGTGCACTCGGTTCGTGTTATGGATGAGCTCTATGGCAGGAATTTGAGTCTTCAAACCCTTGATGGGGCGCTTACGCACAATGGTGAGTACGAGCAGCGAGTCTTTGAGCTTTCTGGACTTTCTACCTTTGAGGAGTTGGATGTGTGTGTTGATGCCTGTATCAGTACGGGCGAGCATGCGGTGGGTCATTTGCGCCCTGCTACCCTTGAAGGCTGTGTGGTGAGAATTTCTGACATCATTGCCTATGTTGGGCGCGACCGCCAAGACGCGATAGAGGCTGGGCTTCTTGAGCCTGATGCATTTGAGGATGGGATGGGAGGCAGGTACAACTCGTGGATTCTCTCGCGTGCTTCGGTAGACATTATTGAGCACAGCTATGGCAAGAATCGGATTGAGATGAGCGAAGAGCTCTTCTCAGAAATCCGTCGAGCAAAGGCTGAGAATTACGAAAAGATCTATCGTGCAGGTGGGGTTGAAGGGGAGCGTGCCGATGTGCTCTCGCATGCCTTTAGCCTCATGTATGAGCACTTTTTGGGAGATCTTAAGGCCGGGGATGAATCAAGCTATATCTTCCGCCACCATATTGCACGCATTACTGCCCAGCTTGAGCACTATGGAAAAGTCTATGCTTGGGAAGAAGATCTTGATCGAACCGTGGTTGACTATATTGCAAGCATGTCAGACGGGTATTTTACCGAGCTAGCAAGCACGCTATTCCCTGAGCTTCATTTCCCGAAGCGTACCTATATTAATGAGCGATCTGCTGCTGCCCGCAACTGAAAACCCCTGGCGTGCGTCGTATGCACGTGCGGCTTACCGCCGTGCTCGACAGATCGCACTTGCGCGAACAGAGGGGCGCTGCGCGGTAAGTGGGGAGGTTATTGCGGTATACAGAGACGGCGAGTGGCGCATGCTTCCTGGCAAAGGTGGCGTACACCATATCGTTCCGCTCTCAGCTGGGGGAGATGATTCCCCGGAGAACCTAGTGGCACTCTCGGTAGCTGCGCATAACAAGATCGAAGCGGAAGAGCGGAGGCGTCGCTATGAGCGCTAAGCAGTCTGCGGTCGTAGCTTTGGTGTGTGAGGCACTCTCGGTACTTTGCTGCGCTGTTGTGGTGGGTCTGATCTATGGAGCGGTCTTTGGCTTTGGGTGCATCGCACTTCTGTTCGCACTGATGAGTGTGATAGCTGCTCGAGCAACCTTGAAGGCTCAGTCTTCGTCGTCTTCTGGATAGGGGCGACCAGCTTCCTTCATGCGCTCGTAGTACTTCGTACCCTTAATGTGGTGAGCTACCGCTCGGTTAAAGCGTAACAAGGGAACGTTTAATTCTTTTCCGGATCCTATTTTTTGAAAATCTTCCTCGAAGTATGGTAAGGATTCTATTTCATCTAACACAGCTGGATCCTTAATGATCTCAGAGGACACAACGTTATAACTACCGAGCTCACCAGCTTCAAAGTAAATAACTTCAATACCCCAAAGCGTCATGAGCGGGCGATCTTGTGGGTTAATAATCGCTATCGCAACAGCGTTGTGCTCTTTTCCAATCTTGCTACCACGGGCATCGTATGCTTCATACGCTTCATCATCATAGATACCATTCCATACTACAAACCTTGGCTTCTCATAAACCGGAGGAGCTGGAGGGTTCGCTGCACGCTCCGCCTCACGCCTTGCTTCTTCCTCGGCAGCTTTGCGCTCAGTTTCTTGGCGCAGTCTTTCTTTCTCTCGATCCATTTGCTTAGCCTTAAACAAAGCCCAAATAAACGTGGATAGTAGAAAAATGGGCACCAACAGGATAAAGATGAGAAGGCCAAACAGATAGATAACGCTTGCACCAAATAGCATGACCTGATCTCCTTCAAAGATAGAGGAATAAGCTTATGATTATTATGGTCTATTAATATTGACCGGTCAAGTAGAAACTCATCTGACCTCTACCTATTTGTTTTGCTGCGATGATAATGTGTTATATGAACGATCTAACTATTGAGAGGGATGTTATGAGACCTGACGAGGTGATTAACCAGCTGATATCAAGATCTGAGTATAGTGGCCGGGTGTTGTCAGCAAACCTTGGACGCTCTCAAAGCTGGCTGAGAAACATGACTGGAAAAGATTCACGCATAGGAACCGTCGCTGTCATTGCTGATGCAGTTGGCGTTGATCTAGTCCTGGTCGACCGGGCAACTGGCGCAACGATTGGCAGGGTTGATCCGCCTGCTCAGTGTTCATAGAGAACTGTTAACATGCTAGCTAGACCCCGGAAGACCTCCGGGGTCTTTTTTTTATGCTAAAAAATAGCCTATAGCCCCCATATAAATTCAAGCAAAAAATATAACAAGCCTTCTACCTGCGTAAATAGGGGGAGGGTATTATCATGTATGCACTTTGACCCATACCCAGCGCCCCGCTGATTTTTATATACGTACGAAAATGAGTCAACTGTCACGGAACGCCTGTCACGGAATGGGGGAAGCTCACGTAAGGATTATCGAGGTAGGAGGAAGGGGGTTATTGTGCAAAAACGCTGCAAGTGGTGCGCTGCGGTATTCCAATCAAAAACCGTACGCGCTCAGTTTTGCTCAGATCGCTGTAGGAAAGCGCACAATCGCGCCCTTCGTGACGGCACCAGGCTAAAAGTCCCTGCTACTCCTCCGGCAGGAGTGGACAAAACGGTATCTGAGCTGGAAATCGCCTATATGGTCTCGTCCATTCATGGCATTGCGGGATTTTTTGACGCGGCGGCAGTCGCAGGACCAGAAAACCGATCAGATCTGTGCCGTTTTTTCTCTGGTCGATTGAGAAACATGCTGGATGAGGTGGGGCTTGCATGAGAGGAAGAAAAGCTGATGCAAGAGCCGTCCGTAGGCTAAAAGATGGAGCTGACCTTGCCTTATATGCAGGTGCGCGCTCAGACTCTGAACTTGAAGGGGTAGAAAAACCCGCATCGGTGCTTGCGGTTCCCTCCATGAGCGCACTTTGGGACACGATTGCCGCATCGGGCATATCGTGGCGGCCAGAAGACACCCCGCTGCTTGAAGCGCTCGTTTTTGAGCTAGAAGCCGCACGGCAGTGCCGCGATCGCTGCACTGATGAGCTAGGAAACGTCATGCCAGTGGTTGGGCGAGGGATGCCTGACCCAGAGACGGGAGAATACCTCGACTGGGCACCTAATCCCTGGTACAAAGCTATGGGTGAAGCAACAGCTCGCGCTCTTCGTCTGTCAGACCAGCTCGGGTGTACCCCGCTTGCTCGCGCTCGTTTAGGTCTTACTCAAGCCGCAGGTATAGCAGTTGGCGTATCGATCGCCGAGCAGGTGCGCGCCGCAGTAGACCGGATGCAAAAACAATGAGCTACGTTACCAAGCGACCACGGCTTACCAAGGCAGGAGAGCAGGAAGCCCGATATAGCGCTGCGTTTGCAACCTCGTTTCTCACGTTTGCTGGTGAGTCGGAACTTTGCGGCGAGCCTTATCGCATCGATCCCTGGCTGATGAAAAACATTTGGCGTCCTCTTTTTGGCAGCGGCTCGATGAAGAAGGGGGTGTGGCAGCGGCGCTTCAGGCGCGTGTTGCTCGGAGTACATCGTGGCTATGGAAAGTCTCAGCTTGCAGCTGTCATCATCCTAACCATAGCGACTATGGAGCCTTTGCCAAATGGGCGCTATGGGATTGTGGCTGACTCGCGCGATAACACGAAAGTCGTACGCGACTATATCGTCCAGATGATCAACGCGAACAACCAGCTCTCTCGCACGTGGACTGTGCAAAAGGGCTTAATCAGAAATAACGCAACCGGCCAAGAAATCCTCGTCTTCCCGTACAAAGAGGCCGCTCTGCAAGGAAAACACTTTCATGTGCTTGTGGGAGATGAGTTGCACGTCTGGCGCGACGGGACAGTTTGGGAGGCGGCTGTTTCTGGCCAAGCAAAAATTAAAAATGCGCTTACCATCGGAATTACGACAGCCGGTGCTGACCGGGATAGTTTCTTGTTTAGGCTCTACAAGCGTCTAAAGCGTGATCCACATGCCTATGTATGCTGGCTAAGCGTTACCGACTCCGACGACCCGACTGATCGGCGGTCGTGGAAGAGGATACTCGCAGCTGGACGCATTACTCGCGAAGAGCTAGAAGAGCAGTTCGAGGCGCTGAGTCTTGATCAGTTCGCGCGGTACTACTTAAACCGCACGCCTATGGATGCTCACGAAAACCCATTCATGAAGCGTCGCGACGTTGACGCTTGTCGGCGAAACGCATCTGATTTTGATTTTTCTCAATGGTTCTGTGTTGGCATTGATGGTGCTGTCTCGGGCGACACTCTTGCAGTTGTGGCAGCCCAGCGCATAGGTGAGGGCTGGGCATATCGTGAGTGGTGCTGGGAGCGCCCAGGGGCGATGGGCGTATATGATCTGGTGGATGTGGCAGACGTTTTGCAAGAGCTCGCTGCTAAAGCCGGGTCTCCACTCATATGCTGCGACCCTGCACGCATGCAATTCTTAAAAAACTGGCTTTATCGAGAGCGCGGCATGGATTTGGCAGATGTTGCGCAAACTCCGCGCGTGATGTGTCCTGCCTCGGAGCTTTTAGGCATAGCAGTGCGGACAAGAAAAGCGGCATTTAAAGGGCTTGAAGTATTGCCTGAGCACTGCATTAATGCCCGCTCAGAAGAATCTCGGGCATATGGCAGAAGACTCACCAGTACGCGGCACGGGCGAGGAACAAAACGTATCGACGCCGCAGTCGCTGCAGCTATGGCCATGTGGGCGTATGACAACAATGAACAAGAATCGCCGAGCGTCTACACGATCGAGCTATAGAGCGGGGGACAAAGGGCGCACTATCAGCGCATACCTGGAAGGGGAGCGTGAGCATGGGCATCATTTCTGCCGTTTTAGCAGCAGCTACTGGACATACAAGCCTTCCTGCAATTCGTCCGGCTCCTTATCCGATGCTGGATCTTGCAGGAGGCGCAGATCTGCCTGCAGCAGATCGGGCGTATCACTCTAATGCGTTTAGAGCTTGTTTGTTGGCAAAAGCGCGACCCTTGTCAGCTCTTCCAGCTGATGTATATACCCGTGAAAAAGACGTGCGCAAACGAGCTGAGTCTCGCGTTGCAAGAGCGCTTTCTGAGCTTTTGCGCCATCGGTGGAATCCACTGATGACCTCGGCAGAGGGGGTGCGCTGGACGCTGATGACGAAAGACACACTCGGCAATGCATTTATCCGCGTTGAGTGGTCGCAAGGCGTGCCTGTAGCACTTTGGCCGATGCGGCAAGGTGCTGAGCCTAAGATCGAAAATGGGCGTCTTACCTTTCAGTCCCAGGGGGATCGTTTTACAAAAGCAGGAGCATACCTGCCTCATGAGGTTGTGTGGGTCAAGTCCCCCGTTATCGATGCTGATGGGTTTAAGGGGGTCTCTTTAGCAGAGCTTTCAGCCCGAGAACTTGGGCTATCTATCGATTTAGAAGAGTTTTACAACCGCCTTATCTCAAACGGGAACCATTTCCCTGGCTGGCTTGAAACTGATAGGAATTTAAGCCAGGCAGACATCGACAAGATCAGACGGCAGCTCTCAGATAGAGGTGGCATTGTCTACGCTGGCGAGGTACGCCTGTTCGACAACAACCTGAAATACCACCAGACTCCGCTCACGATGGCTGATATGTCCCTGGTCGAACAGGAGCGCTGGATTTTGCAGCAAGTTTGCCGCACGACGTCTGTTCCGCCCCAAGAGGTCTTCGAGCTATCTAACGCAACCTACAGCAACATAGAACAGGGTGCGCTCAATTTTGCTTCCAAGACGCTCATGCCCGAATGCCACGAGCTAGAGAAGGCATTTTCTGGGATTTTATGGTCTGCTGGAAAGCCGGATGAGTATGTCCAATTTGATATGAACGGTTTATTACGTGGCGATTACAAGAGCCGCATGGAGGGCTATCGCACAGCCATCATGGGCGGGTGGATGAGTCCAAACAAGGTGCTCGCAAAAGAAGACGAGGCTCCATTTACCGGCGGAGATGTCTATTTCCGCTCTGCTGCCTATATTCCGGTTAACCCTGAAACAGGTGAAGAGCTGGCAGGTGCTCGGCGCTCAGGAGAGGCTAAGCCGGGTGGATCAGGTGAAGGTGAAGACCCTTCACTAGAAAAAAGCGGTGGCCGCCCAAAGGATGCGCTCGAGATTATCCACGCTGATATGGAGCAAAGACTGATCGCGCGATTTGCTGAGCAAGGAGATGTGCCGAAGGCTCGAGAGTTCGCTTGCCGCGTGCTGCTCCCATACCAAGCCGCAATGCAGGCACTCGGTGAGGAATATGACATGGAGTGTGATATAGAAAGGATCGCTCAGCATGCAAGACATTGACGTATATGGATTTATCGCTTCTGAGAAATGGAGCGAAGGGGACGTTTGCGCACGTGACTTTATTGCGGCTCTTCGTGCCGCAGACGGTGACGACGTAGTTATCCACATCAATTCAGGTGGCGGCGACACAATGGAGGCTGCCGCTATGGCAGAGGCTATCAGGAGCTACTCCGGGCGCACGACTGCCTCGATTGAAGGGCTCGCGGCTTCTGCAGCGTCTTATTTTGCATTGATGGCCGATGAGGTTGTCATGAACCCGTATGCCCTCATGATGATCCATAACCCTTATACCTTGTGTGCAGGAGACGCTTCTGACATGCGAGAGGCAGCAGACCTTCTGGATAAGGTACGCGGCACTATTTCTGCCCAATACGTTCGAAAAACCGGCATGGATGCAGCAGAGATTGAGTCCATGATGGACAAAGAGACGTGGATGAACGCAGAGGAAGCCCGCGAGCTAGGCTTTGTCGACACGCTGACAGACGCAGAACCGATCGCTGCGTGTATTAGTGCTGATACCTTAAAAACGTTTTCTCATATACCTGCCGCGCTTTGTCATAACCGCACGGGGGAGATTGAGACGAACATCCAAAAAGACGCAGAGACTGAACAAGCTGCACCGGGAGCCGGAGGCAGCGAAGCGGAGGCCGCCTCAAAAGTCATATGTGTCGATGGCTTATTTCTCAACATAAGGGAGTAAAAAATGAAGTCTTCAGTCCAGCTTAACAACATGATCGTTGAAGCAACCGAGGCGCTGGCACGCGATGCTGAGGTGTTTAACTCTGCAGAAGGCGACGAGCGCGCTGCTGCTCATGATCGCATTGTGGCCACCAAGGCTCGTGTTGCGGTTTACCAGGAGCAGCTGACCGATGCCCTTGAGGCAGAAGATGCACTGCGTCGCGCTGGTGACGCTCCTAAGGCAGCTGAGCACGCGTCTTGCCCTGTTCGCGATGTTGCCACTGCTTTTACAGGGAGCCGCAACGAGTTTTTAGCCGCTCAAAACGGAGCAATTGGCCGCACCGTCAAGCTCTCCGCAAGCGAGCTTTTAAATGCTACTGACCCCACCTATAAGCTTACTCTGCCGACCAAGACTGACTACACCTTGCCCTCAAATGTGATCGAGCTGCCCATGGGCTTTATCGATACACTGGCAACTGGGACTACCGACTTTTCGCTTGAGTACATGGTGGCAGGCGAGTTCACCAACAACGCTGATCTCTGGAAGCCTGGCAAGGTAAAGCCGCAGTCTAACGAGTCGTGGGAAAAGGACAACGCCCTGCTCTTCACAGTGGCTCACCACATGCCCATCTCTAAGCAGACTGCCTACCACTACGGGCAGCTCCAGTCTGTTATTGCTAACGATCTGATGGCGGGTCTCAAGATTAAAGAGGCTGCATGTGCTCTCAATCTGGATGACGGAGACGGCCGCAAGGGCGTCCTTAAGAAGGATATTCAGAAGTACCAGGCAAAGAAAAGCGAGAAGTTCTACGACTCGGTACGCCGCATGATTACTGAGTCTTGGCTTAAAACCGGTATCCGCCCTGACTATATTGCCGTACATCCCTATGTTCTGACTGAGCTTGATCTTGCCAAGAGCACAGATGGCTGGTACATGGTGCTCATGATGAACAACCGCCTCTGGCAGCTGCCGGTTGTTGAGGATGTCAATCTGGAGAGCGAGGTCAGCGGATCCAGTGGCAAGGAGAAAGTCTACGGCGCTTTGGTTTACAACCACACCGCCGCAACGTGGTACACCTCTGAGGCTGATGCACTCACCATTGGTTTGGTAAATGATCAGTTCATCCGCAATGAGTACACGCTTTTGGCCGAGGGTGAGCACCTGATCACCGTTACTCGTCCCAAGAGCTTTGTGTATTTGGCTGACGCAATTAAGCCGGGCGCATAAGAGCTATGGAAATCCACGCTGACACACAGGTCAGGATCTCTGTTGCAGAGATTGCCGGGGTAGCCTTCGAAGGCTCCCCGGCCGAGGTGCGCTTTACCGATCTAGCAACTGGAACGACTGTAAAGCGCGAGGCACTGACGAGCCTTGGAGCACCTCGACTCGTGGCTGCTGAGTGGGATGCAGCAGGTGCTACGGTGCGAGCCGAGCTTGATATCGTGGCTCGGCGGTACTGCTCAGTGGCAGATGTTAAAGGGTATCGCCAAGACCAGTACGCGATTAACACTCGTTGTACTGACGCAGATGTTGAGCAAGCAATTGCTCGCGCAGAAGAGGTCATCGAGGCAGAGTGCGGAAGATATTTACAGCCTGTTATGCGGATTGGCTGGGTCGATCGCGGGAGCTGTCCAGATAGGCGCTATCGCAATATGATCTCAGGATCTGGTGGCTATCAGGTCGACATCATCAGTATTGTTCGTGCAACAAGCGATGGTGAAGACGTGGATATCCGCCCGGTTCATCCAGGATCGAACTGGGTGGACGTAACAGCATTGCCTGTCGGCGGTTCTGCCACCGTTGCATTTACCTGTGGTATTCCAACTCCTGCTGAAATGGCACCTGCAGTTATCGCCCTTGCTGCTTTATATCTAGCGCCCTCCACAGGTCCAGATAACGCTATCTCAGCGTCAACGGAGCTTGGCGTGCTTCGCTACGTTATTGGTGGCGTAAATGGGGCAGCAACTTCAATCCCTGAGGTGAATGCGCTCATCCAGCGCCACGGTTTGGCAAAGTGTGGGGTGGCGTAGTGGAGCCTAAGATATACCCCGTCATCCGGGCAGTTGAAAATATATGCAAGGAAGCGCTTCAAGCACTTGATCAAAGTCCCTTCACCGCTATTGGTGGCTCTTCGGTCGAACAGCCCTTTATGTGCCACATTGGCGAGCTGCCCGCGTCGGTCTCGGTAATCTCACCTTCCACCTCAGTCACTCGCACTATGGGGGCACCTGCCCGATCTGCGCTTGCTCTGAAATACGATGTGCCTATAACGATGTGGGCAGACCGGATAGAGCTCGTTAGCACCTCTGAGCTTCTGGTGTCTTGGTGGGAAGCAATTGCTCGCGCCATCGCGGCTGATCGAACGCTCGGTTCGCTCGTTCAGCATGCCGAGCCGTATTGGCGAGACGGTTGGACAGCTCGAAATGATAAGCGAGGCACCTATATCGTTGTTGTGGCAGGCGGCGTGCGGGTGGCTCAAGACGTGAATCCCTTAGGTTAGGAGCAAAATATGCCTATTAATCCTTCAATTGGTAGTGCCGCAGTTGCCTTGCAGACAGACCGAGACACTCCGGCTTCGACCCCTGCATTTAAGCATGGCCTTACAGGTGGCTCTGCGTTTTCAGCTGAGCGCTCGATCGCAAGCACGCCAGTTGCTTGCGGTAATCGTGCTCCGAGCGATGCTCGCGTAGATAGCATCTCGGTAGGTGGCAGTATTGAGACGCTTTGCTACCCGGATGTGCTCGGCTTTTATCTGTATGCGGCTCTTGGTGCGGTCAAGAGTGCCGCAGCGAGCAAAAGTGGGTATCGCCGTCACATCTTTACGATGGGCGATACGCTGCCTTATGTAACCGTCTGGTCTCAGATCGGAACAAACAACTTCACCCAGGCTGTTGGCTGCAAAGTCTCAAAGCTCGAGCTTTCGGCTTCTGGCAATGAGCCCATTGCTCTAAAGGCAGAGCTTGCAGGTATTGATGGCAAGGTGGGTATTGACGGTATTCCTGGCAGCCTCGAGGCGTCTTGCTATGGCGGTAAGTTTGTCCCCACTGACTGCGATGTACGTCTTGATACAGCATCGGGAACGCCGAAAGAGGCGCTCGTTGCCGATCTGTCGTTCAATATCGAAAACGGAACATCTGCGCTCTCCTCACTTGGGCGTGTAACTCCTCGAGATATTGCAGATGGAACGGTAAAAGTCGGTATCTCAGTTACCACTATTCCTGACGACATCAAGCCCTATCAGAAGATGATTACCGGCTCTGAGAGTGCCGTAAATATTTCGGGGAAAATTGTGTTTGGCTCGGTATACGCTAAGTTCATCCACTCGGAAGACCCGAACATGACCCTTGAGCTGAAGCTTGATCATATTCCGTTTACGGCGAGTTTCCCCTCAGTTGATCCTGAGGGCACCGAGGGAACGATTCAGTTTACCTGTGACTCAGCAATTATCACGAGCGCCGGTGAGTCTCCGGCAACAGTCACTCTGGTCAATAAGACCGAAAGCTATGTCTTGCCCGCCAAAAAACACGAATAATAGCTCTCACATATGCGCTCATACAGGTGCTGAATGAAAGGGACTCATCACTTACGTGAGTCCCTTTTTCGTGACGTCACGCAACGGGGGAGTGCCGACCGATGATGCACGTGCAGTTTCGCCCAACAGATTGGAGCCAACATGAAGGCGAATCATTTTCTTGTCCAGCCACTTGCCGGTGGAAAAGAGGTTGTTTTCCCTGCCCCTTATATCTTGTCGCCCAAGGCGAAGCGCTTGCTTGCTGGGGATCCAGCGTTTCAGGCAATTGTTGATGAGACCAGCGATGCAGCCAGTGAATTTAAGGTCATTCTAGAAAGTGCCGCATGGTGCATTTTATGCGCGCAAGTTGCTCGTGCCGCCCTTGATCTGCCTAAACAAATTGACGCGGCAGAATGTGAGGCGTTTGCTTGCCGCTATGTCTATGACATCGAGCCAAGCGAAATTTCAGATGGCACGGTAGAGGAAAATTTTACGGTTATGTCGGGCGAGAACTTCTAGCGCTTGCTCGATATTCCTCAACTTCGGTTACTGAGCTTTTGGATCTCATAGACCGATACCCCGAGATTGCATGCCAGATCTGGTACGACATGGTGGAATACTCAGATCCTATTCCAAAAGAGAATAAAGGCGCGTGGAAAAAGCCCGGTGAAAACGCACAACAGGCGCGAGACCGCATGCGCGCCGAGCGAGCGCAAGCACGTGCTCGTTTGGTTGTGGCGGGGGAGGAGAGCGTGAAGATCACCCCTGAAGATCATTAAGGGGGGTTCAGTGTTTCAAGGCTTCACTATTGAGGTTGTTAACCTCGACAAAACAATTGCTGCCCTCGCTGAGCTTGACGCGGGGCTTGCCGTCGAGCTTAAAAACGCGATCTCAGAGCTTGCAGCGCCCACGCTTGCAAAAGCTAAGGGGTATGCACGCGGGCTCGGTGTAGCGCCGAGTGGTCAGTACGCCTCATCGCTTCGGCTGAAAAAGCGAAAGACGGGCGTTTCTTTTGTCTCAAACGACCCTGGTGGTGGAGTCATCGAGTTTGCTCATCTCGGCGCTGTTTTGCTTACAGGTCCCTACCGTGGACGGCGAGCACCGGTACCGCGCACCGGCACACCGCCCAGGGCGCTACTCCGGGCGATTCTAGAAGATGAGGATCAGCTGATCCGAGACCTTAACGACGCGGTTTCAGAGTTTGCGGATGGATGTGTCCAGATTGGGTAGTGCATCAATTACCATCAATGTTGATGGCAAGTGGAACGGGTCAGGCGCTGTCGAACAGGCAAAGAGTAGCCTGCAAGGACTCGGCAATATTTCAACTCAATCAGCGGACAGGGTCGCGCGGGCTATGAATCGCCAACGGGAGTCGTTCCATCGAGTGACTCGAGCTGCTGCTTCTACGAGTAAATCTACATCTCAGTCAGTTGCAATTATGGGAGAGAACATAGTTGCAGCAGGTGGCCAGATGTACGCTGCGGGCAAAAAGATGGAGAGCGTCGGTGAGTCGCTTGCTGTTGCAATTACAGCGCCGTTGGTAGTAGCAGGAGGCAAAGCTTCTGATGCCGCTATTCGCTTTGATACTGCTTTAGCGAACGTCCGCAAGACCACAGATATGGCTGAGGCCGATCTGCAAAAGCTCGGCCAGGCTGCCATTGAGCTTTCAAAGACGCAGCCCGTAAGCGCTGAGACGATTCTGAATGTGGAGGCGCTCGGCGCTCAGCTAGGTATTGCGAAAGGGAACTTGCAAGATTTTGCTCGTGTCGCAACAGGGCTGGATATCGCCACCAACATGAGCGCTGAGCAGGCGGCGACCGAGATGGCGCGTTTCGCCAATATTATGAACATGTCTCAAACTGACATGGAGCGCTATGCCTCGACCATTGTGTATCTGGGCAATCACTTTGCAACCACTGAGTCTGAGATCTCAACTATGGCTCAGCGCTTGGCTTCTGCAGGAAAAACAATCGGTTTATCTGAAGCGCAGGTGCTCGGTCTCTCAGCTTCGATGTCGTCACTCGGTATTCGCTCTGAGATGGGTGGCTCTGCGCTCTCGCAAGTTTTTGTCAAGATCAGCCGCTCGGTTACTAATGGCGGAGACGAGCTTGAAGCATTCGCTCGTCGTGCGGGAATGAGTGCGGAAGACTTCAAAAAAGCCTGGGAGACTGACGCTGCCGGAGCATTTACTGCTCTGTTGGACGGTGTCTCGCATGCTGACGATATGAACGATGCACTCAAAGAGCTTGGCATCACCTCACTTCGTGAGGGCGATGTCATGCGGCGTTTGGCTGGCAACACTGATCTGGTGAAACAAGCATTGGGCGGAGCCACGCAAGCCTGGAAGGATAACTCCGCACTGCAGGCTGAGGTCGATCAGCGCAACGAATCCATGGCCTCAAGAATCCAGGTGCTTAAAAACAAGGTTGAAGCACTCGCCACCCAGGTGGGTGTGCCGCTTGTAAATGCTCTCATCGCTGCTGCAGACGCTGTATCACCCTTGCTAAACACCGCATCTGATCTAGCGACTGCCTTTGCGTCTGCAGATGAGGGGACTCAGCGCCTTGTTATATCAATCGCAGGTATTGCAGCTGCTGCTGGACCCACGCTCAATGTATTGGGAAAGGTCGCAAAAGGTCTTGGCAGCGCTGAGACAGTCATTGGAAACGTCGTTCGAGAGTTTGCGGTGTATAAAGACGCGGCAAACACAACAGATGCCGCGCAATTGCGTATTTACGCCTCCTCAAAAACTATGGCCTCTCAGATCGGTATCGCGAGCAACTCAATTGCTAATGCCGCCGGAGGCGTAGAGAACTATATCGATGCGTGTGACCGTATGGCAGCTGCCCAGGGTAAAGCTGAAGCATTTTCGAAAAAGGCCGACGAGGCAGGTCTTCGCGCTGCAAAGTCTGGTCGCAAGCAGGCAAAAGCGGCAAGAGAAATTCAAGATGCATTTATCGAAAAAGCTAATGCAGCCTCTGCTGAGGTTCAATCGACCCAGGCACAGATCACTGCGTGGGAACAAGCCGCACAAGCATCCGGAGGAGTTGCTTCTAAGGTCGGTAGTTTAGTGACTGGCTTAAAGGGGTTAGCAATGGGAGCAGTCGCTGCAGCAGGTCCCATGCTGGCAACTGTAGCAGTCACAGCCGCTGTCTCTGCTGCGGTCGGTTTTGCTGCAAAAGTGATCGGTGACTTTGCTGAAAAAGCACGCCTGGCCGAGGAGCGACAAAAACGCATGGCCGACGCGTCGCAATCGCTCGCAAGCATTTCTGCAGAGGCTGCCGCTGGTGCTCAATCACAGGCTAAAGCACTCGATGAAATAGCGGGGTCTGGTAAGAAAGCGTGCGAGGCGGTCATTGACCTTAACAAGAAGTCGAAAGAGGTAATTTCCGACTATGAAGTGAGTGCCGCTACGGTTGACTCATACGCAAACTCAATCAAAGAGCTTACGAGCAAAGGTCAGCTGAACGAAGTCCAACAAGCGCGCTTAGCGATCGCTGTTAAAGGCTACAACGATGCGACCGGCTCCTCAATTGAGATTACTGATGGGGCAACCGGCCAGCTTTCGATATCGACCGAAGAGCTTGAGAAGAATACTGAAGCATGGAAGCGAAACGCTGAGATACAGGCGTATCAGCAGGTTGCTGGTGAGTACCTGCAGCAACACGCTAAAGATTATCTCGCACTGTCTCAGGCAAAAGACGAACTCGCAAGAATCAATGAAGAACTCTATCCGCTCGAAGAAAAAAGCGGGCATCTTACGTACGAAGAGGCTATGCACCGGCAAGATCTCTTAGAAAAAATCAAAAAGCTGACGCCTGAAATTGAGGAGCTTTCTACTGCTGAGAAGTCGAGTGCTGAATCAGCAGAATACGCCAGCGCTAAAGTAGCAATGATGTCTGAAGCCGGGCAGGAACTCACAAATACATTTAGCGAGTTGAAGCTTGAGGCCCCACTTCACAAGGCCGGAATTGATCTCGATCAGTTTGGCGCGAAGCTGCTTGAGGCAGGGGTCTCAAGCGATACTCTGCGCCAGATTGGCAGTGAGAATATCGGAAAGCTCGCCCAGGCATTTGATGGCGACCTAACAAAGATAGTCTGGGCGATCCAAAACTATAACGCAGTGCCAGTTGAGGACAAAGACGGTACGGTCAGCATTAATGATGCTGAGTTAATCGACGGACAAGATCGAGTCTATGTATGGAACGATGGGGAACTTGTCGATAAAGAGACCCAAGCTAGGTGTGACTATGCTGAGCTGGTTGATGGACAAGGGCATCTCTGGGTCTGGGATGGTAGTGAGCTGGTTTCCAAGAGCGCCACTGCCATCATTGAAGGCAACGTAATCAGCGGTAAAGCCAAGAGTGCAGTTGATACAACAGCGCAAAGTGTGGCAGGACTCAGCGGTAGCACGGTTGACGTAAGCGCGGTCGGTACGGTTGCTACAGGCGCTGCAAAAAGTAAAGTCGATAATACTCGCTCAAGCATTGGAGATCTCTCCAGTAAATCGATCAATGTTACCGCCAACGGAAATATCCCCTCCGGAAATGCTACGGAGCGGATCCAGGATGCAAAAAGCAATATCGACCGCGTCTCTGGTAAAGACGTAACGGTGGCTGCTTATACAAGAGGCGAGTCCGACATAAGAAACTTTAAATCCATGCTCAACTCCATCCCAACGAGCGTGCATACCACGTTAAGTGTCAGCAGGAGAAATGCTGCAGGCGGCTTTGCGTTTCATGCAGACGGAGGTGTGGTTGTTCCGCGATACCATGCACGAGGAGCCATTGCTTCTCGCGCGGTTCCTCTGACTGACATTGTGGGCGAGGCAGGAGCTGAGGCAATCGTGCCGCTCACCAACCGCCGCTATGCCATGCCGTTTGTGCGCATGATCGCCAGTGAAGTCGGAGCGCGAACCGGAGCGGCAGCCGGCGTTTCTAATACGTACAACTTGACCATTAACGGACTGGATATAGCGGCAAACGATCGTATTGGCGAGCTGCTCCAGGCTCTCGGGAATGAGTTCAGCGCAACAATGGGAGTGATATAGATGGCAAGCGGGTGGGGCAACGTCGTCCAGCACTGGCAGACGCATCTTGAAGCCTATGTGTCCTGGGAAAACGAAACACAGGCCACTGTAGAAGTTAAGATCTATTTCCATTCGATCGGCTGGGGGTATTCAGTCCGAGCGCAGGCGTTGGCATCGGCTAATTGGTCGAATGGAAACGTGAACCAGTTTACCGCCGAGTCCGCTCGCGGCGCGACTGTCGATCAGCTTGCAGCCACCCACTCAGTGACTGTCAGAAAGACAGAGAGCTGGCAGCAGATCTCGGTAAGTGGATGGGTACAGCTGACCGGTGGCTATCACAACGGCACCTCAACAGCATATGCGACTGTTGATGTCTCTCCCATTCCGTATGCTGCTCCAGGCGCGCCAAGCGGGTGTAGCGCAAATCGTATCAGTGATAACCGTATTGAGGTTCGCTGGCAAAACGGCTCAACCTCTTCTATGAGAAAAAGAGAGCGCTCACTGGTGGAGCGCAGTGATAATGGGGGCGCGTGGGTACAAATCGCGTCTGTATCAGAGTATGCCGCCAACTATACCGATTTCGGCGTTGGTGCTAACAGTTCGTATACCTATCGCGTCCGGTCGTCTGGCAGAGGTGGTACATCCTCCTATTCGAATGTTTCCACACCCGTCTATACAACTCCTGCTCCGCCCTCAGACATTACGATCACCCGAACAGGAGACGGGAGAAGTTTTCGAATTTCTGCCGATACCTCAGGGGTAAGAAACGCTACCGAGTACATTATTGAGCAGTCAGAAGATAATGGGGCGTGGACTGACCGCTTTAGGACTACCTATTTTCCCACTTCTTCTCGAGCCTCAAGCAGAGTGCGGGTGCGCATTGCATCAGTTCGCGGGGAGTTGATCTCTCCCTGGGTCGTATCGAGTGAGTTTGCAGCAGTCTGCCCACCTAATGCGCCTGCAATTACACTACCTTCGGCAAGCGTTGTACCTACGGGCTCGCGTCTTGTAGTAGCCTGGCGACCAGATCACCCCGATCAATCCGCGCAAAGCCGCGCTGAGGTTGAGGTCACGGTTGGAAACAAGCAACCGACAACTGAAACAGTAAACGATCGAGATACCTCGCTGAAACTGCCCATATCGTATACCGAAACAGACGGTTGGCTTCGGATTCGGGTACGCACGAAAGGCTACGATGCAAAGTGGGGTCAGTGGAGTCCTGCCCGTGAGATTCGAGTTGCTAGCCCTCCATCAGCTCACATTATCAATCCAGCAAAAGACGGTGACATCGTTAAGCTGATGCCAGTCAAGGTAGCCTGGAACGCGAGCGACGCTTCTGGCATCGCACACCAACGCCTCGAGCTGCTCGATAGCTCTGGCTCAGTGATTTGGGCTCATGATCCAAAGCTGAGTGAGCGATCGCTCTCCATTAGCTCGTCTGAGTATCTGCTTGACAATAATAATGAGTACGCTTTGCGGGTTGTTGTTCGCGGTGGCTCCGGGCTTGAGATATCTGAGACGCGCCGCTTTCGCGTTGAATATGCCGCCCCCGCAGAGCCGCGCGTGCACTTAGAGACTGATCCCACAACGCTTGCGGTACGCATTATTGCGCGCGCGGGCGGTACGACCTGGACAGTGGGAAACGAGACGCTAAGATCGCCTGAATTCCTTGATCAAACAGAATCAATCCCGGTCAGTGCTCCGGTGGGCGTTAAGGAAGGCGTTGTAGATATTGCAGAGCTTCCTGAGACAACCTCAATCGATATTATCCGCATCTTGCCTGATGGGTCGCGCTTGCCGATCGCTATGGGTGTTCGAGATGGCGATGAATCGCTCGATCGGTTGCCACCACTTAATCTCGAGTACGAATATGCCGTGATCGCTCACTCAGATTTGGGACCCGTTTCAGAAGCGAGGATCCCCTGGACAGTCGATGCCCAGGGGCGAGAGGCATATAGCTTTGGCGCAGACGCCTCATGTGTGCATCTGCTCGAATACGACGCCACCGGTCAGGCAAAGGTTGAGCGCACGGGAGAGACGTTTGAGTTTGCGCTGGGTGCAGGGACTCAAATGCTTCCGACGTTTTACCCAGACGGCGGCATGCGAGCCTCCGGCTCCCACTCATATACGATCACTGACCCCCAAGCCTTAAGGACACTGCTGCGCTCAGTTCGTTCTCGTGGCGGAGAGCTGTGCTGGTTCCGAGACCACTGGGGAGGGCGTGCCCGTTGCACTGTTGAGGCGTCGTATACGTACGCCGCTGGGCGCTATCGCTTGATCGATGTAACGCTCACGCTCTCTGAAGTTGTATGGGAGGAGCCGATCAATGGATAGGGCGACTTGGAGCGAGCGTAGCTCATCGACAACGTACAAGTATGTCCGTGTGTCTCGCGCGACTGGTGAAGAGGTGGCAGTTCTTCCCATGTTGGCTGCTGGCTCGATTACTCGGAACAACGATGTACGAATCATTGAAACTGCTGAGGCGGCGTGCACCGCTCCATTTGATATTGGCTCTGATTTAGTGCGCATTTACCTAGAGACAGCTTGGCCAGCAGGCAATACAGCAAGTGTCGCCCTGGGCACGTTTACTGCCGCCTCGCCATCTCGTCGTGTCACTGGAGCCTATTCGGTTGCAGCGGTTAAGTTCCAGGGGCGTTTGCAAGAGCTCTTGTCCGATCGGTTCACGAGTCCTGTTTCAGTTCCTGCCAACACACCAGCTGTTGAGCGCGCAAAACAAGTCTGCGAGGAAGCGGGTTTGGTTGTTATTGCTGATGCATCTGATTACAAAATCTCGCGCGCGAGAACCTATGGCGTGGGAGTTCGAAAAGAGAGCGGAGAGATAGGCGATACCAAGCTGGACATGGTAAACGACCTCCTGTCCTTGGCTGGCTTTTCAGGCGCTCGAACTGACGCGATGGGAAGAGTCGTGTTCAGACGCTACACGCCACTAGTCAAGCGCCCCGTGGCGTGGGAATTCAGAGAGGGTCCATCAGCTAAGTTTGAGCGCCACCTCACAGAAGAGCGCGACGCCATGGATGTTGCAAACCGAGTTGTCGTTTGCTATTCGACCGAGAAAGAAACAGTGATTGGCGTCGCCTCTGATGAAGATCCAGCAAGCGAGTTTTCAAAACCCGCAGTCGGTAGATGGATAACCAAGTCATATACCTATAGCGATCTTCCGGCGGGAGCCACCCCAGAAAAAAGAAAAGAAGCCGCAAACGAACGAGCAGCACAGCTCTTAAAGCAAGGGCAGTCGATTATTGAGCGGCTGAACATCCGACATGCGTTTGCTCCTATCGGTGTGGGTGATGCGGTCGAGTTTTCCTACCCCACGGCAGGTATTGCCGGGAAATTTGAAGTGCGTACGCAGCGACTCTTACTCAAAGCTGGGTGTCCCACTGAAACCGAGCTTAGGAGGTTTGTCCGATGAAACCGAGGAATAGCGCTGAGGTTGAGCAGGCGGGAAGCATTGGGCGAGCGATGGCTGAGGTTATCGGTCGTGGTGCGTATACCGGGAGTTCATTTGACCGAAGAATCGGCACCGTCGCTTCCGTGGGAAACGGCGTGCTCGATATTGAGATCGTAGCGGGGGAGGGCGGCTCGACACTGCAAGGCATACCGATGACCACGGCATGCGCTGGCGCAAAACCGGGGGACAGAGTGGTAGTCGATACGGTTGACCGGCACAGCCTGGCAATCGGGATTATTGCGGGGTAGGAACAGATGAGCGCTTTTCTGAAAAACGTTGATGGCGAGGTATATGCCGTAGAGGTTGATGGCCACATCTATGGGATAGCTGGAGCTGATGGCTTAGCGGAGCGGGCGCGCACAACCGCAGAAGCTGATCGTATTGCAGCTGAGACCGCTCGTGTGCAAGCTGAGATACTCAGGGGAAGCGCTGAGAAAGAGCGTGTAACGGCAGAATCTGCACGCGCTGCCGCCCAGGCTAAGAACAACGCCGATCAAGCACTTAACAACGAACGTATGATGAAACTCCAGCCGCACGTCTGCGTGGTTGGAGAGTATGACGCAAAAACGCGCATCCCGACCATTACCAAACCAAACGATGCTCAGCTCTATTTGGTTCCGCTATCGGATAGCGGGGCTCCTGGCTCAGATGGAGACGCCTACGCAGAGTGGCGCTACGTTGCGAAACGCTGGGAGCGTCTCGGTGTTTCCAACGTCGATGTATCGCGAATCACCACAGACGATATTGACCGGGTATCTGGTGGTACTGCTGTTGGTGGCGAGTCAATTCTTAACCTCACGGGCTTGAAATACCTTTGGACGAAAATCTCTGCAGCCATTGAGCGAGTTGATACAGCGCATAAAACGCTGCACTCTGCGCTTATTGCTTCTCTGAGTAAGAAATCAGATGTGGATCATACCCACGACACAGCCACTTCGCGCGCAGATGGCTTTATGTCGAGCTATGACAAGCGAAAACTTGACGATATTGACGCGAATGCGAATAACTACACCCTGCCACAAGCGAGCGCATACACAAAAGGCGGCGTGTACCTGAGCGACAGCCCGGACAAATCCAAGGGGCCGTACTCGGGCTATGCGCTCACGCCGTCGGCTTTAGCGTCTGCGATGACTCCAAGCAGCTGGACGACGATTTGGTCGCAAGGGCAATGGTTTATCAAGTGCAGGAAATTAGGAAAGCTCGTTGAGCTGGCGTGGGCGTTCAATCAAGAGAACGGCAATAACTGGCAGCTGAGCGATAGCGAACGTATCCCGTATGACATGCGACCGGATGTAAATATCTCAGGCATCACGGTAGCGACTGACTGGTATGCAAATAGCTTATCTGACTTGCGCGCTTGCTACTACATCGACACCGACGGGCGTATGTCTTTCCGTATCCACAACTCGCGCGGCGGCGTTTGCAATCGCGGTCACTGCACCTGGATTGCCGGAAGGTAGCACATGGAAATAGCCCTCATCATCTCGGCTGGGATGTTCGTTGTATCAGCTATCACACTCGCGCTCACGCTCTCACGAGATCGAGCAGCTGCACGTGAGCGAGATCGAGCACGAGCCGAGCGCGACCGTGCAGAAGGCGCGAACTGGCAAGCCGTAAAAGCAAAACTCGGAAGCATCGAGTCGGTCGGTATCGACACCAGAGGCGAGCTTCGAGACGTAAGGAATTTGCTCACTGATCACACCGCTCAGCTGGCAGAAATGCGCTCTCAAATCGGAGACCAGGGACGCAGGATTGACCGGATTGAGCGGCGTTGTGAGAACAGGTGCCTGCCAATCAAGACGGGCGGGACGGACTAGAGAGAGGAAATGCCCATGATCAACTGGAAACTACGGCTCAAGAACAAGGCAACGCTTGCCGCCTTAGCATCTGCGGCGGTTGTTTTTGCAGCCAATGTGGCTACCGCCTTAGGGGTGACGCTGCCGGTAGGACAAGAACAGGCGATGGCGTTTGTGATGAGTCTGCTCACCGTGCTTGCGGCGCTGGGCGTTATCACTGACCCCACGACCGCCGGTGTGGGCGATTCAAACCGCGCTATGACCTACACCGAGCCGAAGAGGGGCTAGACCATGAGCGAAGAAAAAGAACTAACTGCCGAAGAGAAGGCAGAAGTGATGAACCAAAACACCCACGACGAGCCGGATGTTGCTGAGGTGGAGGTGATTGAATATGGCGACTAGCTATGACGTGATTGCCCGCGCAGCGAAAGAGATCGGCTATAGCCGGTTCACAGACCCCCTCATGGGAACCATCTACGGGCGCTGGTATGCTCTGCTCACTAATACGCCGTGGTTTGGTACGAATGGCGTGCCATACTGCGCAATGTTTGTTTCCTATATCCTCGCTGAGTGCGGCGTTGAAGTCCCTGGCTTTCCTACCGCAAGCTGTTTAGCGGCGCTTTCAGGCGCTCGAGGCGCAGGCATTGTCCTCGCAAATAAGTACGATGCCCGTCCGGGTGACATTGTTCTTTTTGATTGGGATCCTCAATTAGGCAATGGCGTAGATCACGTAGGATTCGTGGAGCGCAACTGCGGCAGCTACATCCAAACCATCGAAGGCAATACCTCACCGGGTACGTCAGGCTCTCAGGGCAACGGCGGCGGCGTGCATCGCCGTACACGCTCTTGGGGCGTTGTGGCTGCGATTATTCGTCCAAACTACGACGGCGTGCCTAGCTCTTCAAAGAGCGAAGCAGGCGGCGGAATCAGTGAAGATGGCTGGTGGGGACAA
>NZ_JAIMFO010000003.1 GCF_019795105.1 Collinsella ureilytica | reverse complement strand
CGCTCTTGGGGCGTTGTGGCTGCGATTATTCGTCCAAACTACGACGGCGTGCCTAGCTCTTCAAAGAGCGAAGCAGGCGGCGGAATCAGTGAAGATGGCTGGTGGGGACAAGCCACCACAGCAGCCTTGCAGCGCGCATTAGGTGCGGTGGTTGATGGTGAGATCTGGCATCAGTGGCCTGATAACCGTAGCCTTCTTCGCGGCTGCACCAGCGGCTGGTCATATGATTACACCGGCGAAGGCTCGCCCACGATTAAGGCGCTGCAGCGAAACTACCTCGGCACTAAAGCGGATGGCTTAGTAGGTGTAAACACCATTAACGCCATGATTCGCCGCTATGGTAATGGGTATTGCGACGGGGTCTTAGATGGTCCCTCAACTGCGATTCGCGGGCTTCAGCACGCAATCAACGCCGGGCAACTGTGATACCATAGGCGCTAGAAATAGCGTTTATGGAGGAGCGAATGCTTGATGAGATTGTGCAGCGAGTTTTAAACGGAGAGTTCGGCAATTGCGACGATCGCCGGAAAAGACTTGAACGAGCAGGATATAGCTACAAGCAAGTGCAAGACGAGATCAATCGCCGCGCGGCTTGGTGTGGTCCTCGCCTAACCGTTCATGATCTAGAAAACCTAGCTCACATGGTGCTAAACGGTGAGCTAGGCGGAGACCATGAGCAGCGGTTTATTTTAGGGGAAGACTACGCCGCCGTATCTAGGCGGGTAGCAGAGCTAAAACGCTCATATCAGCTCTAAGCACAAACCCGCAGGTAGACGGCTCAACAGAATCGCGTTTACGGGCTTGTAAATAGGTATGTGGCGCTAGGTACTAGGGTTTTCCGGAATGGATGGGAGGAATGCATGACTGATGACGTTAGAGAGTTTCACACCCCCGGGGCTGAACGGAAGCGAGCAGATCAGGGAGTACCGGCTCGCATCGAAGAAGCGAGCGCAGGACACGCTACAGGAAAGAGAAAAATTAGCTCGTTTGATCGTGAGGACATGCGGAAAGATATTGAGGCGGTAATTGCATCCATCCCTAACGCGTTGCGCCTGCTCGCTAATTCATAGGCATATATACATCTTAAGAGAGTCCCCGCCGTTGGGCGGGGGCTTTTTGCTTTTGTGTATATGTTGTGTATCAGTTCAGAACATGAAATAACATAATAGCAGGTAGAAGGCGTATAAAGAAATTAGTAAATAGTATTGTGATCTATAGCATAACATGCTACTATAAAGCCACAAGGCGCGGCCACCGGGGATCGCGCTAGGGTCTAAGGAGAGACTAATGAGCAAAGTAGCATTTAACCAATCTGGATATGTTGGCTCATCAATGAGTGTCCGCGCTCAGCAGGCGTATGAAGATGGCGAAATGCCAAAATCAAAATGGACTAAGAAAATCATGATCGAAGCCATCAATGCCTACTTAGCGGATGATGACCTACCCGCCATTGCAGGTCTTGAAAAAATGAAAAAAGATGAGATCTTTGCAGAGTTCTTTAAGTGGACTAGCTGGCACCATACCGGGAAGTTTGCTCGTGAAACTGACTTCTATAGCATTGATGAGCGTGCCGTAAAAGCCGCAGCAGACCCCGAAGCAGTAGCTCACGAGGAAGCGGAGCGCATGGCTGAAATCACAGCCGAAGAGGAAGCGTTCGCCGCAGCTCGTGCTGAAAATGCTGCATTTATCGCAAAATATGGCTATGAGCGCTGGTCTATGGCTCATGCCATTGATGCAGGTATCCCATGTGAACACATCGTTATTAATGGCGATGAGTATGTTCGCCTGGTTGAATCTGATGACGTGGATCATCGTTCTTCACTCGGATCAACTACATTAGCCGGGTCAAAATACATGGGCTATTTCAATGATTCTGTAAATCACATTATGTGGAAAATGGAGTGCGCAAAAAATGAGAACTAAGGCAGATTTTAGAGCAGTCCGTGAGTTCATCGGCTTGTCACAGCAGGACATTGCTAATGATTTGGGAATTAGCGCAATAACTCCCCGGCGCTGGGAAAGCCCCTCAAGCAATGAGCCGCCTGAGTTCGCTTGGGAATACCTAGAAGACCAGCTTAAGCGATTCTACGAGATCGCTTCATACGCGATCATGCAGGTAACAGAGGCAGAGCATAAACCGGAAACAGTGGTGTTCACGCTCTACAGAAGCCAAGAACAATATGATGAGTTCGGGCGCGACCCGGG
>NZ_JAIMFO010000002.1 GCF_019795105.1 Collinsella ureilytica | reverse complement strand
CAGTATATCTCCTTGCCGCGCGGCCGAACCGGCCCGGGCGGGTACCTTGAAAACCGGATACTGCGAGGAGACCGGGGGAGACCCCGGTTCCAAAGACGAAATAAGATGCCATCAATTGTGATGGTTGCAGCGATGAATATGTCAAGCGAAGTAGGAACGAACGCGTCTCTTATATATATAAGAGAAGTAAACCCGTACCTTTTCCTTGCCCAGAAGATCATTGTTGACGCTTTATCAATAGTATGGAATCCGATCGGCGTCATGCCGGCCGGACGAGCAACCTGCTCATACGATCTCGGTCTCACCGAGATCTGTTTGGACGGAGAGTTCGATCCTGGCTCAGGATGAACGCTGGCGGCGCGCCTAACACATGCAAGTCGAACGGCACCCTTCTTCGGAAGGAAGCGAGTGGCGAACGGCTGAGTAACACGTGGAGAACCT
Organism: Collinsella ureilytica; assembly: GCF_019795105.1. GTDB lineage: Bacteria > Actinomycetota > Coriobacteriia > Coriobacteriales > Coriobacteriaceae > Collinsella > Collinsella ureilytica. The sequence continues at coordinate 5,157 of NZ_JAIMFO010000002.1, read as the reverse complement.
GCCCCCTTCTCGGGGATAGCCGCGGGAAACCGCGGGTAATACCCGGTAATACCAACTCGGCGCATGCCGTGTTGGTCATAGCTTTTGCGGGAGGGGATGGCTCCGCGGCCCATCAGGTAGACGGCGGGGTAGAGGCCCACCGTGCCGACGACGGGTAGCCGGGTTGAGAGACCGACCGGCCAGATTGGGACTGAGACACGGCCCAGACTCCTACGGGAGGCAGCAGTGGGGAATCTTGCGCAATGGGGGAAACCCTGACGCAGCGACGCCGCGTGCGGGATGAAGGCTTTCGGGTCGTAAACCGCTTTCAGCAGGGATGAGAAAAGACAGTACCTGCAGAAGAAGCCCCGGCTAACTACGTGCCAGCAGCCGCGGTAATACGTAGGGGGCGAGCGTTATCCGGATTCATTGGGCGTAAAGCGCGCGTAGGCGGCCGGGCAGGCCGGGGGTCAAATGGCGGGGCTCAACCCCGTCCCGCCCCCGGAACCTCTTGGCTCGGGTCCGGCAGGGGAGGGTGGAACACCCGGTGTAGCGGTGGAATGCGCAGATATCGGGTGGAACACCGGTGGCGAAGGCGGCCCTCTGGGCCGAGACCGACGCTGAGGCGCGAGAGCTGGGGGAGCGAACAGGATTAGATACCCTGGTAGTCCCAGCCGTAAACGATGGACGCTAGGTGTGGGGGGACGATCCCTCCGTGCCGCAGCTAACGCATTAAGCGTCCCGCCTGGGGAGTACGGCCGCAAGGCTAAAACTCAAAGGAATTGACGGGGGCCCGCACAAGCAGCGGAGCATGTGGCTTAATTCGAAGCAACGCGAAGAACCTTACCGGGGCTTGACATGCGCGTGAAGCGGAGGAGACTCCGTGGCCGAAAGGAGCGCGCACAGGTGGTGCATGGCTGTCGTCAGCTCGTGTCGTGAGATGTTGGGTTAAGTCCCGCAACGAGCGCAACCCCCGCCGCATGTTGCCAGCAGGTTATGCTGGGCACTCATGCGGGACTGCCGGCGTCAAGCCGGAGGAAGGCGGGGACGACGTCAAGTCATCATGCCCCTTATGCCCCGGGCTGCACACGTGCTACAATGGCCGGTACAACGGGATGCGAAGGCGCAAGCCCAAGCGGATCCCTTAAAGCCGGTCCCAGTTCGGATTGGGGGCTGCAACCCGCCCCCATGAAGCCGGAGTTGCTAGTAATCGCGGATCAGCATGCCGCGGTGAATATGTTCCCGGGCCTTGTACACACCGCCCGTCACACCACCCGAGTCGTCTGCACCCGAAGCCGCCGGCCCAACCTTTTAGGGGGGAGGCGTCGAAGGTGTGGAGGGTAAGGGGGGTGAAGTCGTAACAAGGTAGCCGTACGGGAACGTGCGGCTGGATCACCTCCTTTCTAGGGAGAAATACATTTTCTAGAAAGCTTTTATTTGAATTGACGAGCGGGTTTCACCCGTCCGGTTTTCGTCTTTGGTGAGTCCTAGCGCTCCCTCGCGGTGTCCGGTTTCGGGGGAAACCCTGCGTACCTTGAGAGCCGCATAGCGAGATGGATCTAGTAGCTATAAGCTACTGAGAAAGATCCGATCGATTCTCCATGCACCATAGCGTGCATGTTATGAGACATGAGATACATCCAATCTGAATTGATAGATTTATTATCGTGAGTAGCATCGAACGATCGCCGAAGATTTTTATCTTCGGAGGTATGCGACACCACAACACTTGATTTAAAAGCCCGGGGGAGACTCCGGGCTTGCATGCAAAGCGGCACTACGTCTCGTACATAGGTGCGAGAAGATATGTAGGGCGTGCGGCGGATGCCTTGGCATGGGAAGCCGATGAAGGACGCGGCAAGCAGCGATATTCCCGGGGTAGGGGCACGCACCTTTTGATCCCGGGGTTTCCGAATGGGTAAACCCGCACAGTGAAGTCTGTGCACTCCTTAAGTGAACACATAGCTTTTGGGGAGACAACCCGGGGAACTGAAACATCTAAGTACCCGGAGGAAAAGAAATCAACACCGAGATCCCCCTAGTAGCGGCGAGCGAACGGGGGCTAAAGGCCAAACCAGTGAGCGCGTGTGGGCGGCAGCCTTTGCGCCACCGGGGTTGTAGGACGCTCATCTAGGGTCTGCCGATCCTAGCGTAGGTATAAAAAGGAGAGCCGAACGGCATGGGAAGGCCGGCGAAACCGGGTTAGAGCCCCGTAGGCGCATCCTTATTTATACTGCGAGAGCTGATCCTGAGTAGATCCGGGCACGTGAAACCCGGCTCGAAGCAGGGGGGACCACCCTCCAAGCCTAAATACTCTCCCATGACCGATAGCGCACAAGTACCGCGAGGGAAAGGTGAAAAGCACCCCGGGAGGGGAGTGAAATAGTACCTGAAACCGCACGCCTGCAAGGCGTCGGAGCAGCTTTTAGGCTGTGACGGCGTGCCTTTTGTAGAATGAGCCAGCGAGTTGCTGGTCACCGGCAAGGTTAAGCTTAGAAGCGAGCCGTAGCGAGAGCGAGTCCGAATAGGGCGACATGAGTCGGTGGCCGCAGACGCGAAGCCGGGTGAGCTACCCGTGGGCAGGCTGAAGCGGGGGTAGGACCCCGTGGAGGGCCGAACGCACTTCGGTTGAAAACGGAGGCGATGACCTGCGGGTAGGGGTGAAAGGCCAATCAAACCCGGAGATATCTCGTTCTCCCCGAAATAGCTTTAGGGCTAGCGCCGACTATAACCCCGGGAGGTAGAGCACCGGATCGATGAGGGGGCTTCGCCGCCTACCGATTCGAACCGAACTCCGAATGCTCGAGGGTTTTGAGGTCGGCAGTCAGATCGCGTGGGCTAAGCCGCGCGCTCGAGAGGGAAACAGCCCAGACCGCCCGCTAAGGCCCCCAAGTCATCGCCGAGTGGCAAAGGATGTGCGTCCGCGCAGACAGCCAGGAGGTTGGCTTAGAAGCAGCCACCCCTTCAAAGAGTGCGTAACAGCTCACTGGCCGAGTGGACATGCGCCGACAATACACGGGGCTAAGCGATGCGCCGAAGCGGCGGAATAATACATTTGTATTATTGGTAGGGGAGCGTCCCGCGCAGGGGTGAAGCCGAAGGGTGACCGACGGTGGACCGCGCGGGAGTGAGAATGCTGGCATGAGTAACGAGAGACGAGCGAGAGACTCGTCCGCCGTAAACCCAAGGTTTCCTGGGCAAGGCTAATCCTCCCAGGGTCAGTCGGGAGCTAAGGTAAGGCCGAAAGGCGTAGCCGAAGCACAGCAGGTAGACATTCCTGCACCGACTGTGTGCCATTATGACCGACGGGGCGACGGATTGGGGTAGCCGGGCGGGGTTCTGGACGTCCCCGTGAAGGCGTGCGGCCCGCATCCCAGGCAAATCCGGGATGCACAAAGGGTGAGGCGCCCAACGAAGCTTTAAGCGAAGCCGGTAAGCCCGTGGTCCCCAGAAAAACCTCTAGGCAGGCACACAGTTGCCCGTACCGCAAACCGACACAGGTGGGTGGGTAGAACATACCGAGGCGATCGGGTCAACCATGGTTAAGGAACTCGGCACAATGGCCCCGTAACTTCGGGAGAAGGGGTGCCCCCGCTAGGTGATCGGACTCGCTCCGTGAGCTGAAGGGGGTCGCAGTGAAGAGGCCCAAGCGACTGTTTATCAAAAACACAGGACTCTGCAGAAGCCGCAAGGCGACGTATAGGGTCTGACGCCTGCCCGGTGCTGGAAGGTCACGGGGAGGGGTTAGCGTTAAGCGAAGCCCCGAACCTAAGCCCCAGTAAACGGCGGCCGTAACTATAACGGTCCTAAGGTAGCGAAATTCCTTGTCGGGTAAGTTCCGACCTGCACGAACGGCGCAACGACTTGGGCGCTGTCTCAACCATGGACCCGGTGAAATTCCACTAGTCGTGAAGATGCGACTTACCCACGGAAGGACGGAGAGACCCCGTGAACCTTCACTGCAGCTTGGCATTGGCCGCTGGTGTGTCGCGTAGAGGATAGGCGGGAGGCTTTGAAACCTGGGCGCCAGCCCGGGTGGAGCCATCCTTGGAATACCGCCCCCGACACGCCGGCGTCCTAACCCCGACCCGTGATCCGGGCGGGGGACCGTGCCAGGTGGGCAGTTTGACTGGGGCGGTCGCCTCCTAAAAGGTAACGGAGGCGCGCGAAGGTCCGCTCGGGACGGTCGGCAACCGTCCTTTTGAGTGCAAGAGCGAAAGCGGGCTTGACTGCGAGGCTTACAAGCCGAGCAGGTGCGAAAGCAGGCTCTAGTGATCCGGCGGCCCCAAGTGGGAGGGCCGTCGCTCAACGGATAAAAGGTACTCCGGGGATAACAGGCTGATCTTGCCCAAGAGTCCACATCGACGGCAAGGTTTGGCACCTCGATGTCGGCTCATCGCATCCTGGGGCTGGAGCAGGTCCCAAGGGTATGGCTGTTCGCCATTTAAAGCGGTACGCGAGCTGGGTTCAGAACGTCGTGAGACAGTTCGGTCCCTATCCTCCGTGGGCGCAGGAGAATCGAGGGAGGCCGCCCCTAGTACGAGAGGACCGGGGTGGACGAACCTCCGGTGTACGGGTTGTCAACCGATGGCATTGCCCGGTAGCCGCGTTCGGACCGGATAACCGCTGAAGGCATCTAAGCGGGAAGCCGTTCCCAAGATTAGTTCTCCTTTTGGTAAGGGCCCAGGTAGACTACCTGGTTGATAGGCCGCAGGTGCAAGGCTGGCAACAGCCTCAGCCGAGCGGTACTAATCGCCCGAGCTCTTACTTGCATCTTATCTACGAGACACCTAGCTGCTTTGGTGTCGCTGAGATACTACATCGATCGGACTTACTGAGTCTGAGCTCTAGATCCACTCCTCGCTGTGCGGCCCTCAGGGTCACGCATCAAGGGTTTTTCCTCGGTAGGCGAGTGTTGCCTACCGGTCAGCGGCTATGGCAGGCGGGGTACGCCCGGAACCGTTCCGAACCCGGAAGCTAAGCCGCCGAGCGCCGAGGGTACTGCGGGGTGAGCCCGTGGGAGAGCAGGGCGCCGCTGACCGGTAGACCACACTTGTTTGTGCGATTAAGACTCGTCTGCTTTGCAGTCGGGTCTTATTTCGTTTGCGAAGGCGCTCATCTGCGACGCTTTGTGGCCGGGTCTTTTGCGCTTCAGTGTCTTTGGTCTGGCGGCCTTTG
>NZ_JAIMFO010000011.1 GCF_019795105.1 Collinsella ureilytica | reverse complement strand
GTAGTAGTATTCATGTTGACCTCCTTTTTGGTCGAGAAAGGCTCCTCTTGGTGGGTGGTAGCCTTTCTTTTTTTGATGTGATGTGTTTTCTTCTGGGGGTACACCTCCCCGGGATTTTTTGAATGAGTCCACTATCCAAACTCAACCGCCTTACCAAAGCGTGGTCGGTCTTTGAGTGGCATTTCATCCATTTCGAACTCGATCCAGCGACGATATAAAAAGGATGTTTGCCAGCTCATACACTCCCCTCCGCAAGCCTGGTGAGAAGAATCAAGATTAAAAATTCAATCGCACATAACCACCCATTTTGACGGTCGGTTAAGCTGTCTTCAAACGCGCGATATTTGTCATGCAGGTAAAAAAGAAGCGACATAATCATTTTGATTCACCCGCCTCTTCCAGCTGAGCGGCTGTGACCTCTGCACAAGCTACTTGAGTCGTGTGAATCTCATATTGAATAGCTGGGAATGCGTAATAACGTATGAATGCTGCGAAAGATGAGTTGTATGAAATGTCTGTTGAAATTGCGATGCTGGTAAAATCGCTAAGAGTTATAAACGTCCTGCGCTGCATCTGATGAGGGTCTACTTCAATTAGAAACTCTTTTTTTTCATCCACAATCAAGCCATCTACGAACTCACGACCCTCAGGGCTGCTAATCCCATTGATGATATCCTCGTAACAAAAATAAACGTTATCATCGGTTTTAATTACATGCATAACCATGACAAAATCTGAACATATTCTGAATGCCTTCATATTAGAACTCCTCTGTCATCCAGCGGTCTATCTCGTTAACCGGGATACGGTAACCGCGTGCCTGACCAACCGGACAGACGGCATGGAGCCGCCCTGCGTCCATTTCATTTCGAAGGCTTCGCTCATCAAAGCCGGTGAATCGGGCTGTTTCTGAGAATGTGTATGCGAGTTTCGGGGGCAAGCCCGCCGCAACTGCGAACTTAAGCGCGGTTGATACATCAATCGCTTCTGCGATATCCATACGCGAGCGCACACTTTCAAGGCGTGCTAGCAGGTCTGTTACGCCTTCACGGCGCGTCTGCTTTGTAGTAGTATTCATGTTGACCTCCTTTTTGGTCGAGAAAGGCTCCAACGTTGCGTCTGTGGTGGCCTTTCTTTTTTTCTCGATACCGTGTTTGTTTTCGGGGTACACGTCCCCGCGAGCCTGTTTTTCGTGCGCGTTTCCTTTGGCTCAAGCACGAATCCCTTACCACGCGAGAGATCAACGCTTTTTCCGTCGGTGTTAACGACGCTCTATGCTGTTTTCAAGGTACGGAATTGCCTTTAGGCGGGGATTTGAGGGCTTTCATCCCGCGTCCACCAACCACAAAGCTCATTTGGGGATACGTTTAGTGCGTCAGCGATGGCGTAAACCGTCTCAAACGCGGGGCAGACCGCCCCGCTTTCATAAAGAGACACGCTCTTGTTGCTTAGACCGACACGCTCTGCGAGTTCTGCTTGTGTCAAGCGGGCATCAACCCGCGCAACTTTTAGCCGATGACCAAACATTGATTTAAAGTCTTCCAATTCTCCTCCTTTCAGGTACGGAATCTGTAACTATTGCCACTATAGGTACTGATTCTGTACTTGTCAACTAAAAAGTTCAGATTTTGTAGACAATGCTGGTAATTAGGGGTAATATTCGCCTATGGAGGTAACTAATATGTCGTACAAACTCCGTATTCGGGACTTTCGCGAAAAGAAAAAGATGAAGCAGAGCGAGCTTGCAGACGCTATAGGAGTAAGCAGCCGCGTTTTAGGTGGATGGGAGCGAATGGAAACGGGGGTTCCGTTTGAGTACATCCCTGCATGCGCTCATGCGCTCGGCGTTACTCCAAACGATCTTTGTAATTGGTACGAAGACCACCCAATGACCGGGTCTCCGCACATTTCACATGATGAAGAGATTTTATTGCGTGACTATCGTGCAGCTACACCTGAAAGGCGACGCGCACTAACAATGACGGCCCGCGATTATGCGGGCATGTCAAAAGCGTCAGAGGTAGATTCGCGGCAAGTTGAGAAAAAGAAAGCGGTCTAGCAGTTTCTGAAAAGCAGGGGGCGCTACTAAACGCCCCCAGAGGGTCTCATCGCACACACGGTGGAGAGACAAAGCCATTATAAGTGTGAAGGCGGATAATGGTAGGCTTTAAGTCGGCTATGGCGGGGGGACTTCTACGGAACCCTCGCCTTCTTTCTCCCATAGCGTAAGGAGGAGAGCCAATGGCACAGCGAAGCGCATACGGATGCATCGAGAAAGCGGGGACTAACCGTTGGCGCGTCCGTTGGTGGGGCGATATGCACGATGGAAAAGGCTACCGGCGCTGTTCTAAGACGATTCACGGCTCTAGAAAAGATGCGCGGCTCTATCTATCACAGATGCAAACAGCGCACCATGAAGACGCACCAGGCGTGACTATAGGTGATGTGTTTGAGCGTTGGTATTGGCCGCGCGCTGAGAAGACGCTATCAAAAAATAGCTTGATCAATTACAAGAGCGCATGGAACCGGGTACGGGGTAAGTGGGAAAACAGGCTTGTAACCGACGTACACCCGATCGAAATACAAGAATGGCTACTTACCCTTACGGCTTCTCAGACAAAACGCGCATTCAATATCCTTCGCCCTGTAATGGAGTATGCCGTGCGCTATGAACTGATACCAGCGAACCCCTTTAAAGTGAAATACGATACCAACCGCCCGAGCGATAAGAAAAAAGGCGTGATTGAGCGTGACAAGGGAATTTACACGCTTGATGAATGCGCGGCGCTAGTAAAAGCTGCCAAGGATAGCTCGCTGCGTATAGCTATCATTTTGGCGGCGTTCGGTTCATGCCGCGTAGGCGAGTCTCTCGCCCCGACAGGTGCCGATGTACAGGCAATAACCGCGTCTAACGGGATGCTCTGTGCAGCGGTTGCGATTAATGCTCAGGTAGATAGGCTAGGAGTGCTTGATTACACGCTTAAAAACGAACAGAGCGAGCGAACAGTTATTATTCCCGAACCATTCTCAAAAATCGTGATAAACACCGCGAAGAGAGCGGGAACCGGGCTAATTACTCACAATGGGCTAGGTGAGCCGGTCACAGATTATTATCGGCGGTCTGAATGGAAACGTATTTGTAAGTCAGCCGGTCTTCCCTGCTATCTACTTAGAAATCTACGCAACTCATGGCGTACCTACATGCGATGGACACTTGGAGCCGACCTAGAGCATGTGGAGCATCTCATGGGGCATGCTGGGAATTCGATATCAGACAAGCATTATGTCCGACCCACCACCGAACAGTTAGTTGAGACCGTATCTATGGCGTTTGAGAAATGGGAAAATTTAGGCAATTGGGACAAATAGGGACAAACAGACTTTATACAAGCCTTCTACCTGTGGTTTTGTCAGATTGGATATTGACCAATGATATATCGAATTGTAGATTGAAGGTATGAGCACGTGGCTCGAATACTTTTATCGTCCTCGTTGAACTGAGTAAAGTCAAGACTGGTATCTGCTGAGCGTACAGGTATGATGAAGGTGTTCCGCCCCCCGGTGGAGCAACTGGGTGAACCGTCGCGTTTATTTAGGGAGCCCACACAGTCGTTCCTGGTACAGGCATCCTCCACTGTTGTGGAAGCTGGAGAGGACGATGAGGGCACCCACCTGGTACAGGTGGGTTCATTTCGTGACACTGGGGGGCGGTTCCCTCTCTCCAACGATTCAACTGCATCTCTCTGTCCTTGTCTCAACTCACGCGATAGCGTGATGCGGTGGCGTAATGCGGCGGCTCATACGGAATGAGCAAACATCCTGTCTGTAATCCGAAGGCTCCACGCTTCATACGGCACACGCAAGACATTGAGATGTTTATGACCTTTCTCCTATGTGCAGGCTTCCAAACTTCAAGCAATCCAAGCTCAACAGCACTACAATCTGTATTCCGTATCATACTGCCGAGGTAAAGCTCATATTCCTCGTCTGCCCCTGAGCAAGGATCTCCAATGTCTCTACTCGACCTTCATACGCTCGATCACTGCGAGCTCTGTCCTCGCCGATGCGGTGCGAACCGTGCTGCAGGTCAACGTGGCGCATGTGGTGTCGGATCTACCTTGCGCTTGGCCAGAGCGGCTCTACATTTTTGGGAAGAACCTCCCATCTCGGGAGACCATGGATCGGGCACAATCTTTTTCTCAGGATGTCCGCTTGCCTGCACCTACTGCCAAAATTACGAAATATCATCTGGAGGCTTTGGGATTGACGTGCCTTCAGGCCGTCTTGTTGAGATCATGCTCGAGCTTCAAGAGCAGGGAGCTCATAACATCAATCTTGTTACCGCCACTCATTGGGCATATATGCTCCCCCGTACCATTAGCCAAGCACGGGCATTAGGTTTACAAATTCCAATCGTTTACAACACGAGTGGCTATGAATTGCCAGAAGCTGTTCTGGAGCTTGGTGATGTGGTTGATATCTGGCTCACCGATTACAAGTATGCCGACGCAAAGCTCGGAGCACGACTTAGCAACATTAGCGACTATCCTGAACGTGCAGCAGAGGCGCTCACTCAGATGACAACAGAAATTCATCGAAGGGGCGGCCTGCGCTATACCTATGATGGCTTGATGGAGCAGGGCTTACTTGTTCGCCATCTTGTTCTGCCTGGCTTTATTGATAATTCTTTACGTGCCCTCGATGCCATCTGGACGCATGCAGGAGATGTACCGATTGCAGTCATGAATCAGTACACGCCGAATGCCGCTATGAAGGCACAAGGCGGCATACTCGCTCGCGCAGTGAGCGCAGAAGAATACGAACGTGTCCTCGATTATGCCGATGATCTTGGCTTTTCAACGATATTTTGGCAAGAAGGCGGCACGGTGGATGAGAGCTTTACACCAGCCTTTGATACCACTGGCGTACTCACCTCAGCTCCATAACACGCTGCTCGCACGCTCGCCGCATCGCTCGGGGACACTTCCCCTCCGCTCCATAACGCGCACCCGGCACGCACGCCGCATCTCTTAGGCACGCGCCCTTCCGCTCCATAACACGCGCACGACACGCTCGCTTTTCACTCCATAGCACGCGCCTGACACGCGCGCGGCATCATCTCTCAGGCACGCGCCCCTCCGTTACATACCAGACGACTGGCACTCGCGCCACATCGCTCGGGCACACTGCCCCTCCACCCCATACCACGCGATCCCCTGCTCGACACATCTCTAAAGCCTGCTATCGATATGTTTAGCTCAAATTATCTATGGTAGGGGGTTATATTTAGTACATTTATTGTCCGTGAGGCACAGATTTGACGCCAAGTGCGGGCAAAAATGCTCGCCACGACACCAAAATGCACGCATCAGGTGCGTGAACGAAGAAAAGGACGGACTGAAAAATCTCAGCCCGTCCATTTCACAACTCATAGCAATTTACGTGCTATCAACCGCACTCAGTTTACAAGCAAGCGCAATGCGCTTCCGCCTCTCCCAGTTAGCGGCACTACTGTCTGCGGCGACGCAAGATAAGCGCAACTACCAATGCAACTCCGCCAGCAAGAATAAGTCCCCCTGTCCAAATGGCCGTATCATCCCCGGTACGAGGAAGCGACCCCGTTGGTGGCGTCTTAGGTGTTCTCGGAGGAGACGGCGGGGTAGGAGGTGCAGGTGGCTTGGGCGGAGTAGGAGGTGCAGGCGGCTTGGGAGGCGTGGGTGGCTCGGGAGGTGAAGGTGGAGTATTCACACGATTAACCACACGAGCAACCCGAATGCCCTCATCCTTTTTAACATCAAAAGGTATACGCGCTTCCTTAGACACGGCGTTTGCATCCAACGGCTCAACAGGTGCTCCCTCAACACCAAGCTCAATTGCCCAGTATGTATAAGGTTTGCCATGTGCATCAAGAGCAGGCAGCTCCACGATGTGGTCAACGACCATATCGCCTTGTTTCACCGAGCGCTTAATCTCAACTGGCTTAGACCAATTCGTATCTTTACCAACAGTAATCTCGCCGAGAGTCTCAGAAGCACCCGCTGAGTCTGTGCGACAAATTGCCACACGCACTGAATCACGAGAGATCTTCTCGCTCGATACCTGCTTATCATTTTCAGTAAGCCAGAGCTTATCAACGCGGAGATTCACAATCTGATTCGTAAGCTCCGCACGCTTGATGGGCACGCCTTTAGCGGAGGTGCCAGCGTCAGTGGGCACAACCTCTGTCAGCTCACGTAAAACTTCATTAGATAGCGGATCGATTTCTACAACTGTGTAGTTCAGCTTCAAAGTACCAGCTTCACCTGGCGCTTCAAGCGGCAGGCCGGTAGCTACGAGCTTCCAGTCAGTTCCTGCTTGCTCAGGTTTTACGAGATCCATACCCTGAATAATATAGGCACTGCTCTTTTGAGCACCATCAGCACCCTCGCGAGTAACAGATACCTTAACTGCAAGCTTTACAACTTGTTGGCGCACATCATTTGCGGAAATCTCATTATTAGTCACATTGTTAACCCACGACTTGTCAATTTCTAAATCAAACGTTTTGGGTTCACCAAAGACGACATGGCCGTTCGTACCAATACCGCCGCCACGTGGCGCCTTATTATTAAAAATCTTAAGAGCCGAAAACTCTTTTATGAAATCAGTTCCACCAAGCGCAAGCTCAGTGCCGTCAGGACGTACAAACTTCGTACCGTTGAGCGCTTGCGCTGGACTCTCCACAACTGCATGGAGACCCTTATCCAGCAGAATATCCTGATCGCCACCCTTGAAACGAACAGGCTCTCCCGGTTTTTCCGGATCAAAACGAGCGTCATTATTATCCCAGTAATACTTAACTGGAGCGCCGCCAAGTACACGGTCGGCCAAGAACAGCGGCTGACCACCGAAACCGCCATAAGAGTCGTGCGCTAGGTCGTCTCCAAATTGCTCAGCCTTATTCTCAAAGAGAGCAGCACCGTGGGTAACGTAGAGCTTTATGCTGCCCGTGGGGCATGTCCATATACCACCGCCAACATAACTAGCTGCGTTTTCATAGATCGCAGCATCAAGAATGTGAGTCGTATAGCTCTTGGTAGCAACATATACGCCACCACCTTGCTGACGAGCAGTGTTATCAGAAATCTCTCCACCAGAGAGCGTAACACCGCTAGAAACCACATTCACGCCACCGCCCGTACGAGATGCTTCATTATGAGCAATCTTACCGCCGCGCATAGTAAAAGAACCCGGTACCAGGCGAGCATAGTCCTCATGGGAAAGACCACTGTCCTTACCCTCACCAGGAATCTCGATAGAATAGCTATAGCCTGAGCCCCAGGTGAAGAGATTCATTGCGCACACACCGCCGCCATTTGGAGCACTGTTGCCCGTAATTTCGCCACCGGTCATCGTAACTGCAGCATTGCCAAAGATCAGAATACCGCCTCCACCAAAACTCGAACGGTTGTTGGCTATCCGGCCACCGTTGATTTCAACGGTAACCCGATCTGCACTCATCTTGGCTTCAGCAGTGCCATTTTCGACATAGCGCTTAATATCAGATCCATACGTCCACTGAAAAGCAACCACACCCCCGCCAAAGCCGGCATTGTCGATGATTTCTCCCCCGTTCATCGTAAAGTGAGCGCCGCGATACACACCGACACCACCAGCTTCACCATATTCAGAGTTATCCCTGCCCGAACCACTGCCAGCACCGCGGGAAATGGTGCCGCCATTCATGATGAAGTGAGCCTGGTCAGTAACGCTAACGTTGGCGCCGCCGTACTGTGCACGCTGGGGCTCTTGCAGGCGACGGTTTTGTGTAACCGTGCCACCGTTCATGGTAAACAGTGCACCAGCGCCGTGAACCGTAATAGCCCCAAGGAAGTTTTCGCTCATACCCTCTGTGCCACGAACCACGGCATCTTCCATGGTAAGCGAACCTAAAACATCAATCGTTGCATCATACGTGGAAGGCGTAACTTTACCTCTGCTATCGATGGTAACCGTACCACCGCCAGGCTCACCTAAGGTAAGAGCAGCAGTTTTCTCAACCTTCAACAGCGAGCCTTTAAAGCCTCGTGCGCGCGCGAGCACCGACGATTGATCAGTGTCCGTAACGCCCACGAGCTGAATATCTGCTCCTGCAGGAATCTTTATCGTTTTATCAATGGTGCACTCTTGCGCCGTCAGTATAATCCGTGAAGGCGTTGTGCCTGCCTGATCAATAGCAGTCTGAAGATCTGCTGCCGTGGGATGTGCGGGATCGGCAGCTATATCTTGTAAGACAAAATCTGTACGCTCTGCAGCATGCGCTTGGCCAGGTAGAACTGCAAGCAAAAACACAAGCACCGGCAGAATCAAAAACGCAGCCAGCGCCCATGACGACCGACGTACGGGAGCATACTTCATGCGCACCTTCCTTCATCCTCACTGTAGATAAGCTTGAAACACAAGAACGTAATCAAGCTATCACTGCCTAACCAGTTTATATGAGACTCGATGCTTTGAACATACTGTGCATCCTTTCCATGCGTTGTATCAGCATCCATACGAATAACAGCCACATGCTCGGGTAACAGGGTGTGCAAATCATCTTCAACCTACTGAGCTCCAAGTCACATTCTGGCAAGATAGCGGCTGTGGTATTGAGGACACGACAAACCGGGTGCTGGATAAAGACGTACGTGATAGATTGCTCCGCACGTATGACAAACAAGCGTATGTGTACGCTCATGATAGGTAAGTGCAGTGGAGCAGTGTTTACAGGTGGGAACACATCCACAATCTCAGCGCATCAAAAAAGGGAAAAGCCGCGGCGATTATGCAAGATAACGGCTTTCTCTCTACGATCAATCACATCAGTTAGAGCGGTTGTTAACTCCTTCGAGAATATAGAACGACGTGAAGCTGCAAATTCCCGACGCAAATCTACGATACGAACCTGCGGCAAGACGACACTACCCGGCCGCTCATACATATGAACAGTGTCCAACGCTTAGCATCTACGCTTGGCTGCAAGCAGCGCACCAAAGCTTCCGCAAACGGGGTTGCTGAGCCCAAAACAAACGGACAGCGATAGCGTCTTGCCATCTCAGAGGCAGCCTCATGCGCGTGATAACGAAGGCTGGATCCTTGTTTATACGATTGCTCATGTTCTTCATCAAGATCAAATGGAACGGTATAGCTAAATGGCTCCGGGAGAGCTCGTGTTGATATATCAAGAACAACCGACACAAACCCAACACCGGATGGCCAGGCAAACATCGGTGCCTGAGTAGTTGAAGCATTGAAAAGGCTCAGTTGTTCATGTGCTTTCTGTTTCATAGATTGCCGTGCATCCTCCCGGCTAAACCGCAACGCAACATCGCACATATCTTTTTGGAGCATGCTCATGAGCGTGCAAAGATATGTGCATTTTAAAACTACTCCTCTCCCTCTTCATACCCTCATGAAAAGGCAGGCCGGAAAAATCCAGCCTGCCTACATGCATCATATGTCTGCAAAACTATGAGCGTTGACGACGGCGAAGTGCAATTGCACAGGTAAGTGCGCATACTGAAGCACCCACGCCTCCGAGGAGCACAAGAGAAGACATGTCCCCGGTCTTGGGTAAATGAGAAGGCGTCTTTGGCGTTTCCTTTTTCTTGAGAGGCTGATCAGGCGTCTTAGGATCCTTAGGCGTATCCGGCTTCTCGGGATCCTTCGGGGTGTCAGGTGTCACGGGTTTTTCGGGATCCTTAGGCGTCTCAGGCTTCTCGGGATCCTTAGGCGTCTCAGGCTTCTCGGGATCCTTCGGAGTATCGGGCTTTTCAGGCAAAACATAGGAATTGGTAAACCCAACAGCGGGCAACTGCTGAATTTCCGCATTTATATCAACATACCACGCATCAGGTGTAAATGCTTTTTTATAAAAAGCATCCGCTTGTTCATTTGACGCAAAAATAAAAAGGGCACCTTGGGGAACAGAAGGAACATAATCAACAATCAGACGGTTTGTATTTTTCGCAAAGGCTGCATCGGGTGTATCCTCAGTTAACACATACCGCCGAATAATCTGCTCACTAGGTTTATAATCATTGGTAGTATCCGGATGATTCGTCATTATTGTTTGAATAAGATGCTCATATTCCTCAGGGCTAAAAAGAGGCTTCGAAACGGATGTCAGCTTGCCCTCTGCATCTGTACTTTTGTTCGCAATATAAGGAGCCCGGATGGCATACGCTGAGTATGTAACTACCGGATTCCCAGGAAGATTCATGGTCTCAACATAGTTCATAGGCCAAGTAAAATTGCGAAGGAGTTGCCCGCCCATTTCATAATTGGCTGGCGTCTCCGGTTTGTAATATCCCTCAGGTGTGAGGTATTGTTCTGGATCTTCTATCTCTGGTGAAATTTTCCACGGGCTTATATTCGTCGGCCATTGAACGTAGGTTCCGCCCTCTTTTTCCCACTCATCACGCTCATCATCGCTCGGAAGACGTGAGACGACCGTTTGGACATGATCGGAACTACGCATTTCACCCCATGCATTATTAATAATGAAGTTCAAGGCTTCTTTGGGCTTATTCTCAAGAATAAGATTTTTGAGCTCAGGCCAGTAGTGATCCTTCGAGCGAAACGTCACGTGAGAAAAAGGCATTGAGGACGCCTTTTGAGGAAGCTCTCCTGCTTTTATTACATACGTAAGATCACCATCAAGAGTATATTTAGTATCGATGCCAAGACGAGCATCTTTATCTTCTTTATCCAAAACGCGCAGGGTATACGTAAAACTTGCATCAGGCAGCGTTGAGCGATCTTTGGCATGAGTCATATCAATTGTTTTTTGATATCGAAACCCGAGCCGTAAGTTATTGTCAATTATTATGTTATCGGTGCCCGGATCACGCTGTGCGAAGGCATTACAGGGAAATACCAACGAAGCAACGAGCAGAAGCACCCCTCCTACACGAGCAAAAGGTGATACATGAGCCTTTTGTTTCATCTGAGTCCCTTTCATTACTGCGCTTCTAATACATATGAATGAAACAATAATAGCAAGACAGAAGCAATAATTATACCACAACGAGCATTATGAATAAAAATCACGCTGCTCTTGTATACCCACCCTCCAGGGTCATTGCTTAAAGCTGCGTCTGCTTCGTTAAAGTATGTATACAGATGTATACACTCGTCCCTTTTTGCCCGAAAAGAAAAGACTCTCTCCCTCTTTATACCCTCATGAAAAGGCAGACCGGAAAACTCCGATCTGCCATGTAATGCGGTGCATTGGGCTTCCTGAAGTCCCTAAGCATGTGGGGCTGTTCGAACAAACTATCCAGCAAAAAGACCTGACAGAACAGACGCAAGCGCAAGCATAACACCCACGATTGACTCTCCGCCTAAAACGTCAGAAGCAGGGAAAACGCTCTGTTTAGCTCATACAATCAAAAAAGCGAGGAAGCCAAAGCATCCTCGCTCCTTTTATTAGTGCTCGAAAGCCACCAAGCACGACCCTCAAGCCTATATACAAGCGCCAACTCATTTCTCACGAAATAAAGTTCAACGCTTCCTCTTCTGGTGGAGACGAAGGGAATCGAACCCTCGGCCTCTGCCATGCGACGGCAGCGCTCTCCCAGCTGAGCTACGTCCCCAAGACACCTGCATATTGTAACTGCAAGCTCAGCCCTGTCAACGACCAACTCCGCTTCTTTAAGCCTATGCTGTCTATTTCGTGCATATAGACCTCTGGATACAGCCAGGGCACGCATCTTCTATAGTAGGAAGTGTTCAATCCAAGCGATGTTTCGGTGGTTTGCTTCGTGCACATAACGCTGCCCCACATATTCCTGCTCGTCTCCGCACTCATCACCACGTTGATTACAACTCCCTTGGCTAAGCGCATTGCTCACTACTTCGACGCGGTGGACTATCCCGGAGCCAGAAGGATCAATACGAAGCCGATCCCACGCCTGGGGGGCATCGGTGTTTTAGCAGGTCTCATGGTTGCCTGTGCCTTGCAAATCTACGGAACCCTTACGTGGGGCTGGCCATCCGCCCTCATTCCGCACCCCAGCATGGCGCTCAACTATCCTTTGTTAGCAGTTTCTTTCTTAATGATCTTTGGCGTGGGAGCACTCGACGATATCTTCCAGCTCTCTCCGCGCGTAAAGCTTGCAGGTCAAATTGCCTCTGCCTTGGTAGCAGTTGCAAGTGGCCTGCTCATCCACGCGATGGTTGACCCCTTTGGAACCGGAGAGATTGAGCTTCACTGGCTTTCTTATCCGGTAACGATTGTTTATTTGGTTTCGTTTTCAAATATTATTAACCTCATCGATGGGTTGGATGGACTTGCTACCGGCATCTCTGCAATTGCTGGTTGTTCAATGTTTTCTTTTGCCATCTTAGCTGGGCGCACCGATGCAGCTGCAGTTTCAATTGCCCTCGTTGGAGCATGCCTGGGCTTTTTGCGTTACAACTTCAATCCCGCAAGCATCTTTTTAGGAGACTCAGGCGCATTATTGCTCGGTTTTTCGTTAGGTGCCATATCGCTCTTAAACGTTTCACGCGTAGCTGCCCTGACTTCGATGATCATGCCGCTGATCGTAGCTGGAGTTCCCATTATCGATACCTTCTTTGCTATTGTTCGGCGCAAACGAGCGCATATGAATATAGGCCAAGCAGATACCGGCCATATCCATCACCGCCTCATTCAACGCGGTTTTGACCAAAAACAAGCGGTGCTGCTCATCTATGGATGGACCGTGCTCCTTTCTATCGGTGCGGCAGCCATTAATCAGGTTGATATTGGCATGCGCATAGCGATTTTCATTGGTCTGCTCGTACTCTCAGCAACCTTTGCGATTAAACTGCGCCTCTTTGAGCCCGTATTGCTCCACCACTATGATCCCGATAACGATATGAGATCCTTCCAAGATGGCTCTGAGGATGAGGGCAAGGATGGGGCTACGCCTGATAGCTCCGCTCCAGATAACAATAAAACTCATCAAGAGTAGCAATAGTACATAACAACCAGGAGGTAGTATGGGCAACGAGCAAAGTTATGAGACCGCTGTACGGCGGAGCAATGAGATCAAGGCAGATCTTGCTGTACACCCTCAAAACTATACGATGCTCACGGGAGACCGCCCAACTGGCCGCCTCCATCTTGGGCATTATTTTGGCACGCTCAAAGGACGCGTTGAGCTTCAGAATGCAGGCATTGCCACCAATGTTTTAATTGCAGACTATCAAGTCATTACCGACCGTGATACCACGGAGCATATTCAAGACAATGTCTTGAATCTCCTTATTGACTATTTGGCTTGTGGCATTGATCCGGATCGCACCATGATCTATGCCCACTCAGCCGTTCCTGCAGCGAACCAGCTTATGCTGCCGTTTCTCTCGCTCGTCTCAGAAGCAGAGCTCCAGCGCAATCCCACCGTTAAGGCAGAGATGGAAGCAAGTGGACACGAGCTTACTGGTCTCTTGCTCACCTATCCGGTTCACCAAGCTTGTGACATTCTTTTTTGCAAGGGCAATATTGTGCCTGTTGGCCGCGATCAGCTGCCACATATTGAGCTCACACGCCTCATTGCACGCCGCTTTAATAACCGCTATGCCAAGGTATTTCCCGAAGTCGATGCCCTCTTGTCTGAGACTCCCCTGCTTCCTGGTCTTGACGGGCGCAAAATGTCTAAGAGCTATGGAAATGCAATCAATCTCTCTATGACCGCCGAGGAAACCGCTCAGCGTATTCGCAAGAGCCAGACTGATAGCGAACGTCGCATCACCTTTGATCCAGAGCATCGCCCCGGTGTTTCGGGCCTGCTTTCTACGGCAGCAATTTGTACAGGAAGATCCGAAACAGAAATTGCCGAAGAAATTGGGGATGCGGGAGCCGGTCAGCTGAAGCGCTATGTTACCGAGGCAGTTAATACCTATTTTGAACCCATTCGTGCGCGTCGCCGCGAAATTGAGGAAGATCTCGATTATGTACGCGACGTCATTCATGAGGGCAATCGTCGAGCATCTAAGATTGCTGAGGCTACACTCCAAGAAGTACGCGAAGCAATGGGTATGGTGTATTAAAGCAGTAGAATCTCCCGCAAGAACAAGGAGGAGCCAGTGTATAAGCTAGTTGCATCGGATATGGACGAGACCTTCCTTGACGATAGTCATTGTATTCCTCAGGAAAATATCGAGGCGCTTCGGCGCATGCGCGAGCTCGGCGTACTCTTTGTTCCGAGTTCTGGGCGACCTTACAACTCGATTATGGGCAATTTTGAAGGCGTTGATCCTGAATTACTCAAAGATAGCTACGTGATCTCGTATAACGGTGGCTTCATCAATCGCTTTGGTGATCCTGAGCCGCTGACGAGCTGCGCTATTGACCGCAAGATTGCCGAAGAGCTCTATGCGTTAGGGCTCGAGCACGGCTTTACGATGCATGTCTATAAGGCCGATGGAACCATTTATGTCGTAGACCCAGTGCCCTCTGAATGGGAATATGTGCGGAGACTCAAAGGTGTTGAGCGCCTTGACTCTACTCATGAGCCTGATCTCTCGTTTACCAATCCTGAAGGTCCGGTCAAGCTTTTGTATATGAGTGAAGATTTTGAAGAGCTCAAGCGCCTCGGGTCTGAACTTGTGGATGATTTGGCACGGCGCGGCTGCTCTATTACCTACTCTTCTAATCGCTATATCGAATTTATGCCAGAAGGCGTGGACAAAGGAACTGGCCTTGCAAAGCTTGCCGAGATGCTCGGTATCGAGGTGGCTGACACCATTGGAATGGGAGACTCAGCAAATGACCTTGAGATGATTCGTGCTGCTGGTCTTGGAGTAGGAGTGGCAAATTCCGCTCCGGATATCGTTCATGAGTGCGATGTCATACTCAAACGTAGCGCGAGTGAAGGCGCCTTGGCCGAGGTGGTTGCGCGCTTCTTAGAGCCTCGTTAGAGCTGTTCATAGTTGGCAATCGTTCTCTTTCAAGCAGGTGCTCTTAGCGCCTGAAAAAACCAAGGCGCGGCTCAGCCTTGCGCTATGTCTGCAACACAGGCCAAGATTGTTTAGACGGTACACCACAGTAGGTGAGGTTCCATGAGCTCTGTAGACGCAAATCAAACTAAAGACGGCTTTTTTGCTCATGTCTACGAAGTCGTGGAGCAGATTCCGCTCGGGATGGTTGCTACCTATGGCCAAGTCGCAACTCTGGCTGGCGGGATGGGTAAGGCTCGATTTGTTGGCTTTGCCCTCCATGCAAACCCACGGCCAGGTATAATCCCCTGCCACCGCGTTGTGTTTGCAGACGGCTCACTTACCTCAGGCTTTGCTTTTGGCGGCATAGATGCTCAGCGACGCCTGCTTGAGGGCGAAGGCGTGAACTTTCTTGCCGATGGTCGAGTTGATTTGGCTACATGTCGCTGGTCTGCTGGCACGTAAGATCGCCTCCAAGCGCCAGACATCAGCTGCTTAGGCGCCTATCTATTCATTCATATCTCTTCTGCTGCGATTCTATTTCTGGAACTTTCACAAACTCCTGCTGTATTCTCATTCAGCATACGCTGTTGTTACAAACATCTTGCAAGCGAAGACCAGACGAGATGGCACACTTTGCCTGGCCCGGGCGAGCTGCGCACAAGCAACCTGCTCAGCTCAGATCTTTCCGAAGCTCATAGGTGCTTCTCAAGACATGTACCCACGATCTCATCCAAGCTGCTAGCATGAGCCTTGAGTTTTTAAAAAGGAGACCGTTTTATGGCAATTCTTCTAGGCTGCGACCAGGTTCATCTGGCGTTTCCTACAAAGCTTGTACTCGACGAGGTGACCCTCGGTGTCAATGAGGGCGATCGTATTGGAATCGTTGGACGCAATGGTGATGGAAAGTCCACGCTTTTATCTGTGTTGGCAACCACAATTGAGCCGGACGCTGGCCGGGTTACGCACCGTCGCAACCTACATATTGGCCTGCTTTCCCAGCACGATAAGCTTGATGATACACTTCAGGTAGGCCAGTCAATCGTAGGAGACATGCCTGAGTTTGAATGGGCTGCCGACCCACAAATTCGCGAGATTCTCACTGGACTTGTTTCAGATATTCCCTGGGAAGCTTATATCGGAACACTTTCTGGTGGCCAACGCCGGCGAGTCGATCTTGCCCGCCTGCTCATAGGTGACTGGGACGTTCTTATGCTTGATGAGCCCACCAATCATCTTGATATGCGCACCATTAACTGGCTGGCTTCTCACCTTAAAAATCGTTGGCAAACAAACGCAGGCGCTCTGCTGGTAGTCACCCATGACCGCTGGTTTTTGGATGAGGTCTGCACCTCAATGTGGGAGGTTCATGACGGTGCAGTTGATCCTTTTGAAGGCGGCTACTCTGCCTATATCCTGCAACGCGTAGAGCGGGATCGGCAAGCGCAAGTCGCTGAAGATCGGCGGCGCAATATGGCGCGCAAGGAGCTCGCCTGGCTTGCTCGCGGTGCCCAAGCGCGATCAAGCAAGCCCAAGTTTCGCGTTGATGCAGCGCGTACCCTCATTGCCGACGTTCCTCCTTTGCGCGACGAACTTGAGCTCAAGCGCTTAGCTGTAGCACGGCTCGGAAAAAAAGTCATCGATCTCACCCATGTTCAAGCAGGGCATATCGATCCTGAAACAGAAACGATCACAAGCGTTATCAAGGATGTAACTTGGCTCATTGGACCTGGTGACCGCTTTGGCCTGCTTGGCGCGAATGGTGCCGGTAAGTCTACCCTCATTGATGTGATAACAGGCGCGCTGCAGCCAATTTCTGGCTCGGTCAAAATTGGAGCGACCGTTCAGTTTGGCCTACTCTCACAAGGCTTAGATGAGCTCAAGCCGCATGCACAAGAAACCATCAAAGATGTACTTACCACTTACAAAAGAACGTATATCGTCGACGGCAAAGAAACCAGCCCAGAAAAGCTCCTTGAACAGCTTGGCTTTAGCGCAGACCAACTCATGAGCCGCATTGCTGATCTTTCAGGAGGGCAGCTGAGACGGCTTTCGCTGCTGCTCACCATACTTACTGAGCCCAATGTGCTCATCCTAGATGAGCCAGGCAATGACCTTGATACCGACATGCTTGCTGTTGTGGAAGATCTCCTTGATGGCTGGCCAGGAACGCTGATCTTGGTAACGCACGACCGTTTTCTGATGGAGCGTGTCACCGATCATCAATTTGCTCTCATGCATGGCAGCCTGCGTCATCTGCCAAAGGGAGTGGATGAGTATCTGGCGCTTGCCGCAGCTGAAGCTCAAAAGGAGCCTGCAGCACAGGTGGGTGCAAAAGAGCAATCTGATCGGTCGCAGTCTGATGCTGATACTCACAAGCTTGACTCCCAAGCATCTGCTGCGCCCGAGATGTCTAACGCTGAGCGACAGCAATTGCGTCGCGAGGCAGCGTCACTTGAGCGAAGGATTGCTGTTCGGCGTGACAGCTTGACAGAGCTTGAGAGCGAGATGGATTCGATTGATCCCACTGATTACGAAGCGCTCGCAGAGCATCATGAAGCAATCGATGCCATGCGCGAAGAGATTGATGAGCTAGAAACTTCCTGGCTCATCGCCATGGACCAGCTCGAAGCGTGAACACTAAGCGTCGCTCCATACCATGTTCTATCTGGGCAGATGCCATATCTGTAGAAAAGTTACTGAGGTTAACTATGTGCAGATTGTGAATGCTGTTCACGTTCTAGACAGAATGGAATGTGTTTCATATAGTTAACTTAACGACGGACGAGGAGACGGCGACATACTTCCTGTCCGTTGCGTTTGTATCGCATCCCTCCCCTCTGTGCGATCAACGGTGTAAGAACAGAGCCCATCATTGCGGTGGGCTCTGCTCTTGTCTCGATGCCATTCTTGCAGCTCTTCTTGCCCCATTTACTTCTTGTCTTGTCTCGAGGCTCTTTTGTCCCGATTTACTTCTTGCCTTGGTACGCTCCTGCGTAAGGCAGGATTTTAGAGCGGGGTACGCGTACATATATGCGTCGTGAGGAGCATTTTTGCCCGCACTTGGTGTCAAATCTGTGCCTCACGGACAATAAATGTACTAATAGTAACCCCCCCCCGCTATGCTGAGTCGAGGTTATACATCACAATGCGTGATAAGCGTATGAGAAAGAATGCCGGAACCCACTAACGCAGATACCGACACTCCACTCGCTCTATGTTCTTATGAGAAGCGGCCGCTCAGATAGTCGTTCAAACGCTCACTCTTAGGAGCATTAAAGATTTGAGTCGTCTCCCCTGTCTCTATCATCTCGCCCATATAGAAGAAGGCTGTCCGGTCAGAAACACGTGTTGCCTGCTCCATATTGTGGGTCACGATAATAATGGCGCGTCCCTCTGCAATGCCATGCATGAGCTCCTCAATTGCCAAGGTAGAGATAGGATCGAGGGCAGAGCAGGGCTCGTCAAGCAAGATTACATCGGGCTTAAGCGCCAAGGCACGAGCAATGCACAGACGCTGCTGCTGACCACCAGAAAGCGCGAGCGCACTCTTATGAAGCTTATCTTTTACCTCATCCCAAAGAGCAGCACCGCGCAGACTCTCTTCTATGAGCTGATCTAACACGCTCCGGTCACGCTCACCGTGGCAGCGTGGGGCAAAAGCAATGTTTTCGTAGATCGTTTTTGGGAAGGGATTGGGTTGCTGAAACACCATGCCAATTGAACGGCGCAGCTCATAAAGATCCACATCAGGCGTATTGATATTTGAGCCACGGTAGTAGATCTCACCCTCAATGGTACAACCCGGAATCTCTCGATTCATGAGGTTGAGGCAGCGCAGATAGGTTGACTTACCACAGCCAGATGGACCGATGAGCGCAGTAATGCTGCCCTTATCAAACGCCAGACTCGTATCGCGAAGTGCTTGGTGATCGCCATAGGAGACGCAAACACCGTCGGTATAAAGCACAGCTGAGTGAGCTGACTCTGCCGCAGTGCCAGCAGTTGACGCATCTCTGCGACCTGAGATAACACTTGCGCCTGAGGCGGCAGGTGTATCTGATGCGGCAAAAAAGCCTGGCAGAGCCTTAGATATGGTCGCGATCATGCGCCGGTCACCTTTCTCGAGAGGGCGCGGCCGGCAAGGCGCGCAGCCACATTAAAGATAAGTACACAGATCATGAGCAGAGCAGCTGCACCCCACACAATTTGGTGAGCTTCAGGAGAGCCCTCGCCATAGATCTTGTAAATGTGCACCGCGAGCGACTCACCAGGGCGGAAAATATTCCAGGCACTGCGAGGGCTCGTGAGGCTGAAATTCAAAAAATCGAGGCGCACCGGACTCGACATGCCTGAGGTAAACAGCAAGGCAGCCGCCTCACCAAAGACACGACCCGCAGAAAGCACCACGCCCGTTACAATCGCCGACATAGCGGATGGCACCAGTACGTGCACCGTTGCTTCCCAACGAGTAAGCCCCATCGCCAAACAGGCATCGCGTTGAGCACGAGGAACGTCTTCTAAGGCTTGCTGGATAGCACGGACAAGAATGGGGATATTGAACATCGTCAGTGCAACTGCACCCGAGATGATGGAATACTTCCATCCAAATCCAACGCTAAAGACCAGAAAACCAAACATACCAACCACAATTGATGGAAGGCTCGAAAGCGTCTCAACTGCTGTTGAGGCAATGCGCTTCACCGGGCCATCTGGGGCGTATTCCACCAAAAAGATGGCACCACCAAGTGAAATGGGAACCGAGATAATCAACGTCAAGAACAGCAGGTAGAAGGAGTCAAAAAGCTGATAGGCAACGCCGCCAGCCGTTCCATTTGCCCGCGAACGCTCGGTTAAAAACCCGGGCTGTACCAGAACATGAGCGCCTTGCACGAGAATATAAATCACCATTGCCACAACAATGAGAAGTACCAGACCAATAATTGCTGTGAGCATGCCGGTAGCAATACGATCTTGTACGATCGCACGGCGGCGCAAACTTGCTCGCGTATCAGCCACGCTTGATCGCCCCCTTTGATCCAACGTAATGGATGATCAGGATGAATATGAGTGACATACCCATGAGCAAAAGCCCAAGCGACCACAATACGTCTGACTGCACCGATCCATCGGCATAGACTGCCATGCTGGTGGTAAGGGTCGTCGTAATGGTTGAAGCAGCATCCAAAAGCCCGCCCGGCATTGCCTCAATACCGCCAATGACCATGCGCACCGCCAGCGTTTCTCCAAAGGCGCGCGTCATTCCTAAAATCACCGCAGTAATCAGCGAGGGCGCTGCTGCTTGGAGCACCACGTGCCAAATGGTCTGCCACCGCGTACACCCAAGCGCATAAGAACCTTGGCGATAACTCGCTGGCACCGCGCGCAGGGCATCAATTGAAAAGGTGGTGATGGTCGGCAAGATCATGATCGATAACACCAGCGCAGCAGGTAGAATGCCCAAACCAGTTGACGTGTTAAAGGCGAACTTCATAAAGCCCACGATCACATGAAAGCCGATGAGACCGAAGACGACCGAAGGAATTCCCACGAGCAGCTCCACCATGGGCTGAAAAATCCGTCGTCCAAAATCAGGTCTGATCTCAACGGCGAAAATGGCCGAACCTATGGCGATGGGCAGCGCAAACAGTGTCGAGAGTGTCATGACCGCAAATGAGGTCACGATCAGCGGAAGCGCGCCTGTCCAAGGCATACCATCCGGTCGAGTATTGTGTAAGTCCCATGTCTTGCCCAAAAAGAATTCAATCGGGCTCACCCCGTCTTTGAGAAACGCTGCCATCCCCTTGCCCGCCACCATGACGATTAAGGCGATGACGACGAGCGTCACGAGTGCTGTGCAGGCACCCGTGACGCCCATGCCGATCTTCTCAAGACGACGCTTCGGCATCGTCGGTGCCATATTAGATCGCCGTTACCTTTCCGGAGGCATCCTTTTTAACCTTCATCTTGGAAACGGGGATGAAGCCTTGCTTCTCAACCAAAGAACCCTGAACATCCTCGGAGAGCATGAACTCCAAGAAGGCCTTGGTAGCCTCGTCAGCATCCTTGGCGCAATACATGTGCTCGGTAGCCCAAATCTTGAAGGAGTCATCAAGGACGTTCTTGCTCTCGGGCGCTACGCCGCCCACCTTGATAGCGGTGAACTTCTCGGGGTTAAAGTGAGAGAAGTCCAGGTAAGAAATGGCGTTATCGGTGCTTGCCATCTGAGTCTGTACATCGCCAGACTTATCAAGCTCAGCCGCACCCTTGAACTCATTGGGCTCGCCACCAAAGACAGCAGCCTCAAAGGTGGCACGCGTGCCCGATCCAGCCTTACGATTCAAAACGACGATCTCAGCGTTTTCTCCACCAACTTCAGACCAGTTGGTAATCGTGCCTGAGAAGATACCCTTCAGCTGCTCCAAGCTCAGGTCGTCAACCTTCACGTTCTTAGAAACAACCGGACCCATGCCTACAACGGCAACTTCGTGGTCAACCAGCTTTGCTGCCTTATCGGCATCGAGCTTGGTCTCGGCAAAAACATCGGAATTGCCAATAGTGACCGTGCCCTCAGCAACAGCTGTCAGACCCTTGCCCGAACCATTGCCCGAACCCGTCACAGAAACATCCGCGTACTTTTCCATGAACTTCTCAGCTGAGGCTTCAACGAGCGCCTGGAATGAAGAGGCACCGTCATAGGTAACCTCTCCGCTCAGATTACTTGCTGTAGCAGCAGATCCTGCATCTGCCGGTCCTGCAGGCTGAGCTCCGCCGCATCCAACAAGGTTCAAGCCAGCAATGGCAGCAAGGCCACCGGCAAGACCAAGAAAACGACGACGGGAGTAAACAGAAACGGACATAGTGCTCCTTTCAAGTCCAGCGCTGATTTGCGCTTCGCTGTAAGGAGCATAGGGGGTCGCCAGCTCGCTTTGAGCGACACTGGCGACCTATTACCGGGTACTAACGAAGAATTACCGTCATAAGACGAGTACTTTACCGCCTACTTACATGAGAGCTCATGCCGACTCACGCAGACAGGTCAAGCGCATCGAGTTTAAGAAGGGCTCGGATGTAAATCTTCAGTGCCTGCTTTAAAAGCGCCTCGGATGCACATTCATTTGGCCCGTGCATCGGCCCTCCAAATGGAGGCAGCTTACGATCGCGATCCTCCGGCCCAAAGGAAACGGCACGTTTAAAATTGCGAGCATACGTACCACCACCCATACTAAATGGAGCTGCTGGCGTACCAACTACTTCGGAATACGTTTCCAAAAGCGCCTGAACAGCTGGGGAATCTGCAGAGACCGAGAAGGGATCTTTCACGCGGCCTACCGTAAAGCTTGCACCAAAGCGCTCAGCAAGCAGACGTAGAGCCTGAGCCAAATCATCTCCTGTTGTAGCATCCGGGAAACGAATATCAACCGACTGCTCAAGCTTGGAATCTGATCTGACAGCAATCGTTCCGGCATTGAGCGTGAGTGCGCCAAACGCCTCATTCGCACATGCAATACCTGCTGCTTCACCCGTTGTGTCTGCAAGCAAGATGGCAAGGAGCTCTACAAAAGCACGCTCCTCTGCACGCAAGAAATCAGAAAGATCAGCATCGATTTCGCGAAGATACGTCAGCGCAATGCCTATGGCGTTGAGCGTGCCTTCAGGCAGAGAAGCATGTCCTCCGATACCTCGAGCAGAGATACGCGATACTCCCGGAGCAGCTGCTTCAATCGTTATACGATCAGCATGAACCTTTGGCTCGGGAAGCTCGCGCGCATCCACGGCAAGCTCGAGCACCGATTGGCCAGGAATTGCATTTCCTGCCTCAGCTCCACTCCATGCAAGAATCCGGGGTTGCTCAATATCTACGCTCGTAAAGCTTCCTGCAAAAACGCCCTTTTCTGCATTACAGACGGGAAACTCCGCATCAGGCGTGAAGAGGAAGGCAGGCTCGGGATGATTTTTGAGATAGTGCTGCACATCAGTCATGCCCACCTCTTCATCGCAGCCCAGAAGCGCCCGAAAACTATAGTTGGGCACGATGTTCCGACGCAAAAAGTAAGCTCCGGCATATAAGGAAAGTACCGCTGGCCCCTTATCATCAATTACGCCTCGTCCAATAAACCAGCCCTCGCGGCGGCGCATGGTAAAGGGATCGCTATCCCAACCAGGACCTGCCGGCACCACATCGATATGCGCAATGGTTGCAATCTGCTCGGATCGCTTGCCTGCGATATCAGCCATGCCCATATAGCCCTCATCGTCAGACACGGCATAGCCTAACCGCTTGGCAATACCAAGACCTGCATCAAGTGCTGCGCGCACGTGAGGACCAAATGGGGCATTGGGAGCTGCAAGGGCAGTATCTGCAACTGAGGGGTAGCTCACGAGGTGCGCAATATCGGCACAAACATCGTCCCACACCTCATCAATATAAGTATCAATATCCTGATTGAGTTCAGCGTTCATGGAAGTCCTTTCACGATATGCCATCTGATCTCTCCCGTTATACCCAGCTAACAATTCATGCAGCCTCACCGTAGACAAAGCGTGCAGCGAATGCGCAAGAAAAACCCCGCATGTACTACAACGGCCACGATCATGAGAGCAAAGCATGCAGCGAATGCGCAAGAAAAACCCCGCCACCGAAGTGACGGGGTGCTTGAGCACAAGCGATTAAGAAACTTGTAAAGAGAACAGCCTACTCGGCGTCCTCAGTCTCCTCGGTTGCCTCAGTCTCCTCAGAAGGCATGGGCGTAACCTCAATCTCGATGCCCAAGGTCTCTGCAGCAGCCTTCATGGACAAAGAGATACGACGGCGATCGAGGTCGATCTCCATGACCTTAACCTGAACCTTCTCGCCCACCTGGGTGACCTGATTGGGCTGGTCAACGTGCTTGTTGGCCATCTCGGAGATGTGCACGAGACCCTCAATTCCCTCACCAAGATCAACAAAGGCACCAAAGGGCACGAGCTTGGTAACGGTACCCTCAACAATGGCACCAACGGGATACTTCTTAACGAGTGCGCGCCAAGGATCCTCGGTGGTCTGCTTGAGACCCAGAGAAATACGCTCGCGGTTGAGATCCACATCCAGAACCTCGACCTCGACCTCTTGGCCAACCTTGACAACCTCGGAAGGATGGTTGACGTGGTTCCAAGAAAGCTCGGAGATGTGAATCAGACCGTCGATACCGCCAAGATCCACAAAGGCACCGAAGTCCACAATAGAAGACACGCTGCCCATGAGGCGCATGCCGCTCTTGAGCTTGGAGAGAATCTCGGAGCGCTCGGCCTTACGGGACTCCTCGAGCACCACGCGGCGGGAAAGCACCACATTGTTGCGATTACGATCCATCTCGATCACGCGAGCCTCAATGGAGGTGCCCAGATAGGAGGTGAGATCCTTCACGCGACGAAGATCGACCAAGGAAGCAGGCAAGAACCCGCGAAGACCAATGTCGAGGATCAGGCCGCCCTTGACAACCTCAATGACCTCGCCCTCAACGTTCTCGCCGGAGTTGAACTTCTCCTCGATGCGGTTCCAAGCACGCTCGTACTCGGCACGCTTCTTGGAAAGAACCAGGCGACCGTCCTTATCTTCCTTCTGAAGCACGAGAGCCTCAATGGAATCGCCCAGGTTTACCAACTCGGACGGATCGGCATCCTTGCGAATCGAGAGCTCACGTACAGGAATGACACCCTCGGACTTAAAGCCGATATCTACGAGGACCTCGTCGTGCTCGATCTTAACGATCGTGCCGTTGACCAGATCACCTTCATCAAAATCGGTGATGGTGCCGTCGATCAGGTTGTTCATCTCCTCCTCATCAACATCGTCAAGGGAGAAGATGGACGAGTTCTGAATCTCACTCAAGGGTGGACCCCTTTCGAACTACGGGGCCCCGATCGCGGTACTCTCGGGGGCCGACAGATACAATGGTGACCGCGTCCACAGTCACGTCCCGTTAGACTACGTTGAATCGTCCACGATTTCAAGCGTTAACACGCAAGTTTTACGCAAGCGGCACCGTTAGGGAGCAGGACTTTGCTCAATTGGCGATAAACGGAGAGCCAACGTGGCTCTCAATCATGCCTCGCTTCACAGACGCAGTCACTCAAACAGCAGATAACACCCCCTGTTATACAGGGGAATCAAGGCGCTAGGCACCAAAGAAAAGCTTAATTTCGCGCTCAGCGTTCTCAGGACTATCAGAACCATGAATTACATTTGAGTTAACATCGAGAGCCATATCTCCACGAATGGTACCGGGAGATGCCTCCAATGGATCGGTGGCACCCATCAGTGAGCGCATCTTCGCCACAGCAGACGACCCTGAAATAACCATCTTAACGACCGGTCCGCTCGTAATGAACGCAATGAGATTTTCGTAAAACGGCTTATCGGCCAGGTGATGGTAGTTTGCAGCCGCCTGCTCGGCAGTTACCTCTGCAAGCTCCATGCGCTCAATGCGAAGACCTGATCGCTCAATGCGCGAAATAATCTCTCCAACTTTGTGGTCGCGAACAGCATCCGGCTTAATCATGGAGTACGTACGTTCAATGGCAGCCATCAGGCCCCCCTTCCTTCGGTTTTCTCATGTGCTCCATCCTAGCAGAGTACACGACTGTAAACACGGATTTTGTTTGAACGACAGGCGAGCGGCCGAAGGCATACCTTAGCGCATCGTGCAGCACGGCTGCACACCTCGCCGCAGACACACGCCGCAACCCGCGCCCGTACTCCCCTTACGCCGCTGCTTTGTCCTCAAGCCCGTTAATAGCAAGCTGGGTTTTTCGGGCAACCTCGCTCACTGCAGCTCTGGCTCGAAGCAATACGCCTGCCAGGTTTGCTTCGTTGGGGTTTTCTTCTTGAGCATCGTGTATTGCTGAGATAAAGGCTCGACGAAGATCACTTGCAATATTGATCTTTACCATCTTGTGCTTGGCCATCTGAGAAATAATCTGAGGGTCAATACCCGAGCCACCATGGAGCACTAAGGGACAAGGACAGACCTTGGCAATCTTTTCAAGGTGAGCCAGATCAATATTGGGGCGCTCTTCAAGGCCGTGAACGTTTCCGATAGAGACAGCCAAAAGGTCACAGCCCGTCCGCTCAACAAACTCTGCTACCTCATCGGGGTTGGTGCGAGAGTTTGCCTCAGACACATGATCATCTTCTTTGCCAGCAATAGCTCCCAGCTCTGCTTCTACCGAAACCCCGTGTACATGGCAAAACTCAACCGCTTGGCGAGAAAATGCAATATTTTCCTCAAAGGGAAGTGCAGCTCCGTCAATCATGACTGAGGTAAAGCCAGCAAGGACTGCCTGGCGCACATCTTCAAGGGTTTTGCCATGATCGAGATGCAGTGCCACCGGTACGGTATAGGACTCAGAGGCTGCTCGCACACAATCTGCTATAAGCTCATAGCCGGTGAGCTTCACGTTGGTAGGAGCGATCTGTACCACACCGGGCAGCCCATTTGCTTCAAAAGCATCCATGATGGCCAAAGTCATTTCCATATTGGTGGTGTTATACGCCGGAAGCATTACCCCACTTCTTTGAGCAATACCTACCAGAGTGTTCATATCGACGAGAGCCATGAGCGTTCCTTTCTCTACATACCGAATTCATACAATCGTTTGACGTATCACCGGTCTTAGCCTGAAACGAGTCTCACCACCTCAATCAGGCCAAGATATTTTTGGTACGCCGCCATATGACGAAGATGTGCCTCGGGATCCACCTCAATAGGATCTCCCAGGCCTTGGAGGGAAAACGAGGTCGTTTCACACGCCGCTTGCTGAGCCATCAAGGCAGCACCGAAGCCAGCACTCACTGACCCGGCTGCTTGCATGGGCAAGCCAAAAACATCCACTAAAATCTGAAGCCAGATCGCACTTTTTGACCCACCACCGGTCACTAAAACTGGCTCAGACGTATCTGCAGGAATTCCCATACACTCTGAGAGCTGCTTAAATCCGTAGGCAATCCCTTCCATTACTGCTAAGGAAAGATCTGCCCGGCTCGTCTCAGGTGTGAGTCCAAAGAAGGCACCTCGAAGGCTCGGATCAGAAAATAAGGTCTTTTCGCCAGACATATGAGGGAAGAACATGAGCTCGCCCCTACCCGTGGCAACACGATCAATGTCCTGATCAATCGCGGCATAGTCTTTGGTATTACATATGCGCTCAATAAGCCAGGCACGAGTAGATCCGCACGACTGGATCGAGCCCTGTACGAGCTCGATAAAATGCCTACCGTGAGGAGAAAAGAGGACCGTTTTACCAGGCAGGTCGGCATCTTGAGCCACATCGGCAGTAAAAACAGCATCGGCCGCATGCTGGCTATCTTGACAAGACCCTTGAGATCCGGACCTGCGAGCATGTCTCACACCCATGAGCACGCCTGAAGTCCCAAGCGATAGTGCTGAGCGCGCCTCAGTTAAGCATCCAAGTGGATAAGCAGCTGCGGGATTGTCTCCAGTACCCACAATGACCGGCACGCCTACAAGTTCTTGCGGAATATGCACGCTCGATACAACGTCACCAGCAATTTCCAAAGAGCCTCGAATTTGAGGAAAAATCTCTTCAGGCAGACCCAGAGCTGCGCGAGCCGCATCAGACCAGGTGCGAGATTTCGTGTCAAACAACGATGAGGTTGATGCCTCGCAGAAATCGGTTCCCAGCACTCCGGTGAGCTTATACACAATCCAGTCTGGACCTATAAGAAAGCACTTCAAGCGATCAAAGAGCTCAGGTTCTACGCGGCGCATCCAGAATAAATTAAGTGCGGCAGAGCCCGTAGAAACACTTCTGAGAGATTCATAAGCATCTGCGGCCTGCAGCCGATCTCTCACCTCATCCAAAAGAGAGGCTGTGCGCACATCGTTCCACATGAGTGCCGGGCGAAGAGCTGACCCTTCAATTGCAATTGGTACTAAGGTATGCATCTGGCCGGTGACACCGATCGCTGCCACCGGTGCCCCCCTCAGCTGAGCTACGAGCGCGTCCAGAGCATTGCATGTTGCTTCCCACCAGCGCTCAGGATCAATCTCTCGCCAACCAGGCCGTGGTGCGTCCACCTCATACGCACGGCTTACCTCAGCACAAACACGTCTGTTTGCACCAAGTGCACAAACCTTGACTGAAGAGGTTCCAAGATCTACGCCAATGCACAGTGCTTCACCGTTCACGACCGAGCCTCCTCATCTCCAAAGGCGAGGATGACCTTGTAAGAATCAGGCTCTTGAGCCCGGGCAATCGCTTGGTCAAATTCGGTCGGCTTAAACGTGCTATCAATGAGTGGCGAGGGGTCGATAATCCCCTTATCAATGACCTGAACCGCCTCGTAATATGCACTGATCGTAGGACTGACTGCACCCGTCACAGTAATCTGGAAACTATGCAGGGCGCTCGCATCAATGGGAACATCTTCGCGCGGATGAATCGAGCTAAACATCACACAGGTGCCGCAGGGAGCACACATCTTTACTGCCTGAGCAGCAACTGCTGGATGAGCAGCTGTGTTATACACAGCATCTGCGCCACGCCCATCTGTAAGCTCGCGCACACGAGCAACAGCATCGCATGCAGTTGGGTCAAAGGCGGCTGCTGCCCCAAACTTTCGCGCCAGCTCACGCCGAGCTGGTTGAGGCTCGCTTACAATCACGCGAGCACCACGGCGCACCAACAGCATCACATGCAACAGACCCATAGTGCCGCCGCCGATGACCACAACATCTTGGCCAAATTTTACGTTGGTTTGTTCAATGCTATTAATGCAGCAGGCAACGGGCTCAGTCATTGCCATCTTGGCAAAGGAGCGCTCATGCTCAAACACCATAATGTCATCAGCTTGAGCTAAAACATACTCTGCAAAACCGCAGTATCCCGAGATTCCATCTGTAGCATGAAAAATCTTTGACCGGGGATGCTCTTCACAGATATTTTCGTGTCCTGTCCGGCAATAATGGCATACCTTGCAGTCTTCAATAATGTATTTCACCACCGATTGGCCAGGTCGAAAACGCTTGGGATCAACGGCGGAACCAATGCGCTCAATCACGCCAGCAAACTCATGGCCACCAATGCGAGGATAGGAATAATTGCAATCTCCCAAATAATCGCGGACGTCATTGGTGCATATGCCTGAGGCAACAATTTTAATCAGCACCTCGCTTGCCGCAGGCTCCGGCGTGGGCAAATCGGTCAGTTCAACATGTCCGGGCTCATACATCAACAGGGTTTTCATAGGTTTGATTCCTCAAGTTCAAAGAAGATGGATGTACAAACATCTGGCAGATAGCCTGCAAGCTCGCTCGGTATCATTTGGGTAAGCGATCCCTATCCGGCGAGCTTGCACCGGCAAAATACCTATTAGAGTTAGGTGTAATAAAATCGAGTGTGAGCTAGGCTGGGAAGGCAAGTACTCCTGTGAGGCCTCCGATGATGCCTAACACAACAATCAGGGCAATAATCTTGAGTGAAGACCAGCGCCGCTTTAAGAGGGCATAGATGAGCATCGTGGCTGCCAGGGGCAACATCTTGGGCATGACGGTATCAAAGAGACCCGTCTGCAAATTGAATGACGTACCTGCACTCATAAACTCAATGCCGCAGGTTACATGTACGTAGTTCACAATGAGCCCGCCCATCACCATGCAGCCCATGATGGAAGCGCCCTTCAAAATCTTGTTGAGCGTGCCTTTCTCTAAGAAATCAACAACAGCCTCACTACCGGCTCTGTAGCCAAACATAAAGTTCGCGTAGGAAAGCGTTAGAGCACCAGCAATGATCAGGGCAGCGTACATGAGGGCACCCCAGATATTACCGCCTCCCATACCGGTCAGATCAATGCAAATTCCCAGTAAAATGGGGATGACCACGCCTTGCCAGATGGTATCGCCAACACCGGCTAAAGACCCCATGAGCGAAGTCTTGATATTCGTAATAAACTCTCCGGGAATGGGAGCGCCTTGAGCCTTTTCCTCCTCCATCGCAATGGCCATGCCCAAAATGCAGGATCCAAACTCAATATGGACATTAAAGAACTCGCTCTCGCGGCGCATCATCTCAAGACGTGCCTCTGCATCTTCTGGGTGAATCATCCGAGCAATGGGGGCGAATACGTGAGCTACGGCTTGGCCCATCATGCGCTCGTAGTTATAGCAGGTCTGCGGGAACATCTCCCAGATAAACCATGAGCGTCGAAGAGCAGACTTTGTAATGCGACCACCCGGTCGAGCAAGCTTGTCGGTATCAGACATTAGAATTCCTCCTCGTGAGCGAGGTTGGCACCTGCTGGCTCTGCACGATCAGATACCTGGACATACACAATGGCGGTAATGAGCGCGATGACTCCGAGCGGCAATAGTCCCAAACCGGAATAGACTGCCAAAATAAATCCTAGGAACAAAAAGACTACCGACTCACCCTTAAAGATGTATTGCAGCGTGATCGCAATACCGAGCGCTGGCATAAGCCCGCCAATGACCTGAAAGACCGTAAGCACAGAACCGCTCATGAGATCAATGAACGACTGGATATAGGACGAGCCAAAATATGCCGCGAGTGTACAGGGCAACACCGTAATAACAAAGGCAAAAATCTGGGGCAGCAAAACGTTTCCCACCCAGATGCGCTCATACTGTTCGCGCTGGATAAAACCATCAACCATATGAACAAAGACTGAGTCAAAGGTCATGCGGAGGTACCACACGATTGTGCCCAAAATTCCGATAGGCACGGCCAAGGCCAGAGCAGTCTGAGCAGGCAAGCCACCAGAGATGGCATAGGCGGTTCCCAAAATGCCTGCAAGCGCCATATCGGCGGGCATGGATCCGCCTGCAGAAATAAAGCCAAGGTAGACAAGGTTGATGGTTCCACCCGTCATAGCTCCCATGACCGGGTCGCCCAGAATAACACCCGTTACCAATCCACACACCAAGGGGCGCTGGAGCGACCAGAGCCCCACAAAGGGCAGGTTGCCAATGGCCAGCCAATACACAACGCCTAACAGAAGCGCTTGAAGCAGCGTCATTGCCTACACCTCCTTGCGAGCACGCTCGAGGGCATCATCGACCTCAATGACTGCCTGCTCGGGTACCAGCTGATAAAAGACGCGCACACCAGCATCGCGAAGCTCTTCGATAGCTGCGACCTCTTGAGGATCAGCGGCAACGTTTTTAATAAAGGGCTTGCGCTCTCCCCGAATTCCCATGCCTCCGAGGTTCACCTCACGCAAGGGCACGCCAGCAGCAACCATGCGGGCAAAGGCGATTGGGCTTTTTGTGAGAACAATAACGCGCTCACCAGGAATTGGATCTTTCATAAGACCCCGAGCTGCGTCTTCTACGCTCGAAACAAACACCTTCACACCCTCAGGGGCAAGCGATTTCAATACCCGCACATTAAAGCTGTCTGCGGCCACATCGTCATCGGCAACCAAAATCCGGTTTGCCGAAAGCGAAGGCGTCCATACCGAGACCACCTCCCCATGAATCAGGCGATCGTCAACGCGCGCAAGTACAACATTTCGCATTAGAACTCCTCCCCTTCTTTTTCTTCCTCTGGCACAGATGCCATAAGCTTGCGAACATCTTTCACGCTGTCTTTTGCACCAAGCACCGCTGCTTCAGAGACCTCGCGCGCTGTTTTACCAGCGCTTCGAGCAACGAATGCTTCAACTAAGGCCGGCACATTCACGCCGGTTACGTGATAGATATCGTGTGTTCGAGAAAGCTCTACAACCTGGTTAAAGGGAGAGCCAAAGTACAGGTCAGTGAAAAAGACAATATTGCCTTCGTCTTCTGGGTCAATCGCTGCCTCCAGGCGCTCTTTTAAGCGAGCTGGCTCCTCCTCAGGTAGTAAGACGTGGGCTTCAATGTCTGTTTGCGGGCCGAGCAACATCTGCACCGTATCGAGCAAACCCTCGCTCATCCTCCCATGTGAGGCGAGTATGCACTTCATCCTGATCCTTTCTCGCATGATCCATCCAGCGGGGTGGCACACACCACCTCGGAAGCTCCTCCATGATTTTTTGTTCGTAGTTCTTACGTTTCGTGTATTAAGTCGAGCCTGTAGAGACTATTCAAAATGCCTCAGCTGCAGCTAAGACATAGAAGACGCTTTCCGTACACCATCAGTCGCTTCGCATGCCCTGCGCTTTTGGTGCTAGGGCCGCTCATCAGATTCTTTGAAGCACCGTGCCCACAACATAGTTGTTCGCAATGAGCCAGACGTTGCTCCACTCAGCAGACGTGTTGTCGGTCAGAAAGATTTGCTGTTCGAGGTGTAAAACCGGGGAATCAGGACCTACATGCAACAGCTCGCCGCGCTCCTCCCCTGCTACGCAGGCTGCATAGCGTGCGTTTGAATGCCCAATACGCTTTCCAAACATAGATTCAATCGTGGCAAACAGGGTGTGCGTATTGAAATCGATCTTCTCAAGGCCGGGCAGCACCTTGAGATTGATACAACTTTGCAAAAGCAAAACGGGCTTGCCCTCAACCGAGCGCACGCGATCCATGGTGAGCACCGGATCGCCCACCTTTAAGAAAAGCTTTGATGCCAGCCGCTCATCGGCAGGCACGACCTCGTGCTTGACCACACGGGTCGTAAAGCTCACACCCTGAGAGCGCAGGGATTCAGCAAATGAAATGAGGGTGCTGCCAGTTGGATGGGTAAAGACCGTACGGGAAACAAAGGTGCCCTTACCTCGGATCTGCACGAGCAAGTTCTCATCCACCAGAGCGCGGATTGCGCGGCGAACCGTACCCCGACTCATGCCAAGAATCTCACAGAGCTCATGCTCAGTAGGAATCTGGTCGTCAGGCTCCCACAGATGATCGTAGATACGCTCGCGCATATAGTTTGCGGCCTGAATATGCAACTGAACAGAATTGCTCAACTCTGCTGGCGCTACACCCATTGAAGCCTCCTTCTCCGTCGCTCCCGTGTCTTGCTGTACATGGTTATACAACGTCTGAGATCTCGCAGGCTAGCGCAGATATGCAGGCTCAAAAGCATCAAGCATGTACGAACTTTTCTGTACATCAATCTTGAGGTTTTATACTCAGAATGAACCTGACTGGACAAGTGGCGACACAATCCGCCCAAAGCACTAGACCTGAGTGAACAACTTTGACCTGCTGTTTGTATATTTACAGATCTGATCACTATTATTTTGTATATTATTTTGAGAATATAGAACCTGTGAACGGTCGATACGACTCGGTAAACGGTAGTTCTGCGCCTCATATGGCAGGTAGAGCTATGAATTTGATGAGCGATCACGAGTGAGCATGCGCATGCTTGCATACCCAAGTGGTACCGAGGTGACTACAGGCGGCGAAGCGATGAGGCTCAGTAAATGATATCGAGCTACCGCCTACCGCACGACAGTCCGTCCTACAACCTGTCCTATTTGC
Source organism: Collinsella ureilytica (assembly GCF_019795105.1). Taxonomy (GTDB): domain Bacteria; phylum Actinomycetota; class Coriobacteriia; order Coriobacteriales; family Coriobacteriaceae; genus Collinsella; species Collinsella ureilytica. The sequence continues at coordinate 14,198 of NZ_JAIMFO010000011.1, read as the reverse complement.
CGACACGCACCGCTGGAACCCCAACAATGCGTGCGTAAGATTCTTACAGCCTGCCTTATTGCCGCCACGAACCGTAAGCGCGCCCTAGAAGACAGGCGACAGCCCATCTTATAGCCTGCCTTATTTACCGGCAAGCACTGCCTCGCCCATCACAATGTCGGTACGAGCCAAACGCATCTGGTGCTCAACCGCCGTCGGTGCCGTGCCGCCCTCGCTCGTACGCGCAGCAACAACCCGATCTAAATCAAGCGCTCCTGCAATATCGTCAGCAAAGAGTTCACACTCACCCCGTAGATCAGCGAGAGATAGATCTGACAGCTCACAGCCCCGATGCTCGCAGAGCAACACAAGTCTCCCTACAACTGCGTGAGCGTCTCTGAAGGCCATGCCCTTGCGCACCAGATAGTCTGCTGCGTCAGTTGCTGCCAGATAGCCCTTGCTGCACGCAGCACGCATAGCGTCAGCATTAAATTGAGCGGTTGTAATCATGCCGCTCATCACAGAAAGACACATCGAGAGGGTGCGCGCCGTGTCAAACATGCCTTCTTTATCTTCTTGTAGGTCTTTGTTGTATGCCAGAGGAAGCCCCTTCATAGTTACCAAGAGCTGCATGAGGTTGCCATACACCCTGCCAGTTTTTCCGCGCACCAGCTCAGCAAAATCAGGATTTTTCTTCTGCGGCATAATGCTTGAGCCCGTAGCGTAGGCATCCGAGAGTGTGAGGTAGCCAAACTCGGGCGAACTCCACAGCACAATCTCTTCTGCAAGCCGCGAAAGATGCATAGCACATACCGACCCAGCATATGAGAGGTCAAGCAAGAAGTCCCGATCAGAAACCGCATCGAGCGAGTTGGGAATCACGTCGGCAAAGCCAAGCTCGTAGGCAGTCATCCGCCGATCAATGGGATAGCCCGTACCGGCTAGAGCAGCAGAACCCAAGGGTGAGCGATTCGCTGCATCATAGGCGGCATTCAAACGCTGAAAATCCCGAGACAGCATCCAGAAATACGCTAAGAGATGATGAGAAAGCAGAACCGGTTGGGCGTGCTGTAAATGCGTGCAACCAGGCAGGATGACACCCGGATGCTGTTCAGCTGCACTCAACAAAGAGCGCTGGAGCTCCAGTACATCTTCCATGAGTGCGCGTGCGAGCTTTTTTGCTCCTAAGCGTGTGTCAGTTGCGACCTGGTCATTTCTGGAGCGACCGGTATGTAGCCTCGCTCCTGGCTCCCCGACGCGACGAATGAGCTCGGCCTCCACCGCCATATGGATATCCTCATCGCGAATATCAAAGTCAAAAGAGCCGGTGGCAATATCGGCCTCAATAGAATCAAGACCTGTTTTGATTTGTGCGGCGTCCTCTTCGCTGATAATCCCTTGAGCGGCAAGCATAGCAGCGTGCGCGCGTGAGCCTGCAATATCTTCTTGATACAGCTCACAGTCAACGGGCAGCGAGGCTCCAAACTCCCAGGTCTCTGCTGCTGCACCTGTCTCAAACCTGCCATCCCAAAGCGCCATGGTGGCTGCTCCTCCCTCACGTCTCAAAAACTCAAATACAAAAACTCAAACTAGCAAGCTGCCTTCAGTAATGCGGGCTCCTCATCGCTTACCAGCTCCGGAGCAACGGCGCAGACACTGTTCACACCAGAACCTGATGCATGCTTTTTTGACACCGAAAGGGACGGTGTATTCGCTTGACTACCCTGAGCTGCTGCCCAAGTTTTTAAGGGAAGCGAGCTGATATTGATAAAGCCCATGGCGTCAGTCTGATCAAAGGCCTCGTCGTTGTCGTAGGTTGCAAGCTTTTGGTCATACAGCGAGCTTGAGCTCCTGCGTCCAGAAACCGTGCAAGAACCCTTGTAGAACTTGAGGCGCACCTCACCGGTCACATGCTGTTGCGTCTCATGCATAAACGCATCCAATGCCTGCTTAAGCGGGCTAAACCACTGACCTGCATACACAAGCCCTGCCCAGGTTTGCTCAAGCTCAAGCTTTGCATGCAACACTGAGGCCTCAAGGCACAGATCTTCAAGAGCCTTATGCGCCTGAATGAGCGCCAAAGCGCCCGGTGCCTCATAGCACTCCCGCGACTTCAGACCAACGCAGCGATTCTCAATCATGTCAATCCGGCCAAATCCATTGGAGCCCGCAAGGGTATTCAAGTTCACAATCAACTCGGCAAGCTCCATTGCGTGCCCATTCAAGCTCACCGGCACACCGTGCTCAAAGCCAATAACAACCGAAGTTGCAGCATCGGGAGCATCTTCTGCTGCTGTAGTCATCGTCCAAATGTCTGAGGGCGGAGCAGCCCAGGGATCCTCAAGGGCACCAGCCTCAATAGCGCGTCCCCACAGGTTGTCGTCAATCGAATACGGCTTTTCGATGCTGGCCTCGACCGGCACACCATGAGCCACGGCATAGGCAATCTCATCAGGCCTCATGCCTAAATCCCACTCACGAACGGGGGCAATTACGCTTAAGTGTGGATCGAGGGTCATGATCGAAAGCTCAAAGCGCACCTGGTCGTTGCCCTTACCCGTGCAGCCATGGGCAACATACGATGCACCGTGAACATGAGCGGCGTGCACTAAATGCTGAGCGATGAGCGGGCGAGACAGTGCGGAAACGAGCGGGTATTTATTCTCATATAAGGCATTTGCAGCCAAGGCAGGCACGACGTAGTTCGCGCAAAACTCATCGCGCATGTCTACCACCTCGCATGCAATAACCCCTAATGAAAAGGCCTTTTCCTTAATTGCCTCAAGGCCGTCGTGCTCTTGTCCGACATCTCCTAACACGGCAATGACATCAAGGTTCTTTTCTTCTTGGAGCCATTTCACGCAAACCGACGTATCAAGGCCTCCGGAATAGGCGAGTACAACTTTTTCTTTGGATTGCTGCTTGCTCATGGGGTGTCCTTCCTCAACTGTGGAATACCGGATGAGCCCACGATGCCGACAGAGCTCTTGTGCTCTGCGGCCGCGCTATGGTTTCAAATCAGAGGTTCCCAACAAAAAAAACGGCTCGTCGGGAAAACCTCGACGAACCGAACGTGGACCCAGTGAAGGCATCTGCCTTCGCGGACGTGGGCGACGTTATCGTCGTCGAGGGATCATACGGCGGCGTCGGTTATACACAGGAGCTGGGTTTGCGCATGCAGAGGTGGTAGCAACTGCCAAAACCTCATATGTTGTAGCTGCGCGCAACAAAACTGCTCCAAACCAGACGAACGCCGAAAATCTGCGAGTCTTCTTAGACCTCGCGTTCCGGTCATAGTACGGGAACATCCGCAAACAGCCAAGTTTTATTTGAAATTGTTGCCGTCATGTTTCAGCGCCTGCATGCAAACGGAATTGATACGCGCGCGCTGGATATAGGAGGGGTTGATGCGCGCCCACTCAAAGTAGGCTGTACTGACACACGTCCGCTGCATACGGGCAGAACGTGCGTACTAGTTCTCTGGCGTCAGAATCCGTACTGCCTTGCTCAACCGAGCATCAAAGGTGTCCGAGATCAGCGTCAGACCTTCCAAATCAAAGACTTTCACATTTGATACCTGATGAAACTTACTGCTATCGCAAAGTACATAGGTCGCATTTGAGTTCTTGCGTACGATCCGCTTCTTTGACGCTTCGTCATAGCTCGGATTGGTGACCCCGCGCTCTACGCTCACGGCATTTACACCCAAAAAGGCCTTATCAAAATAGACCTCACTCAAAATCGCCTCAGCAATCGGGCCGGTCATCGAAGAGGTATGAGGATTAAAGCTGCCGCCTATCACAATGATTCGCGCACGCATATCTCCCGTTACCCAGCACGCCGATCCATTGCCCGTATAAATGGTGACATCGCGATCAAGCAACTGAGCAAGCAGCATCGTGCCACTCGAGCCTGAGTCAACATAGACGGTATCTCCATCAGAGATCTCAGCCGAAGCTCGTTTGGCAATCTGCTCTTTTTCTGCTGCATGCAAAGCACTTGCAACCTGAATGCCCCGCTCATGAGAAACCGTTCTTAACTTGAGCTTCACTCCCCCACCAGAAAGGATCTCTACCCGCCCCTCACGCTCGAGTTCTTTGAGGTCACGGCGAAGCGTAGAAACAGAAACATCAGGTAAGAGCTCCTGTAAGTCATCTAGGTGTAAGAGATCAGCCTCATGGAGCTGCTCGATGACCAGCTCGCGGCGCTCATAAGGAATCATCGGCACCTCCAGAAACGATTATTCGAACTTCATCCTAACAGAGCAAAGGCGGCCACCACAGAAGGTAGCCGCCACAAACATAATGCGATCGCATACGCCTGCCGGTTTAGGCAAGCTTGTCTTCAGCGTTGGTAAAGAGATAGCCCAGTACAGCTCCGACCACGGTAGAAATAGCAAGTCCAGCCATGGCAAAGCCGAAATTAGCAGCATCCTGGCTTACAAAGGCAGGGAAGGTGGTTACCGAGCCAAATACAAAGGCAGTCGCTACGACCTTCATTAGGCCTAAGAAGGCTCCACCACAAGCACCAGCAATAATTTGGGCAGCAAAGAGCTTCTTATTGTTTACCAGCATGCCAAAAAGGGTCGGCTCAATAATTGCAGACAAAGCAATCGTTACCACACCACTCATGGCAAAGCTCTTGTAGCGCTTGCTCTTCACCTTGAAAAAGACACCAGCAGCAACGCCGATCACGGCAAAGTTGCAGGCAAAGGTGAAGGGGCAGATATAGTCAAAACCGTTCTGAGCAATATTGTTGATCATAATCGGGTTTACTGCCCAGTGAATGCCCATAGAGACCAGAACCGACCAGCCGCCGCCTACCAAAACGCCGGCAAGTACTGCGCTCTTATTGATGAGCCAGTTCACAACAAAGGCAATGCCCTCACCAACATACACTCCCAAAGGACCGATGACCATGATGGTAAGCGGAACCATAACAAAGAGTGAGACCGCGGGCAGCACTACGAGTTTTAAGGTCTCAGGAATGCGGGCATCCAAGAACTTATAGAGATAGGAATAGACCCAAATCGCCAGAATAGCCGGGACAACGGTTGAGTTATAGCCCATGAGCACCACAGGGATACCAAAGAAGTCCGTCATCGCTCCGTTGCCAACATCTCCCATAAGCTTCATAAAGTCTGGGAAGAGCAAGCATGCACCGATGAGCGCTGAGAGATACGGGCTTGCACCAAAGCGGCGACCAGCAGAGAAGGCAAGCAGAACAGGCAGGAAGTAAAATACGCTCATCGATAGCGTATTCCAAATTACAAAGGTGCCCGAGCCTTCTGCTACGACTCCGAGCTGAACCGCCAAGATCAAAAGGCCACGTAGGATTCCCGAGCCAGCCATGGCGGGCAATAGTGGCGCAAAGATACCGGAGACGGCGCTAAAGATCTTGCTCACCACGCCCTCACCGCTATCGGATGAGCCTGCAGCCTCTTCAGAAGCTACGCCGGCGACCAGCTCAAACTCCTCATAGAGCTTTGGAACTTCCGTTCCTATGAGCACCTGATACTGGCCAGCCTTGCTCACCGTATTGATGACACCATCAACTGCCTTTACCGCCGCGTCATCCACCAAGGCTGCGTCTTTTACATTGAGCCGCAAACGCGTTGCGCAGTGTGTCATGCCGGAGAGATTCTCCTTGCCGCCGGCTGCAGCAAGGATCTCCTCGGCCATCTTCTTCCAGTCTCGTTTCATGATGCATCACCTTCCATTGCACCGAAGAACTTACGAACAAGACCAGCAGCGGCAATTGCATCGTTTTTATCAATGACCGCTTGGATCTCGTCCAAGCCAACCCAATCAATCGCAGCAGAGAGCATGGCGAGCATGCGAACGTTTTGCTCGCTTTCCTCTACTGCGCCCTCAATAATTGGGAAGGTATCGAAGTAAATGGCCTTGTCATAGCCGTGCTTCTTGAGATAAAAGAGCAGCTCAAGCGTTTTGATCGGCGTGGCCATGCCGATCATAAGGCCGTCATCCATCACGCCGTAGCCGTCGTTTAGATGGATGCCATAGAGTTTTTTGGCAGCACCAAATAAATCGGCTGCCATGGCGGGGTTTTCGTGCTTCATGAGCATGTGGCAATAATCGAGCGTAACCCCAAGATTTGGCTTATTCACCGCTGTCAGAATCATTGAAACGAGGCCCATACTATCGATGAAGGCATAGGAGCGCTCTTCAAAAGGCTTATACTCAATGGAAATATTGAGATCTGGAGCATAGTCACAGATGGCGGTGAACTGGCGAACCAGCTGCTTAAACACACGGTCGTAGGCAATCTGGAAGCTGTAGTCAAAGCCATCAAAGCCAAGCCAGACAGTAACCGTGCTGCCCCCTGCCTCACGGCAGTAGTCACACGCCTCACGGCAAAGCTTTAAGGCATGCTGAGCAATTGCTGGATCGGCATTTCCCAACTCACCATTGATAAAATCTGATCGAAAACGAAGCGCAACGCCATTCAGCTCAAGGTGTGACGCCTCAAGCATCTGCTTCATGCGCGCCGGCTCAATGCCGGATGTATGCTCGGGGTAGTTCAGGTCAACATGGGTGAGCCCTGCCTCTTCGAACTGGGTAAACACACGCTCCACGTCTTTTTTACCTTCACGGAAATACGAATTGATCCTTGCTGCAGCTTTCATTCCATCACGCCTTTCACGTCAGTGATGTTCTGGACTGGCTCCATATTAGATCATATTTTTTCAGTTTTTTCTAGAAGATTTTAAATTGCTTTATGTTGGCGCAAAAAATGTCAAGGATTCGCGGTAGGATGATAGAGGAATGAACGGGCATAAGAACCCTCTGTTGGTTCAGAGCTTTTAGGTGAGGAGAGCATATGCTGCTTTGTCCCAGTATGATGTGCGCAGACTTCGGAGCCCTGCGTGAGGAAACCCAGGCACTTGATGCTGCAGGGGTAGACATCTTTCATTGCGACATTATGGATGGAACCTTTGTCCCCAATATAACGATGGGGCTCATGGATGTGCGCGCCATCCGAGCGGCAACCAACAAGCCAATTGACTGCCACCTCATGGTAGAAAACCCGTCTCAAAAGATCGACCTCGTGGCAGATGCTGGCGCAGACATTATCTATATCCATCCCGAATCTGAGCGCTATATGGTAAAAACCTTGGCTGCCATCCGCGATAAGGGGCTCAAGGCTGGATTGGTTATCAATCCAGATACCTCGGTGCACACGATTCAAGAGATGCTGAACTTTGCCGATTACGTCATGGTTATGACCGTCAATCCTGGCTTTGCTGGCCAGCAGTTCATTGAGTTCACAACAGAGAAGATCAAGACGCTCGCAAGCTTGAAAGAACGCTACGGCTTTGTGCTCACCATTGATGGGGCTTGCAGCCCTGAGCGAATAGAGCGCTTACATGCGCTCGGAGCTGATGGCTTTGTGCTCGGCACGAGCGCGCTCTTTGGACATGGCCCGTATACGGAAGCTCTCGCAAAACTGCGCGCCCTGTAAGGCGAGACCATCTGATATGTGCAAGCTGGTATCATGCAGCAGGAGTCCAATCGAGCAGAGGAGCTCAAGAATGAAAATTGCCATTGGAAATGATCATACTGCGGTAGAGCTGAAGACCATCATCTCTGAGCACCTGCGCTCACTCGGTCATGAGGTTTTGAATCTGGGACCTGATAGCACTGAGCGCTTTGACTATCCAATCGCAGGCTATGAGGTAGGAAAGGCCGTTGCTGCAGGCACGGCAGACTTAGGCATTCTCATCTGTGGAACCGGAGTTGGTATTAGCTTGGCTGCCAATAAGATTCACGGCATTCGCGCGGTGGTTTGCTCTGAGCCCTATACCGCACGCCTTTCTCGCCAGCACAATAATACGAATGTGCTTGCCTTTGGTGCCCGCGTTGTCGGATCAGAGCTGGCAAAGATGATCGTAGACGAGTGGCTGAATGCCGAGTTTGAAGGCGGGCGTCACCAAGGCCGCATTGATATGATTGCCGAAATTGACCAAACGCAAGAGCTTGTCGCTTGCAAGTAGCATGGCTCATTTGGACATACGACCGTATACGAAAGGACGGCAGATGCTCCCGAGCCTTCTTGATAACCCTAATCTCGCTTCTATTAAACTCATTGCCTCAGACATGGATCTGACGCTTTTGGCAGATGATGGCCGCATGCCTGATCATATGTATGATCGTATTCGCGCACTTCGAGATGCAGGCATTGTATTTTGCCCGGCAAGTGGGCGCGCTAGCTATACGCTTCGCCATATGTTTCAAGAGGTAGCCGACGATATAGGCTATATCGCTGATAACGGTGCCTCAGTTTTTATGGGTTCGTGCCGCCTGCATACCACCTTGTTTGACGTTTCAGAATACCAAGAGCTCTTGCGGTACACCTTGGAGGATGGTCGCGGTTGCCCCTGCGTCTGCGGGGTTGAGCGCTGCTATTTACGGCGTGAAGATCAGGTCTTTGACGATCAGTTTGCCAACTATTACGTCAACCGCGTGTATGTGGATGACTTAAGCCAAGTCACAGCAGACGTGAATAAGTACACGGTCTACTTCCCTGATTTTACGAGCGAAGAGGCATACGCCAACACCTACGGACCTGCATGGTCAAGCCGTTATAACGTGACCAATGCCGGAAGAGACTGGATTGACTTCATGAAACCCGGAGTCGATAAGGGCTCTGGCTTACTTCATCTGTGCGAGCACCTCGGCATCGATATTAGCCATGCCTGCGCCATTGGAGATACCTATAACGATATCCAAATGATTCGAGAAGCAGGTATGGGCTGCGTTGTTGCAAATGCCGAGCCTCACATGCACACGCATGCAAGCAATGTTGTGCCCAGCAATAATGAGGGCGGCGTAGCACAGGTGATCGACGCAGTACTTGAGGCAGTTGGCGCGCCCTATCGTCCTGCATGACGCCGCTTAAAGCCCTCAGCCAAAAGAATTCCAGTACGTAGTAGAATGAATGATCCAGTCGCGCTCCGACCGCCCTCCGTGGACGGAAGGGGCGCGAACATTTCAACGAGACAGTGAGGAACGCGATGTTTGCCCAGCAGGCGCTTGAGCCGACCCCCGACCGTCACACAAAGGGAGAGGCATCAAAGGGTGCGAGCGGGGCGATCCCGTTCTCCCTTGGTATGGTGCTCGTCACCCTCGGCGTGGTGTACGGAGATATTGGCACCAGCCCCATGTACGTTATGAAGGCCATTGTGGGTGGAAATGGTGGCCTTGCAACGGTTGGAGAAGAGCTCGTTTTAGGTGCCTTGTCCTTAGTTATCTGGACACTCACCTTGGTTACCACCGTAAAATACGTACTCATTGCCATGCGCGCCGATAACGGCGGTGAAGGTGGCATCTTTGCCCTATATAGCCTGGTGCGTAGACGCAGTAAGTGGCTCATCTTGCCTGCCATGGTTGGTGGAGCCACGCTTTTGGCCGATGGCATTTTGACTCCTGCCGTTACGGTTACCACCGCCATTGAAGGTCTTCGCACCATCGAGATCGGCCAGCAGCTCATTGGGTCTGACCAAGGCAAAGTGGTGATGATCACCATTGCAATCATCTTTGCCCTCTTTATGGCACAGCGCGCCGGTACCTCTAATATTGGTCGTGCCTTCGGACCGGTCATGACCGTTTGGTTTGGCTTTTTGGGTGCAGCCGGCATCATGCACCTGGTTGAGAATCCGGGCATCCTTCGTGCTCTTAATCCAATCTACGGCATTATGTTTTTGGTCTCTCCCCACAATCACGCCGGGCTCATGATCTTGGGTTCCGTCTTTCTGGCAACAACCGGAGCCGAAGCGCTCTATTCAGATATGGGACATGTTGGAAAGCCCAATATCTTTGCCTCCTGGCCTTTTGTAAAAGCCTGCCTCATCCTCAATTACCTCGGACAAGGCTCATGGCTTCTGGCAAATTCTGGCTCAGAAGAGCTCCTCGCCATCAATGACCTCAACCCCTTCTTTGAGATGCTGCCCGAGGCCATGCGCCCCTTTGCCGTTATTCTTTCTACGGTTGCCGCCATCATTGCCTCTCAGGCTCTCATTACGGGGTCCTTTACCATTGTTTCTGAGGCCACGCGCTTAAACCTCATGCCGCACCTCAAGATCAATTATCCGAGCGACACCAAAGGTCAGCTTTATATCCCCATCGTGAATCTCATCATGGGTGTGGGCTGCGTAGGCGTGGTGCTCTTGTTCCAAACCTCCTCTCATATGGAGGCCGCCTACGGCTTGGCCATTACCCTGACCATGCTCATGACCAGCATCTTGCTGTTTGTCTATCTTGCACGCCTTATGGGTCGCCGCTTTGGCGCTGTGATCTTTTTGATTTTCTTTGGCATGATCGAGGCCATGTTCTTCCTCTCAAGCCTCACCAAATTCCGCCACGGTGGCTATATCACCCTGCTCATGGCTGCTGTGCTGCTCGCCGTCATGCTTGTATGGAGGCGCGGTACTGCAATTGAGCGCACGCAGACGGTCACGTTGCCCATTAAGGATTATGTGGACCAACTCGCACGCCTGCGCAATGACAAAGAGTATCCCCTTTTGGCTGATAACCTCGTCTTTTTGCTGAACCGCTCTCAAGACGGCGCTATTGACCGCGACGTGCTGTACTCAGTACTTGATAAGTATCCCAAGCGTGCACGAGCCTATTGGTTTGTAACCGTTTTGGTAACCGATGAACCTCATACGCGCCTGTATCGGGTCGATTCTGTTGGTACCGACTTTATCTTCCATGTCACCATCAAGCTTGGATTCAAGGAAAATCAGCGGGTGAATGCCTATCTTCGCCAGATCGTGGGAGACCTTATGGCCTCTGGTGAGCTGCCACCGCAAAGCCATGAGTACTCGGTGTATTCTGAGCCTTCCGCAGTGGGCGATTTCCGCTTCTGCATGCTGCGCAAGTCTCTCACACCCGAGTCTGACCTACTCATGATTGATCACATGGTTATGACAGCAAAGTATGCAATTCGCCGCCTCTGCGGATCGCCCGCTCAGTGGTTTGGCCTTGAAAACGCCTCAACCTTTATTGAGTATGTGCCGCTCTTTGTGAAGCGCCGCCCAACCGTACACCTCGAGCGCGAGCTTTTGCCCGCTGCAGGAGCCACCGCAGCCCCCGGCACAGATGCACAAGATGGCCCAGATACGGCAGATGTCGTACATGAGGAAGCCATCGAGGATGCTGATAGCGATGTAGACAGCGAAGACCTCTTCTCAGAAGGCCTCCCTACGGCTGAGGAGTAGGAGCACAGAAGCTTGTAGAAGCGATCCCTCTGTATTGCATTCAGAATCTCGTGAAAGTACTAGATGCAGTACTTAGACAACACAGGACAACATCGACTTGGCGACGCATTGCGAAATGCTATCGACAATGATGCAAAGCTTTCCATCATTGCATCCTACTTCACCGTGTTTGCCTATGGTGAGCTCCGCGATGAGTTCTCTCGAGTTGATGAGCTGCGTTTCATCTTCGACGAACCCACGTTTGTAAAGCACATGGAATCAGACAAGGTTCCACATGAGTTCGTTGTTAGCCGAAGGACGCGTGAAAAAGACATCGGTGGAACCGGCCTGGAGTTAACGCTTCACAACAATATCAACCAGCGCGCATTAGCTCGTGAATGCGCCGAATGAGTGCATCAGCACGCAACCTTTAAAAGCGCCCGTCAGCGTGGCATGATTGCGACAACTAGCAGCTACCATGTGGAGAATATCAACAGCGAAAGCCAAGCATTTATGGGCAGTACGTCCAATGCATTTTCGCTCGAAGGGCTCGGCTACGAGCGCAAACCAGGCGTGCTAACTGGAGTAAGTCACTTTGAAACGAGCATTGAGGCATCCGGTCTCAAGGCTATGTTTGACGGAATTTGGGAAAATCCAGCACTTGTTGAAGACGTCACAAACGAGGTAGTCGAACAAATCCAGACGCTCTATAGGGAAAACTCGCCTGAACTTGTCTACTTCCTCACGCTGTATCACCTGTTCAGAAAGTTCATTGAAGACGAGGAAGACCCTATACGACCGGGTCTGCGATTCGAAGAGTCAGTAGTCTGGAATAAACTCTACGAATTCCAGCGCGATGCGGTTGTGGGAGCAATCCGTAAGCTGGAAAAGTACAAAGGCTGCATTATCGCCGACAGCGTTGGCCTTGGTAAAACCTATGAAGCACTCGCAGGAATTAAGTATTATCAAGAGCGGAATAGCCGCGTGCTCGTCCTCTGTCCAAAGCGTCTACGCAATAACTGGACCTTATGGACACGCGGCAACGACGACCGCAAGCCACTCGCTGAGGATCGCTTCTCCTACGACGTGCTGAACCACACTGATCTCAGTCGCTACTACGGAATGAGCGGAGAAATCGACCTCGAACACCTACGCTGGAACAACTATGACCTTATCGTCATCGATGAATCTCACAACTTCAGAAATAAGAGTACCGATGCAGAGAAGAAAGATCGCTACACCCGTCTCATCGAGGATATAATCAAAACTGATGTGCGCACCAAGGTATTGATGCTCTCTGCTACGCCGGTTAACAATAAACTGCTCGACTTGCGTAACCAAATTGAACTCATCACAGAAGGCGATGATGAATACCTCGCTGGCACAGATGGCATCCCATCTATCACTCAAGTAATCCGCGTCGCTCAGGCTCGTTTCAACGAGTGGAGTAAGCTCGACGATGCCCAGCGCACAACCGAGAGCTTTGTAAATGCAGTACATGCAGACTACTTCAAGCTACTCGACGTACTCACGATCGCACGGTCTCGGAAGCACATAACGAAATACTACGGCGCTGCATCAGGCACATTCCCAACCAGGCGTCCTCCCCTGTCGTTTCAGACCCCTATCGACGCAAAAGGTGAGCTTCCAGCAATCTCTGAGTTAAATGACATGATTGCTCAACTCTCCTTCGCCCAATACCAAGTGCTCTCATACGTTAGACACGACAAGCAATCAAAATACGAAGCGTGCTACGGAGACACGTGGGGCAAAAACTTTGAGAGTCAGGTAAACCGTACGACGGCTGTTGCAAATCTTATGAGGGTAAATGTTTTAAAGCGCATGGAATCAAGTGTTAACAGCTTCCGAATTACCCTACAGCGAATTCTCAATGCTTGCATTGAACTCAAAAACCGTCTAGATAATGTAGACACGAACCGTGCGTACGAAAAGTGCGATAGCTCCTTTGAGTTTGACGATGAAGATGATGCTGAGGAGTTTGTAGCAGGCGGCAAGATCGATGTTGATCTACACGATGTAGATGCGCTGCGATTGAGCCAAGACCTTGACTTCGATATTGAGAGGAATGCTGAAGGCATAGAAGAGCGCTTGGGCTACGAAAAGTCAAAACACATCTTTGATTACCTCTCTGAAACCGGCATGATTGACATCAAGGGTGCTGTAACACCCGAACTCAAGACCTCCGCACAGGAAGGCAAGGTGGAGCTTCCCGCCGAACTGGAACCTGCCGCCGAACAGGTAGCCGACATCATTATTTTATTCGCAAGTCTCAGACGGTGCAGATACGCGACAAGGCCAAAGAGGTCACCGTTGAGCTCCAGAAGGATGTCACACTCGACCCGGCTTTTCAGGAACTGTGGGAGCGCATCCGTCAACGTACACGCTTTGAGGTAAACGTTGACTCTAATGAGCTTGTGCGCCAATGCATCGAGGCCGTCAACGGCATGCTACCCGTTCGCCCGCCTCTGGTGACGAGCGAACGTGCTTCGCTTGCCGTCAACGACGCCGGCGTGGATGCCGAAGGTACTGGCATGTCGGTGGTGGGCACCGCAGGCCGAGTTGCCTATGACCTACCCGACCCGGTAGCAGAACTACAGGATACTGTAGGTCTCACGAGGCGCACTATCGCGGCAATACTCGAAAGCTGCACCCGCATGGACGAGTTCGAGGTTGACCCGGCAACATTTCTTGCCCAAGTGGGAGAGAAGATCAACAGAGTGAAGAACAGCCTGATTGCCCAGGGCATTACATACGTGCGCCTGCCCGAGGACGAGTGGTACACCATGCGCGATCTTGACCCAGGCGACCTTACGGCCTACCTTGATCAGAACGCCTGGAAACCCAATTTTGTAGCTAAGAGCTTATATACCTACGTGATATACAATATAAATAGCAGGTAGAGTATATAATTTGATTATCAGGCAATATTCATTTTTGAGACAAAGTAAAAGGCGCATTTTCCGCAACCTAGGGACAAATT
>NZ_JAIMFO010000010.1 GCF_019795105.1 Collinsella ureilytica | reverse complement strand
CGCTTGTGGCAGGGTGTAGTTATTCGCATTCGCGTCAATATCGTCAAGTTTTCGCTTGTCATAGCTCGACATAAAGCCATCTGCGCGCGAAGTGGCTGTGTCGTGGGTATGTACCTTGTTGGCTTTCTTGTTAATGGAGTCGATCAGCATTGATCGGAACTGATGGTGTGAAGTATCGACTTTTTCAATCACGGCTTTTATCTTCGTCCATAAGTAGCGCACCCCGGTCAGGTTCAAGACCGATACGCCAGACGTGCCGCTGCCGTCTTCTGACAATGCTTCATCAATTTCATCAGTTGTAATGCTTGGAGTCTCAACGTTTGATACGCCGAGTTTCTCCCAGCGCCCGGCAATGTATCTCCACTCGACGTATGCGTTGCCGTCGTCGCTTGACCCTCCTGAGTCGCTAATCGGCACAAGGTAGAGCTGCGACCCATTGGGGTTACTGATGGTCGGAAACCGCGTACTTTTGTTGTACTCCCCCGTAGTACAGATATGGGGCTGCAGGCTCAACATGCGTTCGTTGTTGAGCTTCTGATCAGCGTTGTTCTTCTCTTGCGCAACGTCGCGGGCAGAATCAGAGGCGATTCTTGCCGTCTCTGATGCAACGCGCACCTTCTCAGCTTCATCGCGTGCTGTCTCTGCGCTTACTCGTCCACTCTCAGCAGTTGTACGCCCGCGCTCAGCAACTACACGTGCAGCCTCTGCCTCTTTAATAGAGTTGTCCGTTGCCACAACTTGCCGAGAGAGGTTAGCCGATATCTCTTTTGTTGCTGCCTCAATCTGCGTGAGGCAGTCATCATGCATATCTTCAAGTGTTGCCATGCGCTTAACATCGCCAGCAGAAAATGCAACATAAACGGCTTTCCCGTCTTTCGCTGTCTCATCGTCTTGTTGCACAACTGCCCACTCGCCTGGCAAGAGCCGAGAGGGGGCAAAGCGCGAGTATTCGCCGCGCCGCATCTGAATAGCCATTTACTTGTCCTTCCTTGGCAATTCAACGTTTTCTGCGGCAGCAATACCTTTCACAAGAACGTTGATGTTTTCAGTTAAGGCAAGTAATGCCGATGTGAGCTGTCCCATCCGCCCCTCTTCGGTTGTCCCGGTAGGTGCTGGTGGAGATACAAATTCTTCTGGTTTCTCCATGTTTGCTCCTTAGCTCCACGTGATGCTGTCTGAGAAGTGACCATCGATCCAGCCGAAACCGCTATCACCGCAGCGAAAAGCGACTCCGGAGTTGTCGATTTTTATGAAGTTGCTATCGTTGAACTTGATGGTTACCGAGTCACCGTTCATGAAAATGCCCTTTGACTGTGCAGCCTGAAGTTTCACATGTGTTTTTGAGAGATACAGCTGCTCCGGTGTTTGCTCTAGGTAGGTGTCTTTGTATGCAGCATCCGGTCGCCATAGCCACACTTGGTCGTAGTAGGTTGACGTGCTCATGAACGGCTCATCAAATACAGCAAAGCCAACGCCAGTAGTCTTATTGTTTGGATCGTCAAGTGCGCGAAGAGCCTCGATATCTAAGTAGTTGCCATATTGGTTTGAGAGCGACATTCCGGGATTCCCGTGTATTGTGGTTCCAACCGTCGCGCCGATTTTTGAGTTACGGTAGCTCTCAAGCTTGTTTGTCGAAACCGTATTAGCCTTGATGTACTCGCCATTGATATACAGCTGACCGTTGGTCAAATAAATCCCCTGCGAGCGCCCATTGTTGGTGAGCTTGTTCAAAATATCGCTTTGTGTTTGGCTATTTACAGCAGTCGCGGCAATTTCTGAAACAGTGCGCCCGCCTACGCGAGAGTCCGATGAAAGCGAGAACTGCCCGGTCTCCATATCCCAATAGTTTTTCCCGCGCCTGTCCTGAATTTTGCCTGTAGTGATGTAGGTTGCATCCAACCCGATTGCGTAAATGCGATTGAGGATCGCCACACCTTCTGCGTTGAGTGCTGTTGAGTAGGTTCTGCCGCCATCAGTAGAAACGCCAATAGCGCTCGCTGTCATCTTCCAAACAATGCGCGAATCAGCGAGATTGCGCTTGTCATGCATGTAGCTAATCACGCTGCCGTCTTTTTGCGGCACTTTTGTTGTGAACAGTCCGCTTGACTCTGCCAACTCTCGCCGCAGTTGCTCAAGCTCGATCTCGCGAGCTAAGCGTTCGCGCTTGATTTCATTTTCAGCTTCGACAATTGCCCGGGTAATTGCCCCGCTTTCTCGCGAGCGGTTGCGGTGCGCTGTCTGCGCAGAACACGACACCTGCATAGATGAGTTAAGCGTGAGCTTGACCGCTGTTGCAAATGAACGGTAGCTGTTCTGCTTGCCATCAGTCACTACAACCGCGTCTCCGGCTTCAAGTGCAGGGTTTGAGATTGAGGTAGCTTTAAACGGGCGAAACGTCATGCCGTGAAAATGCTTACCTAAATGCAGGGCGAACACGCCCGCTTGTCCATACTCGATAAGCGGGTTTTTCTCAATGCGCAATACATAGCCCGCCTGCCCATATAAGATCTCTTCGCCGTCTTTTCCGGTCTTGCCGTCGGCTTTTATTTCTTTTGATGCTTTGACGCTAATGCCAGTAACAGTGATATCGTCCGTGGAAACCGTGAGGCTCTTTTGAACAAAGATGTGCTCCCATGAATCAGAGCCGCGAAGTTTTCCGCCATCTGCTTTGATGCCGCTTGAGTAGTCATTAAACGTTCCGCCATCAGCAGAAGAGCCGCTCGCATACGGCGTAGCACTGTCAAAATGGCTACCATCGAGCCAGTCCTCATTACCAAAGACCGAAGCGTCATAGCGCTTAAGCTCAATTTTCCCCATTTCATTTACGCGCACAAAACATCCCACAGCCTGCGCGGCATATGAGACGATTTTTTTACAGGTGAGGTCTTTTCCCTCGGGGCGCTTATTGACCCGAAGATCTGACATGGGAAACGATGAAGCCAAGGTAACGCCAGCAGCAAGACAGGCGTCACTTACAATCTGGTAGAGCCGCGCGGGATACACCGTCTTAACGTCCGAATAAGGGATCTCTAAGCGCGAAATACAGTCAAGAGCAGTAATGGCAATGGTTCCTGCGTATGCATCTGGTGCATCTACGTCATAGGTGCCAAGGCATATCCACTCAGGTTTACCGTCAATCTCAGCCCCGGCATACGCAACAATGCTTGAACCAGCAAAATTGACCTCATCGAAGCGCTGATCATGGTTGTTTAAGGTAATGTTGAGTTTGCCGGTAATAGCAGCGCCAATATCAAATGAGTTAGCACTTGACGTGTTGTGCTCAACTGAGAGCGAGACAATATCATCACCTGTCAGCTCACGGCGTTTGCCACCATCAAGATAAAGCGTAGCTTTGGCTAAAAGCGTCGTGTTTTCAGAAAGACGCTTTCGGAATTTATCCGAGATATACCTCATGCTTATCTCTCAATCAAATCAAAGGAAAGTTCCTCGTAGCGCGTCCCGTCCAAGATCTGAAACCATTTGAGCGGCGCTGTTCTGTCACCTACATAGAAAGTGCGCGTTTCCATTTGCGCGTCCATCGCATCCCAATAGCGAACAGAGAGGTATTCAGGGTTGAAGGCACGAAGGATCGCCCCGGTTTGTGTGGCAGTGAGCATCCGCCATGCAACCTTGAGTTTTCGCTTTTGAGCGATCCTTTGCTTGTACATGGTTGCGTTTGCATCCATGACGCGCCCTGCATCATCTGCTGACACGTCCATCAGCCCAAATTCCAATTTATAGGGGTCAGGATCTACCGACCAGCCATCAACGGTTAGCACAGCTGCCACGTGACCCCTCCTCTCACACAAACTCGACTACACCGCGCCGTGCGAGCGAGTCGTTGCCTTGGATGACTGCACGTGCCAAGTCCTCAGAGTCAACGCGCAAGACCACTACCGAGTCACCAGCGGTGCGGGCACTTCCGGTGTTGGCACTCTGAACACTGATCACGCCTTTTGCCACCGCTGCGGCAATCTCTCGCTGCACATCTACATCTTCTGTGCCAAGCATGGTTTGCCCGTGCGGGAGCCGAGCAGACGCGCCTGTGTGGCTTCTGATCGGCAAGGGGTTTCTTGCGAGCTTGTCTACTGAGCGCATGAGGCTAATTGGGGCGTCTGACACATGTGTTGCCATAGCACCAGAGAATGCCTTACCAGCAGCGCCGCCCATGCGAGCGGATGCTTGCGTTATATCGAGCGCGTCAGAGACCACATCGCCAACTGCCTTGTTGACTTTTGTCCCGTAGTCTTCAATTCCGCCTGCAAAACCAAGAGAGAAGTACTTTCCTAGCTCAGCTGTCACTCGAGATGGTGAGTGAATGGCAAGAGAGCGCCGCATGATGCGAGCTGCATTGTTTGCAACGTTTCGAGCAGCGGCATAGACGCGCCATGCCGAGTCGTAAATACCGCCTGCAAAACCAGACATAGCGTAGCCACCTGAGCGGTACGCATCCCAATACACATCGCCCAATGCATTTGCCACAGAAGAAGCAGCATGAGACGCAGATTGCGAGGCGTTGTATTTGCCTGAGCTGATGCCATCAGCATATGCACGCATGGTCTGGTCACCGGCTTGTCTTGCCTCAGACAAGTGTGAGCGAAGATCGCGGGCAGCTTGCTGCGCTGCGTTTCTTGCAGCCGATGTTGCAGCTGAGATCTGAGAAGAAAGACCAGATGCAAAGCCACCCATCATCTCGCGACCAGCTGAATTTGCCTGAGAGGTTCCTGTGCCGCCATTGAGCGAAGTCACAACTTGTGTTCTTGCAGATGTGGCATTTTGAGAAGAGAGTCCGGCTGCCTGGCGGATACCATCGGCATATCCACCAGCGAGGTTTTTACCAGCAGACAGTGCTTCTCTGTAGCCATTGCCGCCATTGAGACCTGTGACTGCATTCTTTCGCACAGAGGCTGCCTTATCGCTTGCCTGAGGTGCTACCTGAGCGATGCCGTCTGCATAGCCGCCAACAAGGTTTCTGCCCGCGTCAATTGCCGCTGAGCGCTTATCTTCTGCAATCAGCGCCCGCGAGACCGCATTTGCAATTTCTGTTGCCGCAGCCACCGCTGGCTCGTTTGCCTCACTCATGCCAGCCGTGAATGCAGAGACCAGGCTCATACCTGCGTCGTGTGCCTCGTCGTTGTGCTCTGAGAGCTTCTGTACGGTCTCTGCTGCCGCATCGTCGGTCTTAGCCGCCGCCTCTTCCTTGCCCTCATCAACGCCTTCTCCGTAGGCATTAAAGCCGTCTGTGGCGAGTTGGCGGTACTTCACCGGCACAGCGTCGGTTTGTCCGATACCAGCAGCGATTGTAGGATCGAGGATCCGACCGGTTTCTTGGGCGAGTTGCTTTAGCTCTTCGAGCTTTTGCCCGGTTGGGTCGGTGAGTGCTTCTTGGACAGCAGCGCCAACTTTGCTAGGTCCCGCTTCCAAGAGCGCCTGAATCAGAGCGCTGTTTGAATCAAGACCAGTTCTTCTCATCAGCTCAGTGATATTTGCTGACCATGCGCTATAGACCTCTGTGTTATGGCGCAGATTCTCAGCGAGCGTATCAAACGAAATCTGAGAGTCCTCAGACACACGCTGAAAACCATTAATGACTGAGGCGGTATAGGTCTCTTGAGTGCGCTGCACTTCTTCGAAGGTCTGTCCGGTGTTCTTCAAATACTGTTGGAAGCGCTCCTCATCCATAGCGGCTACTGCCAGCGCGTCTCCAAGACCGCTATGAGACTTCTCGTACTCGTGGATAGCCTCGATGTTGTCTTTAATGCGCTGTTGCTCTTCGCTTAAGACCTCGTTTGCCTGGTTAGTGGTCTCAGTTACATCACCGGTAGACTGATTGAGACCAAAAAGCCCTGCTACAAAGTTACCGACACCATCAATAATGGGTCCTAAAAGCTGCAAGATGCCGCCTAAGGCAGCTGCAAAGATCATGCCGGGAAATGCCGATACAACCGCGTTTAACAAGCCCTGTGCTACAGATAATCCCTGCTCAGCTAGGGTAAGAGCACCGGATGCTACAACTAACTGACCTTTTGTGACCGCATTTGCTACGGTTGTCTGCGTATCTGCTGCAAGAGCAGTTGCGGACTGCTTAAGGTTTGAAATAAAGCCCTTGAAGTTGCCATTGAGCGCTTGGTGACCGCCAGCTGCTTGTCTGCACGCCGCAGCAGATAGCTCAAGGCGCTGTTTGCTCTCAGCCAACGCCACGTTTTGAGCTGCCAGGCGCACGCGCAGGGTTTGTGCCTTAATACCGAGGGTTTGTTGAGCGCCTTCCAAACGCCCGAGCGAGCCTTGCGTTGCAAGTGCCTTATTTTTGAGAGCTGCAAGTGTTGTTTGCTCTGCTTCGAGAGCACCCTTTGCAGCAGTGATCTTTGATGCCGTGGTCTCATGTGAGCGGGCAAAACGCGTGAAGGTAGAAGACGCCGCCTTGACACGACCGCCGAACTCAGACACGCCGTCGCTAAAGGTCGAAACCGCACTTGCGAGGTTATCTTTGACACTTAAAGAGAAGATACCGATCTTGTCTTTTGTGGTATTTGCCGCGTCTTCTACAGTCTTCGTCGTTCCCTTAAAGGCATTGCCGAGCGCTGTAAGCCCTGCTGCAATGGTATTTCCAACAGCTATGGTTGCAAGGGCTGCGCCCAGAAGCGTAACTGCAATGCGCGCTGCTTCACTGTTGACCAAAATCCACAAGAAGCCCTGCATGGCAGCACTTGCTACCTTTATCACGCCAGCAAAGACAGCAAATGCGCCATCTGCCATCGCGCGAGCTAACGTCCACACGATATGAGCGCCGGTACCTGCTGCCTTGCCAAGATCATTGAGTGCTTTCGTATTTGAAATGAACCAGTCTTGCCACGAACTCATGATGTCGATAGCAACAAACATAGCCCCACGGAAGCGCTCGCCGATCCACGCGACCATAGGAATAAGGGCGCGGTCAGTGAAACCCTTGATCAAAGAGCCAAAGCCATTAATTGCAGCCGATGCCGTGAGACACATTTGTGCAAAGGCGTTAAGCCCCACTGCGAGCGTCTCAGGGAAGTTAAAGGCAATAGCGAGAGGCCCTACTATCTCCACCCACTGGCGCACATAGTTAGACAAGAGATTAGTAAAGCCAACAAATGCGCTCGCAAATGCACCTGCAAGGTCTAGTCCGTCGAGTTGGTGAGCAAAGGCGGCACCAATTGCCGAGAGTGCCTTTGCAAGCGGCGCTAAGGCTTTGCCGAGCCGCTCAACCAAGCTCATAATTGCTTTGTACAAATCATCAGAGATTGACTTAGCGTTTCCGATGAAGTCGTAGGTCTGAATGGGGATGGAGCCGCCACCGCCAGCTCCACCGCCGCCACCGCCGCCTCCTCCACCGCCGCCGCCACCGCGACCAGCGCCCGCGTCTTTTCGGCTGAACATATTAATTTCGTCAAAGCCCATGAGCTGGCGCTTCAACTCTTTTGCCTGCTTGGCAGCTTGTCCGGCACGCTTACCAGCACCACCTGCTGCATTTCCCGCCCGGTCAAGTGCGTCTGCTGCTCCACCCGCTGCATCTGCGATGCCTGACAGGGGCGCTCCGGCTCCTCCGCCTGAGTAGTCAACCGATGCAATCTGGTTGCCACCGGTCAGATCAGCAAGCATGTTGGCAAGGGTTGCAACCACACGGGCGCAGGCAATTGCCACCGGCATAATTGCTTGGAGCGCTGGCAAAAAGACCTTACCAATTGAAGTAGCTGCATGGTTGACCTCACCTGAGAACACGCGCATCAAGTTTGCAGGTGACACAAGAGTGCGTGCCATATCGCCATGTGCCCACGTGATCTGATTCATGATCGTGTAGTAGCGAAGCATTGCTTTGTCAGCCTGCGTCATAGACGAGACCATCTGGTCAATGCCTAAGGCGTAGGCTTCTTGCTGCAAGCGTGCCATGGAAATATCGAAGCCGAGCGTGCGCAACGGTTCCAACTCACCTGCAAGACCGGCGCGTAGCTTTTCAAATGCCGTGGTATCACTGAGGTTATAAAAAGACGCGAGGTCGTATCCAAGTTGGGTGAGTTGCTGCCCCATGGCAAGGGCTTTATCGCCCACAACACCCATACCACGCGCCATGGTGGTAAACGTACCTTGGTTTCTCAACCAATCTTGGATGTTGATACCCATGATTGATGAGACCTTCTCAGCGAACTTCTCTGCAGAGTCCGCACTCTCACCTAGGGCAACACGAAACAGGTTTGCATCTTCTACGTAGCGGTTTGCTGCGTCGATGAAATACATCAACGCTTTGCTTGCAGCATGAATGAGCGCAACGATGCCGCCAACTTTAGCGACTGCACCCATAACGCCTGAGGTAAGCGCTTTAAAGCCGCCGCTTGCTCCACCAGCTGCGCTTCCAAGCGTTTTTGCCTCACTTGACACACGCCGCATAGCGTTTTGCACCAAGCTTAACTTCGCAGGTAGCTCACCCATAGCTGCGCTGATCTGCTTGCACTGATAGGCAAAATGCGAGAGGTCAACCGAATCAAGTGCTGCTATGGTCGCAGGTATCTTTGCAAGAGCGTTTACAGTGGATCCAATGGCACTTCTTGGCACATTGGCTAGCTCTCGCAAGGCAGCGGTGAGTGAAGAGAACTTTTCTGTATTGATTTCTACGGCATTTATAGCGGAGATGCCGCCAGAGATGTTTTTGAGCTGGTTGCCAATGCTTGCAGAGACCTTGAGCGATCCTAGCTGCGATACTGCGCCAACAGCCGCCGCCAAACCCGACACATCGCCAATAGCTGCGGCAGCAGAAGAGATAGCAGCAATATTTTTAGCAATCGCAGGGGATACTTTGACGTTGCTAAGCTGAGAAACAGCACTGCTCAAGCTCGCAAGTGCTGGCGAGACCGAAGGGTCAACTCTGAGTGCGCTGAGCGCGTCGTTCAGTGAGCCTAGAGGACGAGCGGCACCTGCAACAGCGCTCTTAAGACGCGAAACATCCTCAGCCAAACCGACAATGCCAGTTCGAGCTGAGGATGCATTCGCTTCAATTGAGATTTTTAGCTGGTCAATGCTGGCTTCGCTCATGTGTCCTCCCTGTCCGATCAGAGAGGGGGCAGCCCAGCTTTTAGTTCTTTACAGGTCCATGTAGCAGCATCCAGTCAATCATTCGCTGATGATCTGCTTGTTCGTCCTCCTGCCGACCTGCCGCCGGTGTCTCCCGGCTTGAAATCTCATAGGGTTTGTCAACCCATTCTTTGGCTCTGCGACTCTTTGAGAAGGCTTGTAAGAGAGGCGATGTCCGGCAAATGGCGTCATATACGTACATTCCCATTGCCCAGCGATCCCAAGCCTCTTTCTCGCCTTGGATACGCGCCGCTTCACGATAAGCCGCGAATAGCCACGGATCGCCGTACCAGTACACCTCAGGAGATAGCCCATAAGCGATAGCTTGAGGCAAAGCCCGATCAAATGCCATGCCCATCGGACACGAGCCGCTGTAGATCTCACCCGGATCATTTAAGCCAGACGAAACACTGCCCGGGTCTCGGTAGGGTCCGTGGTAAGAGCGCGAACAGGCGCGGTGTACAGACCGATCAGAAGACCTAAGAACTCGCCCTTATCGGCAATGCTGCGGTAAATCTCGCGGACGGTATCCTTGTTGACCTTGGGCTGATCGCTCTTAAACGCAGGATAGACAAACTCATCAATCAAGCGCTCAATAGTGGTGAGCGAAGTTGCCTCAGAAGCCATCTCAGCGACCACATCAGCGGTCATACCGTTAGATTCCATCTGTTTTACGACGGCGCGAGGATAGCGCAAGGTGTACTCAGTGCCGTCTGCATCCTCGATGATGAGTTTGCTATGCCCGTGTAGGCGCTCGAGAAAATCAACTACCTTGTCAGTCTCGGGCTGTGTCTTTTTCGCACTCATTGTTATCTCCCTAAAGGTGTAGTCCCATCGCGCAATCAGTCGTCTTACACAGAACCGCTGCTATCCGGCAAAAGCACCGGGACAGAAGCGACTGAGAAGACCTCATGCATCTCACGAACGCCGTTAACTTCGCCCTCAGAGATGTAGGCGGTAATGCCACCACTCCAAACGATGACACCGTCATGTCCGTCGGGCTGCCCGTTTTCATCAGCGCCAAACGCAACAGCCCACCACTGACCCTCGCCTTTCTTCTCAAGGTCTTTGAGCTTGCGATAGATCGCCTTGTCATAGTTAGACGAGAAATCGAAGCTATCGAGCTGCTGTACGCCGGAAACGAAGGTTTGTACCTTGTCTGATAGCGTGGTGGTCTCGATCTTCTCAGGTTCACCGCCAAGTGCGGGGTAGGACTTGATGTCAACCAGCTTCTCGCCGCCCTTCAGTGAGGTAGGCTGCTGTTGAGCATCCTTAAAATGCATCAGAAATGTGTTAATGGTACTTGTGGTTGCCATGCTCTGTCCTCTCTACCAGACGGCTATTGCGCCGCCGCTGTTAATCCTTGCCCGCCACTTCGCAGAAACTCGCTTGATGGAGGGGTCGGAATTCGGAACTAATGTGTAGTTCGACCTGCGAAAACCCATGTTTCTTAGTCGATCGTCCACGGCTCGGATAATCCCACGTGCCGCGTGTTCAGTCGTGCCAGAATAAGCCTGTATTTCAACGGTGGTGCGCGTCCAAATCTCCTCGCCCGAGCTGTCCGCTGTTTTGGTATCTTCACCTAACGGCAAAATCACTACGTAGATAGCGGGAAGCTTCGCTTTGCCGGTAATTGGTGAGGTTGTACAGAAGCATCCGCCAGGGATTGCTTCAGCAACTTTTCTAATTTCGTTAAAAATCTCAAGTGAGAAGTCATTCATGACTGTAACTCTCCCCTCACTACCTCAATCACCTCAACACGCGCTTCTTCTGCACCTTTTGCCATAAAGCCAGCGCCAGATTGACCATGTGTGAAGCGAAAACCGCCGTCTTTGGGATACACCCAGCCCTCAGAGCCTCGACCTGACGCATTGACTACATAGCCTGCCTCTGCCATAGCACGAGCATCAGCTCGCTCTGTTGAGGGGGTGCCAATGCCGGTACCAAACTCAACAAACGCAGCATACGGGGCTGAACAGACAACATCTGCCCCGGTTTGCGTTTCTTTAACAGCGATACTTGAAGCAAGCGCCCCGGTGTCTACCTTTGCATTCGCTCTCGCTTCTTCTTGGGCAATCCCTGCAAGCTTGATAGCCGCTTGCTTACTTGCACGTTCTACTGAGTCCGCATAATGTAAAAGCTCCCGTTCAAGCTCAGAAAGTGAGCTTGACGAGAGCGATACCTGCATGTTTTTCATGCGCCCTGCCGCCTTGCTAGCCCAAGCGCTGTGTAGTTCAAAGAACGAGATACTCTGACCACGGTGTAGGCATTTTCTCTGTCAGTAGCGCTCGGCTTTTTATCAGAGACCCAGATGATGTCGCCCTCTTTAATGCCTTGAGCATCATCCAAAACAACAACCAGCTCATATCCTGCTTCAAGACCGAATGGGGACGAGGTTGTATCGCCTTTCGGAGCAGATGCGTTAGCGCGGAAATAGACCGGATCTGAAATCTGTTCTGCCCACTCACCAGTCCCCATCCCGCTTGGCTCATCTATGACCTCACGTGACTCAATGGATGCGTGCCAAAGCGAGCGCTTATTTCTCTCAAGACACCTCATTGCCCGGAACCTTCCCCTTAGGGACGATGCGCTGCAACAAATGCCTTGAGATGCCAGAGACTGCCCATGTGCGGTTTACACCGTTCTCATCATGGGCAATCTCGCCCTCAGCACCCCGCCTGTTGTACATGTCTGCTGCTATTTCGCACTGCAACATGTCAAACCGGCTCTCCCAAGCCTCGCTTTTCGGGTCTTTCGAGAATGGGTGGCGTGCATCCATGATTGCACGCTCAGCTAAGGGCAAATACGCCGTTGTCACAAGTTGGGCGTCAGGGTGGCTCTCTGCAATACCACAGAGAGCCAGTGCAAGTACTACCTTGTCTTCCCTGCTCATCATGATGTTTACGCCAACGTGATAACAGAAGCGATCGGGGTTACCTTAGGATCAGCAACGAGCGCCCAGTTTGCCTTTGCAGCCAGCTGTGCGTCAGTCGGAGATCCGGTATAGCCGCTCTTTGGCTTCACGAATGAGAAGCCATCCGGGTGGATGGTCTCGCGAACACGCGTCCAAAGCGTGTTTTGACCGCCTGCCTTCTTCGGGTCACGGGATACCTCAGCCGGTACCTCAACATTTGCACGGGCATAGCGGATAGCGCCCTGGCCAAAGAGCAGCGTCGTGTACTTGTTGGGCTTGCTCGACTCACCCGGGGTAACAGGGGCTGCATCGTCCACAACAACGGTCAGACCGTTAATCTGCGCAATGTTCATCTGACGCTCAATGCCTGCTGCATCGGTGTACTTGAGGTAGTTGAGTACCTTCAGCCCGGCAAGCTTATTGGCAACCTTAGAGTGCATAACTGCCAAAGAGACCGCAGAAGCATTGTCACCGAATGCGTCAACGCTGGCGTCACCAATTGTGGTCTCAGCGATTGCTTCTGTGGACTTGTCGATGACGTGTGGCTTCATTGCGTCTAAGGAAAGCACGGCGTTTGCAATGGTGATTAAGCGATTCTGGCGCTTGTGGTTCCAATATGCGGCAACCTGAGACACGATGGATGCCATAGGATCTGCGCCAGAGTTGAAATCGCGCACAAACTGATCCTCAGACCAGCCCATAGCACGACCATA
Organism: Collinsella ureilytica; assembly: GCF_019795105.1. Classification (GTDB taxonomy): domain Bacteria; phylum Actinomycetota; class Coriobacteriia; order Coriobacteriales; family Coriobacteriaceae; genus Collinsella; species Collinsella ureilytica. The sequence goes on along the minus strand of NZ_JAIMFO010000010.1, from coordinate 15,196 downwards.
CACAACGCCGGTCTCTGCAAAGCCAGAAACGGTGCCAACCGGGATATCGGTCTTACCGTCGTAGTTGGCTTCATTGCCGGAAAGCAGACCGTAAAACGGCACGGTGTAAGAGTCAGAGCCATTCTGAATCATGCCTGCAATAAGCGGATCTTCAACCATAGCGCCAGACTCGAGAATTGCCGTCTTTACCGGGTCTTTTGCATTGTTCCAATTGTAGTTAAAGATGTCCTCATCAAAGGGAAAACCAAGAAGTGTGCCTGCCATTGTTAATCCTTTCTAATGTGCTTGCTTACTTCAATTGGGACAAAATCGACGGGTTATCTCGCTTCAGCTCAAGCTGGCGCTCATAGGAAAGCGCCATGAACTCCGAGGCGGTCGCTGGAAGACCGTTTGCAGAAGCGCCAGCCTCAGGTCCTTTCATGTTTGCGAGTGCTTCTCGCCCTGAGCGCTCGACAGCCGCATTGACACGAGCAGACACCAGATCTGCGAGCGCTTGTGCATTGGCAATGGTCTTGTCTTTCTCGCTGGTCACAATGCCTGCGAGTAAAGGGGAATATTCCTCCTCAGAAAGACCCGCGCCTGCAAGAATTGCTGCTGCCTTGGCTTCGTTTAGCTCGCGAATCGCACGCTCAGCACGCTTGTTTGCTGCCTCAAGCTCTTTCTTTCCGCGCTCAGCCTCACTCAGCTTGCCGTCTGCTTCTGCAGCCAACTCAGCTACCCGAGCATCTGCCGCCTCAAGCTTTTCTCGCAAGGCTTCGCTTTGTGCCTTCGCTGCGTTTACGTCAGAGCCGTTCTTCGCCATAATGGCGTCCACCAACTCATCAGTTGCTGCATCTCCGAGCTGCTGCTTTAACCAATCCCGCTTCATTTAATCCCCTTCCTTTGGCTACGCTTTGGTATCGCTGGTTGCTTCAGCTGCCACACTGGCGGTAACGCCCGCCACCTGTTTTGCGTCGCTATCTGAACCGGGCAAATCCTGCCCGGGGATGGCTGTCTCAAGTGCTCGCAGTTCATCGACGTATCGGCTGCTTGCGTCGTATGCTGCTTCGGGGTCTGAGAACATGCCGCAGTGCTCAAAGGCAAGGCGCGGGTGTACCTGACCGGATCCAAGCATGGTGGTCAAGACCTGCGCCTTGGATTGAATCGCCTCATAATTTCTGCGCGTGAATTTAATCTCAATCTGAGAAGAGCTGAGGTCGATATGCTCAGCTGTTTTTAGAATCGAGAGTGCGCAATCAATAAATCGCCGCTCAGAGCGCTTGAACATCGTCTCAGTCTCTTTGCAGCGATTCTCAGAGTTAGACCAGCCATCACGCATGGTCACAGCCGCTCCTGTATCTGAGGTAGAAGCAGAGCCGCCCATGTTATACGGCATGCCGCAAATTGAGAGCGCGGTACGATAGAGCGAATCGACAAGTGTTTGGGTCTGGTCTTGGTTTAGCTCAGCATTTAAGGCATAGACCTTGGCATTTAAGCTCTCATTTGACGAGATGAGCAGAGCGCCCTTTGCGAGCATCTCTTCCCACTCATCAGTGTCCATATCTACGTTTTCAAATACGAAGAGGCTTTGGATAAACTGCGCAATGCCATCAACCCGGTTTGATTCAACCTCATTAATCGCATCAAACAGCGATAAGACCGCCTCAAATACGCCCATACGCTCAGGGTTGGCTTCGTATTCGATGATCGGAATTTGTCCTAAGGGATTTTCCCCAACTGATATGAGCCTGCCTTTTTCTACAACAAAGCGCTGCGTAGTGGTATAGATGGTATGAACAGGGGCGTTTGTAACCTCGCTCACAACAGTATTGACCGCAAAAATCGGCTCTTTGAATACGTCATTGGTACGTACAACCATGGTTGATCGTGGATCGAGCGAAGCGGTCACGAAGGGACGCTCACCGCCTCCGGCTACTGCCTCTGTTGGCAAAATGATCCGGTAGCCAATGCCACACTCGCACATCCACTGAACAAGCTCAGTATCACAGGCGTGTTTATCTGCGGCAACGCAGCACTCATTTAAGCGCTGCACCCTATGAGATAGCTCATCTGCCTCTTCTGCTGCTCGCTCAAGGTCACCGTGGGTCTTTGCCCCGGTTCCTCTCACGGAATAAGTCACCGGCTCGCCTACCAACGAGTCGGCGCGGTCTTTGGTGATCTGATAAGCACGATTCTCAACAACGGGGTTGTTGATCGTGGGGCGTATTGGCTTTTTGCGAGATAAGACAGGTTGGTTTCCCAAAAAATAATTATGCAGGTAGTCAATTTCTGCCACACTTGAAGCATAGGCGTTTAAGGCGTGGTTGAGCTGATCAACTACGTTTGTCTCATCAATCACCGTAGCAGAACTCAAGACACGAGAGCGCCCTTTATAGACCCTCCGTGGAATTTGTAATGATGCCTCAGACAATGAGCCCTCCTTTAGTCTCGCGTCGTCCGCCGAGTGCAGGGGCTAGGAGGAGCCAAACACCCGGCGGTACGCGATGGGGACTGCACCCCTGAGGCTGATAGTGAAGAGACAGACCTGTTCGGTCGTGCGAGATCAAATAGGGCGAGCCACTGCACGAGCGCGCGCAGTTCTTGGCTTTAAGAGCATGTCTGCCACCATTGCGAGTGAGTCTGGCGCATCGTCGTTGGGGTTTTTGCCTTCAAGCACATACCCGGTCAGCTGCCCCATAAAGCGCTCCATGTCAGAGCCGACGCTATACAAACCCGCATCAGGAAACATAATGTTTGAAATGATCCAAGGTTGCGCCGCGAGAATGCGCGTTTGCTTGGAACTCATGGTGTATTTCTTCTGAATCGAGCAAAGATGTCCTGCGTCTGCAACCATTTTTGCAACTGCATCAGCATATGCGCCGCCTGATGCATTGGACTCAAACCGTGCCTGCTGCACTCGATGGTTCACAATGGCATTTGCCAAACGACCATTCACCACATCAGGGGCTGCATTGTCACAGATGCAACCAACCAAAAACCACTTGGAGTAGCCCTCCCAGCGAGAGAGAATCGGCATAGCTGCATAGTCAGACCCGGTGCCTTTGGTATCAACTGCCGCAATTGTGGCTTGTGGCTCGCCTTGAGGAAGCGTTAGGTAGCGCTCAAGTTCGTCTGGATTAAAGAGCTGACCCTCACGCACCATCGGCACGCCTTTGTATTTCGCAGCGAAGGTAGCCTTGTCGGTGGTGCGCTCCATATCGAGGTAGTAATGTTTGTCAAAACCCAAGCCATACATGTAATCGAAATTCGACTCTCCGGTTTTCGGGTCGAGTGCCGGTATCGTGAGCACCCGAAAGCCCGGCTCGCCATCATGCAAGCCAACCATGCGACCGATTGGGTCTGCTACATCCCAACGAGTGCCGACCATGAGCTGCTTTGAGCCTTTCTTTCTACGGTCGTAGCACTGGTTGACGTATGCTTCCCACTTCGACTCAAGGCGTCTTGGACTCATTGCCTCTTCCAAGTCCTCTACCAAGTCGTCTGAGTAGAGCCAGCCGCCCTCACCCACCTCAACAGCTCCGGTCAAGGTACCGTTAACCGAGCGACACGTACAGGTTGGATAAGCCCTGCGTCTGCCCACGTGAAAAGACTCATCTTCTGCTGATCGATGCACAATGGCTGCATCAGGAAATATTTCTTTGTAGCGATACGTCGGGTCTTCCATAAACGCGATGAGCTGCTCATAGAAGTGTTTTGTGAGTTTTCCTGAGTGTGCGGTCATGAGATTTGACGGGTTTTGGTTTCTGCCAATGTGCCACGTCATAGCCATACACGCTGTCGAGGACTTAGCCGTTCGAGGCGGCATGGAGACAGACAAAAGCTCTGCTTTCTTATCAGTCTCGAACCACTGTAGTGCTTGGCATAACACCATAAGGTGCGACCTGCGAGGAAGCCACAGGCGCTCTTCCGGCTCTCTATCAAACTCCATTGCTTGCATGAATGCGTCTAAGTCGTGTACTGCATCCATGGTGAGAGCGTCTCTCAACATACCCCCGAGTGCTTCTAAGGAGCGAGCATCTGCCCAACCAGCACGCAGGGCACGAGAAATTCGCTTGCGGGCTTCGAGTAGCTCAGTGTGTTTTGTGCGCTCTGCTACGTGCTCATGCGCAAGGTATGCCATCAAGTCCTTGTAGATGGTCAAGTCCTTTGGCGAGCGATCAAGAGATGCCAGTATGTTTTCGCAGATACCCATACTGAGCATCATCTTGCGAGCTAGCCGTTAGCCCGTGCGGGACTGGTACGTAAAAGGCAGTGAGCTAATGGCGAGCTGCGCGCTGCCTTTCCATTGCCTCACGTACCACGCATGCATTTACGCCTGAGATCCCCTTGAAGTGAGTACTCGCTCTCACGTAGTCAAAGCCCAACTCATGAACCATGCGACCGAAGACCTCATCGGCAAACGAATTGCAGACTATGGTGACACCTTCGAAGTCAAAGACCATATGCTCTGAAAACCCGTTTGTTCGACGGAAGATGTCCGCATAGGCAACACGACCCGCACATCTTGTACCGACAATGCTACCGTAGTCTGCAATCTTGATAACCATGCAAGCCTTCTTCTTACGCCGCCTTACGTCTGAGTTCGTAGTACTTCGTCCTTCCGATACCGAGCGCCAGGCAAGCATCAGCCACGGTCTCTTTGCCAGCTTCAACTAAAGCCATGTGGTGGCGAAGCTCTGAGATATCAACCTCTTTTTTCGGTCTGCCTTCACGATAGCCCGGGCGAAGCTTTGCTGCTGCTCTTCCTTCTTGGGTGCGTTGCACGATCATGTCACGCTCGAATTCTGCCATTGCAAACATGACTGAGACCATGACTTTACCTACAGGGGTAGCATCAAGCGTTCCCATATTGAGGACTCTGACCGTAATGCCTTTGGCGATGAGGTCGCGAACGAGTGTGCAGCCCTCTACCGTGGAACGAGCCATGCGGTCGAGTTTAGCCACGGTGAGAGTATCGCCAGATTTCAGAGACTCAAGCAAGCGGTCAAACTTCGGGCGATCGGTAGTGGTGCCGGTATAGGCTTCCTCTACAACGACTGTACAACCCGCCTCTTGCAGCTGCTCGCGCTGAACTGAGAGTGAGTTACCGTCCCGCTGCTGCGTTTTCGTAGAGACACGAGCGTATCCGTAGATAGTCATTCCTCTTCCTTTGTGATGACGTAGGAACCCTCAGGCAACTTCGCTCCGTTTGGAATAAGAGCGATGTCATAGCCGAGCACGCGGAGGTATTTTGAGATACCGCTTACGGTCGGGTTATTTTTCCGCAAAATGCCGGACAATGACCCGTACTTAACTCCAACCTGTTCAGCAAGCCCTAAAATCGTATAGCCACGCGATTTAATGATTTGCTTCATTGCATCTTGAAACATCGGTACACCTTATTTCTGAGTAATGATGTATGAGTCATCGGTGAGCTTTGCGCCGGTCGGGATAAGGGCAATGTCGTAGCCTAAGACCTTAAGGTACTTAGATAACCCATTTATGGTCGGGTTATTTTTCCTGAGCACATTTGCGAGCGATGGGGGCTTAACTCCCACCTCTAGCGCAAGCGATTTCTGCGTATGGCCGCGACTTGCGATAATTTGCTTCATTACATCCTCGAACATCATAACTTCCTCCTAAGTAGGTTCTAGGCTTACTGAACCTACAGGTTAGCCTATGATTTATTTGATTGCAAGTCCCTTTTTTATTTTTTCGGGGGACGGGGGGCTTAGCAAGGGGTGTAGTGGGTCTCTAAATCCCTGTCCGGTACCCTGCGTGACAACGCGCTATATATATTAGTGCGCCTGATGGGCGTGCTGTATAGCGTCCGTTATGTTTTAGGTTTTCGTCACACATATATATGTAGTCTATAGGCTATGTAGGAATTGTGAATCTGGTTGCTTTCGGTTGCATAGTGCAGTCTGTAGGCTATATTAATAGATGAACAGCCTACAGGCTACATCCACCACCACGAAGGGAGAACCCAATGTCCGGAATGATCGAGCAACGCGACCCCGCAACCGTACCAACCACCATTACAGGCGTCAATGCCCATCTATGGGCACCATGCCTACGTACGTGCAGGGCTTTAAGCGCCGGTATGTGCTGCGCCGCGCGCACGCAAGCCATAGCCGCATACGCCGCCGATCTGTTAGAAAACTGCGACGTAGATCTAGCCGCTATCCCCGTAGAAGACGCAGAAGCCGCGTTACTAAACGGCGCTGCAGACTGGCGTGAGTTTAGTGAGGGGGGTTCGTCATTAATCTACTACGAAGATATTCTAGCTCGATTTAACGGCAAAATCCCCGACATTGACTCGCTGTACTATCAGGCATGGGCGCTAAGGCATGCGGCGCACGCCATTACAATCGTGCTTAACAACAAGTCTTTCTAACAACCCACTACCAGAAGGAAACGACCATGAAAAAGCAATACCACGTTATTTTAAAAGATATGACCAATAATACCCCGTTAAAAGTATGGGACGTTAACGGCCAGGAATGGACGCGGGGCGTTTACAACGATGAAGCGGCGGCATGGGCGGCATACCACAGCACTAGCGCACGCCAAGCGCTTATAGATTCTGATCGTAGCTTAAACGCCCGCCTCAACACCGGACGCGCTGTTTGGCTCGAGTGCTGCACTGTAGACGACGACGGCGAACCGGATGAATGGTTAGACCCCCTCGACGTCAAAGAATACACCGGCGATGACTACCGCGCAGAGGTGTACGGAGACGACGGTGAAGACGAAGAGTAACAACCTAGACGCCGTCTACACCTAAGTTTATACTGGGAGCGGTTGAGGTTGCGACTCTTAACCGCCCGGCTCATAGCCTAGCACATGGGCGCTATAATGACAACAGATCAACAACGTAAGGCGGGATATTATGTGGTTCGTCCTATTTGTTTTCTTCGAGATCCTCACGCTGCCGATTCGAGTAATCTGGGGTCTCAAAGATAAGTACTAACCCCCCATACATAACTGAGCTTAGGGGCGTCCGCAGGGGCGCCCCTTTCTTTTACCCATCGCAGGGGGTTATACATTACGCCCTGGCTAGACGGCTTATGAGCCGCAAGCGCCTGCAGCTCGACCCATGCCCTGGCTCACCAATCTTTACAGGCTTCTAAAATGCCGGCTGTGCGGACTTCTAAAATGCCCCTGCACGCTTCTCTAACCTATCTATTTGCGATCCTAAAACCATAAGGGCTATAAGTATCCACATAGCTATAACGCTAGCCGTTTAGACGGCTTGTAGCGCTTTTGATAGGATATGCGCAGTTGCTAGCGTATAAATTTGGCGCAGAGAGTACTCCTTAAACGCAGAAAGCCCCCACCCGGAAACCGGATGGAGGCTCTCTATTTTAGCGTGAAAACCTGTACCTACCTGCGTAAATCTCAATCTAAAAATCGAATACGAAAGTCGAAAGTCGCTTTGAAAGTCGAAAGTCGCGCGGAAATTTTCTCGCGAAAGTCGGGCGAAAGTCGCGTGAAAGTCGCAGGCAGCCAGGGCAAAGTCGCTAGTCTCCGCTCGAAAGTCGCTTCGGCTCATCAGGATCTTCAACCCGCACATCTTCGGCAGGAAGTGCAGCTGCATATTTCTCTGCGAGTTGTGCCCTTGAGGGTCCTGCGCTGGCACTTTCATGCCTGATGACGGTTTCTGAGATGTCTTTGTAGTTGAAATTGTTCTTACCGAGAAAAATTCCTGTTACGGGATTTCGGTAGCCATTGTTCTGCATCGCAAACTCCCAAAGTACCTCAAGATTTGCCAAAGCATTTTGAAGTTCTAACGAGGACTCGGGGCTAAGCCTATACCCCAAACTCGTCTTCTGCCCCTTCGCCCATTTGGTCACCTCATCGCGGTTTGTCCCCATCACGATACATAACCCCGAAACCAACGGCTTTGTATCGTATTGAGCGCACAAGTCCAGATACTCCAGCGCTCGCCTTCTCACTGCCTCCGGGTCTGCCATATCCACCATTGGCCAGGACATGTACTCTTTCACAAACTCAATCGAGTCAGCGTTTCTCTCTGGCTTCTTGAGCTGCGGGCATTCATTCTTGATCGCCCGATTCGGCTTTCCTCTTGGCTTCCCCTTGGGTTTTCCGCCTCTGCCTACGCTTGTCATTCTTTTTCCTCTCCCACGCTGCTGTTTGCCTTCGAGAATCTGCCCATCCTCTCGGGCGGATTGTTTGCCAAAGTTTCTCTCCTGCCTTCGTGAAAGTGAATTTGTTCCCTCTCTTTTCAGCTAAACCCTTTTCAACCAACAGTCGTGCAGAATCACGGAGAGCTTCACCCGGTACAACACTCGGTGCCATATTCGAGGGGGTAGTCTTGGGGTCTCCTAACTCCTCAACTCTCCACTCATCACCGGGATACTTAGACGGGCATAGCAACAAGAGCAGCGCAGCTTCTCCCACGCTCAACTCAGTCTCTTTTCTGTATCGCTTTTTCCCCATGTCACCTCCCATTTCTTTCTTTCGTTCTTCTTTTTTCTTTTATAATATTTTCTTTTTTCTTCTTACTTACTTTCTTTCTAAGTAATATTCTTTATTAATAATATATAATATATAAATATATAAGACGGTACTTCCCAGAGCAGTACCATTCAGTACTTCTCCCAGCAGTACCATTTTTTCCTATTCCCCTGATGTAACAAACGGTTGTTTTGGCATGATTTGGTAGATCACTTCCCTTCCCGGAGCAGAGTTGTTGAGTTTTTTCAGGACTCCCTTTTTCGTGAGTGCGTGTATTGCATTGGACACTGCCCGCTCCCCAATGTTGAGGACACGGGCAGCATCTTTTCTCCTATAATTGCCCACCCACATATTACCGCTTCTGCGCATCCTAGAAATGATTAGAAGTAACACCCTCTCTTGGGTTCCGGTAAGACCCAGCGCCTCCCATTCGCAAAGCCAGGGTACAAAGGCACGCGCAAATGGACTCTTTACAGTCTTATTCATTTGGCGAACCCCCAAGCCAACACGTGTGTACTCGTGGCTCAATCCTATTTGGTTTGGTTGGATCTATCGTGCGTATCAAGCCATATTAGGGCTGCATAAGCTTCTTTTTTAGCCTTATCAATTGCCAGCTTTGACTCTGTAGCTGCATCCTGCCAGCACATGCCGAACAGATAATGATCTGCCAGCAATTTTGCTGCTCGCTCAGAGTAGTTACGCTCGACTGTAACAACCTCTTCCCAGCCTCTCTCAATTGCTCGCTCGTCAATCTCCATAATGTAGCGGTGGGCTTGACGCATTCCTTTTGGGCAACGGGCTAGGCGCTCTTTTCTCATCTCTAAATCAACTGAGCGCAGAAGGTATCCTCGGAATCTCTCCAATGCAGGTGGCTTTGTCTTACCGGCGCTCATTTCTCGCCGCAAAGCCGAACAGACAAAGCAAAGCCATAAGGGAAATATCGGCTAACATGCAAAACACTGTAGCAACACAGCGCACTTAAAGCACCCCCTGTGCAGAGTGAACTAGAGCAAGACGCTCAAAGAGTCGCTCGCGCTGTTTTGCACCCAGCCCCTTTACACGTTTTTGAGCGGGGATCTTAAGCTCTGTCATTATGCGAGCTGCACTCACTTTGCCAATACCCGGAATGGAGTAAATGACGTTCATCAGGCGCACGCGCTTCATGATCGGCATAGCGAGTACCTCTGTCAGCTTCACCTCTCCGGCTTTCAGCTTGGCTAGAATCTCTGAGCGCTCAATTCGAGCTGCAACTGCCTTCTTACGGTTTTCCTCGCGCTGCTCAGGGGTCATTGTTGGTAAATTGCTCATGTGATTTTCCTTTCTTGAATGTACGTATGTTTTATAACCAGAGCTTTTAGGTGGCGCTCTCGCCACGTTATACAGACTCATACGCGCTTATTCCTCTTCTTCTGGTTCCTGATAGACGTAGTACCCATCACCTAATATGGCGCACTCTGTGTCAGGCGACCAGAAGCCTACTAACTCACCTTCATCGTCGTAGAGCCTAATGAGTTCCTTCACGCTCCACCTCGATTTCTGCAGCGATCCTGCGCAGCGTGTCCGGTAGATCCGTAGTTCCCCATTTGGGGTCTGTGCCGGGCATTAAAAGCTTTTTGAGGTCAGTCCCCGGCCATATATCCCGAGCGAGGTCTTTGAGGGCTTCTAACCCTCTTTTGGCGGGGGACTTTCCTATGTAATAAGCCATTTCGTCTACTAGCTCAGCTACGGTCTTGTCGCCGTACTCAACCCAATGTTCGCACTCGCACCAGTCAAAAATAATGCACTTCGCCGCGTCCTCAGGGAAGAAGGTGCGAAGTCTTTCATACTGATACATACAAATGCCCTCACTATCGCCACTTGGGCAGCAATAGTAGGCGCATGAGTTACATGTTTTCGGCTCATCTATAGCCATTGCTTTTTCTATCATCTCATCAGTTACCCCGTCAGGGTAGTATCCCGGTGTCATTGCTCTATCATCAGGTCTAGTCATTTTTACTCCCTAAATAACGTTTCTCCGCCCGCAATTAGGGCAATAACACGGGCTAAGTCCTCTGTCGTACCTAAAGTCACAGCCGCATGCATCACACATGTATGCATACGTGTCTTCCGGTGAGAACGAAATGTTTTCTTGTAAGCCCTCAAGTTCATCAGGAAATGGGGACTCGTCCGCGCGTGCCCATGAAAAAATGCGGCACTCCGTGTTTTCCTCAGTGGCTCCAACCAAATCACCCAACTCGCGAGCTATTGCCTTCAAGGCCACTATTCCTTGCTTAAACTCTTCAGTCATTTCAATCTCTTCATTCATTTCTTCTGCTCCTCTACCGGGTACCCACCGCGATCAACGAGCCGTTTAAACCCGTCCCAGCCTTTCAGAAACCCAGCTCGGTACCCTTTTGAGTACTCAGGCGAATAAGGTGTGATTTTGGGCTTCTCAGGGGCGGTATGAGCGTCTCCAGCCTTATCACTCGTGCTCATCATCTGCCCCCTGATTAGCTAGTGCTTTAGCGCGTTGGATGAAGCCAATAATCTCGTCGCCGTATGGGGCATATTTGTATACGGACGCTTCCATGTCACACTCAAGCCGCTCCCATGAATCATCAGGTTTGGTATGGGTCAGTTCATCCGGGCACAGTCCGTAGGGTGCGCCGTCTTGGCTAAGAACTCGCACGTGATCATCATCCGAGATAACCACCGTGAACGGCTTTCCACGTAAGGTTGGCGTGTCTATGTAAACGATATCGCCCGGTAAAATCTTGATTCCGTCTTTTCCTTTTCCAGCTCTTTCGTAGCCTTGCGCGACTAGCCTTTTTATGACCTCAAGCGCTTCATCAGCGTCATACCGCGCATCATGATTAACGATTTTCAACAGGTCAGCACAGAAGAGCTTCAGCGCGACGTTTCCCGTCGGGCATAGTGCGCCCATCTCTTGCTCAATCTCGTTGGCAAGGCGGAATAAGGTATCTTTGAGGCTGCCTCTATCTTTGCAAGATACGCCCCACTCTGCTTCTGTGCCACCTTTCAAAACACTCCATAGCCCCACATAATCGTAAATATCTTTTGCTAACTTTCGGAGCCCGTAAAGCCCATACGGGATAGTGTTTTCACTCATTGTTGTTTCTCCTAGCTCTTTGTAATGCCGCACCAATTGCAGCGATGGTCTGATCTATATCTCGTTCGTTTCGTTCACTTTCCCCACTGCTCCGCCATTGCAGCAGCGACCCCTGGATACGTCTTACTCCTCATGCGGGCACGATCAGGCCTAGGTACCATCCTGTGTACACGATGTACCTCAGACTCGGGCAGACGCTCCATCTCGGCGCGAACGTCGCGTGTGGCCACAAGCGGCGAAAGCCCTTTGAGCCAAAGGCACGTGGCTTTGGTCTCCGGGTGACCGAACATCCACGGCTGAATAATCTGATCTGGTGCGCGGTAAATAGTGCTCATGATCCCCACCGGGTTTTCGATCGCGACTTTAGGCACGTGGTCAAGCGCAGTGAATGCAAGGAAGAAACCAATACCCATCTGCTGCCTACCATCGCGGCGTTTCTCCTCAAACCAGCGCGCCCCAGAGACGGCGAGCGACGTACAAGGTGGAAATGCCAGCACCAAGTCCCAAGCCATCTTGGCAACCTCCAGCGCATCTGCTTGGATGTGCCACTCGGGGTGTCCCCCAGAAGCCGGAAGCAGGTCGCAACTGTATGCTTCGACCCCTTTTCGCCTCATGGCACAGGTGACCGCCTGTGACTCCTCGCAGGCAATGAGTGCTCTCATCTCAGTCTCCCTAGCAACGGTGAACTCGTCCATGAATGCCATTAGCCCGCATAATCGCTACCACGTGCTCGCACTCTGCCTCGTCATACACCGGGATTTCGATAATGCAGACCGGCTCAGCAGGTTTTGTTTCACGTGGCACTGTCACAGGTGCAGGTGCAGGTGTGGGCGCAGGCGTAGGTGCAGGCACGTTTTGGGGCTGTTGTGGGCTTGGGGTGACCTGATCATTATTCGCAATTACAGGCTCTGGCTTCGGCTGCACCTGAGCGCGTGCCCGTGCGATCTCTTCACGGCGGCGCTGCTCTGCTTCTGCTCGCTGAATTGCAGTGTTCAAATCAAGCGTGCGGTATAGCTCAGAGAGAGCACCTACGCGGATTTCCTCGCCAAAGCGCTCAAGGATCGACTCGCCATTTGCAAGCTCAGCGGCGACTGCATCCATCGCCTCGCAGCCTGCTTTGTCGCTGTCAATCTCGCTCATGCGTTTTGTCCAGTCAGGGTTTTCAATCCGGGCAAATGGGACAAGCGGCTCTTTCGCGTCCCCGGCGCACGTTGCGTATGCCGGGTAGGTCTGCTCCCAGTATTGCTCCAAGCGCTCACGCTTCTTTACGCGTGCCTCTTTCTCGAAGTCCTTAACGATCCGGTCTTGCTTGTCGATCGCCTCTGTCAAAGCAGAAACTGAGCTTTTAACGCCTGCCTCAAATGTTGTGAGCGGAGCTAGATAGGCGGTCTTTACACGTTTGCGCTCGTCATCAACTTGTTTGCTGCATTTGCGCCAATAGGCGAGGCGTGCTTTTGCGCTCTTATAGTCCTCGCTCGTCTTGATCGTCGGTGCAATGTTGAACGCACTCGCGATCTCAATACACATCCGCTGCACCTCAGCGAGATTGCCTTGGATGGTATTTGCTTGAGGTAAAAGCGAGGTATCAACAACCAGAGGTACAATTTCTGTGCCCGCTTCTTGCTTACTCATAACTTGTCCTTCTATTATTCCTTAATTTGAATTTCTTGACTTCTTCTAAACATCAGGTTTTCCGAACTGATTTTTCGCTTCGGCTCGCTGCCAATCCCTGCCCGAGCGACCCTGTCTGTTCGAGCAGAGCCAAACCCTACCGTCAACGCATCCAAAAACCGCTCACTTTCGCACAAGCAACTCGATATTTTCATTCTGGCGCGTTCTAGATAGCTTTTTTCGGCTTCCAAACTCCCTTATGGGTACTTGCTAGGGTTTGGGGTTTATCGCCTTCTGTTGAAGCCCACGTTTCGTTTTAGTGGCATTTTGGAGCCTTGCACACCGACTCAATCTCAAGAGTCCGAATTTCGCCGGAGTCGCTTTTGGCTTGGATCCGTCCCCTGATCGCGTCAACGGAGATGACTTCGAACAGGTCATTCTCGTCTTTCACAACGACTCGCTCACCATGGGAAATGGCACATTGTGCCTGATCGTTGATGGTGGAGTGGTAGGCAGCCTGAGTCACTGACTCCCGTGCATCTGCATTCAGCATCGAGTAACCGCCCTAATCTTGTTTTTATGATTATTCTGAAAGTCTTATACGACTTTATAGAAATTTTATACGGTCAGTATCTGTTTTTCTGACCGCTAGCCACGCGGCGATCATGCCCTGTTGCCCCGTAAATTTCGCAGGTACCAGCCAGCCTTGAAGCGATTGCTCGAGCCGTTGAGGGGTCGCAGGCACCCATGCGCCCGGCGAGGTCTGAAAGCTTGAAATTCGAGGTCACGACCGTAGGCAGCATCTCGCCGTCTCTCCCGTTCACGATCGCGTAGAGCCTCGAAACCGTCCAAGCGGTCTGCTGCTCTTTGCCCAAATCGTCGATGACCAGCACGGGAATTTTCGAGTACCGGGCGATGACGTCGGCTTCTGCCTGTGGAGTGCCGTAGGTGCTCTGAAGCTCAATGAGCAGGTCAACTGCGTTGATCATCTGCGTTTTTCTGCCACGCCAGACTAGCTCGCGGACAATCGCTGAGGCAAGCGTGGTTTTGAGGGTGCCGTTTGCTCCCCAAATGTACACCGAAGAGCCGCCTAAAACCTTTGCTGCCAGCGGTTTTGCCATCTCATGCGCTGCCTTTCGGTAGCGCTCAGGGACTCCCGCTGTCTTGAGTCGGCTGTAAAACTGTTTTTCCTGCTCAGCCTTGATTTCTGCGTCAATTCGCCGTTGCTTTTCTCGCTCTGCTTTTTGCGACTTTTCGCAGGTACAGGGTGCAAAACCGATTGTCATATCGCCGCCGAAAGGGCTTTTGACAATAAGTTTTTCCAGCTCAGAGCCGCAAAACGGACAAACTCCCGGCTGCTTAGATGTCGTAGATCGCATAATCTTCACCCCCCAAAGCTTGCCGTTCTTGCAGGTAGCCCTCAAATTTCGTTCCAAATAGCGTCTCAGGTCTCAGGTAGCGTGCCATCTTCGGGTCATGCCCCCAATCGGCAGCCTTCTTGTCGATGACCTGCAAGAAGTCCTCAAGCCTGAACCCTTCTGCCCACCTGGCACGGATGCGACGGCGAGTAGCTTCGGTTGAGGCTCGGTAGGCAGAGCCGGTGCGAGCGTTCAGAGCGGAGATGATTTCGGCGTAGGGAATTGGGTGCAGGGTTTCTCCCTTGCCCCCTTCTTCCCCCTTCCCCCTCACACTCCCCCTACCCCCTATATCCCCCATTCCCTCTTCCCCGTTGGATCTCAATTTTTCAGGTTCGCATTTAGTCGAAACTACTGTTCTACCTGCAATTTCTACTGAGGAAGGGTTACTTTCTTGAGGGTCGTGAGGGAAAGCGAGTTCTAGCTCGTCGGCGATGAGAATTGGAGTTTTAAGGTTTGCTGAAGATAAATTGCCGTTTACCTCGTGTTTCTCTGCTAGAGCTTTGCTAGGCGTTTGGTAGCCCTCTGCTAGAGCTTTGCTAGGCGTTTGGTAGCCCTCTGCTAGAGCTTTGCTAGGCGTTTGGTAGCCCTCTGCTAGAGC
>NZ_JAIMFO010000001.1 GCF_019795105.1 Collinsella ureilytica | reverse complement strand
GCCGTATTTTCGTTAAATACCCATTCTACCTGCGGAAACATTTATAAATATCCCTAAATATCCCTTTAGGTACCTTAGTTTTACAAAGTTGATAGAGCTTCTGCTACGCGCGCTAAGAGTTGAACTGTCGATGGCCTGAGATAATGAGCACCCGTCACTCCGGGGAGCTGATGCCCCATGAGAAGCTCGAGCGTGTCGTAGTCGATGCCCCATTCCATCTGAGCGAACGTTCTCCAAGATGTCCGTAGGTTCGACCACGGAATACGATTCTTACCCCCGTACTTGATCCAAAAATTAAAAAATGCCGAGTGACTCATAGTGGCACCGTCTTCTTTTGGAGAGAGCCATTCGCTCCCTTGAACATATCCAGTTTCTGCTATCTCAAGCAGCCGTGTTCCGTAGGGCTCGGGGATGATGAGCTCGCGCATACTTTGAGAGGTCTTCAGGTCTCCATCTGCCGTTGGAGCATTTGTAAGTTTATCGATTCTGCGTCGAATGGGTACGATCGCAAACTCTATCCCAGAAGCCTCAGCTCTCCGCACCTCTTCACGCTTAACCGCAATGGACTCGCCAGCTCGCGCTGAGCCGAAACAAGAGAGGATGAAGGGAGCCTCAATGATTGTCCCGCGTAGTTGATAGAACATGTCGTTCGCCTCTGAGAGAGTGTAAATCCGCTTAGTTTTTGTTCGGCTGTTTTTTGTTGGCATGTCAAACTTAGTAAGTAGCTTGTTTACTGGAATAATTTCATATTTGACCGCCATATCTACAATTTTGCGCAATATCAAAATACAAATACTCGCCTGGTGAGCAGTAAGAGACGAGATCCATTCTTGGACGGCAAGAAGCTTAATTGAGTCAACCGGAGTGTTTTTCCATCGAGGAAGTACATGTTTGACGAGTTTACTCACGTAGAGATCGAGCGATCCGGCTTTTATCTCGCCTGCCTCAAAACGTTTGGTAAGCCAGGGGCGATACCACCGCTCACACACCTCTCCAACAGTGGGCATTGGGGCATCGTCTGCTAGGTTTACGTGGCGTTGGTCGAGCGCCAGGCAAGCATCGCGATAGCTGCCATATATCGTTTTACTCTTTCGCTTACGACCCTGATCGGTATTTTGCTGCCACCGGATTACGTATTTCTTACCGCGTTTTACCTCGGTGACACTGCCCCAGGCTCGTCTCATTGCTTTGCGTGGCATAATGTAGCCACCGCCTCTCTGTAGGTGGTTCTCGTGCTGCGCTTCCCCTTGCCGCCAAGCAAAAGTGGGGGAGCGCAGTTCTTTTCGGGCTATATCCCTAATATCTTGCGCTTTGCTATCTGAAACTCATCTTCATCAAGCATTCCGGAAGACTTAAGCGCAGCTAAGCGCTCAAGTTCATCTAAGAAAGATCCGCCGGAGTCTTCTGTTGGCGATGATCCAGGCAGAGCTTCTTCGGAACTCAGCTCTTTTACGGCGTTGTTGAGCATGGTTGCGAACTTGAACGCTTCGTTTGCATGCTTGTAATCGACCTCAAGCGCCCAGGCAAAGTCTTTTCCATCAATAACGAGATAGCGCTCACCCCCGGCGCGCTTTTTCAGGCCAAGGGCAAAGATACCGAAAAGTGCTACGCGCGTAAGCGTAACGCGCTCATGCAGCTGCTCTCCGGTCTCTACAGACGCCTGGACACCCTCAATGCTTTTGGTTTGTGTCTGCTGGTTTGCAAACTGAGTAAACGTAAGCTGGCCATCTTTTAGCTCGATCATTCCATTCTTGCCACGGATAGAGCCGACGTCAGCGCCATAAAACCCGACAGTGACGTTTCTGCCCTCAATTTTCATGATCACAGGCTTAAGACCATGGTCTGTGTCGAGAAAACGCGTATAGCGTGGCTGGATCTTCCCGACGGTCTCTCCGTTGCATTTTGCGATGTAGCCGCCGCGTACCTTCACGACCTCGAGTGGGCTTTCTGGCTGAAGCACCGCATCCTCATTAACCCATAGGTTGATCGTTGTTTTCAGCTGCATAAGTGCTCAACCCTTCCTAATCCGTCTCTTCTGCCGATTGAAACCACACGACAACGCCTTTAGCCAATACCTGCGGCTCTAAAACGACCAATCAAACGGGATGCAGTACCAAACAACGCGCCCGATAATCGTTATTTCGTCAGTTCCTTCAACGCCGTAGTCATATATCTTCGGGCGAAACGTCGGGTCGATTGAATCGGGAACCAACTCAAAGCCGTTTTCGAGTTTCCGCACACGTTTAATTGTCGCGTCGTACCCATTTACACATACAGCGTATGGCTCCATATCTCTATCTACGTCAACACATGGGTCAACGAGAACATATGAACCGTTGGGGATGACGCGGTTCATAGATTCACCGTTTACCTCAAGCAGGAAGGCGCGCGGGTAGGCGTTGAACACGGCATTGGGGATTGGGTGGTGGTCGTCCACCTCAATCATCTCAATTGGAGAACCTGCGGCAATTGACCCGTACAGTGGTACGTAGGTGAAGTTTTTGCTTTCATCTTCGTCTCGCTCTCGCAACTGGTTTTTAACGATCCATACAGGATCAAGACCAAGCTTTGCGACGATCGGCATTACAGTTGCAACTGATGCCCCGGAAAGCCCCTTGCGCAAAGCGGAATAGACGGTCTGGGCAGGCAACCCAATTTCCTGTGCGAACCTAGGTACGCTACCGAATTGGAAGTTAATCATATCTCTAATTTCATCCTCAACCCGACCCACCATGATCACCTGTTTCTCTACGTAACCAAATAATCGGAGCCTTTGTCTTAGCTACCATAATAATATTTTTCCTAAATTTCGTTGAAATCTTATTGAATCTCATATATGCTTGCGCTAGATTATGAGATCACATAAGGAGGTGATAAAGAATTATGGCATTACAGAACCTTAAAGCTGAGATGCGCCGTAAGGGAATTACACAAGCCGAAATTGCCGATTTTCTAGGAATGACTGAAAACAACTTCTGTTTGAAATGCAATGAGCGCATCCCTACGACGCTAGATGAAGCGCGAAAGATTCAGATGAAGTTTTTCCCAAGTATGCGGCTCGATTACCTCTTTGCTGGCGCACAAGTGCTTGAGTCGAGCGACTAACACCAGCTAACCAACTATACGTACCTTGAAAATCGCATAGAGCGTCGCTAACACCGACGGAAAAAGCGTTGATCTCTCGCGTGGTAAGGGATTCGTGCTTGAGCCAAAGGAAACGCGCACGAAAAACAGGCTCGCGGGGACGTGTACCCCGAAAACAAACACGGTATCGAGAAAAAAAGAAAGGCCACCACAGACGCAACGTTGGAGCCTTTCTCGACCAAAAAGGAGGTCACCTATGGATGTTACTACATTGTCGCGCCAAATTGCAGATGCAGTTGCTCGCGCGGTTGAAGAAGCACTCAAAAACGCTGATAGCGTACCCGCACCTGATGGAGGCGGCTTTGCAGCTGATGCTGTGCGCTATGGGCTGCCGCGAAAACCACTTTATAGCGTCACTGAGATCTCGCGTGTGCTTGGTATTAAGTACGCAACCTTAAACGCTGAGGTCAACGCTGGGCGACTGAAAAGCCATCTTCCGGCAGGACGCAGGCAGGGTCGACTCGTACGCCCTGAGTGGGTGGATGCTTGGATTGAGGCGGGTACCCATGGAAATTAAACCTGCAGTTCGCATTCTGATTGGTGTGCTTATCATTCCGTTTACATGGTTCATGGTCAACGCAATGCCGCAGTTTTGGAAAGCGTTGTATATCGCTGGGCTGTTTGTCCGCTCCTTTTTCGGTCTCTCATAAAAAGGAGGTGGGACATGAAAAGCGATGATTTGAAAAAGCTCCGTGCGGCATCAGGGCTTACGCAACGAGCAGCTGCGGCGGCTTGTGGTGTATCGACTGGAACATATACCAGCTACGAGCGCGGGGGAGCACGAATACCCGAGCCGTTTGCTAAACGAGCTGAGAAGGTACTCACCTCAGTACAAGCGGTTCCTGCGCCATCAGAAAAAGACCAACTCTTACTCGCGCTTGGTGAGGCTGTTTTGATTATGACGCCTGAGCAGCGAGAAGAGCTATACGAGCGCGCACCACGCCGGATTGCAGCTGATGCGGCGTCCAAAGCCGCCTGGGCGCGAATCAAAGGAACACTCGCTGATGCATTGATAGAGCGAGATCGTGAGCTCGCACGTGAGCGAGACCGGGCTGATCGCATGAAACGCGGCATTGCTCGGGCAATACATGACAAGGAGATATCAGAATGACTGAAAACCAGCCACTGATAATTGAATGCATGCTTGAGCAGATTCAATCTAAATCAGGCAAAACCACGCTTACGCTGAGCGTAAATCAGCCAAAGAACCAAATTGATGAGCTGCGAGAGATGCTCGATCTCACCGGTAAGGCCGTGCAGGTGAGTATCCGCTCAATCGTCGAAGAGCTGCCGTTGTTTGAGGGTAACGAATGAGTAGCTTACTTGGCTGGAAAGCCTACCGCGAACGTGGCCAATGGGTAGCTGTTCGCTACGCAGAGCTCGGTGGCTATAACACGACGGGTCCTGTGCGCATGCGCCATATCTTGGCAATACCGGCAGATGCCACAGCAGCTCAAGCAGAGCAAGAGATCGCGCGACTCATCATGCGCGGCAAGCTAAAAAGCTAGACACACAAACGCTTGACCACGAGAACTACCTATATAAGTGTTTAGCTCAAACGAGAACCATCTATATAAAACGAGAACCACTTTTGTAAAACGAGAACCGTTTTACGCAAAAAGAGAACCACTTTTCAAAACGAGCACCACGTACTGCTAGTTAATCACGCTAGCAAAACTCATGAAGGAGATGCTATGACTGAGATGGACGAGAACAAGTCCCCAGTAAAAATTGCAAGTCTGGAGTTAGAAAACGTTAAGCGAGTACGGGCGCTCAGCTTAGAGCCTGCACCAGATGGTCTCACTGTCATTGGTGGACGAAACGGGCAAGGAAAGACTTCCGTTTTAGACGCGATCGCTTACGCCTTAGGCGGGGAGCGCAAGCGCCCAGACAAGCCGACGCGAGAGGGGAGCGCCACGCCCGCCGCAATGCGCGTGGAGCTGACTAACGGCTTGGTCGTTGAGCGCTCAGGTAAAAACTGCTCACTTAAGGTTACTGACCCAGAGGGCAGACGCGCAGGACAGGCTCTCATCAATGGACTCATTGAAGAGCTGGCGCTGGACTTACCGAAGTTCATGGCAATGAGTGACCGCGAAAAGGCAGGAGAGCTGCTGCGCATCATTGGCGTGGGCGAAGAGCTAGAAGCACTCGACCGCGAGCTGAGCAAAAAGTCAGATATTCGCCTGGCGGTCGGTCAGCAAAAGCGAGCAAAGCGCAAAGTCGCAGAAGATGCGCCGTGGTTTGCTGATGCACCAGCAGAGCCGGTAAGTGCTACCGAACTCATCGCTGAGCAATCAGCCATCCTGGCACGCAATGGCGAGCGCCAGCGGCTCCGCGCAAAAGCAGACGAGCTGGCATCTGAGCTGATCTTGGCAGAGCAGCGGCTTGCAGCTACCGGTGAGCGCATCCGGGAGCTAACAGAGCGAGCAGCTACTGAGGCAGCAGAGGTGAAACGGCTGCAGACAGATGTTGCAGACGCGAAGAAGACCGCCGGAGAGATCCAGGAGGAGTCGACGGCTGAAGTTGAAGAGAAGCTCGCCGAGATCGACGCCATCAATGAGCGCGTGCGCGCCAATCAGCGCCGGGCACAGATGGAAGCTGACGCAGACGCACTGGATGAGGAGTATCGCGCCCTGGACGAAGAGGTAGCCGCGATTCGCGACCGACGTGCTGCTTTGCTTGAAGGCGCTGGCATGCCGCTACCTGGACTCACGGTAGAAGATGGCAAGCTCGTTTATAACGGGGCTGTTTGGGGAGATATGAGCGGCTCAGAGCAGCTGCGTGTCGCCACAGCTGTCGTGCGCGCACTTAAGCCGAGCTGCGGCTTTGTGCTGGTGGACGAGCTGGAAAAAATGGATCCGGCCACCCTGGCAGAGTTCGGCGCGTGGGCACAAGAGCAGGATTTACAGGTCATCGGCACCCGCGTGGCCACGGACGGCACCTGCACGGTCGTGATTGAAGACGGGCGCGTGGTTGGCGCAAATGTCATCCCCGCTCCTGGTACAGATATCCCTGAGGCTGCTTCAGCCCCTGAGGTTTCAGTACCTGAGGCTTTAGCGCCTGAGACTCCGCTTCCTGAGATTCCGGCAGTTCCAAAAGATTTGCTCGACGGCAGCTTCAATGCGCCCGCTGAGCCTGCCAAAACCTTCACGGAAGGGGTCTTCTAATGTTTCCAATTACGAGCGGGGCTATCACGCAAGCACAACGCGTCTTGATCTATGGACCTGAAGGAATCGGCAAAACAACGCTCGCTGCGCAGTTCCCTGGAGCGCTTTTTATCGACACCGAAGGCGGCTCAGGGCACCTAAACGTCCGGCGTCTGCCCACGCCTACATCCTGGACGATGCTCATGCAAGAGGTGAGCTGGATCCGCGATTTCCCAGAGGAGTGCGCGACACTCGTCATCGACACAGCTGACTGGGCAGAAAAGCTCTGCATTGAGCAGGTCTGCAAAAGCAAAGGCTGGTCAGGCATTGAAGATCCGGGTTATGGCAAGGGCTATACCTACGTTAAAGAAGAGTTCGGGCATCTCTTAAACCTCTTAAGTGAAGTGCGCGATCGCGGCGTAAATATCGTGCTGACCGCACATGCCACCATCTCTAAGTTCGAGCTACCCGATGAGATGGGAGCATATGATCGCTGGGAGCTGAAGCTCTTGCGCCGCCAGACCGCACCCATGGTCAAAGAGTGGGCAGACGCGGTACTTTTTGCCACATACAAAACAATCGTGGTAGATGCTGACGCAAACGGTAAGCGCAAAAAGGCTCAAGGTGGCAAGGTTCGTGTGCTGAGAACTACGCACGCGGCAACCTGGGATGCTAAAAACCGCTGGGGTCTATCTGATGAGGTTCCGATGGACTGGGCACAGATTGCCCCGCACATTCCACAAAAGCCCGCAGTTGTCGTCCAGGCTAAAAACGCGCATGCCGCAACTTCTGCTCCAGCGCAAACAAAGCCAGCGCCTGCAGCTCACGCTCCAACAGCGCAAAAGGCACCAGCGGCCACAAAAACTCGTAAGGCTGCTACTGCTTCTGCGGCCACCTCAGCTACGCCTGAGCACGTAACAAGCGCTTCAGCTACAAAAGCTGTACCAAAGCCGAAGCCTGCAGCTCAAACAGAGCCACAGTGGCTCGCACCAATTCGGGATCTCATGCGCTCAGATGGCATTGAAGAAGCGCTCCTCTTACAAGCGCTCGCGAAGAAGGGCTATATCACGCGTGATACGCCTTTCTCGGCGCTTCGTGAGGACTTCGCTGGATGGCTGACA
Source organism: Collinsella ureilytica (assembly GCF_019795105.1). Taxonomy (GTDB): domain Bacteria; phylum Actinomycetota; class Coriobacteriia; order Coriobacteriales; family Coriobacteriaceae; genus Collinsella; species Collinsella ureilytica. Next base: position 6,318 of record NZ_JAIMFO010000001.1, on the reverse strand, counting down.
AGCGTATGGCCACAGATCACGAGCTACATCGCTCAAGGCATGCCGGATACCAAATAATAGAAAGGCAATAACATGGTGGAAAACGACAACACTGCGCTCACATGGGACTCTGAGGTAGAGGGCAGTGCCCCGTCTTTTGATCCGCTCCCTGCTGGTGAGTACGATTTTCGCGTATCTAAGTTCGAGCGCGGCCAGTTCAACGGCTCGGCAAAGATGGCAGCTTGCCCGGTGGCCAAGCTCGAGCTTGAGGTCACAACGGGCGAGTATGTTGGTCGCAAGATCTTTGAGCGGCTCTTCTTAAATAAAAAAGTCATGTGGAAAATTGCGCAGTTCTTTACCTGTGTGGGCTTAAGACCTGCAGGCTCGGGCGATGAACCCTTTCGCCCTGACTGGTCATCGGTTCCTGGAGCATCGGGAAGGCTGTCGCTCAGCTTGCGATCCTGGACAGGAAACGACGGGTCTGAGCGACAAGGAAACGAAGTAAAGGCATTTCTTGAGCCAGACCAAGCAAACACGCAGCCAACGCCTAGCGTGCCCGCGCAAGGCGGCTGGACACCTCCTGCAGATACTGTCCAGGCACCGCCCGCCGTGCAAGCAACCATAGATGCCGCTGTTCGGGCAGCCCAGGCACCGGCACCGGGAGTGTTCTAACATGGAGCTGAGACCCTATCAAAGGGCGGCGGCTGATGCGGTCGAGGCTGAATGGGCTTCTGGCCGCCGCCGTACGCTTATCGTCTTGCCTACCGGCACCGGCAAGACTGTTGTATTTGCTGAAGTCATAAAGCGCGTGGTAGATACCGGTGGCCGCGCGCTCGTGCTTGCCCATCGCGGTGAGTTGCTCGAGCAAGCTGCCGATAAGATTCAAAAGACCACCGGACTTGCGGCGAGTGTAGAAAAGGCAGATCTTACCAGCGTAGGCACATTTGAGGCAGTAACTGTGGGGTCGGTGCAGACACTTTGCCGCCCCAAGCGCCTCGCTGCTCTTGGTGCGAATCGGTTCGATCTCATTGTGGTTGATGAGGCTCACCACGCCCTTACGCAGTCATATCGAGCGGTGCTTGATTACTTCTCTCATGCTCGCGTGCTAGGTGTCACGGCCACGCCCGATCGAGGAGACCGCCGTGACATGAGCGAGGTCTTTGACTCGCTTGCCTTTGAGTACACTTTGCCCACCGCAATTCGTGAGGGCTATCTTTGCCCTCTGGAGGCGCAAACGCTTCCGGTAAAAATTGATATGACCAGTGTGTCATCGCGCGCTGGAGATTATGCAGCAGAAGAGGTTGGCACAGCGCTTGACCCATATCTGCCAGAGATTGCGCGCATGATGATCGAGGCGGGATGCCGCGACAGAAAAACCGTTGTGTTTTTGCCGCTGATCGCCACTTCAAAGAAATTTCAGGCAATGCTTATCGCCGCAGGGCTTGACGCTCGTGAGGTGAACGGCCAAAGCCCTGATCGCGCAGAGATCCTCGCCGCCTATGATGCGGCAGGTAAAGGCACGGTGCTTTGCAATTCGATGCTTTTAACTGAGGGCTGGGATTGCCCGAGTGTGGACTGCGTCGTAGTTCTTCGTCCAACGAAAGTGCGAGCACTCTACGCTCAGATGGTCGGCCGTGGCACGCGACTCGCGCCTGGCAAAGAGAGCCTGCTTATCCTTGATTTCATTTGGCTCACAGAACGGCTGGATCTATGCCGACCGGCGCACCTTGTAGCACAAGACGCAGCGGTTGCCACGAGGATGACAGAGATTCTAGAGAAAGCTGGCGCGCCAGAAGATATTACTGAGGTTGAAGTGGTGGCACAAGAAGATGTCATCGCTCAGCGAGAAGAAGCGCTCGCTACCAAGCTTGCAGAGCAGCGCCGTAAAAAAGCCAAGCTCGTTGATCCTTTGCAGTTTGAGATGTCAATTGCTGCTGAAGATCTTTCCGGCTATATCCCCCAGTTTGCCTGGGAGATGGCTCCGGCAAGCGATCAGCAGATCAAAGCCCTCGAGTCTTACGGTGTCTTCGGTGAGCAGGAGTGCGCGGGCAAAGCGAGTCTTTTGCTTGACCGCTTGGCAAAGCGCCGCGCTGAGGGCTTGGCCACGCCTAAGCAGATTCGCTTGCTTGAGCGCTACGGCTTTAGGCGTGTGGGCACGTGGTCGTCCACAGGTGCCTCTTCGATGATTACCCGGATTGCGTCAAACGGCTGGCGGCTACCGCATGGAGTCTCTGCGGCAGAGTGGAAGCCTAAAGATATGGAAGGAGGGGATGAGTCGTGATTGATACGAACGAACACACCGATCTCATTGGCGCGCTTGGATGTATTGATCCGGCTACTCTTTCCTACGCCGAGTGGGTAGAGGTCGGCATGGCTTTGCACGCAGCAGAGCTTCCACTGGATGCCTGGGAGAGCTGGAGCGCTCGCGATGCTGCGCGCTACCATCCAGGCGAGTGCGCAAAGAAATGGTCAGGATTTAGCAGCACAAAGGCTGATCGCATAGGACCCGCAACGCTAGCTATGATGGCGCGAGCTCGCGGTTGGACACCGCCTTCTCGCTTGCCTGATGAAGCTATTAGCTGGGATTCTGAGATTACAGGAGCCTTGATTGACCCGAGCTGGACAGAGCCAGAAGAGATACTGCCTGCCGCTGGGGTCGATCCGGTGCGAGAAATTTCTGACTATATTTCAGCGCTTTTTGAAGAGGACGAATACGTAGGCTATGTCAGTGAAGCCTGGGAGCGAGAAGGCAGGTGGCTCCCGTCTAAGGGCACGTATGCGAGAACTGCAGGAGAAATCTTAAGAGCCTTAGACGCCTGTAAAGGCGACATCGGTGCCGCACTGGGAGATCTCAATCCGCAGGCGGGTGCCTGGATCCGATTTAACCCGCTTGATGGCGAGGGCGTGCGAAACACCAACGTTACTGAGTTTCGCTACGCACTGGTCGAGTCCGACGAGATCAGCCGCGAGATGCAGCTTGCGATTATCCGTGAGCTGAAGCTCCCGTGTGCCGCGATCGTGGACTCAGGCGGCAAGTCAATCCACGCGATCGTGAGGGTAGATGCTGCGGACTACGCGGAGTACAGAAAGCGCGTTGATCTGCTCTATGACATCTGCCGGAAAAACGGTCTCGCACCTGATGCTCAGAACAAAAACCCCTCACGCCTCTCACGTATGCCAGGAGTCCAGCGAAAAGACGCCTACCAGCGCCTCATTGCTACTGACTCGGGCATGGCCACGTGGACAGAGTGGTGGGACTGGATTCAAGAGATCTCTGATGATTTGCCAGAGCCTGAGAGCTTAGCTGCTGCGTGGGATAACCTACCTGAGCTGGCACCACCACTTATTGAAGGGGTGCTCCGCCAGGGACATAAAATGCTTTTAGCGGGTCCTTCTAAGGCAGGCAAGAGCTACGCCTTGATTGAGCTTTGCTGCGCGATTGCTGAGGGAAGAGACTGGCTTGGGTGGAAGTGCGCCCAGGGCGGTGTGCTCTACGTCAACCTAGAGCTTGACCCGGCAAGTGCGCTCCATCGCTTCCAGGACGTTTACAACGCGCTAGGCTGGGAGCCGAACAACATCGCTTCGATTGACGTCTGGAATTTGCGCGGGAGATCTGTGCCAATGGACAAATTAGCGCCGTCTTTGATCAGACGTGCTTTGAGACGCAGACCAGCCGCAGTTGTTATAGATCCTATCTATAAAGTCATTACTGGAGACGAGAATTCAGCCGACCAGATGGCCGCATTTTGTAATCAGTTCGACCGAATTGCTCAACAAGTCGGATGCGCGGTTATCTACTGCCACCACCACAGCAAAGGCATGCAGGGGCAGAAGCGCTCAATGGACAGAGCGTCTGGCTCAGGCGTATTTGCACGCGACCCAGACGCCCTGCTCGACATGACCGCGCTTGAAATGACCGATGCCTGCAGACAAGCTCACGATCTCGAGCGCACATGGTCGGTGTTGAAAACTCTTATGGATCACCACGTACCCGATTGGAGAAAAGCCGCACCGCTCGAAGCTCAATCAGGAGTCGTGCAGCTTTGTCGCTGGGCAGCAGACAGCTTGCCTCAAGACATCTACCAGGTGCTCAAAGATACAAGCGAACAGATCACTGCGAAATCACGTGGCTGGACTGCCTGGAGGATTGAGGGCACGCTTCGAGAGTTCCCACGATTTGAGCCTAAAGACCTCTGGTTCGAGCATCCAGCACATCGAGCAGACGCCACAGGAGCGCTCTCAGATCTTACGGTTGAAGGAGAAATGCCAACTCTGGCAGCTCGGCGCGCGAAAGGCACAGAGGCTGCTGTTAGCCAGGCAAAAAGGACGCAGCGCGAGAAGGTCTCAGCCATGAGGGAAGCGGTTGCGGCCTGTGCGGCGGACGGGGTAATTGCCACACGCGCAGAGGTCTTGAAGCGTATCAAAGCGGTGCAAGGACAGCCCGTCTCTAGGTCAATGCTTCAGAACTGGACGCGCTCCAGCGCGAGCTGGAGTCCATTCAGAGTGAGCGACGATGGTCGAGACGAGCTTGTCGAGATCGAGAATACGGCCATGGATTGGGATTCTGAGGTCGATGGGTAAAATGCATAAAATGAAAAACAGAAAGCGTTCTACCAGCGCTTCTAGAAAAACCAATGTATAGCCGAATGAACGAACCCCGCCCCCTTGTAGAGTCTAAAAAACTCAGGGACAACCCCTTGTTAAAAACCCCTTGTAAATCCTACTACTACGTAGTAGGGGTTACACCCCACAACCACCGGGGGTGGACTGTAGGCACGGTGTGCGCGCATAAGTCGCGCGCACACCTTTGCGCGCTGGATGCTGCAAGCCTACAGCCCACCCCGCAGTCGGTGACCCCTAACGGAAAGACAGAAGAAAAATGATCGAAATGCTACCTAGACAGGACACATTAGACGACCAGACCCATGATAGCCGAGAGACGTCGAATCAAGAAAACCTAGGTAAAGAGGCTACTGAGAAGATCTACTCACGCGGCTATTGCGGGAATTTCTGGATGGCTGGGAGGCTTCGAAGGTCGCAGCGATTCGAGATGGCTACTGGATTGAGGAGCAAGCGAAATGAGAAATACTCAGTCTGACCTGAGGCTTGGCTCTCTGGAGTTCTTCGCGCCTATGAGACGCCCGCCAACAGCTACCGGAGCAAACGGTAAGCGGGTCAACACGAAGACCGGAGCGATCTTTGACTCGGACGATCTGGCAGAGGCTAGAACAGCGATTGAGGCTGCTATCTCGCCTTTTGTGCCTAAAAAGCCCTTGCACGGAGCAATTGGGACAGAGATCAGGTGGTGCTACCCAACGCGGGGCAAACGCGCCCAGGGCGAGCCATACACGGCAAAGCCGGATGCGGATAACTCAGCAAAAGCCCTGATGGATGCCTTAGAGCGATTGGGTTTTATCGAAGACGACAAGCTCGTGGCTGAGCTTCACATCTTCCAGGCGTGGTCAGACCCGTCCGGTCTCTACGTGAGACTCTGGGAAATTTGAGCTATGTAAAAGCGCTTGGAATAGCCGTAAAACAAAACGAGATCGCGAATACAAGGCGTTTTAGATCAAAGCTTAGCAAGTATCCACATGACAAACTAGAAAGCCTAAAAAAAGCTCTAGAGAGCCTTAAAAAGAAAATAAGCTGTTGGAGATAGGAGAGAAGGGGGGTATAGCAAGGAGGAAAGCGCGGAGAAAGACGAGCGCGGGGGAAGCTCGATCAACTATGGAGTCTGACAGGCGGGAGTGTGGTCGTGAAATTTTTATGAGCAATAAAAAAAGATGTCACACGAATGTGACAAGAGATCCCTGGACAGATGAAGAGGAGCGCTATCTCATCAGCCACCGAGGCGATGGGGCTGACTTGATCGCGCACGCACTCGGGCGCTCAGCTACAGCTGTTAGGAAGCGAGCATCTCGTCTAGGTGTGTCTCTCAGAGTACGCGCTGGAGAACTCTGTCCATGTTGTGGGACGTATGAAGTGAGGGAGCGCACCGTGGCGGCTCGTCATGGGCTTTGCCCGGTGTGCTGGGAGCGCCGGAAAGCATCAGCGATGCGTGAGCGCAACGCATTTGAAGCGGCGCGGCGTGAGTATGAAGCGGCGAAAAAGAGGGTGTCTGATGTCTAGGTTATGCCAAGGATGCGGGAAGCTCGTCCGGTCGGGCGCATGTCCGGCCTGCGGAGCGGGCTCAGCATCCAGAAGAACTGCCAAACAAGAACGATCACGCGCAACTGAAAACCCCTGGCGTGCGTCGTATGCACGTGCGGCTTACCGCCGTGCTCGACAGATCGCACTTGCGCGAACAGAGGGGCGCTGCGCGGTAAGTGGGGAGGTTAT